>DATLBS010000028.1:0-112088 GCA_035526765.1 Thermoplasmatota archaeon | reverse complement strand
CGCCACGGCACGCAGGCCGCGCGGGGTCGCCTCCTGCCAAGTGACCCATTTGCGGAAGTCCTCGACGCAGAGGCCGCCGCGCAGCGCCGCGTGCCCCATCGTGGGCAGGACGTGGTTGGTGCCGGAGCCGTAGTCCCCCAGGGTCACGGGGGTGTGGCGGCCGAGGAAGACGGAGCCCGCGTTGCGCACGCGCGCCAGGGCCGCCACGGGGTTGGCGACCATGAGCGCCAAGTGTTCCGGCGCGTAGGCGTTGGCGAAGCGGAGGGCCTCGGCCAGGTCCTTGGCGACCAGAAGCGCGCCGTGGTCTCGCAAGCTGGACTCGATGGTGGCGGAGCGCGTGGCGCGGGGGACCCGCACGGCGAGCTCCTTGGCCACCCGCTCCGCGAGCGTGCGGGAGGTGCTGGCCAGGAGGACCTGCGCGTCGGGGTCGTGCTCGGCCTGCGCCATCAGGTCCAGGGCGACCTCGTCCGCGCGCGCGGTCCCGTCCGCGACCACCAGGAGCTCGCTGGGCCCCGCAGGGGCGTCCGTGCGCACCTGCGCGGCCACCAGGGCCTTGGCCGCCGTGACGTAGGCGTTGCCTGGGCCCACGATGGCCTGCACGGGCGGGATGCGGGGCGTGCCGTAGGCGAGGGCCGCGATGGCCTGCGCGCCGCCGGCCCGCAGGACGTGGGTCGCGCCGGCGATGCGGGCGGCGGCAAGGACCGCAGGGTCGACGGTGCCGTCGGGGCGCGGCGGCGTCGCCACGACGATGCGAGGGACCTTCGCCAATCGCGCCAGCGTGACCGTCATCAGCACCGTGCTGGGGTAGCTGGCGCGGCCGCCGGGCACGTAGCAGGCCACAGCCTCCAACGGAACGGGCCGCCGGCCGAGACGGAGCCCCGGCGCCGTCTGCAGGCGCTGGGGGCCGCCGGCCTGCAGGGCATGGAAGGCCCGGATGCGGCGGTGGTTGGCCCGCAGCGCCGCCCGGAGGTCGGCCGGGACCGTGGCTGCCGCCGCGTCCCAGTCGGCCTTGGCCAGGAACGGGTCCGGCAGGTCGGCCTTGTCGAGGCGGCGGGTGATGCCCTGGAGCGCCCCGTCGCCGCCGGCGCGGACCTCCGCCAGGATCTTGGCGGCCGTCCTCTGCACCACGGGGTCGACGGCCTGCGCCCGCTGGGTGAAGCCGTCCCATGGGACCTCCCCGAGGGCATGGAGCGGCGGCAGCCAGGCACCGGGGGTCTTGGGGGCCGTGGGCATCATGGCACCATGCGGTCGATGGGGATGACGAGGATCCCGGTGCCGCCGAGGCGCTTGAGGCGGTGGACGGCGTCGTAGATGTCGGTCTCGTCGACGACCACCTGGATCGCCACGAGGTCGGGGTGTCCCGCGATGTCCACGACGGTCGGGCCCTCGACCCCGGGCAGGAACCGGGTGGCCTCCGGGAGGGCCTTGCGCGGGAGGTCGGCCAGGAGGTAGCGCTTGCCGCGGGCGGCCAGCACGGATTCCAGGGCGAACTGCAGCCGCTCCAGCTCCTCGGCGACGTCGGGGGCCAGCTTGGGGGAGGCGATCAGCCAGCACGTGGATTCGAGGAGCGTGTCGATGGCGCGCAGGCGGTTCGTGGCCAGCGTGGAGCCGCTCTGGGTGAGGTCGGTGATGGCGTCCGCGATGCCGAGGGTGGGGGCGATCTCGCAGGCGCCGGAGACCGGGACGACGTGGGCCTTCTTGCCGAGGCGGGCGAAGTACGCCTTGGTGAGGTGGTCGAACGTGGTGGCGATGCGGACCCCATCGGGCAGGTCCCGGGCTGATGCCCAGTCCTTGCCGTCGGGGACGGCCAGCACGAGGCGGCAGGCGCCGAAGCGGAGGTCGAGGCGGCGGTCCACGTGGGCATCGGCCTCGGCGACCTGGTCCGCGCCCGTCATCCCCGCATCCACGGTCCCTTCCGCGACGAAGGCGGGGATGTCCTGGGCGCGGAGGAACAGGATCTGCAGCCGGCCTCCCAGCGCGGTGGCGAAGAGGCTGCGCTCGCCCATGTCGGTCAGGTTGATGCCGGCGCGCGCTAGCAACGCGACGGACTCGTCGGCCAGACGCCCCTTGTTGGGGATGGCGATGCGCAGGGCTCGGCTCATGGGGGTCTCCAGAAGGGGGCGCGGGTCGATGCCGGCGCGCGGCTCCTGGCTGCTACTGGTGATGCAGGGGATGCAGACCAGGGCAGCGCAGGGGCATGCTGTGGCCAGGACCGGGCGGGCTCGATTTAAGGTGCGCGTCGTGGCGGCGGTCCGGCGGGCTGCGGTCCGGGTGCCCTCGTGGAGCCGAGCAGATGATCGGCCAGCACGATGCGGACGCAGGCCTCGACGACGGGGACGGCGCGGATGGCGATGCAGGGGTCGTGGCGTCCCGTGGCGCGCAGGGTCACGGGGACCAGGGTGTCGAGGTCGACGCTCTGCTGCGGCCGGCCCGGCAGGGTGCTGGTGGGCTTGAAGGCGACGCGGCCGCGCAGGGCCTCGCCCGTCGTGCGTCCTCCCAGGATGCCACCCGCGTGGTTGGAGGCGGGCGCCACCCCGCCGTCGCGCACCTCGTAGGGGTCGTTGTGGACGGAGCCAGGCATGCCGGCGGCCGCGAAACCCTCCCCGAACTCGACCCCCTTGACCGCGGGCACCGCGAAAAGGAGGTGCGCCAGCGTGGACTCGACGGCGTCGAAGAAGGGGTCACCCAGGCCCAGGGGCACGCCCTCCGCGACGAACTCCACGACGCCGCCCACGGAGTCCTGGCCGCGCCGGGCCTCCTCGATGGCGGCCACGAAGCTGTCCTCGAGGCCGCCGTGCGCCGTGGCCAGCCGCGACCTGGAGGCGCCAGCGGCCATGTCGGCGGCGCAGAGGGCGTTGGGGGGGCCAGCGATGTCGCGGACCTGGTGGAGGTGCGCAGCGACCTGGATGCCGGGGAGGAGGAGGCGGGCGACGGCGCCGGCCGCGACCAGGGGGGCGGTCAGGCGGCCGGATGCGTGGCCGCCGCCGCGGGGGTCGGAGAACCCTTGCGACCAGGCGTGGTCCACCCAGTCGGCGTGGCCTGGGCGGGGCACGCGAGCCGTTGACTCGTAGGGCCGGCTGTCGGCGTCGCGGTTCTCGATCCAGACGCACAGCGGGGCGCCCGTGGTGCGGCCGCCGTGGACGCCGGACAGGATGCGAGGGACGTCGGGCTCCTGGCGCTGGCTGGTCAGGGACGAGGCGCCGGGGCGGCGGCGGTCGAGGTCCGCCTGCATCGCGGCGACATCAAGAGGGCGTCCCGGCGGCACGCCGTCGAGGACGACCCCCACACCGGGCCCGTGCGATTCGCCGAAGAGGCTGAGGCGGAAGTGGCGGCCGAACTGGTTCATGCCTGGGCCTCCATGGCGCCGCGGTCGGGTTCGCTGCCGAACCAGAAGCGGTACGCGTCCAGGGCCTGCTCCAGGAGCACCATGCGACCCTCGATGACTGCGCAGCCGGCCTGTGCCGCCTGCCGCTGGAGCGCGGTCGCGCCCTGCGCGTAGTTCAGCTCGACGACGAGGGCGCCTTCCAGGTCCACGTCCGCCAACGGGCTGGGTTCTCCGTGCAGGCCCAGCGTCGTCGCCTGCACCCACACGCTGGGTCGCAGGCGTGCGCGGGCTTCCCAGGCCACCGCGTGGCCGGGCCCCGCGGCAGCCTGCGCGCGGGTGGCGTCGCGCCCGACGACATGCACTTGCGCGCCGAGCCCGTGCAGGGCCCAGGCGGCGGCGCGGGCGGCGCCTCCCGCCCCAAGGACACCCGCAACGGCGCCGGCGCGCACGTGCGGGCGAAGGAGGCGCTGCAGGGCGGTGGCGTCGGTGTTGGTGGCGGCAGCACCTTCGGGGCCGAAGCGGACGCAGTTGGCGGCCCCGACCGCCTTGGCGACGGGATCGCAGTCGGCGATGCGGGCGGCGTCGGCCTTGTGCGGATGCGTGATGGAAGCGCCCACCATGCCGAGGCGCGGGGCCGCGTGGAAGAGGAGCCGGAGGGCGCCGGGGCTGCCGGGCACGTCAAGGGACCCGAAGCGCTCGGTCCGCCCCGCGGCGCGCAGGGCGGCGTTGTGGAGGCGGGGGCTGAGGCTGTGCATCGCGGGGTTGCCCAGGACGGCCAGCCAGGGCCGTGGGGGGCCATGGAGGTCGGCGGGCCGGAGTCCCCAGTGGCGCCAGATGCGCAGGACCTCCGACAGGTCGGGCTGGCCGGGGGCCGCGGGCTCGAGGCCGGGGCTGTGCCCGTACGTGGCCTGGTTCCCCGCCAGGGCCAGAAGGGCGCGCAGGGGGCCGCCGCCGTAGCCCATCGTCGAGACGGAGGGGTGGCCGCCGCGCAGGGCGTGGCCGCGGGTGAGTTCGAGGGCGCGCAGGGCGTCGGGGAAGGAGCCTGCCTCGAAGGCCAGCTTGTCGATGTGGGCCCCCGCGTCCTGCATCGCCTGGAGGGGGTCGAGGCCGTCGCTGCGGCAAGGGGTCTCCCCCATGTGGTGGCTGACGACCAGCTGGGCGCCTGTCTTGCGCAGTTCGGCCACGAGGCCGGGGACCACGGAATCGAGTTCCACGTCGAGGACCTTGAAGCCGGCCTGCGCCGCGGCGGACAGGAGGCCCAGGCGAACGGGTTCAGGGCCGTGGAAGCGCCCGCCTTGACGGGTGGGGCGAAGCGTGGCCAGGAGGGGGACGGTGGCGGCGTCGAGGATCGTCAGCAGGTCCTCCGTTGCGGCGTCTTCCGTGGGGACTTCTTTCCACACCCCGTCGAGGCGGATCTCGGCGACGTCCACTTCCTCTGTGAGCTGCCGGAGTTCGGCGGCCACGGCGGCGGCCGTGGGGGCCATGAGGGAGGCGACGACGAGGTGCTTGTCCAGGGTGGCCGTCGGGGAGGTCGTCGGGGAGGTCGTCGGGGAGGTCGTCGGGGCGACCGCCTGGGTTTCCGCAGGCGCCGCGTGTCCGTGCGTCATCAGCGTTCCTCCAGTCTGCCGTCGACGGGCAGGCCGGTGTGGCGCCCGGCTTCCTCGTGGTGGACGAGGAGGGTGTCGCCGATGGCCAGCTCGGTGATGGCGCGCGGGCCTGTGGGTGTGGCGAGGCGGACGGTCTCGGCGGTCTGGAGGACGACGCTGGCGGGGCCGGCGGGCGAGTCCCAGTGCAGCATGGTGTGCGGGCGGGTCTCGACCTTGGCGCGTCCGATGGTGAGTTCCCGCTGGCCCCGGGGGGACACGGCCAGGGCGCGCATCCCTGCGGCGACCTCGCTCAGGTAGTGGGTGCGGCCCTGCGGCCCCAGGACGTAGCTGTGCAGGGCGCCGGCATTCACGCGGAAGGGCCGGGGGGCGATGAGGTCCGAAGCCTTCGTCTCGGCGTGGACGAGGGCGAAGCTACGGGCCGTGGAGCCGACGAGGAGCCCCTCGCCATCCTGGAACGATCCGGTGCAGTCGATGCAGACACGGTCGCCGGGCCCCGCGTCCTCGATGCGGGTGATGCGGGCTTCAACGAGTTCCATGGGGGAGCCCGCGGACCCCCCCGCCGAAACAGTGATCGCGACATCCGGTTCCCCCGAATCCCCTGGATCCCTGCTAGGTAGGCGGCGGGGGAAGGCTCCGCGGAGCAAACGGTCGGTGTCCGCGATGTCGCCGATGTGGACGGGAGCCAGCACGATGCCATGCACGCCGGTCTCCAGGGTGTCCGCGAAGAGGCGGGCCTGCTGCGGGGTCGCGGCGTGCGCGTACAGCGTGCCTGGGCGGTCGCGGCGGGCGGCGATGAGGTTCTCCAGCGGGATGACGCGCCAGTCGGGGGCCTCCACGACGACGAGGCCCTTGCCGCGCGCGGCGCTGCGCTGGCTTGCGGCATCGGTGACGCGGACGATGCGGCCCACGGTGCGCGGGCCCCTTCGCAGCGTGCCTTTTGCGTCGACGGCGACGGCCTCGACACCCTCCTTCTTGACATGCTCGTCGCCACGCTCCAGCAGGATGCCCTCCGCCTTCGCTTCGCGCGCGGCGCCCAGGTAGCCCAGGCGCTTGTTGCGGGGGACGTGGCGCAGGTCGACCCAGAGGGGGATGCGGGCGTGAGGGGAGTCGGTCATGGCATGGGGCGCAGCGGCGGGGGGCGTGCAGGGTCGGCGAAGAGGGCGACGAGGTCCGCCAGGGCCTGGGCGGGGTCTGCTTGCTGGAAGACGTTGCGTCCCACGCTGAGGCCCTTGGCGCCCGCGTGGCGGGCCTCGCGCAGGTCGGCCACGAGGGCACCGAAGGAGTCGCGTCGGGGGCCGCCGGCGACCAGGACGGGGACCGGGCATCCCTGCACTGCGTCGCGGAACCCTGGGCCCGAGTAGGGGACCTTGACGAGGTCCGCGCCCAGTTCGGCGCCGAGGCGTGCTGCGTGGGCCACGAGGGCGGGGTCGAATGGGTCCTTGACGCCGGGTCCCCGGGGGTACATCATGGCGACCAGGGGCATGCCGAGCTCGTTGCAGGCGGTCGAGACCTTGCCGGCGTCCTCCAGTTGGCACGCTTCCGTGAGCGAGCCGACGTTGACGTGGATGGAGACGCCGTCGCAGCCCATCCGGGCGGCTTCCTGGACGGTGGCCACGAGGCGCTTGTCGTGCGGGTCGTGGGAGCCATCGGTGCTGGCGGACAGGTGGAGCAGGATGCCGAGGCGGTCCGCGAAGGGGGCTGCGAGGGGGACGAGGCCCTTGTGGAGGGTGACGCAGGTCGCCCCCCCTTTGGCGGCGATGGCAAGGGGGAGGCGGGGGTCGGCCAGCCCCTGTGCGGGGCCCATGGAGATGCCGTGGTCGAGCGGGACCATGAGGCACGTGCCGTCGGCGCGGGCGATGCGGCGCAGTCGGATCGGGTTGGCTGCCAACACGGTGCCCACTTGGAGACCATATTTATCCCCTATTGGCCAGGAAAGCGGCCCACTCGCCAGATATGCAAACCGTCAAATCGCTGCCTTGCCTGGCACACGGCATGTGGCAGGTCCTCATCGAACACTTCCGCCGTTACCCGGCGCAGGAACGTGTGGTCCGCCTCATGATCCAGAACGGGTTGCGCATCCAGGACGGCAAGGTGTTCGCCGGCACCATCGAGATCGCCGACACCGCCATCGGCCGCGCCGCCGACGTGGACCGCCGCATCGTCCGCAGCACCGTCGACACCATCTCGCAGAACCCGCAACTGCGCCAGGTCTTCACCCGCTTCGCTCCGACCCTGCACCTCAAGGAGGTCGCCCCCGCGCTCGGCTGCGGGGTCCTGCAGGTCACCGTCGTGGACCCCCACCAGACCGGCATCCTGTCCGAGGTCGCCCTCCTCATCTCCCAGGCCGGCATCAGCATCCGCCAGGCCATCGTGGAGGACCCCGACTTCACGGAGGACCCCCTTCTCTTCGTCGTGACCGAGAAGCCGGTGCCCGGCCACCTCATCCCCCTGCTGCAGCGCGTGAAGGGCGTCAAGACGGTCACGGTGCGCAGCCTCGAGAACGTGGTTACGGCGTAGAGTTCTGGCCTGTGTCTCGTTACCACGTGGCTATTCCGCCTTTCGCCGCCAAAGTTAAATCAGCATCAAAAGTCGCCAACTGGTGCCCGATGGCACCGGAGACGAAGATTTGAACCGGAATCTATTGATCAAGACGTTTGTTGCGGTTGGCCTGCTAGTTTGCGGTTTATTGGCCATTTCCACTCCTGCTTCGGCAGCCCCGTGCGGAGGAAAAGTGGATACCGGGTGTGACTACGCATGGGGGTCAACCTGCGTGGTCTGGGCCGGGCTCAATCCCGCCGTTTGCTGGGTGTCGTCCTCCGGGGAGTGCAATAATGCTCTGCTCGAAACGGGTTGCGACACCAGTCCAGGCCACACCTGCACGGTTCGAGTTGCCGGGCGCGGCCTCTGCACTTAATCGATTGCCCTTACTAAGGCTCAGCCGCGGGTCAGGCGGCCTTGGGCCTGCACTTGACTCTCATGGCCTTTCCTCTTCCCTTTTCCCCCACCCCCCTTCGACGCTATGCCGCATCCGTGGCTCACAATGCCATGAACCCCCTACCAACGGATACAAACCGCCCAGCGTGGTTCGCCGGGAGTCGAGCGCTAAGCCCACAACTGCAAGGCCTTGATCGGCGCCAGCACCGCGGCGGGATTGGCCTTCCAGTCGATGGCGGGGTTGTCGCAGAAGACCTCCACCTCGTTGCCGTCGGGGTCCCGCACGTACAGGCTCCAGCTCACCGTGTGGTCCGACGTCCCCTCGATGCGGACGCCGGCCGCCTGCAGTTCCTTGACCGCCTCGCGCAGTTCCTCCTTCGAGTCGCCTACCTTCACGCCGACGTGGTACAGTCCGCGGCGGCGAGGAGCGGGGCCCGGCAGGTCGCCGACCTCGATGAGGAGGAGTTCATGGTGCGTGCGGCCCGAGGAGAGCGCAGCCGCCTTGCCCCCAAAAGCGTCACCCACAGGCTTGAAGCCCAGAAGGTCGCGCCAGAACCGCAGGGAGGCCTGCAGGTCGCGGACGTAGAAGACGACGTGGCCGAGCTCCTTGGCTTGCATGGACGCCGCAATGGCCCGCACGGCTTGGGGGTTTGCCTCGGGGCCCTCAGCCGGGTCCGGCCAGGCCGGCAAGCGCGCGTGCCTTTGCCTTGCGGCGGTGGCGCCAACGTTCGCCCGGCAGCTCGACGAGGCCGTACAGCGTGGCGGCGTAGATGAGGTCGGCCGCGATGGCAAGCATGACGAAGAGCGCGCGGTCCGCGTGCATGTCCACGACCCAGGCGACGATGGTGTGGATGGGCAGGTGCACGAGGTAGAGGCTGTAGCTGAGGTCCCCGAGGACCTTGAGGGGGGCCACCTCGAGGGCGCGACGGACCTTGCCTGGGGTGGCGGCGGCCAGGATCAGGAGCGCGAAGCCCGCTCCCGCCAGGGGCCGCACGAGGACCTGGCCCGGGAGGGACTCGAAACCGTACCCAAAGCTGGTGGCCGGGATCCAGGTCGCCACGGGCAAGCCGATGAGCAGGAACCCCGCCCCGGCGGCCAGGAAGGGGGTCCGCACGAACCGCAGGCGCGCGGCAGCCAGCCCAAGGCCGAAGTGCCCCAGGAACGCAGGAAGCCAGAACGTCCCCGCGATCAGGCCCCCCTCCCCGCCGTAGACGAAGGTCAGGCCGCGGAACAGCAGGGACGTCGCCACGCAGAGGGCCAGGCCCCAGGGCCAGCGGTCCCCCTTGAACAGGAGGGCCAGCAGGGGCAGCAGGACGTAGAACTGCATCTCGACGGCGAGGCTCCAGAACACGGGGTTGACCCCGAAGAGCGTCTCCCCCGTCGTGTTGCTTGCGAAGACCAGCGACGCCAGGGCCTCCATGGGGTGCCACGCCTTCGGCTGGAGCGTCATGAGGACCACGACTGCGAGGATCCCCGCGACGTAGTAGGCCGGAGCGATCCGGAGGAACCGGTCCAGCAGGAACCTGCCGTAGCGTTGGGCGCGACCGTCCAGGAAGGGTTGACCCAGCAGGTAGGCCGAGAGGACGAAGAAGAGGTCCACTCCGAGCCAGCCGACGCGGATGCCGCTGACGCCCAGGCGTGCCACGCCTTCGCCCGCCAGCATGAGGCTCAGGTGGTAGACCACCACCCACAAGGCGGCCAGCCCACGCAGCGCCTGCAGCGCCGGCACGTAGGATCGGGGGCCGGTGGGCCCCAGCCGCGGCACGGGGCGGTCCTTCATGAGGTCGCTGGCCAGGTCGGCGGTGGGCGCCTCCGCGGGCTCAGGCACGCGGCGCGACCCGGCCCCGGCCTAATGCGCTTTGTGGGTGCGGCTTTGGGATGGGGACCAGCGAGGTCATCCGTGGGTGCTCCTTGCCTGCGGCGTGCAGGAGGAGGCAGACCGTTGGGCCCGGCCTTCCCCCCTGTGGCGGGTCCGCCTCGATGGCTGGCTTGTCGCCGGCCTCGTCGCCTTGGTGGTGGCCACGCGGTGGATGCAGCGGGCCCATGTCCTCACCACCACCGACAGCATCCTGTTCGCCTTGGGCATGGAGCATTACGATGTCTTCGCCCTGCAGCCGCATGCCCCAGGCTACCCCGTCTACGTGGCGCTGGGGGAGGTGTCCCATTGGCTGGTCCCTGATGTGAACACCGCCCTGGTGCTGCTGAGCGTGTTGTTCTCGGTGGGGACCGTCCTGGTCCTGTACGGGTTCCTTCGCGTCTGGCTCCTGCCATGGGTCGCTGCAGCCGCCTGCGCTGCCTTCGCCTTCTCGCCGGCGTTCCTGTTCAACGGCGTCATCGCCACGAGCTACGCCGCGGACGCCTTGCTCTCCGTCGCAATCGCCTGGGCCGCCTGGACCTTCACCAACCGCCCCGACACGCACATGGCGCTTGCCCTGGGCGGCTTGTTCTCGCTGGCCATCGGCGTGCGCCAATCTGCCCTCCTGTTCCTGGGCCCATTGCTCCTCGTCGCGCTCTTGATGGGTGCCCCGACGTGGCCGTTGCGGGGCCGGCGCCTGCGGGAGTTCCTCGCCGCCTTCGTGCCACTCACGCTGTGCTGGGCAGTCCCCATGGTCCTGTATTCGGGCGGGTTGACCCGGTTCCGGCAGGCGACCGGCTTGCAGACAGGCGTCGTCGTCCTCGCGAACACGGTCTTCAAGGGTGGCCTTGCGGCGTTGCAAGAGCACTGGGACCGACTCCTGTATTTCCTGCATTTCGACGCGGCAGCCGGGATTTTGGCCGCGACTTGCCTCATCGCGTGGGCCCTGGCGCGGTGGCGGGGGCATGCGACGCGTCTGTTGCCTCCTCGTCTCGGAGTCTTCATGGCCGCGTGGCTGCTTCCCTGCCTGGCGTTCTACGTCTTCATCTATGATGGGAACGGGCACGGCCCCATCGGGTACACGCTGGTCTTCCTCCCGGGCGCGTACATGCTGGGGGCCCTCGTGGTTGATGCGACTGCGCGCGCGTGGGGCCGAGGGACAAACGCAACCATGGTGGCCGTCCTGCTGCTGTGCGTCCCCATCCCGTCCCTCGTGATGGCTGCACCTGCCTTGCTTGAGCCCGAAGTCCACGAACATGACCAGTGGGCGAGGCAATGGCAGGGCGCGGAGGCGGCCTTCCGCCCGAACGACACGGCGATCCTCACCTCGTTCTCATGGGCGCATGTGAAGTGGTACTTTCCTGAGCACATCGTCTGGAGTCCTCTGGATATCCGCCCGGACCGCGGTGACGACGGCCGCCCCCACATGCTGGAGACTCGCAATCATGCGGACGACGTGCCCTACTACAGCGCATACTTGCCCGGCGCGATGTCTCTCAACCACACCGTCCCTGCGAACATCCACCGCATCTTGGTCTTCGATTTCCAGCTGGTAGGCGAGAATGGCGGGCAGCGCATGCTGAGGCCCGAGGTCAAGGTCCACGAGGCCCGCTTGCCCGACGGATGGCGCGTGCTCTACTTCGAGACGGACCCCGCGCACCCGACGATCGAGAGCTATCTGCGGCTAGGTTGACGGTTGAGGATAGGGTACCCTGGCTTCCAGCTCCGTGCCCCGGTCGCCACAGGATGACCCATCGAAGAGGATGTACCCGGGGTTCCGCTCGACCACGCAGGACGAGTAGACCTCTTGCACGCCGTGGTTCAACGTCCAGTCACGGACCTGCAGCAACGTGAGGGTCCCTGGTTGCGCCATCGCCGTGGCGACTGTATGCAATGGATATGGAAGAAGGTCGAACAATTGGCTGGAGACAAGGACGACGCGGGGCTGCCCCTCGACGAAGGGGTGCAGCACGTGCGGGTATTCCACGTCGAAGGCCAGCAAGGTGGTGGGATGGCGTGCGTCGACCCAGACCTGGGCCTCCGTGAGGTCCCTGTCACGACCTTTCTCGTACGCCAAAGTCTCGGACCACGACCCTGACGGGATATGCTCGAAGGGGTGGAGGATTGCGTCCTTGGCCGCCGACCCTGGCACAAGCACCGCGCCAACCACCACCAAACCAACGAACACCGCCAGGGCGCTTGGCACCCAACGGCGGTGCGCCGAGGCGGTCCATGCCGCATCGACCGTGGCGGCGACCCCGACGAACCCAAGTGCCACGGCCGGCACATTGTACCAGACCTCGACGGCGCGGTGAAGGACGACGTGCAAAGCCAGCAGGAAACCACCGGCCGCAAGCGCCCAAGTCGCAAGCGTACGGCTGGCCGGCCACCGGAGGCCCAGGAAGAGGACGGGGACCAGGAGGCTCGCACCGAACAGGCTCTCGATCAGGCGAAAGGCGTACCCGCTAGCGGGGGCGCCCGGCGTGCGCAAGCCCAGGGTGGACGAGAGCAGGACCGGAACAAGGCCGACCAGCATCACGACCGCCAAGGCAGACTGGGCGGCGTCGAACCGCAATGGCCACACTGGAGAGTCCTTCCGCCACCAGGTGCGCAGCTGCGTGACGGTGAACAAGGCGACGACGGCCACATACGCCGTCTCTTTAGACCAAGTCGCGGCCAGCAAGAGCACCGCGGATAGGATCGGACGCCGCGCCGAGCGGGCCCAAAGCCCCGCAAGGAGGAAGACGGTCATCGCGGTGTCCATGAGGCCGAAAGTCCCCCATACGACGAGGAGGGGGAAACTAGCGGCAGCGAGCCCTGCGGCGATCGCGAAGGGGCGGCGCACCCCGAAGGTGCGCAGCAGGCCGTAGGACACGACTGGCAGCAGGGACCCGAGTATGGCGTTCTGCACCCGGAAGGCGTGGAACGACGCCATGGCGGCAGGATGGAACAATAGGTAGTAGAACGGCCGCTGGAACACGATCCAGGAGGGATGGAACCAAAGGATTCCGAACACATCGGAAAGGTTCGACGGCCCTTGAAGGAGGTGGGACGCCATGTAGTAGTGCATGGCCTCGTCCCCATAGGCTACAGCGTCCAGGAAAGGCCAGCGCAGGGCGAGCGCGGCCGCGAACAGGGCGGTGCAGGACGCCCAATCGAGTCGGCGCCATGCCGGGGCCGGAGGGAGCGCCGCCATGCGGCCGCGACCTTCGGCTCGGGCTTGAGTCTGTCGCTGGCCTGCTTGCATCCGACGGGATGGAAGCATCTGGAAAGCAAGAGCGGCGACCGGCAGGGATTTTGTGGGATGGAATCTGGCCGCGTCGTGGACGAGGGCTGGTGGCGCGCCCGGCGCATCGACATAGCCATCTTCTTGGGCCTCTACGTGGCCGCGGTCCTCGCCAGGCTACCCATCTGGCACAGTGCCCTGTACGGCGATGAGGGGCACGCCTTCCTGGCAGGCCGAACCTTCGGCGGCATGATCTCAAACATTCACTACCTCGACTCCGCCGACGGAGCGACGCTGGGGCCGCTGTTCTGGTACCGCCCACTCACCCATCTTCCCTTGGCCATCGGCTCGCACATCTCCTTCGAGGCGTGGCGGCTCAATCACCTCCTGCTCACGTCGCTGGCGCCGAGCATCATGTTCGGCATCCTGCGGTCCTTGAAGGTTCGACGTTGGCTTGCGGTGGGTGCGGGCATTCCCTTCGCGTTCAACCCCATCTTCGTGACCTTCGGTGTCGTCGTCTTCCATGATGCTTTGGGGATCGTGGCCCTTGGCCTTGCGCTCTGGGCGCACGTGCGGGGCAGGTTCGTCCTGGCCGCCATCGGCTTCGTGGCGGCTGCATGGGTCGAGGAGGTGGCGCTCTTCGCCTTGCCCTTCCTGCTTTTCCTGGACCTCTCGCGGAGCATGCGCGCCAAGGAATCCTCCCTTTGGCCGCTGACCCTGACGCGCAAGCAGACGGCCTACGTCGTGGCCTTGGCCCTCTCGCCTGCCATGCTGTTCCTCTCCATCCTGATGGGGGCCCCTTTCCCCGGCCATCCCGACCCATCCCTCTTCCTCACCATGGTGGACCACATGCTCTACCTGAGCTGGTTGCTTCCCCTGATCCTGCTGGGGCTGCGCTGGCCGCGGTCGCGCGAGATGGCAGGCCTGGCCCTGGTTTTCCCCGTTTTCTACGTGCTGTACTACGCCACCGGCCATGCGGTCCAGATCTGGTGGGTCCTGCTTCCGGCCTTCCTTTCCGTCCTTGGTGCGGCCTGCGCCCTGGATACCTGGATCGACCACACCGCACGCAGCTCCATCAAGCCCAGAACTGCTCGGACCTGGGCACCCCGGGCCGTTGCCGCCGTCCTTGGCGCACTCGTCCTAGTCCAGGTCGTCGTGCCCAGCTCTGCGGCTTGGAAAGGGGAAGCCGTGATGCCCTTGTCCGGGGATTCTGAATGGAACCTGGCGCAGGCCATTGCATACCAGCACACCCGGGATCTCGCGTTGCCAGCGGCCGTGGACCACCTCGATGCCTCGCAGCGGCAACGCCTGACCCTGGTCGACGTGGACTGGTTCTTCGTGTTCACGCCGTTCTCGCAGGTCGCGTCCTCTGTCCGGTACGGCTTCACGGGAGCCAGCACCGACCTAGCCGAATGGAGTAGGGCAATGGAATGGTCAACGGCCATGGTGGTCAAGAAGGGCGACACGCCGCTGAACCACGCCATCCAGGACACGTACCATGATTGCCAGGTCTACGAGAACGCGGAGTACGTCATCGTCGACACCCCGCATTGCCCCCCAAGGCGCGCCCAGCTCGAGGCCAACTATGCCGCACGCCTGGCCGCTGGTGATTCGGTGTTCTGAACGGGGGTTTTTGCGTGGGCGCAACACTTATACTCCCCTACTCCCCTCCCACGGTCGCGTTTTGGCCTCCTGGGCCTGGAATCAACATGACAAACAAGACAACTATCGCCCTGCTCGCGGCCGCATTGGTGGCCTCGCTCCTCTTCGTTTCGTCTCCGGCTTCCGCTTCCTGCACGGGTGTCGCTGCGGGTGCAAACTGCTATGGCGTTCTAGATGGTTGCACTGCCGGCTCGGTGGGCGTTGGCCACGCTGCCGGCTATGAGTGGTGCTACGTTTCAGTGTCAACCGGTAACACCATCGGCGTTTGTAGCAACGTTGAATTCGTCTACGAGATCACGTGCGTTGGCGTGCTCTCCACGCCCTATGGGCGTTGCGTTGGCACGCACACGTATGGTGGCGATGGCAGCGATCGCGGCTCCACCTGCGTGATTTGAGGCGCATCCATCTTCCCCCTTCTCCCATTTTTCTACCCCTGCGCCTCAAGCACATATATAGCGTGATGCATGCGGGCATGGCCCAAGGCCAAGGAACCCAAAATGACGAAAAGGAACTTGATGGCAAGTGTAGTCTTGGCTGGCGCTCTTTCGTGCGTCATGCTCGTCGCCCCCGCCGCGTCTGCCCAAAATGTTGAGGTGTGCGTCACCGGCGACACGGCTTGCGTCTGCGTCACCGGTGCCGATCCCTGGTACGGATGTGACAGCGGATGCCCTGCTAGCGCCGGGCTCGCGCGCGACACGCAAACTGGAGTTAGCTGCGCTGGGCCGACTGCTCCCAACGGCTTTGGCGAATGTGTGGTAGGCGCCTTGTGCGTCTGCTTGTTCGCCTGCTATGACTCGGAAACCGGCAACCTCTGCAAGGCCGGCGTTCTGGGCATTGGCTTGGTTTGCTGAGCCGCGCGCGGTGCCTTTTCCTTTCTTTCCATTTTTTTGCCGTCCCTCAATCCCTGGCGCCATGCACCGGCCTCGTGTGAAACACCAGCCTTACCCTCTTTGTATGGGCAAGCTTTTATTCGACCGCTCCAGTTGCGCAGCTTGGTGCTATTGCACCGGTTGGTCGAAAAAATGAAAGAAACCATGAGTAAGGGTATTGCTGCTGGCATCAGCGGATCTCTGAGTTTATACGCGGTCGCGTTGGCGCTTGGCGCAGTCGGCGTCATCTTCGCCCCCAGCGCCGCGGCCGACTGCACAGTGAATGCTGGATCTTGCCCTAACGGGAACTGCACGGTCAATGCGTTGCCCCCTCCCACTAGCTGCAGCGGTGGCAACTGTCTAGTCAACATTGGAATTTGCTCAGACGGCGGACGCTGTTTGGTCAACATTGGTGCTCAATGCTGGGACGGTGCTTCCTGTTACGTGAACATTGGGGGATATTGCACGAACGGCCAAAGTTGCCCGGTTAACATCGCTGGCGACTGCAGCTGAAGGTAGCAAAACCGCCTCCTCCTTCTTTCCATTCGCTTGGGCGGGCCTTTCACCTGCGACCGAAGCCCCTTCAAACCATGCGCCAGTGGCCGCCCGTGCGCGAACCTGGCAGGCTGCCCCCGCTGCTGGCCCTGCTGCGTCCGCGCCAGTGGTACAAGAACGTCCTCGTGCTGGTGCCGTTGGTCTTCTCGGGCAACACCGCGAACCTCCACCTTTGGCCGCGCGCGGGCCTTGCCTTCCTGGCGTTCTGCCTGCTGGCAAGTGCTGCCTACGCCGTCAACGACTTCATGGATGCCCCGCGCGACCGCGCCCACCCCGTCAAGCGGCACCGGCCCGTGGCCGCGGGAGCCGTCGCCCCGGGTGCCGCCGTCGCGGTGGCGGTCGCGCTGGCGCTGGCCGGCCTTGCCCTGCTGGCCGTCCTGAACCCGGCGACGTTCCTCATGGGGGTCCTTTATCTCTTGCTGCAGGCGCTCTACAATGGCGGCCTCAAGCACGTCCTGCTGTGGGATGCCCTCGCCGTCGCGGGGGGATTCGTCCTGCGCGCCCTTGCGGGCACCACGGCCCTCGAGGTGGGACCTCCCACGGAGTGGCTCATCGTGTGCACGTTCCTGCTGGCCCTCTACCTTGCCCTGGCCAAGCGCAGCCACGAGCTGCTGCTCGAATCCGGCGCCCCTGCCGCAACGCGTCCTGCCCTCGCTGACTACTCGCCCGCCTTCGTCCAGCAGGCCATGACCACCAGCGCCACGCTCCTGCTGGCGTCGTACACGCTCTACACGTTCTTCGGCGCCACCCGCTGGATGATGTTCACGCTCCCCTTCGCCTTCTACGGCATCTTCCGCCACTCCTGGCTTGCGCAGAGGCGCGACCTCGGGGACGAGGCGGAGCTGATCCTGCGGGACCGAGCCACCCTCCTGAACGCGGCTCTGTGGCTCCTCGTGGTCCTTCTCGTCCTGGCGCACCTGCCGCAGCGGGCATGGGCCTGGGTCGAGGCCCTGGCATGACGGACCTTCCGCGGGCCGCCCCGGTCGCGTCCCCGTCCCCGCCGATGCAGGTTTCACCGCAAGCGCCGGTCCCTGCGGCGGGGCAGACGCCGTTGCTGGTGCTGGAAGACCTCGAGGACCTCTCGGACGCGAACCTGCGCCGCCTGCAGGGGCTGCTGCTGCCCGGCGGCCGCCTGGAGGTGCGCGCCGCGCGCAGGCCGCGCCATGTGGCCCGCCGGCTGCGACCCTACTTCGAGGGCACCCCAGGGGCCGGCAAGGCGTACGGCAAGGTGCGTGCCGTTGGCGGCGTCGTGGTGGGCCTCCGGCGCGGGCCCGGCCTGCGGCTTGGCCACTTCGACCACCTGGCCGACGAGTACGCCGGCGAGATCCCCTCGCACCTCGTCGCGCACTACCTTGGCCGCAAGGTGCAGCAGATCCGGGGCGCCCTCGGGCCGGCGCACCCCACCCTGGGCCTCGACGTCGGCTGCGGCGTGGGGCTGTACGCGGACGCCGTGGCGCAAGCCCTGGGTTGCACCGTGGTCGGGGTGGACGCCTCGCCGCCTGCCCTCCGGCACGCCCCCACACGGGACCGCCTGGCGGCGGCGGACGCGCAGCACCTGCCCTTCCCCGATGGCACGTTCGACTTCGCGTACGCCATCAACATGGTGCACCACCTCAAGCGAGGCGAGCAGGAGTTGGCGTTGGCGGAGGCCGCCCGCGTCCTGCGTCCGGGGGCGCCGCTGCTGGTCTTCGAGATCAACACGCGCAACCCCCTGTTCCGGTTCTACATGCGGCATGTGTTCCCGCGCACCCGGCGCATCGACCGCGGCGACGAGGAGTTCCTCCTGCCCCGTGAGCTGGCCGCCGCCTCGCCGCTGCCCGTGGAGTCGGTCCAGTGCTACACGTTCATCCCCGATTTCGCGCCCCGCTGGAGCCTGCCCCTGCTGCGGCCGGCCGAGCGCTTCCTGGAGCGCACGATGGGGTCGATGAGCATCCACTACACGGCCATCCTGCGCAAGCCCTCCGCCTGACCCGTCGCGCGACGGTCCAGGTGTGCGGCCCCTGGCATCCTGCCTGCCTCCCGTGCCGGCTGCCCCGGCTGACCGGCCTCGTTTCGACGACGTGACGCTCCCGACCTGCCGAAAAAAGCCCGGGCCGCGAGGTGCGCTCCCGCCGCCGACCCCACAACGTTCAAACCACGGGGGCTTGTCGTTTTCCCGTTGCCCGGCCCAGGGTCCAGTCCCACCCAGCCCCCTGCGCCGCGCGGCCGCCCCGCGTGGTGGCGCCGCGACTACCTCATGGCCCTCCTCCTGGGCCTCCTGCTGGCCGCCATCTTCCAGCATGACTGGGACGGCTTCGTGTTCCAGACGGTCGTCCGCCAGTTCTGGGAGGGCCACAGCCCGTACACGGTGGCGCAGCACAAGCCCTTCTACGCCTTCCTCAACCCCACGGACACGGAGACGCAATGGTACGCGTACCCGCCGCTGCCGCTGCTGGCGATGGCCCTGAGCTACGCCCCCGCGATCCTCCTCCACCTGGACGGCACCTCCGTGGCCGGCACCGTCCCCGCCGGGCAGGCCTTCCTCGTCAACGCCCTCCTTCGCATCCTGCTGAAGCTCCCCCTGGTCCTCGCCACCCTCTCCCTGGCCGCCGTCGCCGCCGGCTGGACCCGCCGCCTGGGCAGCACCCCCGAGGAGGTCCGCAAGGTCGAGCGCCGCTTCCTGTTCAACCCCTTCCTCCTGATGGTCGGCTGCGCCTGGGGCATGACCGACACCGCCCTCATGGCCCTCTACATGGGCGGCATCCTGGCCTACCGCAACGGCAAGCCGGGAAAGGCCGGCGCCCTCGTCGCCCTCGCCGCCCTGATCAAGCCCTTCCCGGCCCTCCTCCTGCTGCCCATCATCCCCTTCCTGCTGGACCGCCACGGCTGGAAGGCCTTCGGCCGCTTCACCCTCGCCGGCATCCTCACCGCCGCCCCCATCGTCCTCCCGTTCCTCATCGGCCAGCCCGCCGGGTTCTGGCAGCAATCCATCGGCATGCACCTTGCCCGGCTCCCCCAGGGCGTCACCCCATGGACGCTGTGGCCGCTGCGCCTGCTTTCGCCCCAGGTCATCTCCGTTACCAGCCTCGTGCTGATGTGCGGCAGCCTGCTCCTCGTCGGGTGGGCCGCCACGCGCCTGCGCGCCCGCGGCACGAGCCTCATGCTGACCCTCCTGGCCGGCATCGCCGTCCTCGTGTGGAACCGCGTCCTCAACGAGCAGTACCTCGTCATGGTCGTGGCCCCCCTCCTGATCCTCGACCAGGTGCACCAGCTGGACCGCTTCGGCCACTTCCTCACCCGCTGGACGCCCGCCGTGTTCGCCGTCGTCGTCGCCTTCGGCGGCTTCCACTTCCTCACCTTCCTCCCACCGGACGTCGCCATGCCCCTGCTGGGCCACCCCGTCGACGTCGTCGCCCAGCACCTGCGCGACGCCGCGCCCTGGTTCTGGCGTTTCTGGCAGGGCCTGCTGGAGTTCACCATCGCGGGCACCCTCATCGGCCTCGGCATCCTCGGCGCCCGGCTTGTCGCCGTGGAGCTGCGCAGCGACCCCGGCCGCCCCGTGCGCCGCCACTTCGTCCCCATCGCCACCGCGTGCGCGCTCCTGCTGGTGGTCGGCCTCGTCCCCGCCCTCGGTCCTGCCGCCGCGACGGGACCCGGCTTCGAGCCTGCGTACACGCAACCCAAGGTGGCCGCGTTCTACTACCTCTGGTGGCAGAACCCCGCGCACGACCCCGCCATCCAGTACGGCAACTGGGACGTCGTGAGCCAGGTCCCCTCCATCGGGTACTACTCCACCAACCGCGGTGTCGCCCGCGACCATGCCCGGCAGATGGTGGACGCCGGCATCGACACCGCCATCGTGAGCTACCACCGCGGCGAGCTGGCGCGCTACCAGACCTTCCAGCAGGAGGCCGGCAAGGTGGGGCTCCAGGTGGCGCCCCTCATCGAGCTGAACCAGGTCTACGACCAGGCCGTCCACCACCCCGTCGACGAGAAGGGGCGCAAGGTGCCCTACGCCGCCTACCGCCTCGACAACGGCACCCGCGCCGCCATCGAGGAGTTCGTGCTGGACCTGCGCTCCGTCCTGGACGACGCCGCGACCCTGCGCCTGGACGGCCGCCCCGTGGTGTACTTCTACGACTCCTACGTGTCTGGCATGGGCTTCGACCCCGAGGACCGGCAGGCCCTCGCCCGCGTCGCCCTCGACCTCTACCCCATCGAGGCCCTGCGGGTCCGCTTCAACGACTCCGCCCTGCAGCCCACGGTGGCCGACCTGCTGCGCCACTACCCCCTGGACATCATCCCGGGCTTCTTCCTCTCCGAGACCGCGGAGGCCTCCACCTGGCGTGAAGCGCACCTCGAGCTGCACCGGCGCTTCTGGACCACCCTGCGCATGGACCTCGAGGCCTCCCTCGGGCCCCTGTACCTGGTGAGCGGGGAGGCGTACAACGAGCGCGCCGGCTTCGACGCGGGCACCGTCAAGGACCTCGTCGACCTCGAGGTCTTCGATGGCCAGTTCATCTACAGCCCCTCCTTCACGTGGGGGAACCACAAGGGCGAGGCGTTCGGCCCCACCTTCGAGGTGTGGGAGGACCGCAACACGTGGCTCACCGCCTTCGCCGCGGGGCGGGGCCGCACCAGCACGATCGGCATCGCGCCCTCCTACGACGACACCGTGAACCGGCGCGACGGCTTCGCCATCCCCGCCCAGGTCGACGGCCGCAGCTTCTACCAGATGTCCTGGGACTCCACGCTGCGGCACCCGCCCACCCAGGTCGCCATCGCGACGTGGAACGAGTTCTTCGAGGGCTCCGCCATCGAGCCCACCCGCGAGCAGGGCACCCGCCTCCTCGACGAGACCCGGCAGGCGCGGGAACGCTACGGCGGGCCCGCCAACGCCACCTCCGTCGTGGCCGTCGTGCACGAGCGCTCCAGCCGCACGAACATCCACTACTCGGAGGCCGACGTCAGCCACGACTGGGGTCTCGACCTCGTGGCCGCCGCGGCGCGCGCCCAGCCGGGACCCCTGGCCGCCATCGACGCCCTGGCGACCGAGGTGCCGGACCTGCGCCCCGGCCTGCTCCTGGTCGAGGGCGGGCACGGCGACTTCGACGCCTCCCCCGCGGCCCTCGCCCGCCTTGCCGCGTGGTCCGGCTCCGCCCGCACGCTCTTCTTCGGGTCCGACCTCGCGGCCCCCTTGGGCAGGGCCATGGGGGACAACTGCCTGGCCGGGCTCGACCAGGTGCCCGGCACGGCCACGATGGTGCGCGGCGACCGCCTGCACGGGTCAGGGTCGACGCTGCTGCTGGAGCGCGGTGGCCAGACGTACAAGGTCGGCCAGGCGTGCGATGGTGGCCGGCACGCTGGCACATCCATCAAGCCATATGGCGCAAGCCCCGGCACGGACGGCACCTGCCTCGGCGTGGCCATCCGGGTGCTTCAGCCCAAGGTCGCCGCGGACGGTCCCATGGAATGCGCCGTGAACTGACGCATTCCCAATGAACACGGAGTCCACAGGCTTCACAGGACCTGGCCGGGTCCCAGGCCGGGTCCCAGGCCGTGCCCGACAAGTCGTGCTGGACGCAGGCGTCGGCGCCACAGAGGTGTTTGGCTGGCTGCGGTTTGCGCGGACCGATGGGGCGTGCCTGGGTCCTGGAGCCTCAGCAGCGCCCAGGAGACGTGTCAGCGGATCTTGTAGCGCAGCAAGGCGACCACCCCGCCGAAGGTGCCCATGAGGATTCCGCCCTCCTCGGAGGCGCCGCTCACGATGTGCACCTGGGCGCCCGATTGCTCCGCGAGGTCGCTGAGCTCCTCGACGAGGTCGCGTCGGCCGACCTCCGTCTGGTTGCCGCCCCACTTCTTGCTCTGCTCCGCCACCGCCTCCTCCGTCTGCATGGTGCCCACCGTCTTGACGACGACCTCGCCGCTTTGGCGGTTCGTGAACGTGAGCCGCACCTTGCGGAGGTTCTCCGACAGCAGCAGGTGGTCGACGGCGCCCGCCTCGAGGGAGGCGCGGCACTCCGTCTCGCCGTACGCGCCCAGCCCGCCGTCCTGCTTGCCCATCTCGCGCAGGAAGCGCTGCATGAGCTTGCGGTCGTCGAGCATCGCGATGCCCTGGATGGCGCCGCCGGCCGCCTCGACCAGCTCCTTGAGGCCCTGGTCGTCGTCCGTGTAGCCGACGTCGAAGAACTGGGGGTGAAGCTTCTTGCGCAGCTCGTGGTGCAGGAACTCCTCGCGCGCGAAGAACTCCTTCGTGGGGCCGGGGCCCGCCAGCAGGATGGCCTTCACGTCGGCGCTGAGGAAGATCTCGGTGGCCTTCTCGGCGCAGTACACGAACCACTCGTGGGCCGCGATCTCGATGAGGCGCTCGAAGCGCTGCGCCGACTGGCCGCCGCGGCCGTGCTTGCTGGGCACCTGGGACTGGCGGTTGAAGACCGGTTGGATGGCCTTGCCGCGCAGGAAGCCCATGCTGCATTCCTTGCGGTCGATGACGATGAGGCCGTACACGTCCTCCACGGACCCCAGCGCCTTGAGCGGCTCCAGGTTGAACGTGGACTCGCAGCGGTACTGGTACGTGGCGATGGGCACCGGCGGCTCGATGAGGTGCGCCACGAACATCGTCTTGTTCGCGCCGATGTTGACGTCGCCGACGAAGATGGCCAGCCCGTTGGGGGGCGTCGACTTGTAGTTCTTGAGGCGCGCCAGGATGCTGGTGAGGGCGCCCGTGACGGCGTCCTGCGTGGACTTGGACTTGATGTTGGAGGCCTGCCCGACCTCGTCGCGCACCATGGCGGTCACGTCCGACAGCTGCCGGGTGGGGGGGACGTAGAGCGTGACCAGCGATGTGCCCGTGCCACGGTACTCGGACAGCTCCTCCAGCGTCCGCTTGAAGACGTAGCGCTGCCGCTCGCTCCACTGCGGAGGTGCGGGAGGGCCGGCCATGTGCGCGCCCAGGAAGGACCCGTATTTGAGGGTCAAGGAACGCCACGGCCCTGCCCAGCACCCACGCGACGCCGATGCAAAGGTAACCTCAAAGCCGTCCCCCCCGTGCCGCCGCTGAATGGAACGCGTCGCCATCGTCCTGGGCGGGAGCATCCTGGCCCCCGCGGAGCTGGACCCTGCCTTCCTGCAGGACATCGCCTCCCGCATGGTGGAATGGAGCCGGGACCGCCAGCTCTTCGTCGTCGTGGGCGGCGGCGCCCCCGCGCGGAAGTACATCACGGCCGCCCGCCTCTCGGGTGTCGCCGAGGACCTCCTGGACCGCATCGGCATCCAGGCCACCCGCCTCAACGCGCAGACGCTGGCCTGCATCCTGCGGAAGCTGGGCGGCGACGTGAACCTGGAGGTGCCGCACTCCACGACGCAGGCGCTCCGCTTCGCCGAGCAGCACGCCATCATCGTCATGGGCGGCACCGTGCCCGGCCACAGCACCGACTACGTCGCGGTGGAGCTGGCCGTCGAGGGGCGCTGCGCCCGCTTCGTGGACGCCACCAACGTCGACGGCGTCTACACGCGCGACCCCAACAAGCACCGCGACGCGAAGTTCCTGCCCAAGATGACGTTCGAGGAGCTGCTGCAGGTCATCGGCGAGCGCGAATGGACCGCCGCCGGCGCGCCCGGGGTCATCGACGGCCCCGCCACGGTCCTCCTGGCCCGCAACGCCGTCCCCACCTGCGTCGTCAACGGCAACCAGCTGCAGGAACTCGCCAAGGCGGTCACAGGCAAGCCGTTCCACGGCACGCACATCACGGGCGCCAAGGTGGCCGTGTGAGCCCCGACCCTGTGATCCCTCTGGCCGGGCCCGTGGCTGGGATCGCGGCGCACAAGCACTGCGAGGTGTGCGGAAAGGCCATGGCGCTCGATGGGCGCGTGTGCTCCCCCGAATGCCAAGGCAAGGCCCTGGAGGCCTTCCGCACCCGCAAGCGCAGCGTCTACGTCTTCGTGGCGGCCATCGCCCTCGTGCTGCTCTTCAGCGTCTACGGCGGCAAGCTGATCGGGCTGTAGTCTCAGGCGCATCCTGCCAACCACCGGGTCCAAAGGCGGCTTGGGGTCAACCTCTTCGGAGTTCCGCCCAGGCCCGACCCCAGATTCCACAGATGGGCCAGGATGACCGTTCCCAGCGAACCATCGGTCGGTCGGAGCGAGTAGTTCCAGGTGACCGGCACCGTCCGGCGGCGGCGGGGGGCCAGCCCGGTTTCGGGTTCCTGTTGTCGTGGGCGATGGCTGGGGGCGCGCGGCGAACCGTGCCTGCCGAGAACTGCACGCGGAAACGCGGAGAACGCGGAAACTCCGTAGCGGTTGTCTCCGCGCGTTCCGCGACCTCCGCGTGAAGGCCGGGGCCGTGCGCTCCGCGCACCACAAGGCATTCTTCTGGTGCTGCACGCCGCCACCACACAGGGGTGTTGGATGGTCGATGCTCAAGAAATGGACGCGGAGCGCCTGACGGTCGGGGAACCGGACGAAGTTCCGTGGAACCTGTGGGATCGGTGGTCCGGTGGGGCCGACGCCCACGACAGGGACAGCGACCTCGGCGGGTCTCGCTGCCTCATGGCCGGGACGGGCGCGCGACGGCTTCCTTTTAGGACCCTGCCCCGGTCGCCGGCGCACCCATGGGCCCCGCCCTCTCCGCCGCCGAGACGCGCCTGCTGCTGGCGCTCCCCCCCGACGGCGGCGAGTTGCCCGTCGCGCGCCTCGTGCCCACCCCGTTCGCGAGCGAGGCGGAGGCCCTGCAGGCCGCGGGGGCCCCCGAGCGGCAGGGCCTCGTCGCCCTGCGCGAGGAGCGGCATACCCTGCACAGCCTCTCCCAGGAAGGGCTCGAGTCTCGCGCCATGGGCCTGCCGGAACGCCGCGCCGCGCAGGCGCTCCTTGCCGCGGGCGGCCGATTGCCCCTCGGTGAACTGGCGGGACGCAGCGGGCTGCCACCGGCCATGGCGACCGTCGCCGTGGGCTGGCTGCGCAGGAAGCAGTGGGCCACCGTCGAGAAGAGGCCGGAGGGCACCTTCGTGGTCCTCGCGGGCCCATCGCTGCCGCCCCTGGGCGCCGACGAGGAGGTGCTGCAGGAGCTCGACGCCACGCCGCGGCCGGCCCGCCAGCCCGGCGCCATCGCCCTGCTGGCGCAGCGCGGCGGCATCCTCGTCGAGACCACGCGCACGACGCGGACCTTCCGCCTCACGCCCGCCGGCATCGCCGCCGCGCGCGGCCTCGACCCGGCGGCCGCCGCGGCCACCGACGTCACCCAGCTCACCCCCGAGCTGGTGGCGCGGTGGGCCACGATGACGCCCGCGGAGCGGACCCGGACCCGCCTGCGGCCTTTCGAGTTCGGGCTCCCCGTGGCGGTGCCGTCGCCCGGCAAGGCGCACCCGCTCACGCAGATCATCGAGGAGGTCCGCGACGTCTTCTGGAGCCTCGGGTTCAAGGAGATCGCCGGCGACTACGTGGAGTCCGCCTTCTGGAACATGGACACCCTGTTCATCCCGCAGGACCACCCAGCCCGCGAGATGCAGGACACCTTCTACCTCACGCAGCCGGCCACGCAACCCGTGCCCGACGGGCTCTTCGCGACGGTGGCGGGTGTGCACCAGACGGGCGGCGGCACCGGCAGCACCGGTTGGGGCGGAGGGTTCTCCAGGGACGTGAGCCAGAAGGCGCTCCTGCGCACCCACACCACCGTCACCACCATCCGCCACCTCGCCGCCAACCCCAGGCCCCCCGCCAAGGTGTTCGGCATCGGGCGCGTCTTCCGCAACGAGGCCATGGACGCGACCCACCTGCCGGAGTTCCACCAGATCGAGGGCATCCTCCTGGAAGACGGCGCCAACTTCCAGATGCTCATCGGCGTGCTGCGGGAGTTCTACACCCGCCTCGGGTTCCCGGAGGTCCGGTTCCGCCCCAGCTTCTACCCGTACACGGAGCCCAGCCTCGACGTCGCCGTGCGCTGGAACGACCGCTGGCTCGAACTGGGCGGCGCCGGCATCTTCCGCCCCGAGGTCACGCAACCCCTGGGGGTCCCCTGCCCGGTGCTGGCCTGGGGGCTTGGCCTCGAGCGCCTGGCCATGATGCGCCTGGGGCTGAAGGACATCCGCCAGCTCTACGTCCCCGACCTCAAATGGCTGCAGGAGACCCCCCTGCGCCCGGCGCGCCGCCAGGGACACGGGAACGCTCCACAACCTGCTTAAGCCCGGCAGGCTCCGCGGGGCCCATGCAGACCTGGCTCGTGACCGGCGGCGCCGGATTCCTCGGGCAGGCCGTCGTGCGCCGCCTGGCGGCACTGGGCCACCGCATCCGCGTCCTGGACTGCGTCCCCCGCCCGCCTGGGCTTGCGGGCATCCCCCTGGAGTACGTCGAGGGCGACGTGCGCGACCGCGCCGCGGCCGACCGCGCCGTCGCGGGCGTGGACTTCGTCTGCCACGCCGCCGCAGCGCTGCCCATCCACCGCAGCAGGGCCCTCATCCATGCCGTGAACGTGGACGGCACGCGCAACCTCCTCGAGGCCGCCGCGGCCTCCCCCAAGCGCCCCGCCTTCGTCTTCATCAGCAGCACCGCCGTCTACGGGCTGCACAAGGAGCACCCCATCACGGAGGAGAACAAGCTGGTGCCCGTCGGCCCCTACGGGTCCAGCAAGGTCGAGGCCGAGGCCTTGTGCGCCGCCTACCGGGACCGCCTGCATGTGGCCATCCTGCGGCCCAAGACGTTCCTCGGCGAGGGCCGGTTGGGCGTCTTCGAGATCTTGTTCGACTGGATCGCGGACGGCAAGCGCATCCCCCTCATCGGCAAGGGCCACAACAAGTACCAGCTCCTGGACGTCGAGGACCTCGTGGACGCCATCCTCCTGGCCGCCTCCCACCCCAAGGGCTCCGACACCTTCAACGTCGCCGCCGACCGCTTCGGCACCCTGCGCGAGGACCTTGCGCCCCTGTTCGACGCTGCCGGCCACCCCGCCCGGTTCCTCCCCTCCCCCCGCCGGACCACCATCGCCGGCCTCTGGATGCTGGACAAGCTGCGGCTCTCGCCCCTCACGCGTTGGCACTACGGCACCATGAGCCAGGACTCCTACGTCGAGACGGACAAGGCCCGCCGCCTCCTCGGTTGGAGCCCCCGCCGCAGCAACCAGGAGACCCTGCTGGCGGCCTACACGTGGTACCACGCCAACCGCGGCAAGGCGCGCGCCACCACCGGCACCACGCACACCGTGGCCTGGGACCAGCGCATCCTCAAGGTGTTCAAGCGGTTCGCCTAGCCCCACCCCCGGCTGGACGCATCCCTGCATGCGCCTCACTGTGCGACCCCCTGCGTGCTCACCCTTAAGCCGCCGCGTCCATGCCGCCATCCCCGCGATGGCGCTCCCCCCTGCCGTGATCCCAGAGGCGGCCGCCCTCGTGCTGCTGTTCGCCCTCTCCGCGTTCTTCTCGATGAGCGAGACCGCCATGATCGGCGTCAACCGCCACCAGGTCCGCCAGCGTGCCTCGGCCGGCTCCCGCCGCGCCAACCTGGTGGACAGGATGCTGGACGAGCCCGAGCGCGTCCTGTCCACGGTCCTCGTGGGCAACACCATCGTCAACATCACCGCCGCCGCCCTCGGCACCCACATCGCGGCGCAGCTGTTCACCAGCTTCGCCGACATCATCGGCACCGTGTTCGTGACGCTGTGCGTGCTGATCCTGTGCGAGCTGATCCCCAAGACCCTTGCAGTGCAGAACCCCCTCCCGTTCGCCCTCAATCTCGCGCAGCCCCTGCGGGTGGCGGAGGCGATCCTCAAGCCCATCATCGCCCTCAGCTCCGCGGTCACGAAGCTGGCGTTGCTCCCGTTCGGCCTGCGCACCAAGGGGAAGGCCCCGTACATCACGAGCGACGAGATCGAGATGCTGGTGCGCATGGGGGTCGAGGGCGGCCAGGTGCAGAAGTTCGAGCAGCGCGTCATCAGCGAACTGTTCGAGTTCACGGAGACCCCCGTGTCGCGCGTCATGACGCCTGCCGCGGAGGCGCACTTCCTGCCCCGGACCGCGACGCTGGGCGATGCCACCCGGATGGCCAACAAGGAGCGCCGCAGCCGCATCCTCGTGGCCGACGGCGACTTCGACCACGTGCTCGGCTTCGTGCACATCAAGGACCTGCTGCGCCACTCTGACGCGGACCTCGCGCGCCTGCCCGTCACCTCCGCGCTGCGCACCGTGCTCATCACGCAGGCCGCGACGCGCGCGGATGCCCTGCTTGGGCGCATGCAGCGCGAGCACCGCAGCATGGCCGTCGTGCAGGACCACGCCGGGAACAACGTCGGCATCGTCACCGCCGACGACCTGCTGGAGGAGCTGGTGGGGGAGATCCATGACGAGTTCGATGCGGCCCGCGGCGACCATTCGGACACGCCGCCCTCGCCAGCATGACAGGACGGCGCCCCCCAGCCCCACCACAGATTTCACAGAGTTCACAGAACCACGTTCGGTCCTAGGACTGTCATCGCTCCGCGCTCGGTTCTGGACCATTGACAGTCCAACGCCCCTGTGACGACGGGGGCGTCGAGCACCAGAAACGTGCCGCCGAATCTTTGCTCAGCAGCTATGTGCGGCCGCAGGCCGCACGACGCAGGGTGTCGACGGACCTTTCCGTCGGCGTGGAGCGCACGGCCCGTAGACCTTTCCCACCGGTTTCGGCGGGCGCGCTTCGCGCGCCCCATTCCATCGCTTGCAACTACAGCCCGCCGCCGCCGTCGGAGGGGAGGTGGAATCGGGGTTTCTCGCTTCGACCGACCGGGGTCAACCACCGAAGCGGGGACGATTCTGTGTCATCTGTGACATCTGTGGTTCGGCAGGCGCGTCGCCTTGACGACTAGCTGCTGGGCAATCCGACGAACGACTTCTCCAGCACGGTCTTGAGCACCACCATCGTGTTCGTGCGCTGGATGTGCGGCAGGCTCAGGGTCGTCTTCACGAGGTCGTCCAGGTCTTCGCGGTCCTTGAGGCGCACGAGGACGAGGCCGTCCCACTCCCCCGTGATGTCGTAGACACCGAAGATGCGTGGGTCGGACGAGATCTCCTCGTGCACGGCGCGCACGTGGCCCTTGTCGATGCGGAGGCCGATGACGGCCGTGAGGCCCCACCCGAGGCGTTGGGCGTCCGCCACCACGGTGTATCCCTTGATCGTGCCGTCGGCCTCCAGCTTGCGGACGCGGCGGTTCACGGTGGCAAGGCTGAGGCCTGTGCGTTCGGCAAGCTCGCGGTGGCTTGCCCTGCCGTCCTCCAGCAGCTTCCCCAGCAGCAGGCGGTCGGCCTCATCGAGGGCCTCGGGTGGAACGATTGTTGCATTTGGCATGACACAAAGGACGTATCCGGGACGTTTGAATCCTTTCCTGCTGATTCCAGGTTCATTTGACTATCCAGGACCTTCGTTTCTGGTGCAACTGAACCCTTATCTCCTGGACCGCGTAGTCCAACCTGCCCCGGGAGGGGACCCCTATGGTCGTGTTCGCTGAATACATCTGGATGGACGGCACGCAGCCGACGCAGAAGCTGCGCTCGAAGACGAAGGTCCTCGAGCTGGAGGAGGTCAAGAAGATCGACGAGCTGCCCGTGTGGGGCTTCGACGGCTCCAGCACCGGGCAGGCCCCCGGCGACAAGTCCGACTGTGCCCTGCACCCGGTCTCGTTCTACAACGACCCCATCCGCGGCTGGCCGCACGTCCTCGTGATGTGCGAGGTGTTCCTGGCCGACGGGAAGACGCCGCACCCCACCAACACCCGCTCCCTCCTGCGCAAGACCGCCGACAAGGCCGCCAAGGACGAGCCCTGGTTCGGCATCGAGCAGGAGTACACCCTCTTCCGCGGCATGCAGCCCCTCGGCTGGCCCGACAACGGCTTCCCGCCGCCGCAGGGCCCCTACTACTGCGGCGTCGGCGCGGACGAGGTCTTCGGCCGTGAGCTCATCGAGGCCCACATGGAGGCCTGCGTGGCGGCCGGCCTCAAGATCTCCGGCATCAACGCCGAGGTCATGCCGGCCCAGTGGGAATTCCAGGTCGGCCCCCTGCCGCCCGTGGAGTGCTCCGACCAGATCTGGATGGCGCGCTGGCTCCTCTACCGTCTCGGCGAGGAGTTCGGCATCACGGCGACCCTGCACCCCAAGCCCATCAAGGGCGACTGGAACGGCGCCGGCGCCCACACCAACTTCAGCACGAAGCAGATGCGCGCCAAGGGCGGCATCAAGGCCATCGAGGCCGCCTGCAAGAAGTTCGAGGCCCGCCACTACGACCACATCGCCGAGTACGGCGCCCACAACACGGAGCGCCTCTCGGGCCGCCACGAGACCTGCAGCATCGACCAGTTCCGCTACGGCGTCTCCGACCGCGGCGCCTCGATCCGCATCCCGCTGGCCGCCCAGCAGACGGGGCAGGGCTACCTCGAGGACCGCCGCCCGGCCGCCAACATGGACCCCTACCGCGTGACGCGCTGCATCCTGGAGACCGTGTGCCTGGACGCCAAGCCCATCCTGGGCGGCGTCAAGAACGGCGAGGCCAAGGGGCACGCCATCCTCACCCAGGCCATGGTCCGCGCCCACTAGGGTCCCCTGTTCCCTCTCTCTTCCCCTCCTCCCTCTTCCTTCCCTTTTGTTTTGCTTGGATCGCGCTTAGCCCTACGCTTGTTGCGCGGTCTTTGGGCCTGTCCCAAGACTCCCGGCTTCGGCCGGCATTTTCGTGAAGCAGTAGGAATCTTTATCTGGCCGTTCCTTCGTGGAGAATCGATTCCATGAAGGCCTTCCTTGCCGCCCCGTTGCTTGCCGCATGTTTCATCCTTGCCGGATGCGCCACCCAAGCCTCCGATTCCACCTCGAATGGCAGCTTCACGGAGCCTCCCGAGGTCAAGGTCACCGACTCGACGGGCGGCATCCGCGGCGTCGTCGTGGACGAGGCCATCCGCCCCATCAAGGCGGCCACCGTGCTGATCACGGGCAACGGCTTCAACAAGACCTTCACGACGGACGCTTCGGGTGGATTCTCGGTGTCGGACCTGCAGCCCGGCGTCTACTTCGTCAAGGCCTCCAAGCCCCTCTACGACACCCAGCAGCAATCCATCGAGGTCAAGGCCGGCGTTGCACCCGGCGTCACGAAGATCCAGCTCAACCAGGTCGTCTTCGGCAAACCCTACATGCAGACTCTCCGCTACAAGGGCTTCATCAGCTGCTCCGGCAACTACGTCGTGCTGCTGTCGGAGGAATGCGGGGAAGGTGTCGGCAGCCCACGCACCAACTGCGACGTCATCGGCGTCGGCCCCTGTGTCGCCAACCCCGTGATGCCTGGCCAGCGCATCGGCCACAACGGCGACAACCACGTCCAGTTCGACTTCTTCCTCGCCGGCCCGGCCGCCAGCCTGATCGTCGAGGAATACTGGGAGCCCTCCTCCGAGGCGGGCAAGGGGCTTTACACGCCCGTCTCCCTCGAATGGGCCTGCGTGCCCACGTGCGGCGGCAAGACCTTCCTGCAACTCCAGGGGGTATCGCCCTTGCTGGGCCGGGTCGATTTCCAGCCAGGGGGCGTCACCAAGACCCTCGGCAGCAAGAGCGTCCCGATCAACGTCACGGCCACCGACAAGATCAGCACCTTCACGTGGGCGGATCCGGACAGCACGGGCCTCCTCCTGAACCAGGAGTTCCAGGTCTTCGCATCGGCCTTCTATATCCTGCCGGCCCCCGCGGATTGGTCGTTCGTGAAGGGGTCTCCAGACCCGTACGCGTAGGTTTGCGAGGGTTGTTCCTGGATTCGCCGGCGCCCCCCATCGCTCCGTCGTGAACCCGCGACCCGTCCAAGATGCTGTGGCGCCGACGCCGCCGTCGAGCAGGACGTGTTCGAATCGAAGGCGATGGAATGGGCGCGGCGCAGCCGCGCCCGCCGAAAACCGTCACACGGAACGCACGGAGAAAGGCGGAACCTCAGGCAGGAATCACCTGGGAAAAATCTCCGCGTGTTCCGCGGCATCCGCGTGCAGTCGGGCCGCGGGGTTTTCATGGGTTCCTGTGCGAGGCTTCGTCGACTGTGCGCTCCGCGCACTCAATGGCATCTTCCTGGAACTCCCCGCCCCTCACCGTCCAAGGCGTGTTAGGAACGAATCGATCCAGAACCCAGTGTATTGGTCTTGTCCCTTGAGGGGCCGCAGGCCCCTCGTGTCGCGTGACGACGGAGCGAGCCGTCGGAACCGAATGCGGACCGCATGACGGCGAGAAAAGGGCAAAACGACGAACGATGAAGCTACACGCCGCTCCGTGAAATCTGTGAAGTCTGTGGGTTGGTGAGGCGGGGGGGCCGTAGCCGCGCCTACTCGTCCTCGTCGTCCCCGTCCTCTTCGGCGTCGGCCAGCTTCGCCGCCCGCCGCGCCTGCTTCTCCTCCAGCTCCTCCTTCGTCTTGTGGGCCCCCAGGTAGAAGATCGGGCCGATCTTGCGGTACCACTTGTACGCGGCGCCCTCCTTGCGGGTGCGGCTGCCGAAGTACAGGTGCCGCCGCGTCACCTCGCCCAGCCACTCGTCGGTCACCAGCAGGTACCGGTTGGGGTCCTTGTTGAGCTCGACGATGACCTTGCGGACCGCCGCCATGGCCTCCCGCTCGTCCAGCCCGCGCGCATCGAGGTCGGGGTCGCGGGACTTCTCCGTGAGGCGCTCCTCGATGACCTCGAGGAGGCGGTAGAACAGCTGGCCGCGCTTTTGGGTCTTCACCGGGCGGAAGTGCCGCAGGAGCAGCTTGTCGTCCGCGGTGAGCTTCTGCATGGGGCCCGCGTGCGCGAAGAACAGCGTCTTGGTGACCTCGATGGGGTCGGGGGCGCCGGACTTGCGGTGCGCGATGAGGTACCTGTCCACGAGGACGGCCGGGTCGGGGCTGACCTGCAGCGCCTCCAGCACCTCCGGCGCGATGCGAGCGCCCGAGAGGCCGGCGCGCAGGGTGCGCAGCGCGACCTCGCCGGGCGGCAGGTCGCGGGGAGGCGCCGCCTGCGCAGGGGCGGAGCCTGCGTCCCCGTCGGCGCCCGCATCGGTGTCCTCCCCGCCAAGGGCCCCCGGCGCGCCTGCCGCGGGCTCGTCGGGCAGGCCGCGGGCGGCCTCGCCCACCAGCTCGGCCGGGATGTCGACGCGGCCGAGTCGCTCCAGCCAGCCGTTGCGCTTGGCCGCCTCGATGGCCTCAACGGGCCCGCGGCGGCCCAGCTGCATGGAGCCCGCGGGGAGCTTCAGCAGGCGCTCGTCCACGTCCTCCTTGCGGCGGCTGCGCACGAGGGCCGCGACCTCGAGGTACGCCTTCTCGGTGAGGTTGCGGTTGGCGATGGCGACGAGGCGGGTCTTCTCGAGGACGCCCTCGTGCCAGAGGTCGTGGTAGACCAGGGGGAGGAACATGAGGTTGCGCGCCGAGACGGCGGCGGCGCCGCCCTCCCAGCCCTTGGCGGCCTGCGTGTGGCTCTGGTGGGTGCGCTCGCAGTGCAGGTTGAAGGCCAGGCCCTGCGCGAACGGGTCCTCGAGGTACGGGACGAGGCGGAGGGGCAGGTCGGCGATGCTGAACCGCACCGCGGTGCTGGCCTCCTGGTCCACGAGGGTGGCCTCGTCGCGCAGCACCTTCACGAGGCGCGCCACGACGTCGGTGACGGCTCCCTTGAGGAGGCGGTCGGCCTCGTGCAGCGTCTCGGCGGCGCGCTCCACGTGGCGCATCCAAAGCCGGTGCTGCGCGGGGTTCAGGCGGGGCAACAGGGCCCGTATGCGTTGGCATAGAAATACAAGGTAGGTGGCGGCGGAGGCACGGGGGGTGCGGGGCGCGCGACAAGGCTGATGAAGCCTCCAGGGTCTCGAAGCCATGCGCATCCTTGGCGCCCTCGCCCTGGCCAGTCTCCTCCTGGCGGGGTGCCTGAGCCAACCGTCCAACCCGACTGGGGCGACGGACCCAAGCCAGGTCGTGCGGGACCTGCCCAAGGAGCTGAAGAGCCCGGTGGCGCTGCCGGAACTGAAGTTGGGCTTCGGCGCGGGGGAACCCAACATCGCCATCGCCCCCGACGGCACGATCTACGTGACGCCGGTCGACCACGTCTATCGCAGCAAGGATGGCGGCAAGACCTTCCAGGGCGGCGGCACCGGCGTGGGCGTCGCGGCGCAGGGCACCGACATCTACTTCGGCGGCATCGCAGAAGGGACGCCTCTGCGCTAGGCACGGCTTGGCGTCCAGGTCCTCCTTCGCGACAAACTGAAAGCCAAGGCCGCCGCTGCCGGCTCGTGCCCAGCCCCAGCGCGTTCAGGCCGGACCTCTTCGCGGGCCAGCGCGTCCTCGTGACCGGCGGCTCAAGCGGGATCGGACTCGCCATCGCGCGATCGTTCGTGCAGCATGGCGCCGAGGTGCACATCCTGGGACGCGACCCCGGCCGCCTTGCGGCCGCGCAGAAGGCCGCCGGCGCCTTCGCGGTGCACGCCGCGGACGTGCGTGACTCGGCCCGCATCGAGGAGCTTGCCGGGGGGCTGGAGGCCGGAGGCGGCATCGATGTCCTCGTCAACGCTGCGGCGGGGAACTTCCCCGTCCCCTTCTCCGCGATGAGCGAGAACGCGTGGCGCACCGTCGTGGACATCGTGTTGCACGGCACGGCCAACACCTGCCGCAGCTTCGGGGGCCGGATGCGGGGCGGCAGCATCCTCAACGTCGTTGCCGGCTACGCCTGGACGGGAGCACCGGGGGTGAGCCACTCGGGCGCGGCCAAGGCAGGGGTGCTGAACCTCACGAAGTCCCTGGCGGTGGAGTGGGCGCCGAAGGTGCGCGTCAACGCCGTGAGTCCCGGCCCCATCGATGGGACGGAGGGGATGAAGCGCCTGGCGGACGACCTTGGACTGCGGGAGCAGCTGCAGCATTCCATCCCGTTGGCGCGCATGGGCACCGCCGACGAGGTCGCGCAGGCTTGCCTGTTCCTGGCGAGCCCGGCTGCCAGCTACGTGACGGGCGCGTGCCTGGTGGTGGACGGAGGGCAGGATGCGCGGGGGCCGTTCGGTGGGTTGCTGACAGGGTAAGGGCCAGGTCACGCGGAACAGGGGCGACGCCTTCCTGCGGTCTTGGAAACCTTCCGCTGCGGCTGCAAGGGACGTCCGCGTTCGGTTCCCAGGTGTCAGGCGCTCCGCGTTCGGTTCTGGATCGTTGACGATCCGACACTCTGTGGCGGTGGGGGTGGGGAGTTCCAGGAAGATGCCGTTGAGTGCGCGGGAGCGCTCAGTCGACAAGCCTCGCACAGGAACGCATGAAACCCCCGCGGCCCGACTGCACGCGGATGTCGCGGAACACGCGGAGATTTTTCCCTGAGGGGATTCCTGCCTGAGGGGGTCCGCGTTTCTCAGTGCGTTCCGTGTGCCGGTTCCGGCGGGCGCGGCTGCGCCGCGCCCCCATTCCATCGCCTGCTGTATCAACAGGTCGTGCTGGACCACGGCGTCGGCCCACAGCCATGTTGGACGGGTCGCGGGTTTACGACGGAGCGATGGCTCGCCCGCTCAAGGGGATTTGGGTTCCTCCGATCGCACCGTGAGGCCCCGAAAGCCAGACGGCCCGTTTCCTGCCTTGGAAGACTATCCCTGTGTGGGTCGGTACGCGTGCATGTCCGCGTCCGTGAGGAGGCGGATGCCCCCGGTCTGGCGCACGAACTGCGGGTGGCTGATCGTGTCCGCGCTGGCCGCGTAGGTGTTGCTCCAGGCGCCCATGAGGAACCCGGTGCCGGGCTCGACGGTGGTCTCGAAGAAGTCGCCCAGTCGGCGGTCGCCCGCGGGCGCCCCCGTCATGGAGCTGACCTGGCAGGACGTGCCGTTCTGGCAGATGGGGTTCACGTGGATGGGGTCCGGCGTGAGGCGCACGATGGTGACGGAGGGCGCCGGCGTGGTGGCATCGATGACGTACGCCGTGAAGATGTACCAGGGACCGTTCTGCTCGTCGCTGGGGCTCACGGGGTACGCGCCGATCCAGCTGACGGCGAAGCGCCCCTCCGAGCCGGCGCTGATCCAGGGCCACACGTACGTGCCGTTGGTGGCCTCGTGCGTGGGGTGGGAGCCCTCCTCGTCGCACTTGAGGGGGCCGCTGATGGTGGGCTCGCAGCGCGGGGCGTCCCTGGAGGCGGCGCGGAAGTGGGGCGTGAGGTCGAAGCGCCACGGCCACGTCTTGCCCTCGTCGGGAGTGCCGGCGGCGTACAGGTGGCGCTCGCCGTCGGCCCACGTGGTCCAGATGTTGCCGGCCGCGTCGAGGGCGGGCTCCGTCATCATGCGGCTGCCGTTGGTGTGCGCACCGGGCACCACCTCGGCCTCGCCCCAGGTGCGGCCGCCGTCCGTGCTGAGCGAGATGCCGACGCCATTGCAGCCCTGGATGAGGTGGCCGTTGGCGGGGTTCGCGATGAGGTCGCTGCTGCACTGGGTGGTGCCGCGCTCCGTCCACGTGAGGCCGCGGTCGGTGCTGACGCGGAAGTTCATGCCGCCCGAGAGGTAGTTGCCGGTGAAGTAGAACTCGTCCTTGTAGGAGGCCAGCCACTGGCGGTCGATGGGGCGGCCGGAGGCGATGGGGTTGCCGGTGACCCAGGTGAGGCCGTCGTCGGTGCTGCACGAGGTGGAGGCGGCGGCAAGGGCTTCCAGGTCGGTGTAGCAGACGGTGTTGTCGTCCATCACGGTGAACTCAGGGTCCGAGACGCCGAGGCCGGGGCCGCGGGGGCCAAGCCCGTCGGGGGCCATGGGCAGGCCGATGTGCGTCCAGGTGGTGCCGTTGTCGGTGCTGCGCCACAGGTAGCTCTGCCCCGCGAAGTCCTGCAAGAGCTCGGCGGGCACATGCGGGGCGCCCGGGTCGGTCGGGTCGACCGCGGCGGGGTGGTAGTGGGTGAAGCCGGGGTGCGCCGAGGCAAGCACGGTGCCCTTGTGCGTGACCGCCAGGACCGGCTCGCCGCCGGCGCGCACCGTGTCGATGAGGACGGGCTTGGCAAAGAGGGGGGCAAGGACCTTGGGCAGGACGGCGAAACCCTCGACGGGCGCCACGTCCGACCCGCCGGAGGAGTTGCTCGAGCCGCCGGGGCCGGCCGGGCTGGAGCAGCCGGCCAGCAGCAGGCCCAGGAGAAGCCCGGCCGTGGCCAGGGAGGGGAAGCGCATGGACGCGGAGGCCGCGCCCACCGGGATAACCCTTGCGGGCGCGGCGCGCCTCAACGCACCGTTTTTGAGCCCCCGCGGCCCTGGGCCGGCGTGCCGCACCCAGGAGAGCCATGCCCGACGGCGTGACCGGCACCCTCGACACCACCGCGGTGCTGCTGTTCTTCGCGCTCCCCATGAGCGTCGCGGCCGGGGGCGCGCTCTTCGTCCCCTGGCGGAGGAGGTACTGGAACCTGGACGCCTGGACGCAGGCGCTGGCCCGCGACGGATGGGTGGTGGCCGGCCTCATCCTGATGCTGGTGCCCGAGGTCATCGAGTCGCAGCTGGACCCCTTCCTCACCCGCCACGTCGGCCTCGACTTCACGAGCGTCGCCGCCGCCCTCGATGGCGACCTGCACGTCCGCCTGCAGGCCCTCTTGCCACAGCGGTGGCTGCACACCTTGTTCACCTTCGCCTACGTCGCGGGGTACCCCTTCCTCATCATCTTCACGCCCATCCTGGGAATCTGGACGGGCCGCCGCCAGATGGCCCGGCGGGCCCTGGGGGCGTACGCTCTCTGCTATGCCGCCGCGCTGCCCTTCTACCTGTTCTTCCCCGTGCAGGAGGTGTGGTCCTACGACCCAGCCGTCACCAACATCGCCACCAGCTACCAATGGGTCGCGACACACCTCTACAGCTTCAACGAGATCAACAACTGCTTCCCCAGCCTCCACACCGCCATCAGCGCCGCCATGGCCGGCGTGGCTTGGCGTGGCCCCTCGCGCCGCTACCAGCACGCCGCATGGATCTTGGCCGCCATGATCGTCTTCTCCACGGTCTACCTGGGCATCCACTGGGTCGTGGATGTGGTGGCCGGGCTCGTGCTGGCCGCCGTCGCCGTGCACCTCGTGGGCCGACGCTGGCCCGAGCCCGCCGTCTCCCTGGACGACCTGGCAACGCGCGCGCCCGCCGCGGCCGCCGCCCCCCTGGAAACAGGGCGGTTGCCTTAAAAGGAACCAGCCGGGTCGACGGCCTGGCATGGAGGAGCTTGCGGTCTGGCAGGTCATGGTGGCCCACCCGGTGGCGCTGCTGGCTCTCGTCTTCCTCCTGGACGGGCTCGGGCTGCCCCTCATGCCCGAGGTGGCGGCCCTGCTGGCCTTCGCCCAGCACCCCACCCTCGCGTGGGGGGCCCTGCTCCTGGCCATCATCGTCGCCATGGAGGTCGGCGCCGCCCTGGTCCTGTATGGCATCGTGGACACCCTGGGGGCGCCCCGCTTCGTGCGGCGCCTCATGGCAGGGTACACGACGGCGATGCTGCTGCGTGACGAGCGCCTCCTGCTGCTGAACCGCGTGGTGCCGGTTCTCCCCGTGGCCGGCGCCTTCATCGCCGTCAACCAGTGGCGCCCCCTGCGCTCCTTCCTCTTCATCGCGGCCGGCTCCCTGGCCAAGTACGCGCTCGTGTTCGCCCTGTCGGGCCTTGCCTACGCCTACTTCAAGGGCCCGTGGGCGATGGTGGCCAGCCTCAGCCTCGGTGGGATCTTCCTGGCCGCGTCGTGGAGCCTGTCGCTGCACCGCTGGATCGTGGCACGGCGCGCTGGCCGCTCGGCCCCCACTGCCTGACCTTAGCTGGCCAGGGCTTCGGCGTAGAGCGTCTCCATCTGGCGCGCCACCGCCCCCCACGCCATGGTGGGGCCCCGCCGCTGGGCCTCGCCGGCAAGGCCGTCGCGCCACGCGGGATCCCGCGCCATGCGGGCCAGGGCCTCCCCTGCGGCACGCACGTCGCCCGCGGGGACCATGTGGCCCGCCGGACCGACGACCTCGGAGACGCCTCCCACATCCGCGGCCACGACGGGGAGGCCGGCCACGATGCCCTCCGCGACCGCGATGCCGTACGACTCGAAGCGCGCCATGTGCACCATCGCCGTGGCTCCTTCCATGAGGCGCCACTTCGTGGCCTCGGGCACCCAGCCCCCGAAGGTGACCCGGTCCTGCACGCCCAGCGTGGAGGCCAGGCGCTGCAGGCGGCCCGCCTGGGGGCCACGGCCGCAAAGGACGAGACGAGCCTCCGTGCCACCGTGGACGGCGTGGGCGAAGGCGCGCAGGACCAGGTCGTTGCCTTTCTCGACGGTGAGGCGCCCCACGGCGACGAAGTAGGGGGACTCCGGCAGGGCGCGGCCGTCGTCGGGCTGCCATTCGGGGCCATCCGGCTCGGGGCGCTGCGACCCGTTGGCCACGACCTGCAGGTGGCGGGGATCGAAGCGGCGGCCCTCGAGCTCGCGGCGGATGTGCTGGCTCACGCACACGATGGCGCGCGCGCCGCCTGCCTCGCGCTGGACGCGGCGGCGGTACCCGGCGTCGTTCAGGAGCGAGAGGGGGCGCAGCAGGCCGGAGCCTTCGCCGAACTGGTTGTGCCACGTGAACACCCAGGGGGCCTCCTGCCGCTCGACGGCGCGGGTCCACTCGGGCGCCCAGCGGTAGTGGAAGTCGACGAGGTCGGGGTCCAGCTCCGCCAGCGCCTCGGCCACCCCGGAGGCACGTTCGACGGGCGGGTCCCACTTGACGGGGAGGCGGCGGGTCGGCAGGCGCACGACGTCGAAGCCGGCCATCCGTTCCCGCACGGGGGCGCCCTTGGGGTCGGCACCGCCCGTCAGGACCGTGACCTTGTGGCCGCGACCAGCCAGTTCGCGCCCCAGGTGGTAGATCCGCCGCTCGATGCCTCCCAGGCGGGGGAAGAAGAACGGGTTCACGTGGACAAGATGGATGGCCGGACCTCCTGTTCCTCGCCGATGGCGCGGCGGTAGAGGTGCTCGAGCTGGTCCGTGGAGCGCTCCAGACCCAGGGTCTCGGCGTGCCGGCGGGCCGCCTGGCGGACGTGCGCCGGGGCCGCCACGGCCTCCAGGATGGCGGCGGCGGCCGCCTGCACGTCGCCCGGCGTCCACAGGGTGCCGGTGCGGCCGGGCAGGACGTAGTCGGCAAGGCCGCGGGCGCGCACGGCGGCCACAGGGACGCCGCAGGCCATCGCCTCGACGGCCGTCATGCCCTGCGTCTCGAACTGGCTGGCCGAGGCGAAGGCATCCGCGGAGGCGTACACGCTGGGCAGTTGGGCGTCGGGGACGAAGCCGAGGAAGGTGACGGCGCCCTCGAGCCCGTGCCGGCGGACGCGTGCCTGGATGCGCCCGAGCTCGGGGCCCTTGCCGCCGATGGCCAGCACCAGGCCGGGGACCTGGGCGCGCGCCACGGCCAGGGCATCGATGAGGAAGGGGACGTCCTTCTCGCGGGCCAGGCGCCCCACGGAGACGACGACGGGCCCGCCTGCGGGGCTGAGGCGGCGCCGCATGGCGGCCGTGCGGGCCCGCGGGTGGAAGCGGTGCGTGTCGACGCCGTTGGGGTGGACGTGCATGGGGGGCAGGCCGGGTCCGAGGTGGGCCAGCAGCTCGGCGGCGCAGCTGGGGCTGGGCACGAGGATGGTGTGGCTGCGGCGCAGGAAGGCGTCCGTGCCGCGCCAGACGGCCTTGCGGGCCAGGGCCCGGAAGCCGGGAGGGACCACGTAGGGGACGAGGTCCGGGATGTAGGTGTGGTAGCTCGTGAGGACGGGGAGTCCCGCCTTGCGCGCGCCCAGCAGTCCCCACAGGCCGACCATGAAGGGGCTCTGGATGTGCACGAGGTCGAAGCCCTCGTCGCGCAGGATCCTTGCGGCGTCGTGGCGGCCGGGGCGCAGGGCGACGTGGAAGTCGGGGTACCCCCAGAACGGGACGCCCTTGTAGCGGGTGACCTCGGCGTCCCGCTCCCACCTGGGGCCGGACGCGAAGACGTGGAACTCGTGGCCGCGGGCCTCGAGGGCGGACTTGATGCCGGCGACGCTCGTGGTGAGCCCGTCGACGCGGGGGAACCAGGAGTCCGTGAAGATCGCGACCTTCAAGCAAGCCTTCCAGCCGGAGGGGGACTTCAGCCTTTTCGCTATAGGGCAGCCCCTTCCAGGAGGCCGCCGCAGAGCTTGCCCGGGGGTCATGGCCACTGGACCACCGACGCCCTGGATACCCATGATCGCCCCATCGCTCCGTCGCAGACCTTCGACCCGGCCAGCATGGCTGTGGCGCCGACGCCTTCGTCCAGCATCACGCGTTGGTGCAGCCAGCGATGGAATGGGGGCGCGGCGAAGCCTCGTCCGCCGGAACCGTCACACGGAACGCACGGAGAACCGTGGAACTCCTCGGGAATCACCTCAGCGAACCATCTCCGCGTGTTCCGCGACATCCGCGTGCAGCGGGCCGCGGCGAGGTTTCATGCGTCCTGTGCGAGACTCGTCGACTGTGCGCTCCGCGCACACAAGGCACCTTTTGGTGCTCGATGCCCCCACCGTCACAGGGGTGTTGGATGGTCAATGATCCAGACGAACGCGGAGCGCCTACAGCCTGGGAACCGGACCCGGCGATCCAGGAACGCATCCTCACGACTTGGAGAACGTGTACTGTGGGCTCAGGTGCGCGATGGCCTGCAGATGGAACTCCATGTTGTAGTACAGGTCCGACAGGTTCACCTCGCCCACGGTGGCGCCGGAGGCGTCCTGCAGGAGGAACACCCAGTTCGACTTCTGCTGGTAGTAGGCATCCGTCTGGGCGGGGTCGACGGGGACCAGGAAGGTGGCGGAGGTGGCGGTGCGCTCCGTGGCCTCCGGGTGGATCAGCTCGGATTCCGCGTAGTGGTGCGGTTGCAGGTTGGCCGGATGCACGGCCAGCGTCCACTTGCCGAAGCTGTCGTACGTCGCTCCCGACCCCCCTGTGCCCGTGCTGCCTTTCCAGCTGAGCTTCAGCTCCAGGGTGCCGGTGCCGGGCGGGACCAGCTTGCCGATGGGCAGCAGGAACCTCGCCTCCTCGACGGGGTAGTCGCGGTAGTGCACGGACGGGTCCGCATGCACGCCGTCATGCAGCACCTCGATGGTCTGGTTGCCCATCCAGAAGTCCCGGTGGGCCGGCTCGAAGGGGATGAGGCCCTTGTGCAGCGTCATCTTGACCTGGAAGGGCGCCTGCAGGACCATGTTCGGCTCCGTGGGAGCGTACGTGCTGCCGGAGCCGGCGACGTACACGTAGAACGACCACAGCGTGAAGCCCTGGTGGCCGCGGTCCGCCATCGCCTGGGAGACCGGGATGTGCCACGTCGAGCCGCTGGGCTTCTGCGCCATCAGGAGAGGATTGTTCAGGTTGGCGGGGATGAACGCGATGCCGGCGGCATCGACGTTGTCCTTGGCGGCGTCCCACGAGAGGGTGACGTCGATCATGGCGGTGCCGGGGAACACCAGCATGCCCGCGTCGGGGAAGATGCCAAGGACGCAAAGGGCGGTGCTGCTCCCGCCCCCGGGCCCCGTGCTGGTGGGCGCCGCCATGCCCGTGTAGTAGGCGCACGCGTCGAGGCTGCGGCCCACGGGCAGGCCGTTGATGTCGCCGGGGCCCTGCGGGGCCTCCGAGTCGCCGTTGAAGAACTCGAGCATGGTGCTGCGGCCCCAGACGTCATGCTTGTGCGCCGTGGTGGCGGAGTTGCCGGCCTGCCCCAGCGGCACCATGGTGACGTTGAGCTGGGTGATGGTGCCCTTCTGCACCGTCACGACCTGCTGCACGGAGCGGAAGCCCTCGGAGTCGATGCGCAGCGTGTAGTCCGTGGGGGGGAGGGCCAGGAACTCGAAGCGCCCCTTCTCGTCGGCGGTCTTGAAGTGGTCCGTGCCGAGGAGCGAGACGTGGGCGCCCTTCAGGGGCAGCCCGATGTCGTAGAAGACGCGCCCGCGCAGGTCGCCGGAGCCCGACTTCTCCAGGGCCGCCTGCCTCTGCGAGTCGGGGATCGCATAGTACTGCTCCACCGTCGGCTGGGGCTCGTTGGCGGCCGGGGGTTTCTTGCCGGAGCACCCGGCCAGGCCAGCGCCCAGTGCCAGGAGGAGCACCAGCAGGACCGCATGGGCCTTGGGGCGGCGTGGCCCCTGCACGAAGGCCAGGGCCACCAGCGGCAAGGCCAGGAAGGTGCCCAGCAGGGCCCCGGTCCCCGGCAGGGCGGGATCGGCCGCCGCACGGGGGACGGTGGGGTTGTCCGCTTCGGGCCGGCCTGGGCGGGAAGGGGCGGGAAGGGGGGCCGCGGCGTCCCCGGCGGACTGCGCGACCATGGCGGCCGCGGGCGCCGAGGGCGCGGGCGCGGCCAGGGCAAGCGGGGTCCCGCTGCCCTCGATCGGGGTCACGGCGCCGCCGTAGGAGTCGAGGTAGACGTCGCCCGCGATGTCGGGGACGAAGGAGACGTTGAGGTGGCTCTGCAGGGGAGGCGTGAGGCTCATCCTGAAGTCGGTGAGCGTGCCAAGGAAGGTGAGGTGGAGCTTGACGACGGAGCCCTTGGCCAGGCGGGGAACCTCGGACATCATCGCCATCTGGCTCGTGTACGTGACGCCAAGGGTCGGCACCAGCAGCAGCGCCTCGGTGCAGGCCTGCCCCTGGGCGATGGGCGCGTCGTTGGACGTCACCTGGGCGGCGTAGCACAATTGGTCGTGCAGGATGGTGCCCGTCGTGCTCCAGTACATCGTGAAGACGATGGGCGACGAGGCGTTGAGGACCTGGTCGGTGGCCAGCGGGGGAAGCACGAAGTCCTTCGAGATGGCGTTCGTGACCGGCGGGCCCCCGTAGTTGTGCAGCACCTGGCCCGCAAGGATGGGTGCGGCCTGGCCGAGCCCCACCGTGAAGTCGCCGGAGCCGCCGCCCTCGAAGGACATGCTGCCGTCGCCGCGCAGGAACACGGCGGTGTCGCCGAGGTGCGGGGCGGCCACCACCAGCCGCGGCGGCCCCGTGGCCACGCAGCCGCTGAGCACCAGCAACGCAACGGTCGCAAGGAGCAGGCGGGGGAGGGGCGAGGCCGGGCGCATGGGATCACGTGAACTTGGGGTCCTTGTACACGGTGACCTCGAGGCGGAACACGTGCCAGAAATCGCCGACCGCGTAGGGGTAGGACTCGTGCGACGGCTGGTAGGCGCGGAACACCCAGTTCGACGCGGACTGGTAGAAGGCGTCCGTGTCGCCGGGCGCGACCTCGATGTCCCATTCCTTCGACTGCGTGCCCGTCTTGGAGGGTTCCGCGGTCAGGTAATCGCCCGTGCCATGCGCGTTGCCGTCCATGCTGGCCGGCTTCCAGGACACCGACCACTCGCCATCGAGCGGGGAGGGGGGCACCGGGTTGTTGTTGTTCGGCCGGAACATCCAGGTGAACTTGAGGTGCATGCGGTGGGTGCCGGGCGGGACCAGCGCCCCCTGGTCGAGGGCCATGCGGACGTTCGACTCGGTGCAGCACGCCGTGGCGAAGTAGGTCTCCTGCCCGAAGCCGCGCACGACCATCTCGGTGGTGCCGTTCCACAGGTCCGCGTGCGGCGGGTCCACCGGCACCTCGCCCTTGACGAGGTCGATGCGGACGTGGATGGGTCCACGGATGGTCTCCGGGGTGAAGCCAAGGTCGGAGTACTTGTTGGCGGTCCAGATGGAGAACTTCCAGAGCGTGAAGTACTGGTGGCCGTTGTCGGTGTCCTTCGGCTGCGTCGGGATCACCCACGGGTCGCCGGAGACGTGGGGGTGCATGTTGTAGAACGTCGTGCGCGACGCGGAGGCGGGGGTGTACCCGATGCCGAACTGCTTCACCTGCACGTCGGCCTGGTCCCACGTGATGGTCACCCGCATCTCCTTCGTGGCCGGCAGCACCAGCGCAGGGCGGCCGTCGGCGCGCGCGTCGCTGGGGATGTGGAAGTACATCGTGTGGTTCTCGTTCGGGTACTCCGCCGTGACGTCCGCCGCGTAGAGGTTGGGGTCGACGTTGCCGTTCTCGCTGGTGGGCACCCGCAGGTCCACGTCGTCATCCATCAGCGTCAGGGTCGTCTCCCGGCCCCAGTAGTCGTGCAGGTGCGGGCGGTACCCCGGCCCGCGGCCGTCGAGGGGGACCATCGTGATGACGGCCTTCGTGACCTTGCCCTCGGCCACCGTGACCTTGCCCTCGTGCACCTGGAAGCTGGGGGCCTGCACGCGGATGCCGTAGACGTCGGGCTTGAGGTCGGCGAAGCGGAACTCCCCGCGCTTGCCGGAGTTAGCGAACAGCTGCGTGCCCAGCAGGCTCACGCCTGCGCCGGCCAGCGTGAGGTTGGCGTCGTCCACGATGACGCCCTCGATGGTGCCGAAGCCGGCCTTGGGGGGAGTCCCGGGGGCGGCGCCAGAGCCTCCGGAGGGCGCCGCCGTGGCGTCGACGAGCGTCTGGTCGATGCGGCCGGCGCCGACCCCGGAGGACTCGGGGACCTTGCTGGCGCAGCCTGCCATCAGCGACAGCAGGAAGAGGGCGGCGATGCAGGAGGCGCGGAGGGGCGGCGTCGTCATGTGAACCGGGGGTCCTTGAAGGCGGTCACTTCCAGGTGGAAGGCGTGCCCGTAGTCGTCGGGGCTGAACATCATCCCTTCGTTGTGCGGCTGGTAAAGGCGGAAGAGCCAGTTGGAGGTGCTCTGGTAGAAGGCATCCGTGTCGCCGGGGGCGACGGCGAGGTCCCATTCCTTGAGCAGGGGCCCCGAGGAGGTGGGCGGAGTGGTCACATAGTCGCCGGGCCCGTGCTGGTTGGGGTCCATGCTGGCCGGTTTCCACGACACGGTCCATTCGCCATCCAGCGGCGAGGGGGGAGGGGTCTGGCCCTGGATGCGGGCGGACCACGTGAACCTGAGGTGGAGGCGCGCGGTGCCCGGGGGGACCAGGCGGTCCTTGTCGGGGGCCACGACGATGTCGCAGACGACGCCGAGGCAGAGCGTGCTGTACACGAGCTCCTGGTCGCCCCTGCGCACGAGCAGGCTGGTGGTGCCGTTCCAGGGGTCCGTGTGGGGCGGGTCGACGGGGACCTCGCCCTTCACGAGGACGATCTCGATGTGGACGGGCCCCCGGATGAGGGAGGGGGAGAACGTGGTGGCCTGCCCGAAGGCGTTGGCGGTCCAGATGGAGAAGCGCCACAGCGAGAAGTACTGGTGGCCGGAATCCGTGTCCTGGGGCCTCAGGTCGATGGCCCATTCCTGCCCCGACGGGTGCGGGTGCAGGTTGTAGAACGTGGTGCGGCTGGCGGAGGGCGGCGAGTACCCGATGCCGAACTGCTTGACCTGGACCTCCGCCTCGTCCCAGGTGATGCGCACCCGCATCTGGGCGGTGGCGGGCAGGACGAGGGGCGGGCGACCGTCGGGCCGCGGGCCGCTGGGGATGTGGAAGTACATCGACACGTTCGAGTTGGGGTAGTACGCCGTCGAGTACGCCGTGTAAATCGCCGGGTTCATCGTCGCGTACTCCGCCGTGGGCTCGCGCAGGTCCACGTCGTCGTCCATGATCGTGATCTGCGTGTCGCGGCCCCAGTAGTCGTGCAGGTGCGGCCGGTAGCCTGGCCCCCTTCCATCGAGCGGCACCATCACGACGGTGGCCCTGGTGACCTTGTCCGCGTGCACGGTCACCTTGCCCTCGTAGACCTGGAAGGTCGTGGCCTGGACGCGGATGCCGTAGACGTCCGCCTTGAGGTCGGCGAACCGGAACTCGCCGCGCTTGCCGGAGGTCGCGAACAGCTGCGTCCCCAGCAGGCTCACGCCGGCACCGGAGAGCGTCAGGTTGGCGTCGTCCACCACGACGCCCTCGATGGTGCCGAAGCCGGCCTTCGGCGGCGACCCCGCCGCGCCGCCCCCTTGGGGGGCCCCGCCCGCATCCACCACGTGCTGCTCGATGTGCCCGCCGCCGACACCGCCGCCCGTCGAGGCAGGGCTGGAGCAGCCCGCAAGGAGCAGCAGCCAGGCCAGGCCGACGGCGGCGCGCATGCCTACGCCCGGCGGGCGCGCGCCACCAGCGGGCGTGGCCGGCCCCACGAGGCGTTGGAGCGCAGGCGCGACACGAGGTCGTCGCGGCGCGCGGGCGGGCAGTCCAGCGCCTCGGCCAGCACGTCGGCCAGCGTCGCGCAGTAGACGACCTGGATGGCCTCGAGGGTCCCGGGCTCGAGCACGAGGTTGCCCTGCAGGGAGCTGGGCACGAGGGCGCGGTGGTACCCGGAGGCGGCCGCGGCCTCGATGCGCTGCAGCGTCGCGCGCACGGGGCGGGCCTCGCCGTTGATGGCCAGCGAGCCGATGAGGACGATGTCCTGGTGCACGGGGACCCCTTCGAGGGCGCTCACGGCGGCCACGGCGGCGGCGAGGCCGATGCCCTCGGCCTCGGCCTGCGGGTGGCCGAAGTGGGCGTCGATGTGCAGGTCGTGGTCGGCGATGTTGGAGCCTTTCAGGGTCTTGAGGACGGCCCCGACGTTCTCGACGCCGTGGTTGAGGTGGTCCTTGAGGCCCTGGCCCAGGACGATGCTGCCGGCGTGGCGGCTGAGGGCGGGCACGACGGCGGCCTCGACGGCCGTGACGAGGGCGGCGGGCTCGCCGACCTCGCCGGTGCCGATGACGGCGACCCCGTTGGCGGCGCCGACGGCGCTGCCCGAGTTGTGCAGCTGCGAGTCGGCCAGGTGCGTCTGGATCTCGGCGTCGGTCATCTGCTGCTCCATGCTGCGGGCGGCGTCCTTGGCCGCGCGCACATGGGTCACGGTGACGATCTTGGCGCCGGCGGTGTTGGCGAAGTCGCCTGCCGTGCGCACCAGGCCACCGAGCTCACGCAGGCGGAGGGTCAGCTTGCCGGAGCGGCCGGAGCGGCGCTGCGCCTCGCGAAGGATCTCGGCGATGGCGGCGGGCTCGAAGGGGGGGCACTTGCCGTCCCGCTTGACCTCCTGGGCGACGAACTGGACCAGCTTGACGCGGTTGGCGTGCGTGTCCTCCATGATGGAGTTCACGAAGACCTCGTACCCGTAGCCGCGGATGCGCGAGCGCAGGGCGGGGTGCATGCCCTTGTCCATGCCGTCGGGCGGGGCCAGGGCGTCCTGGTTGCCGGCCGCGACGAGGATGAAGTCGCAGGGCACGGGCTCCGTGCGCACGTTGGCGCCCGAGGAGGTCTGGCTCTGCCCCGAGATGGCGTACTTCTTCTCCTGCATGCCGGTCAGGAGGGCCTGCTGCGAGGCCAGGCGCAGCACGTTGATCTCGTCGATGAAGAGGACGCCCTTGTGGGCGCGGTGGATGGCGCCGGCCTCGACGCGGACGTGGGCGGGGGTCTCGAGGCCGCCCGACTGGAAGGGGTCGTGCCGGACGTCGCCCAGCAGGGCGCCCGCCTGGCTGCCGGTGCCTTCGACGTAGGGGGCCTGCTTGACCTCGGCGCCGCGCTCGACCAGGAGCTTGGGGACCAGTTGCTCGGCCTTGGGCTTCTTCTGGCTCATGAGGTAGGCGTAGATCAGGGCGCCCATGACGACGAACACGAAGGTCGTCGTGTTGAGCGGCGGGGGCGTGAGGAAGAACGTGGCCCAGACGCCGGTGGCGATGGTGAGGAAGGCGATGCCGTACTGCAGGACGCGGTGGTTGCGGACGGTGACCTTGGCCTTCGCCTCGTACTTCTCGACCAGTTGGCGCCCGACGCCGCCCTCGAGGACCTTGATGCGGGGCTCGTTGGGGTTCTTCGGGTTGTGGTAGGCGATGGTGTCCTCGCCGGACTCGAAGGGCAGGACCTCCGCCATGGCCTTCGCGATCATCGACTTGCCGGTGCCGGGGTCGCCGATGAGGAGGAGATTGCGCTTCTGCTCGGCCGCCTTGAGGGCCACGGAGACGGCCTTGTCCTGGCCGATGACCTGGTCGATGAGGCGCGTGGGCACCTGGACGTCGTCGGTGCTCTTCAGGCCGAGGCCCTGGATCCACACGGACGGGTCCGGGTGCAGGGTGTGCTTGGCGGTCGTGCTGGTCAGTGGGGGGCTCATGCGGTGGCCTCGGTGGTCTTCTTGTTGCGGGCCGCGGCAAGCGCGGCCAGCATGGCGGTGGAGAGGACGCCGGCCACGGCGCCGGCGACGGCGGGGTTGGCGGCGGCCAGGGCGGCCGGGATGGCCGGCGGCGGGGCGGGGAAGGGGAAGAAGGGCGGCGACGGGTTGTCCTCGGTCGCCTCGGCGAAGCGCACGTAGCCATGGTCGCCGAAGGCCAGGAAGATGCGCTCCCCTGCGCGTGTGCTGATGGGGACGATGGAGTCGTGCCGGTCGGCGAAGACGTCCTCGCCCAGGCCCTTGCTCTGCGCGTTGAAGTTGGCGCGCGTCTGCGGGTCGCCGTACTTGAAGTCGAACTTGCCGAGGAACTTGCCGGTGGCGTGCACGACGGCGTACGCCTTCGAGAACGGGGTGGCGCCGACGTCCTGGATGGGGCCGCCCTGCTGGACGGCGAAGCGTTCCATGACGATCATGTGGACGGTGCCGGAGTGGGCCGCGAAGGCCACGGCGTTGACGCGCTCCTCGACGAGGGTGGCGCCCTGCCGCGTGACGGTGTCCGTCGTGTACTGCACGTAGTCCTTGGGCATCGTCCACGACAGCCCGCGGTCGCTGAAGGCGACGCGGACGTAGGGCTTGGCGTGGCCGTCGATGCCGGCCGCGACGGCGACGAAGGCGCCCTTGTGGAGGCCTTCGGCGCTGGCCAGCACCGTGTTGCCGGGCGCCGCGAAGGGCGTCGGGCCCACGAAGGAGGGCTCCCACGTCTTGGCGTCGTAGCGGTAGAGCAGCAGGGCCCCCGCGGTGGCGTTCTGGCCGTCGGGGGTCTTGTGCCCCTTGGCGGCGTAGCAGCCGACGTAGATGCCGTCGTAGAGGGCCAGGGGGTTGGTCATGCCCGTGCAGCCGCGGAGGGCCTGCCGCTCCTCGGCGCGCTTCCACACGGAGCCCCCGTCGGTAGGAGTCACGGCGGACTCGATGGCGCTGGTGCCGTCGCTGCGGACCTCGAGCCAGAAGACCGCGACCTGCCCGGAGCCGCCATCGTAGGCCAGGAAGTTCTGCGTGATGGCGGCGGCGGCGTCGCGGGGGTCGATCTGGACGTAGTTGACGTCGGAGGTGAACGGCTCGCGGATGGTGCCGGACTTCCAGTTCAGCATGGCGTACCGGATGGGTCCCGCGGTCGTGGTGCAGCCGATGCTGGCGACGATGCAGGTCGTCGTCCCCTCCTCGCGGTAGCTGTACAGGCTGGAGACGTACATGCGGCCGCGCTTGTCCAGGACGGCGGAGTTGTCCTCGCCGAAGACCTCGGCCTTGTTGGCGATGTGGGCGTAGTAGCGGTTGTCGTCCCAGTTCTGGCCGCCGTCCGTGGTCTGGAACGTGGTGTGCGGCTGGTGCAGCTCGTTGTCGCGGCTGTAGTTCGTGGGGAACGGGGGGTCGGCGCCGGTGCGGACGCCGTGGCCGCCGTGCAGGGCGTTGAAGGCGACCCATTCGGGGTTGCGGCTGTCGACCATGAGGACCGGCTGGGCCATGATGTCCTCGGTGTCCAGCACGTACGACGGGCACCGGTTGTCCTCCAGGTCGGAGCTGACGCGCGCCGGGCAGTGGAACGTGACGGCGTACTCGCCGGCGTCGGCAGCCCGCGCCACGGGCGCCGCATCCAAGGCCTGGACGCCGTCGGCCTCCGCGGGCGACCACGGCCCGACCGGGTCCGCCAAGACGTTGGACGGGGCGGCGGGGACGGGCAGGGCCTGCGCGGCGCCAGCGGCAAGGACCAGAAGGATGGACAATGCAAGCCTTGGTTTCATGGGGAGCCTCCGTCGCGGTGGGCCCGGGGGTCGGGCGCCGGAGGGAAGGTGAGGCCCAGCGAGGGCAGCAGGCCCTTGGCGGCAAAGAGGCCAGTGCCGGAGTCCAGCACCGCGACCGCGACGTCCGTGTCGTGGCTCTGGTAGGTCGCCGAGTCGGGGTCGGTGGTGCAGCCGCTGCGGGGGTTGCAGCCGTCCGTGAAGGCGACGTAGCCGCGGCCGTCGGCGTCGTGGTGGAGGTCGATGAAGTCCAGCAGGTTGCGGCACGGGGAGGCGCCGCCCTTGAGCCAGATGCAGCCGATCTGCACGGGGTCCTCGTTGGGGGTGACCTGCTGCGTCAGGAACGTGGGCGCCGCGGAACCGGCGTCCAGGCTCGTGGTGAGGTAGAGGTGCCAGCGGGTGCCGCCAATGGCGCCGGATGCGTCGGCGTCCTTGAACTCCTCGGGCTGCTGCGTCGTCGAGCCGAGGTAGGCCACCGCGATGCGGCCGTCGTCGCCGGCGGTCATCGCGCCGAAGACGTCCATGGTGTGGTCGCGGGGGCTGAGGCGGAAGGGGCCTTCCCAGGTCTGGAACTTGTCCTTGCTGCGCACGAGGTACGTCATCGAGTCCTCGCTGGTGAAGACCATGTACGCGGTGCCGTCGGGGGTGAAGGCGATGTCCGCGTCGATGGAGCGCTGGATGCCGCACACGTCGCACGTGCGCACCGTGAAGGTGAGGCCGGAGTCGCGCGAGACGGCCACACGGGGGGGCTGCTGGCAGGAGGCTCCCTTGCCGCCAAGGTTGCCGGCGGGCACGTAGAGCGTGCCGTCGGCGCCCACGGCAGGGTGGCCGTTGAGGCCGGGGCAGTCGTCGTCGGGGGGGAAGGCGTTGGTGGCTCCTTCCCACGTGGCGCCCCCGTCGTAGGAGGCCTGGCACCACGTGCCCAGGATGAGGGGCGGCGACACGAGGCTCTCCACCTTGTTCGTGCAGATGTAGACCATGTTGCGGTAGCCCTGCGGCTGCGCCTTGGCCTCGGGGCCCGGCCGTCCCGTCACGATCTTGGGGTGGTCCACGAAGGGGATGGGGCAGGCGCCCATGCCGGGGGCGATGGGGAGCGGGCGCTCGTCGGTCCAGCGCGTGCCCTCGTCGTCCGTCCAGGCGACGAAGAGGCACTCGGTGCCGGTGAGGCCGTAGCCCTGCATGTGGACCACGAAGACGCGGTCGGTGTCGGGGTCCGCCCACAGCATGGGGTCTGTGGTGCTCCAGACGTCCATCGTCTGGGGGGCGTTGGGGCTGTGGAAGTCGAAGACCGTCTCCCACGTGACGCCGTGGTCCGTGGAGCGGCGCACCTGGTCGTAGGTGGTGACGAACAGGGCCCCGCTGCTGGTGATGCCGATGTTGGGCTCGGCGCCGCCGCCGGGCAGCAGCCGCTCCACGAAGCGGGGGCGCGCCGCCGCGTCCATGAGCGGGTGGCTGGCAAGGGGTTCGGCCTGGCCGTCGAGGGCCAGGGGTTCCGGGAACGAGTAGCCCTGGAAGCGGTAGGCCTGCGGCGCCTGCGGCTGGAGGGGGGGCTGGTGGATGCAGCCGGCCAGCAGCAGGACGGCCACTGCGGCAAGCAGGGGGGACTTCATGCGGGGCGCCTCCGGACCAGGAAGTAGGACCCAAGGCTTGCCAGCAGGAAGGCGCCGATGCCAGGCAGCCCGAGGCTGGCCAGGCGCCCGGCCTGCGCCGCCAGCGGGTGGGCCTGGCGGTCGAGGGCCTGCGCGAACAGCTCGGAGGCGGGGCTCGCGCCGACGCGGGCGGCAAGGCCCGCCTGTGAGTAGATGCCGGGGAAGGCCCAGAGGACGCTGCCGTTGGCCCCGCGCGTGCCCGACAGCTGCTCCTTGAGGTTGCTGGCCAGGACGAAGCCGCCGTACGTGGAGTAGCTCATCTGCAGCTCCACGATGAGGTCGCGGCCGGGGTGCGTGAGCGAGGCCACGGGGTGCACGCGCATGTGCGGGACCGCCAGGATGTAGCTGGAGACGCGGGCCTCCATGAGCCGCCGGGACCACAGGGGAGTGCCGGCGGCGCCGCTGTAGGTGGTGAGCCAGAGGTCGTTGATGTCGCCGTTGAGGAAGGCAAGGTCGTCGGTGCCGTCGCCATCCATGTCGCCGGGCAAGAGCGCCGTCGCGAAGCCGCCGGCGGCCACGACGTGGAACAGGTCCCGTCCCGCACCGGGGGAGGCCACGCGCACCTGGTGGATCACGGTGCGGTCCGGCAGGAAGATGGGGTCGTCCAGCGGGAGTTCGCCCATGCCGTCATGGTCGAGGTCGGGGATGCCGTTGCCGCGCATGCCATCGAGGTACATCAGGAGGTCCGAGATGGCGATGTAGGATTCCTGCCGCCACAGCAGCCGCCCGTCGCGGCCGGAGAAGACGGAGAGGGGGACGTGCGTGATGTTCGTGAAGTCGCCATACGTGGTGCTGAAGGCCTCGAAGTCCTTCCACTCGAGCAGCAGGAAGTCCTGGCCGCCGTCGCGGTCGAGGTCGCCGATGGGGGCGATCTCCGTGTTGCGGGGGTTGTAGATGCGCCACAGCTCGTCGCCGCTGGCGCCGCTGCGCACCGACAGGACGTGGATGTAGGTGAAGTTGTAGAACACGGTGTGCAGGACGAAGTCGTCGTGGCGGTCGCCGTCGACGTCGCCGATGGCCTGCGCCGTCACGACGGGCGCGCGGGGGTTCGTGGACCCCTGCACGACGGGTTGGGAGAACGTGGTCTGCCCGTCGGCGCCGGAGAAGGCGAGGAGGTGGTTGTCCCACGTGTAGGGGCCCTCGAGGTTCGTGCTGGGGCGGTTGGTGTACTCCACCGTGTACGCGGCCACGTCGGGCTCGCCGTCGCCGCTGAGGTCGAAGCAGCACGGGGCGTAGGCCCAGTAGCCGTCGTGGACGCGGTTGACGGCCAGCGTGTCGTAGGCCAGGCTGGCGGGGGCGTACGTGTCGGCCAGGGGCGGAGTGCGGAGGATGATGGGGACGACGCTGCGGTCGGGGCTTGCCACGAAGGTGGAACGGTGCCACAGTTCGGAGCCCGTGTTGGCGTCGAGGCGGGCCAGCCACTCGTCGGGCTGGTAGTCGTTGACGAAGACCAGCGGCTGGTTGGCCGTGGGTGGGTTCTGGAAGCTGGTGGTGGTGAGCACGACGGTGCGGAAGCCTACGCCCTGGACGAAGAGGCCGGGGCCCTTGCCCCCCGAGACGAACTGGACGCCGCGGTGGGGGGCCTCGACGAGGATGGGGTTGAGGACGAGGTTCTTGGCCACCAGCACGGTCTCGCCGACATTGAGCCAGTTGGAGGCGTAGTAGCCTTCCTGGTGGTAGATCGGCATCCACAGGGGTTCGCCCCCGGCGTGGGGGTCCATGACGCGCAGGTCGTGATAGATGAGGTACCGGTTGTTGATGATGTCGTGCAGGATCTGGAACCTGTAGGCGACGAGGCCGCGGGCGCCGTCGGGCAGCGGCACGGTGCCGGCGATGAACTCGAGGGCGCAGCCGCCGTTGTTGACGCTCTCGGGCACCGCAACGGGGTTGTCGTAGGTGCGGTCGAGGCTGGCGTTCCAGACCTCGCGGCCGGTGGCGCCGCTCACGATGCGGACGATGTGGCCGACGCTGCAGTACGTGATGAGCGACGTGCGTCCTGCGCCGGCGACGTCCGTGGTCTGGGTCAGGGCGGGGCAGCCCAGCGCGGCGGGACAGTAGGTGTCGAGGGCGAGGTCCTCGACGCCGTCGCGGTCGACGTCGCCCACGTCGTGCGTGAAGGCCAGCGTGCTGTTCTCGTCGAACTCGGACGGGCTGCTGGGGGGGACGTCGAAGCCCTGCGCGGCGAAGTAGTCCCACGCGGCGGCCATGAGGCCCTCCGCGTCCGTGGCCCGCGCGCTTCCGGCCACGAGGCTGGCAAGGGGACCGGGTGGCAGCGCGAAGGCGGGGGAGTCACCCGCGGGGGCGGCGGGGGCGGGGCCCGGGCCGGCGCCATCCTGGACCTGGAGGGTAGGCGCAAGGCGCGGCACGATGGCGGAGGCGGCCACCCCGCCTTCCAGCGAGGGCAGCGGCGCGGGCGCCGGCAGCGCCGATGCGAGGGCGGGCAGGCACAGCAGCAGGCAGGCGGCGGCGGGCAGGAGGGCGCGCATCACTTGTCCTCCGCGTAGAGGTCGGGGAGCTTGCGCTTGGGCACCCTGGCCACGGGCACCTTGCGGTTGCGCACGAGGCCGAACGAGACGCCCAGCATGAGGCCGGGAATGGCCGGGGTGAGGCCCCATCCGAGGCGCTGGCCTAGGGTCGGCGGCGGGGCAGGCCGCAGGAGCGCGAGGGCTTCCTCGATGAGGGCCTTGCGCTCGAGGACGTTGGGCACGAACCAGACGGCGTCGCCGGCGCGCATGGCGGAGGCTGTGGCCAGCTTGGGGCCCTGCTGCGTGAAGGTGGGCTGCGGCTCGGCGCCCTCGGCGTGCGGGAACCCGTACATGGGCAGCGTCTCGAGGCCGCGGCGGAACGAGGCCAGCCCGGCGTTGAGGCCGACCATGGTGCGGCCGTCCGGCATGTCGAGGCAGCGGCCCGAGAGGAACGTCATGTCCATGCCGTACGTGGCGCTGGTGGCGGAGGGGTCCACCCAGGTCGGCATGCTCCACGCCAGGGTGCCGTTGGGCAGGATGCGGGAGACCTCGAGGTGCTGCGCGTAGCCGGAGGCCAGCGTGTAGGCCCCCTCGGCGCAGGGCAGGACGTAGCCGTTGGAGCCGAAGACCTCGAAGCGCAGGAGGCGGCTGCCGGTGGCGCCGTCCAGGACGTCGAAGGCGGACTTGGCGGTGGAGAGCAGCAGCTGGGTGCCGTCCTTGGCGCCGACGTACTGGCTCGGGGTGATGGGGTCCAGGATGCCGTCGTGGTTCAGGTCGAGGGGGGCCAGGGCGTCATGGTACTGCTGCAGGGCCAGGTCGTAGGAGACGTAGGAGTCCTGCGCGAAGGAGTCCTGGTAGGTCCACAGGGGGCTGCCGTCCTTGGCCTTGAGGGCGGCCAGGCGCACCTGCTTGAGGGGGAACCCGGTCTCGCCGCAGCTGGAGTCCATGGTGGGGGTGCAGTCGGCGCGGGCCGGGTCGGGAAGGTCCACGGTGCCGATGCCCAGGAGGTCGGTGGCGTTGCCGGGCTGCAGCGACGCGATGAAGCCCCAGCCCTGGAACTTGACGTCGTTGCCCCACAGGAGGGCGCCCGTGGCGCCGTCGAGGGGGACGAAGTGCGTGCGGAAGTTGCCGTTGGAGGTCGTCGACTCGGCCCCCTCGAGGGTGAGCACGAGGGCGACGGGGTCGGCGCGGTGGTCGCCCGTCAGGTCGGGCAGGACCTGCAGGTCCGTCCACACCATCTCCTCGAACGACTGCTCCTGCTGGGGCGGGTTGACGCGGGCGACGCCGTCGTCCCAGATGACCGCGGTCCACGCCGTGGCGCCGGTGCCGCGATGCTCGCCGGCCAGGGCCAGCACGTCCATGCCCTTGCCGAAGCGGAACAGGGGGGAGCCATCGACGGGGTTGTTGGTCTGCGTGCCGCGCGGGTTCGTGATCCACATCTGGTCCAGGAGAAGTTCCGGCTCGGCGTCCCCGACCACGTCGCCCACGGCGGTGACCCAGGTGATGTTGGTGCGCTTGCCCTGCTCGCTGTAGGCAAGGTCGCGTTGCCAGTAGGTCGCGCCGGTGCTGGTGTTGTGGAGCTGGATGTGCTCGGTGACCCAGAGGTTCTGCAGGTAGACGCGGCCCCTCGTGCCGACGAGGTTCAGGACGCCGGTGAGGCCCAGGGGGTCCTGGCAGTACGTGGCGCGGATGTCGGAGGTCTGGAAGGCGAACTGCGGGCCGGTGGGCGACATGAAGGGCAGGAAGCCGCTGGGGAAGTTCTGCACCTCCGTCTGCGTGCACGTCTGCAGGGGGTCGCCGTACGAGAAGGAGAGGCCCTGGAAGTTCTGCGACCAGATGACCTTGAAGGCCTGCTGCGAGTCGACGGCCTGGAGCGTGACGTCGGGGATGCCCACGAGGTTCAGGACGCCATCGAAGGCCCACGTGAAGAAGACGAGGTCGCAGGTGCCGTCGCCGTTGAGGTCGGGGGCCGTCGCGAAGTCCTGGGCGCGCTGGTGGCTGCGGTCGGGTTGCGGGTCGCCGGGGCGGTCGTGCAGGATCTGCCGGTTGTACCGCAGCGGGTACCAGTAGGATTGGGCCGCGATCCACTCCGTGGTGCCGGTGGCGCCGTCGACCACGCGCAGCTGGGGGCGCATCGTCGCGACGTTGTAGAGCATCTGGGCGATCTCGTTGCGGCCATCCTTGTCGAGGTCGCAGATGGGGTAGCTGTCCACGTACATCTGCACGGGGGGGCCGAGGGAGGCGACGGCGAGGGCGGCCTCGTGCAGCCGCGCAAGGTGCGCGACCGTGCCGGGGGCGATGGCGCCCTGCGCCTCGAGCTGCGCCATCATGGCAAGGCGCAGGTACGCGGGGTCGTCGAGGTGCAGGCCCATGTTGGCCAGGTACTCGGCCGCCATGAGGCGCGGGTGCGCATCCAGGAGGGGCTGCGCAGGGCCAGGGACCCCGGGGGGCGGCGAGGCCGGTGGGGCCAGGGCGGCGGCACCGGCAGGGGCCACCAGGACAAGGACCAGGAGAAGGAACCCCGCGACGCGGAGGATGGACGGCCAGGCACTGCTTCCCATCAAGTCACCAGGAGGCTCCCAGAGGGAAGCCAATCGACCGGCGAGTTCCCTTTCCGCTAATAGCCTTTCTTCCAGCGAATGACGGGGACCCCAACCTTCCGCCCAGGGTTCCATCAATTTGGCGCGACCACGGCGTGGAAATGGTACGCCCGGACCCCCGTGACCACGAGGGGGTTGCCATCATCCGCCCCGGTGGGGCTGGCCTGCCGGCACGCGGCGGCACGTGGGGCATCCAGGTCGGGGCCGGGGCACGGGCCTGCCGCCAGCAGCCGGGCATGCATCGTCCACTGGGGGGCCGGCGCTGTCGCGCGCTCCGAGGCCACGCGTTCGGCCACCGACTGCACGGAGTCGCCGGGGTGGCCGTCGACGAAGCCTTCCCTGGGCGGCTGCGACCAGACGGCCACGAGCTCGAGGATGCGGCCGGGGGCGGAGTAGCGGGGCGGCACCTGGCCGTCGGCAACGGGCCCTGGTGTGGCGGAGGCCACCCCGAGGCGGGTCGAGCCGTCGGGGCCGCGCACCTCGACCTCGAAGCGGTCGGGCTCGCTGGCAGGCAGGTCGTCCTGCACCAGGAGCGTGAGGACGACGCGGGTGAGGTTCTCACCGGGGACCTCGATGGCGAGGTCGCCTTCCCCGCCGCCCCCGAGGGCCAGGCTGCCGCCGGGGAGGCTGGTGGGCTCCTCGGGGAACGTGACGCGGAACTGCGGCGGGACCACCTCGGGGCGCGGCAGGGCGACGACGAGGACCACGGCAAGGGCGACGAGTGCCGCTCCCGTCCATGGCCAGATGCGTTCGCTGGGCACGGCAGCCATCATGCGCTCGGCAGCCCAGGGTTGGGGAACGGGTCCTTCCAGTGCACGAGGTCCTGGAAGAAGGTGAAGTTGGCTCCGTCCAGCAGGAGGTGGACGACGGTGAACAGGACAGCTGCGAGGGAGAGGGCGAGGTGCGTCCAGCGCCAGGAGCCGTAGTCCCAGCGCCGGATCATGGGGATCTGGAGGGCCCCCGTGACGCCCAGCAGCAGCATGGCCAGGAGGCCGAGGCCGCCCCAGATGAGGCCGAGGGTCCACGGGAAGTTCGCCTCGACGAAGAAGACCACCATGTGGACGAGGGTGGCGACGGTGAGGAAGTAGCTGAGGACGTTGTGGAAGGCGATGCGGCGCTTGGCGCTGCCGAAGAGGCGGTTGAGGCCGCGGCGGCTGCCCGCGCCGAACATCCCGCCGGCCACGTTGGACACCACGAGGAGGAACGTGGCGAGGTAGCCGATGGCCTCGCCGGTGCGGGCCAGCGAGAACGTGGAGGCGGGGACACGAAGGGTCGACTGCAGCTGCGGCGGGGACAGCACGAGGCCGCCGTCCTCCCCCGCCCGCAGCGCGACGGTGGCGGTCTTGGTGAAGTTGCCATGGTTGGGAGTGCCGCCGGATTCATGCTCGTAATGCGCCGTCGCGTTGACGGTGATGCGCACCTCCTCGCCGGGCTGCGGCGGGCCCAGGGAACGCAGGGGCCAGGCCAACGAGGTGCTGTGTCCGGCGGTCACCACTTCGTCCAGGATGACGTACGACCGCGTCTCCCCGGTCGTGTTGAAGTACGCGTCCAGGGTGAGCGTGAACGGCACGGGCTGGAGGGCGGGCGTGACCTCCTGGCGCGCCGGGTCGACGGGGTACATGCGGGCCTGCAGGACCCAGGCGCCGACACCGAGGGCGGCGACGTTGTTGCCGCCGTGCACCGCGAACCTCTCCGGCTGGCCGCGTCCCGTGTCGTCGACCTGGCGGTACGCATCGATGGCGGGCTTGATGCGGCCGGGGTGGACGCGCAGGATGAGGTTGGGGCCGGTCACCGGGTCAGTGCTGTTGGGGGCCAGCGTGAACACCAGGTCCGAGGCCCCGGCCGGGACCTCCACCACGACGAAGGCCTCCTGCTTCTGGTCGGGGTTGCCGGGGTCGGGGACGATCTGGCCGTAGTGGACCTCGCCCAGCTCGGGCGCGCGGTCGCCCGCGAAACCGACGGAGGGGGCGCGTGAGACGTCGAAGGTGCCGACGAAATGGACCAGGGTGGGGTCAGGGGGCCTTGCCGGCCAGGCCTGCTCCACCTGCACGGAGTACTCGAAGGCCTCCCCGACGGGGGCATGGACCTCCAGCGGGCTGAGCCGGAACATGGTCTTCATGGGCACGGGCGACCACGCATAGTGGCAGGTGTAGCAGGTGGAATCGTAGGATTCCTCCTCCTGGAGGTTCGGCTGGCTGGCCGCGAGGGTCGCAAGCAGCGTGACGGCCAGGAGGGCCACGACGCCAAGCCGCCGGCCCGGGACCACCCACTCCATCACGGCGCCACCCAGGGGCGCGTATCTGAATTTTTGGGCGGAACGTCGGGTCGAGCGCTTGCAAGGCTTGTGGATAGACCGCTTGACTGAGCCCCCGGCCCCTCCTGGCGCGCGCCGCCATGCTTACGAGCCCCCGCGGCTCGGCGGGGGCATGAAGTGGGGCCGGATCCTGGTGGCCGCGGCGGCCTTGGCCGCTGGCGCGCTCCTGCTGGCCGACCGCCTGCCGGGCGGCGCCACCGCGGCGGGGCCGCGCATCGGCATGGGCGTCTTCCTGGTCACGCTGGGCCTGCTGGTGCTGTCGCTGGGCGCCGCCCCTTGGGTGCTCCGGAAGACGACCCAGGCGGAGGACTACATGGGCGGCTGCCCCGTGGGAGCGCGCTGCGCGTGCGGCCACTTCAACCTGAAGCCGCGGCGGGCCTGCCGCGAGTGCGGCGCCGCCACGGTCTACCCGGTCTCCTGACTCCCGGCTCGGCGCGGGGATGGACCGGAATGGGACCTGACAGATTCGAACTGTCGACCAGCGGGTTATGAGCCCGCCGCTCCACCGGGCTAAGCTAAGGTCCCGTGCCCGCCGCGACCCCCGTCGCCAAGAAGAGTCTGCCGAACCGAAGGGCTTTCAGCGAGGCCCATGTGGCGCGCCGTGCGCCTCCGGCTCGCCGGCTGCGTGGACCCTCCCAGGTCCCAGGTCCCACACGCTCCGTTAGTCTAGCGGCCAAGGATTTAGGCCTTTCAAGCCTGCGGCACGGGTTCGAATCCCGTACGGAGCACTGCACCGCACCCAGACCATCCGGCACCCAGGCTTCCAGTGGGGCGGTGCCGCAACAACCCTTATGCCGCCGCCCCCGGTTGAGCACGACTGGTGGCCATGGTGCAAGGCACGCGCGCGTTCCTGCTGGTTGGCGCCATGCTGTTCCTTGGCCTCAGTGGCTGCGCAGGCCCCAGGGCGCAGGACAGCCGACAGCCGGCCTCCGAGGTGGTCATCGACGCGCAGGGACGCGCCATCGCACTGGAGCCCGTCTCGAACCGCACCGTCGACACCGGCCACGGCAAGGTCGCGGAGAACCGAGCCCTCCTCGAGGGGCGGGTGCACGACGCAGGCAACCTGACGGTGGGAGGCGCCCGGGTGGCGGTCCTTGGGACCGCGCTGGAGGGCAGGGCCGGCAAGGACGGCGCCTTCCGGTTCGAGAACGTGCCCGTCGGCACCTTCCAGGTCCGCGTGGAGGCCTCTGGCTTCCTGGCCCGCGAGGTCCCGGTCACGACGCGGGCTGGCGAGCGGGCGTTCCTCGACATCGCCCTGGAGCCGGCGCTGGGCGCGGGCCGCAGCCCGCACGTCCACGACTTCTGGGGGAAGGCGACGACGCGGGTGCTGATGGACGACGTGGTGCCCGTGGTGGAGCAGGCGCTGCCGCAGCGCGTGGGCAACACCGCCGTCAACGGCAATCCCTCGAACCGCCAGGAGTTGGGGACGCCCTGGACGTTCTACCTGCCCGACGCGCCCGACGGATTGGCCCCGATCGTCTGGCCCGGCACGGCGGAGGTGCGCTTCACGCTGTCGTGGAGCACGGCGCCCCAAGACGACCTGCCGGGCGTCGGGGCCAAGGTGTCGACGGCGGCCTCCACGGCGCTGCATGACCTTGGCGTGGCCCAGAACGGCGCCTCCGTGTCGTACATGGTGGGGGGCGACAACGAGACGGACAACGGCCACCAGACGTATTCGCAGTGGGGGTTCCAGCTCTACATCGACAACCACGCCACGACGTCGCCGACCACGTGGCAGCCGGCGGTCGGGCGCGATGGCATCCACGTGAAGATCGAACTCCGGAAGGGCCTCGTGGGGCTGGAGCCTGGCCACCAGGACTTCTGGAACGGCAGCCTCCAGCAGACCCTCGGCGACCCGGGCTACGCGTACGTGCCGTTCCGGGCCTACGTGGAATCCTCCGAGGACGCCTTCGCCGCCTTCCGCATCCAGCCGCGCGACGGCAAGGTCAACATCGTGCCGCCGGGGACCCGCCTCCTGCGCATGAACGTGAGCTGGAGCCTCACCAACGGGGACGCTGCGCTGCTGTCGCACGCCCTGGGGTACCACTTCTCCTACCGCACCGCCGACATGAACCCGCGCGACACCCCGGTCAGCGCGTACAAGGAGCCGAAGCTGGTCGCCTCAGGGCCGACGTCGCGGCACTACGAGATCGAGGTGAAGCCCACGGAGGTGGACGGGTTCTACCAGAGCCTCTCGGCCTGGTCCTTCAAGTGGAACGAGGACGGCGGGCGCCCCTACGAGGCCACGGCGTGGCAGGTGCAGTTCCGCATCCTGTTCACGGCCGTCAAGGACCCCGCTGCATGAGATGCGCCGTGTCCACGGGGCGGTTGCCTTCCGGTCGACTTGAGGGATCCCGAAACAGAAACTGGGCGAGAGGAAAGGAAGAGGGGGCGGCCGGTCGCGACCTGGCCTAGGCCTTGGTCTCGGTGTGGCCGCACTTGCCGCAGTGGGCGCGGTCCTTGTGCTGGGCCAGGAAGACGCCGGGGCCGCACTTGGGGCAGGCCTTGTGGGTGCGGACGAGCTTGCTGCCCTGCACCTGGTAGAAGCGGGTGGCTTCGCCGGGCATGCTCAGGCCTCCTTCTTCGGGGCTTCCTTCTTCGGCTTCTCGATGTGGAGCTGGTTGCGCTTGAGCATGTGGACGCGCTCCGTCTTGCGGGCCTCGTCGGCCGACTTGTAGGCACGCGCGGTGCCGGAGGTCCAGCCGCGGCCGTACTCCGACTCCATGGAGTCGATGACGACGTTCTCGGTCTTGCTGCCGACCTCCGAGGCGATGAGCTGGCGGACCTGCACGCGGCTGGGGGTGGTCTCTCCCTCATGGCGCAGGGTGAAGCTGATCTCCTTGCGGCCCATGAGGGCGTTCTCCTTGTTCGAGACGATCTTGATGTCCATGTTGAACCTCGGCCTGTCCGGAGAGAGGCCTCACGTGCCCTTGCGGGCAACCTGGCCGACAAAGGGGCGATATAAGAGGGTGGCGGGGCGAGGGGCAAGGGCTTCCAGGGATCGTGGCCTTGCGGGGATGCCCCTGCAGCGATGCACCTGAGGGCAGATGCCGCCGCGTCGCCAACCAGGGGCCGTGGCGATGCACCCGGGAGGCTGGCGGACCTGCTCGCGCGGCCACCGGTACCGCGGCCCCGAGGGCTGCCCCATCTGCTGGAAGGCGCGCACGCTGCGGCCCAGGATCCACAAGCGCTCCCACTAGCCTCGCCGGCGCGCCCGTGCCGCGGCCATCGCGAGGGCCCCAAGGACGCCGAGGACCTGCAGCCCGGGGCTTGCGAAGCTTGCGGGGTCCAGGACCTTGCCGTTCCCGTCCTGGTACTCCTCGATGCAGGGCGGGGTGGTGCCGTCCGCCGCCGCCTCCTCGACCCCCGTGAGGCCGCACTTGGTGACCTTCAGGTGCTTGCCGACATCGAACTGCACGGTGCCGGTGGCCGTGGCCGTGTGCTGGCCGTTCTGTGCCACGAACCGGATGACGTACGTGCCTTCTTGGGCGCCGCCCGGGGGGAAGGGCCAGATGTAGGTCGCGTCGAGGGCACGCAGGTGGCCGTTGTGCTCGTGGTAGCGCTGCACGGGCGGCGTGCGGAAGATTCCCTGCACGGGTCCCTCCGGGCCCTCGATGGTGAGCTGCAGGCCAGGGTCGTCGACGTCGTAGGTCCCCCACGGGGATTCGACGGAGGCGTGGACGACGAGGTCCGGGCCGAGGAACTGGGGGTGCACGTAGGCGATGCGCAGCGGGTCCATGGCGGCGAGGTCCAGGCGGGGGCGATGGGTGGCATCGGTGTGCACGCGGACGAGGTTGGGCATGACCGCGTGGCCATCCTCGATGTCGCAGGCGGGGACGTCCATGAAGAGGTCGATGCGCACCGAGAATCCCTCGTGGCGGGGGATCGTCGTGGAGGCGTACGCCAGCGGGATGGTGAAGCCATACAGGTACCCCTCGCGGCCCCGGTCCTCCACGGTGACCTGCGGGTGCGCACCTCCTGGCATGCCGCTGAAGGTGGCGGGTCCGGCCAACGTCGCCGGCGCCGTCTGGCCCTGCGCGATGACGGCGCCCGTCTCGTACCCCTCATGGCCCGGCGTGATCCACTCCCCTGCGCGGACCGTCGCCCGCGCGACCACGTTGGCCAGGGGCAGGGGGACCGGCCCGCCCTGCGGGTTGGCTCCCGTCGTCAGGAACCAATGGATGGCAGGCGCCTGCTCCGCATCAAGGACCGCATCGTGCAGCAGGCCGCGTTCCGGGTGGATGCGGGGGGCCCGGTCCTCGTGGCCGGGGGTGGCATTGTACTCGACGGGCCCGGAGCTCGAGAAACCATGATAGGTGGTGAACGCGCGCCGCTGCGCCTCCAGCGGCATGCCCTCGGGGAGGCAGGTCAGGGTCGCCGCGGCGACGCCAAGCTGGTCGTCACGCTCGAAGGTGGCCGGCGGGGCCTGCGTGTTGATCGGGAAGTCCTGGCCGGCGGAGGCGACATGGAAGTACAGGGTCGTAGGCGTGGACTGGGCGGGGTTCACGATGCCGACGCCGCCCCCCTCTGCGGCGACGGGCGTGGCCGAACCCAGAAGAAGGAGGGAGGCGGCCAGGAGTCCAGGCTTGATGGCGGAACGCCGTCGTGGACTGGGATAAACCTTGTTGCCGGGTCTGCGAAGCTTGCAGGAGCAGGCTCAGACGGTCAGGCCTGCGCCCCTCGCTAGGGAGCGGGCGACCGGGGCGGGCAGGACATGGTGGCTCCAGTCGCTGGCGGCAAGGGCCTCCCCCAGGGACCCATAGAGGGCCGCCCGCGCCGCCTCTGCGCTCCACGTCCCGTCCCCTTGCAGGAAGCGGTCGCCGCTGGCTTGCCGTGAGACGACGACCCACTTGCCGTCCGCGTCCATGCAGGGACGTTCGTCGCGCCAGGGCTCAAGGATTGCGTGGACCAAACAGGTACCACCCTCACGGCTGGCAGGTGCCCCGGCAGGCGCCCCCGCAGAGGCCGCATTCCAGCACGAGGCAGCGTTTCCCCTCGAGGCCCCAGCGCCCCACGACGGGGCGCCCCGACCAGGGCCGGACGTCGGGCAGCAGTCGCAGCGCAGCACGCTGGGCTTCGCCATGGAACGAGGGTCGGGTCGCGCAAGGGGATAGCGCATGTGTGGACCGAACATGGCGTTCCGGAGATGTCCTGGCCTTCCCCGGGGGGCAAGCTTGGCGCGGAGGGTCCCGTTCCGCTTACTTCAGGGTCTGCCCGGCCAGCACCACGTGCGCCAGGAGGGCCTCGATCTGGATGCGCTCGTTGGAGCCCTCGACGAGGCGGAACTCGATCTCGCCGACCTTGTCGACCAGGAGGACCTTGGCCTTGTCGGGGATGGCGAGGTCGAAGACGCTCCGGTGGATCTGGCGGATGACGTCCTCGCCGCTGAGGCCGTACTCGATGAGGAGGTTGTCCAGAACGTTCCGGGCCGCCATGAAGTCCCCTCCGAGGGCGGTCTCCAGGAGCTTGCGGACCTCCTCGGGGCGCGCGGTGCTGGTGGTCCTGTAGATGGCGTCGGCGTCCACCTGGCCGCCAAGGGCCGCGGCGACCTGCAGGGTGTTCACGGTCTTGCGCAGGTCCCCCTTGGCGACGAACACGAGGGCGTCGACGCCGTCCTGGGTGATGGCGACCGACTCCTCCTTGGCGATCTTGCGGATGTACTTCTTGACCTGCTCCACGCCGAGGGGGCGGAAGCGGAAGACGGCGCAGCGCGACTGGATGGGGTCGATGATCTTGCTGGAGTAGTTGCAGCTCAGGACGAAGCGGGTCGTGGCGGTGTACTTCTCCATGGTGCGGCGCAGGGCGGCCTGGGCGTCGTGGGTGAGGGCGTCGGCCTCGTCGAGGAAGACGATCTTGAACCCCTCGTTGTCGGCGGTGCCCACGCGGGCGAACTCCTTGATCTTCCCACGCACGACCCCGATGCCGCGCTCATCCGAGGCGTTCAGCTCGAGGAAGCGGCCTGCCCACCCGTCGCCGCCGTAGAGGTCGCGCGCGAGGGCGATGGCGCAGGTGGTCTTCCCCGTGCCGGGGGGGCCTGCGAACATGAGGTGGGGGATGTTGTGCGCCTTCACGTACGCCTTGAGGCGCTCGACCGTCTCCTCCTGGCCCACGACGTCGCCGAGGGTCTTTGGACGGTACTTCTCCACCCAGACGTCCTTCATCGGGAGGCGGCACTGGGGGCTGCGATATCAACCCTGAGGCGCAGCCCGGCGAAACAGGTCTGGCCATGGTCCGCTACGCCAACCACGGAGGGCACGGAGGCCAGGGATGGGGTTGTGGCACAGGCTTGCTGCAACCGTCCTCTCCGTGTTTTCCGTGCTCTCCGTGGCTGCCCGAAACAGGCGCTAGGCCGGCGACGCGAGCGCCGCGACGACACCCGCAAGGCGCGCCACCGGCACGATGCACAGCATGCGCCGCGAGGTCGCGGCCAGTCCCGTGATGCGGCGCGCCATTTCGCGCTCGCGTTCCCGTTCAAGCTCGCGCATCGGCCCCACCGCGAGTGCCGCGTCCCATCGGCGCGCGAGGTCGTAGGCGCCCAGCGCGTCCGGGAAGCCGGACCTGAGGGCCTTCTTGCGGCGGGACGAGGCAAGGACCAGGTGCCGCACCTTCATGCCCTTGGTGTAGGCCGCAGAGTGGCTGAGGTCGTCGAGGTCGAGGGCCTCGAGGGGGATGCCAGCGGCGGCGGCGACTTGCTGGGCGGCCTCGAGGTCGGGGCTGGGCACGCGGGTGGGCCCGTAGCGTTTCAGGAGCTCCTGGAAATGGGCCTCGGCCTCGTCCAGGAGGGGGAGCTCGCCGGACTTCTCAGGGTGCTCCGCCAGCAGCCTGAGCGTCGGCAGATCGTCGGCGGGCACGCCCAGTCCCAGGACGTCGGGCTTGTGGCCGGCAAGTGCGGCGCGCACGCGGTCGGCATCCGGCACGAACCCTGCGATGGTGCCCAGCAGAAGGACCTCGCAGGGCCCGACCCGCACCCTCGCCTCGGCCTGCACGCTCTCGGCCACCTCCAAATCCGCTATAAACCAGGCCACCTTTGGGCACAATGAGCCACAGGGAGCCACACCGACATGAAAATCGACATCGGCAGCGAAGGCAAGATCCTCGGCACCAAGAAGGTCAGCCCCAACGGCCAGGTCTCGGGGTTGTCCGAGTACGCGGGGGAGGAGGTCCTCATCATCTACCCTGGGCAGAAGGAGCCGCGCATCCACATGGAGGCCAAGGACTACGTCCACGAGGTGGAGAAGGCGGTCAACAACCAGATGAAGACGGCCTTCCGCCAGTACAAGGTCCTCAAGGCGCGCTACGGTGACGAGGCTGCGGCGACGGCGGACTTCATCCGCGCCAAGAGCCCGCAGTCCTTCCAGGGGCTGATCGACAACGTGGACGACTGGGTCAAGTCCCAGGTCGGCAAGGCCGAGAAGTCGGTTGCCAAGAAACTGGGCGAGAACGAGTAGCTGCCCTCCCAGCCCCCGGACCAGCGAGGTGCCGTTCAGGCGCTTCGGCACCCACCGAACCACGGATTCCACAGATTTCACAGAAACTCGTGTCTTGGCCGTCGAGCGCTCCGCGTTCAATCTGGACCATTGACAGTCGAACACTCCTTGGACGGTGGCGGCGTCGAGGACCAGAAAAATGCCTTGACGAATCTTGGCTGAGCGGCCATGTGCGGCCGCAGGCCGCACGATGCAGGGTGCCGTGTGGGGATGGTTTGTCCCTTGCGGGGCCGCAGGCCCCGCGCGTCGCGCGTGTGCACGGAGCGAGCCGTGCGTGTCGACGGACCTTTCCGTCGGCGCACGGCCCCGCCGATGGTGCCTGGTCTCGCCACGTGCCACCAGATCGCCGAAACACAGCATTGATGCTGCACTGGAGGCTGCCGCGCCTGTGCCGAACCCCGCATCCGTGGCGCTCGGGATGGTTCTCCTGCTCGCAAGCGGGTGCCTGCTTCCTCCCGCCCGTCCGGCCGACTGCACCTCCGTGGACCTCTCCGCGACGTCCAGCGGAACCCCGGGCCCCGGCGGCTGGTGCCCTGTGCCTGCCGGGAAGACCGAGACGGCGCCTCCAGCCGCCCCCACCTTCACCCAGACCGGCTCGCGCGACCCGAACCGGTATCCTTCGCCGGACACCTGTTCCGCTACCCTCCGGTGCACGATCCCAGCCGCGGACGCGGACCCCGGCGTCGAGTTTCTCCTGGCACCTGCCTACGCGCACAACACGACGGCCACGATCCGCATCCGCAACGTGGGGGAGGCCAACTACACCTTCTCGTGGTCCCAGGCCTCCTGTGTCCTCCAGGTCTACTCGAACGCGACCGGCCACCGGGTCTGGCTAGGGGTCTGCTCCGACTACAGCACCTTCGAACACATCGCCCCCGGCGCCGAGGCGGACCTCTTCATCTGGAACCTCAAGGAATGCACGGTCGCGGGGGAATGGTACGGCGGCTGCAAGGGATGGACTCCCGTTCCCCGGGGCGCCTACGAGCTGCGGCAGACGTTCTGCCATGAGGACGAGCCTTCGTCCTGCACGACGGCGGGCGCGACGTTGCGCATCGACTGAGCCGCGTCGGAACATGCCTGCGTCGGAGGGAGACGCGGCCGTCGGCGTGGGCCGTCGTGCGGGTGAAGGGTGGCCGGGCAAGCGGCTCAGGCGGAGGCTTCGGCGGCGTCGCGGCGCAGCGCCTTGGCCAGCTTGGCGTCCGTGTCGCAGTCGGCCGCAAGCTGGTGCAGGACGCCGGCGTCGCTGCGCGACTCGTCGTCCTCGGGGTTCAGGCGCACGGCGGCCTCGAAGGCCTCGATGGCGCCCTGCAGCAGCTCCGTGGGCGACTGGAGGATGCCCTTCTCGGCGCCGGGGCCCAGCGGGATGGCTCCGGCCTTGGCCAGCGCGAGGCGGAGGTGGATGCGGCCCAATTGGTGGCGGATCTCGGGGCTGCGGGCGTCGAGGGCCAGCGCGTCCTCGGCCGCGGAGAGGGAGGCGAGGTAGTTGCCGACGTCCATCTCGAGGATGGCCTTGCGGAGGAGGCGCTCCGCGGTGGGGCCGGAGCGGCGGATCTCCAGGTTGATCGCGGAGAGCATCTGGAAGTGCTCCACGTAATCGAGGTCAGGTCCGTGGACCAGTCGGGCAAGGAGGCGGGTTCGCATCGTCTTGTTCCAACCACCCAATCGCGTCCTGGAGCCCATTAAGGCTTATGGCGCGCTCCTTGAAGCATGCGACCGTCCCACCGGCTTCGTCCCACGGACGAACAGGAGGAAACGCGCGGCCCGAACGTCTCGTCTTAAATCGATGGGCACGATGTCCTGATGCCCGAATGACCGAAGGTCCCACCAGTGCAGGCGCCCCTGCCAACGGCATGGCGCAGCGCATCCTGCCGCCGCAGCAATGGATCCAGGGCGAGGAGTTCCAGACCACCGCCGACGTCCCGGTCCCGGACAAGCTCATGGACCAGGTCATCGGCCAGGACCACGCCGTCACCGTCGTCCGCAAGGCCGCCGAGCAGAAGCGGCACGTCATGCTGATCGGCGACCCCGGCACGGGCAAGTCCATGCTGGCCCGCGCGATGACCGAGTTCCTTCCCAAGGAGGAGCTGGAGGACGTCATCGCCTACCCCAACCAGGAGGACGGCAACACGCCCCGCGTGCGCGTCGTGCCCGCCGGCAAGGGCAAGGAGATCGTGGACGCCCAGAAGTTCGAGGCCCGCAAGCGCCAGGAGCAGCGCTCCGTCATGATGAACATCCTGATGCTCACCTTCGTGGGCATCGGCATCTACCTCGCGATCACGTACAAGTCGCCGATGTACTTCCTTCTCAGCGCCGGCCTCGCGCTGTTCCTGTTCCTGTTCAGCCGCAACCCCGCCATGGGCCGCACCGTCCAGATGGTCCCAAAGCTCCTCGTGGGCCACGACCCCGACGAGGTCGCCCCCTTCATCGACGCGACCGCGGCCCACTCCGGCGCCCTCCTTGGCGACGTCCGCCACGACCCGTTCCAGGCCGGCGGCCTCGAGACCCCCGCCCACGAACGCGTCGAGGCCGGCGCCATCCACAAGGCCCACCGCGGCGTCCTGTACATCGACGAGATCAACACGCTGCACCTGCAGAGCCAGCAGCACCTTCTGACGGCCATCCAGGACCGCAAGTTCCAGATCACCGGCCAATCCGAGCGCAGCAGTGGCGCCATGGTCAAGACGGAACCCGTCCCCTGCAGCTTCATCCTGGTGGCCGCCGGCAACCTCGACGCCCTGCAGGGCATGCACCCCGCCCTCCGCTCGCGCATCCGCGGCTACGGCTACGAGGTGTACGTCCACGACAAGATGGAGGACTCCGAGGAGAACCGCCGCAAGCTCGTCCGCTTCGTCGCGCAGGAGGTCCACCGCGACGGCAAGATCCCCCACTTCGACAAGTCCGGGGTGGCCGAGATCATCCACGAGGCGCAGCGCCGCTCGGGCCAGCAGGGCAAGCTGACGCTCCGCCTGCGTGAGCTGGGCGGCCTCGTGCGCGTCGCCGGCGACCTCGCCAAGGAATCGGGCGCAGACGTCGCGACGTTCCAGCACATCCTCATGGCGAAGTCGATCGCGCGCAGCCTCGAGCAGCAGATCTACGACCGCCACATCGAGCAGAAGCAGCGCTACAACCTCCTCACCGTCACCGGCCACGCCGTTGGCATGGTCAACGGCCTCGCGGTCTTCTCCGCCGACCAGGGCATGTCGGAGCATTCCGGCATCGTGATGCCCATCGTCTCCGAGGTCACCCCGGCCAGCAGCCGCGGCGAAGGCAAGATCATCGCCACCGGCAAGCTGGGCGACATCGCCAAGGAAGCGGTGCAGAACATCTCGGCCATCTTCAAGAAGTTCCTCGCCGAGGACGTCTCGAACCACGACGTGCACATCCAGTTCGTCCTGGCCCACGAAGGCGTCGAAGGCGACTCCGCGTCGGTGTCCATCGCGACGGCCGTGCTGTCGGCGATGAGCCGCGTCCCCATCCACCAGAACGTCGCCATGACCGGCAGCCTCAGCGTGCATGGCAAGGTGCTGCCCATCGGCGGCGTCACCGCCAAGATCGAGGCCGCGGCCAAGGCCGGCATCAAGGTGGTCCTCGTCCCGAGCGCCAACCTCGTGGACGTGCTGATCGAGGACGAGTTCAAGGACAAGGTCCGCGTCATCCCTTGCGACACCCTCTTCGACGTCCTGGAGCACGCCCTCGTGGACGGCCCCGGCAAGGCGACCCTCTTGGCGAAGCTGCACAGCCTCGAGTCCAACGCGCCCGGCGCCCCGGAGCCTGCCAGCCCCGTCACGGTGAAGGCCACCAAGCCGAAGAAGACCCCGGAAGCATCGTAAGTTTCCGTCCCCACGAACCACAGATTTCACAGATGACACAGATTGCGGTAGGTTCTGTGAAATCGGTGAAATCTGTGGTTCGGTAGGGCACGAAGCACAAAAGAACCGGGGGCGGAATCCCCCCCTGTGCGCGCCCTGGTGGTCGGACGCTTCCAGCCCCTCCACAAGGGCCACGCGGCCCTCATCAAGCAGGCGCAGGAGGAGTGCGGCGAGGTCGCCATCGCCATCGGGTCCACGCAGGCCAAGCCATCCCTGCGCAACCCCTTCACGGCGGCCGAACGGCGCGACATGGTGGCCGCGGTCTTTCCGCAGGTCCCGGTGTTCGACGTGCCCGACCTCCACGACCCGCCGCGGTGGGCGTCGCACTGCCTCGGCATCACGGGGAAGGTCGACAAGGTGTACGGCAACGACGATGCGACCCTCGACCTGTTCGAGATGGAAGGCCTCGCCGTGGTGCGTCCGGGGCTGGTCCATCGGGAGGAGTACGAGGCCAGCGCCATCCGTGCCTTGATGGCGGAGGGGGACCGTGCCTGGATGAAGGCCGTGCCGCAGCCGGTCGCGGACCTGCTGTTGAAGTGGGATGCTCCCCGGCGCCTGCTTCAGCTATCGTAGGTTGTCGCGCGCGGCTGGCTGCCCTTCACAAGGGGCGGACGCCACCCGCCAATGCGATCCTGTCGTCTCCGTGTCCTCTGCGGCGGGGCGTAGGTGGGCAGCGAAGGCGGGGCTGGTCGGCTCAGGTGCCGAACCTGCGCTTGCGGTGCTGGTACTCCTCGATGGCGTGCAGGAACTCCAGCTTGCCCAGCTCCGGCCAGTACACGTCCGCGAAGTAGAGCTCCGCATAGGCCATCTGCCACAGCAGGAAGTTGCTGATGCGCTCCTCGCCCGAGGTGCGGATGATGAAGTCGGGGTCGGGCAGGTCGCCCGTGTACAGGCGGCGGCTGATGTCCTCGGCCGTGACGCGGGTGGGATCGAGGGTGCCTGCCTTGGCCTCGCGGGCGATGGCCTTCACGGCCTCCACGATCTCCTGGCGGCCGCCGTACGCGATGGCGACGTTGAAGCGGTACCCATCGTAGGACCGGGTGGCATCCATGACGACCTGCGCAGCTTCCTGGACGGAGGGGGGGAGAAGGCCGAGGTCGCCGATGCAGTTGACGCGGATCTTGTTCTTGTGCACGCGCTCGTCGACGGCCATCTTGCGGAAGTTGTGCTCGAACAGCTCCATGAGGAGTTCCCGCTCGGGGTCGGCGCGCGTGAAGTTCTCCGTGCTGAAGGCGTAGACTGTGAGGACCTTGATCTGCAGCTCCAGGCACCAGTCGAGGACGTTCTCCAGGCGCTCCTGCCCCGCAACGTGGCCCATGCCCAGGTCGACGAGGCCCAGCTGCTTCGCGAAGCGGCGGTTGCCGTCCATGATGATGCCGATGTGGTGGGGCACGGGGGACTGCAGGATGCGCTCGATGGCGCGGCGCGCGCGGATGCGGTCGATGCGCGACACGACGGCCCACGCGGCGCGGCTGTTGGCCACCATCTTGGCGGGGCCGCGCACGACACGGTAGCGCAGGAGGGCCTTGGCGAGGTCGTCGATGCGGCTGCCCGAGGAGGCTTCCACGTCCCGGATGCGGCTCCCCTTGCCTGAGGCGGGGGGCGGCGGGAGGGGGAGCGGGCTGGGGCCTGGGGTCTCCTGGAGATGGGGAGACGGGTCGGCCACAGCGGTTGCACCGTGGGGCGCCTTTTGAGGTTCCCGCTCGGAGGGCCGTCGACCCATCGGTCGCCGTGAAGACCCGAGGCTCAAGTCCTGCGTTCCTGTGTGGGGGCGGCTGTGTGTTCAAGCAAGCCATGGAATGGGGCGCGCGAAGCGCGACCGCCGCAACCGCGGAACTCGCGGAAACCGCGGAACCCATCCTTGTGGCAAACGACATTCCGCGCGTTCCGCGGTCTCCGCGTTTGTCGGGGCCCCGCGCTCCGTGCACCAAACGGGATGTTTCTGGTGCTTGCCGCCCCCACCGGCACAGGCGTGTGGACGGTCAATGGTCCAGAATCGAACGCGGAGCGCATGACGGAAAGAACCTCGTCTTTGTGATCTCGGTGCCCGGGCGATCTGGACGGCATCGGTGGATGGGGTGGTTTCGCTCTCCCCCTCCCAACTTGGTTGAAGCTGCCCCGTGGATAGGCTCCCATGGAGGGGCGCATCCTGTTCCACGTCGACATGGACGCCTTCTACGCCGCCGTCGAGGTCCGCGACGACCCGCGGCTCAGGGGCGTCCCGCTGGTCATCGGCTCCGACCCCCAGGGCGGGCGGGGGCGCGGCGTGGTGTGCACCGCGAGCTACGAGGCCCGCGCCTACGGCATCCGCTCCGCGCAACCCATCAGCCAAGCCTGGAGGGCCGCGCCGCACGCGACCTACCTGCGCCCGGACTTCCGCAAGTACAGCCACGAGTCCCGCCGCGTCATGGCGATCCTCGAACGCTACGCCGCCCGCGACCCGCAGGACCGTCCCCTCCTGCAAGTGGTGGGACTCGACGAGGCGTACCTCGACGTCACCGACCGCTGCCGCGCCCTCGGAGGCGCTCCTGACTGGTCCATGGCACGCAGTGTCGCCGAGAGCCTGCAGGCCGCCATCCGCCGCGAGGTCGGCATCTCCTGCTCCGTCGGCATCGGGCCCACCAAGTCCGTCGCCAAGATCGCGAGCGACCACCGCAAGCCCCATGGCACAACCCTCGTGCGGCCCGAGGAGGTCGAGGGGTTCCTGTCCCCCCTTGCCGTCAACAAGCTCAACGGCTGCGGCCCCAAGACCGCCGCCCTCCTGCGCGAGATGGGCCTCCCCACCATCGGGCACCTGGCCGGCACCCCCCTGGGTCTCCTCGAGTCCCGCCTTGGCTCGCAGGGCGCCTGGCTGCACCGCATGGCGCGCGGCGACGACCCGCGCGCCGTCACGGCCGACGGGGGAGAGCGCAAGAGCCGCGGCAACGAGACCACGTTCCTGCGCGACGAGGCGGACCCCGCCCGCGTGCGCGAGGTCGCCCTCGGCCTCATGGAGGAGATCCTCGAGGACCAGGCGGACCGCGACGGCCGACCGTTCACGACCGTGACCGTGAAGCTCCGCTACGAGGACTACACCACCCTCAGCCGGTCGCACAGCCTGCCCGTCCCCGTGGACGCCGCGGAGCCCGACCATGCCGCGCAGGCCCTCCATGCCGTGCAAGCGCTCCTTGCCCCCCTGCTGGACGGCCGGCGAGTGCGCCTCGTGGGCGTGCGCATCCACAACTTCGCGGCGGCGACGGGGCAGCGCCTCCTGAACGCCTTCGGCCTTGCGTCGCCCCTCCCCGCCGAGCCCCCGTTGCCGAGCCTCAGGCTGCCCCGCACCCACGCCGCCGGAGGGCTCGACCCCGGCGGACTGCGGTGGACCCGGCTGCCCGCCTTCTCGTAGGGCACCACGCGCGCTCCTCAGAACCTTCTTGAACGACGCACCTCCCTCGGCCGCCGTGGTGGAAGCGGCAGTCGAGGACCCCGGGGCGCCCCAGGCCACGGCCTCGGCGTCGCGTTGGCGAACGCTGCTACGCTGGGGCATCCATCTCCTGCTGCTTGCCGCGGGGGCCTCCCTGCTGTGGCTGGCGGTGCGCCACGCGGACCTCGCCGCCGTCCGGGAAGACCTCGCGAAGATCCATCCCGCCGCGATCGGCCTCGCGTTCCTCGCCTACCTTGCCGCATGGGCCCTGCGCGTGTGGCGCCTGCACTTCCTGGCGGCCGCCGCTGCGACCCGCCTCACCCTGCCGCAGGCGGCCGCGACGGCCCTCGGCGCCAACGCCCTCAACATCATCGCGCCAGCCCGGCTTGGCGACGTGTCCGCCTTCGTGCACCTGCGCGAGCGTACCGGCAAGGGCCCCGAGTCGGCCGCCGCCATCCTGACGTGGCGCCTCACCGACCTCGGCGCGCTGCTCACGGTGGCGCTTTTGGCAGGCCTTCCCGTGCTGGCCTTCGTGCCGCTGGCCGCCGGCACGCAACTGCTGTGGACGATGGCGGCCGGCGGCGGCTTCCTCGCCCTGGCCGCGGTGGGCGTCTGGGTCGCGCGCGACCAGCGCTCCCGCGCCCTGCTCGAGCGCCTGGGACGGCGGCTGCTGGGCGCGCGGGCGCCCACGGGAGCCGCCTTCGGGCGTGCCACCGCACTGCTGTGGGGCGGCCGCGTGTTCTCCATGGGCCTCGTGATGGCCATCGGGGCGTGGCTCGCGGATGCCGTCTTCGCGGGCCTCATCCTGCATGCGCTCTGGCCTGGTGACCCATTGGTGGTGCTGGTGCCGATGGTGCTGGCCAACGCGGCCAAGACCCTGCCCACGACGCCCGGCGCCATCGGTGTGTACGAGGTCGTGTTCGCGCTGGCCTTGCAGCAGTACGGCGTGGACGCGGCCACTGCGTTGACGGCCGGCATCGCGACCCATTTCCTGCTGAACGCTTGGACGCTGCTCCTGGGCTTGCCGGGGGCCATTGCGATCGGTCGTTCGGTGTCGCGGTCGGCTACGCGCTAGCTGGCGGACGGGGCGACCTCGTAGAGATCGAAGCGCTCGTCGGCGGAGCCGACTGGATCCTTTCCGATCGTGACAAGGTGTGTCAGGCGTGCCAGATCCCCAGCGGACGGCGGTGGGGAGGCCAGAGGTCCCACCAGGGAATTGTCGGTCTCGATGAGGACCACCCGCGAGTACCCGGGCCTGGCACCGTCGATTTTCTGCAAGGCTTCCTGCAGCGTGAAATGCGTGTTGGCCACTCGCCACTGCGCCGACCAGGACATGACCGAACTGGACCGCCCCGTCTCCAGCATGAAGACCTGCACCCCGGGAAGGTCCGCAAGTGCTCCATGCGCGCCCTGGCTGTGGTAAGTCGCAAGGAGTGTCTTGCCATCGACCAGATGATGTTCACGCAGATAGCTGCTTAAGGCGGGGGCCCCCGAAAACGTTCCCGAGGCATCTCGTTCGATGGCCGCCGCGGCGCCAAGGGCCTGCAAGACCAACACGAGCGGGAAGAACCAAGCGGCAAGCGAGGCAAAGGCGTTCCGGGCTGGCCGTTGGGCCACCAGCGGCTCGGGAGAAGGCCTTGGATGTTGGACGGGCAGCCGAGCGATCCAGTGGCAGAACACGAAACAGAGGAAAAGAATCCCGGCATGATGGTTGTTGCCGTAATACTTCAGGAAGAAGAGCGCCTCGAACAGCACCAAGAACAGCAAGAACAACGCGCGCCCCCTGCGGTCGGCCCGAAAGCTCCAGATTGCGGCCGCGTACAGGATGCAGGCAACCATGGCCTTGTAGGCGCCGCGCATCTCGAAGAGAACCGCCGAATCCCAGAACACGTGCTTGGCGGCTGGAATCGGGACAAGTCCCACAATGATGGAGTTCACGATGTTCCAGAACTCCGAACGGGGGTGCGAGATGCCATACCAGGTCTTGACGACCGGATCAAGATCGGGCGCGGGCAGGAGCAGCAGGACCGAAAGCCCGAACCCTGCGACCAGCACACCGATGGCTGCGGTCAGGCCCCGGGTCCATGGGTGGTCGCGCAGACCCCGAAGCACTTCGATGGCATGGCGCCCGCCAAGCACGGAAGCGATCAACAAACCGTGCAGGGCCGTGTTGGCCAGCAGCGACAGAACGACGGCATATTGGACCGGATGCCGATGGCGTCGCTCCTCCATCGCAGCAGCAGACCACAGCATCAAAGCAAGCAGGGCGTAGCTGCGGGCAATCGCGTCGTACTCGTAGGCCAGGTAGTAACCAAAGGCCAGCAGCCAGCGTTCCCAGGGTCGGAAAGGAGAAAAGAACCATATCGCGGCCACACCAGCGGTCGCGATGGCGGCATGCAGGATGCGCCCAGCCATGAAGGGGAGTCCCGCTTTGGCCAGAGGCGCCAAGAGCAGATGCCAGAGTGCCGGAGTCCCTTCGTAGCTCATGTACCGGAAGAATTCGTTCAGGGAGCGGCTATCCCGCACGATCAACCACACTTCAGCCTCGTCGCGCCACGGCTCGTGCACGAAAAGGAGGAAGGTCGACAGCGCCGCGAACGGCAGGATGGGCGAGAGGGCTACCTTTCGGCCCCAGTCTCCCACCCGTGCCTTGTCCATTCCGACCGCAGCACGGCGGGGGAAGTCATGAACCCCGCGCCCCCAGTCGCAAACCTGCGCAAACCCTTTTCCCCCGCCCCGGGTCGCAGCAATCCTCCATGATGGCGGGCAAGCGCATCTGCGTGGTGATGCCGGGGTACAACGCGGAGGGCACGCTCGAGAAGACGTGGCGCGAGATCCCCAAGGACGTCGTGGACGACATCATCCTGGTCGACGACGCCTCCTCCGACAAGACGGCGGAATTGGCCCGGCGACTGGGCATCCACACCATCGTTCACCCGAAGAACCGCGGCTACGGCGGCAACCAGAAGACGTGCTACCGCGCGGCCCTCGACCGTGGCGCGGACATCGTCGTGATGCTGCACCCGGACTACCAGTACACGCCCAGCCTCATCCCCTCCCTGGCATGGTGCATCGCCTCGGGCCTCTACGACGTCGCGCTGGGTTCCCGCATCCTGGGCGGCGGGGCACGCGCCGGCGGGATGCCTCTCTACAAGTACCTCTTCAACCGGCTGCTCACGGCATCGGAGAACATCCTCATCGGCGAGAAGCTCAGCGAGTACCACACGGGCTACCGCGCCTTCAGCCGCCAGGTCCTGGAGACACTGCCCTTGGAGGAGAACTCGGACAACTTCGTCTTCGACAACCAGATGCTGGTCCAGACGGTCCACTTCGGGTTCAAGATCGCGGAGGTCACGTGCCCCACCCGCTACGACCCGGACTCCTCCTCCATCCGCCTGAAGGCCTCCCTCGTCTACGGCGCTGGCGTCATGAAGACGGCCCTCGCGATGCGCCTCCACCGCATGCACCTCGCGAAGCCGAAGTTCCTCAAGGCGGACGGGCGTCGCCTCGTCGACCCGGAACCGGTCCTGGCCTGATCGGCCACTCAGACACGGAGGGCACAGAGTCACGGAGGCTCCATGGGTCCAGTGCCTTCAGTGGACCGTCGTGTGCGCGCATGCCAATCCACTGAACCCACCGAAGACCGAACCTCCCCTCCGTGTGTTCCGCGTGCTCCGTGGCGGGGGGGCTAGAGAGGGGGGCGCTTCCCAGCCTTGATGAAGGCCCCACCCGTGCCCCCCGCATGGACCCCCGCATGGCCGCGGACACGGTGCGCGAGGCCGCCAAGCGCAGCACGACGCTGTTCCGCAACGGCCTGCCCATGATCGCCTCCGAGAACATCGTCTCCCCCCGCGTTGCGGAGATGCTGGTCACGGACTTCCACGGCCGCTATGCCGAGGGGCTGCCAGGCAAGCGCTACTACCAGGGCTGCGGCGACTTCGACACCGTCGAGGCCCTCGGCATGGACCTCGCCAAGACCATCTTCAGGTGCGCCTTCGCCAACATCCAGTCCACCTCGGGCACGAACTCCAACCTCGCCGTCCTCAAGGCCCTCACGAAGCCTGGCGACCCCATCACAGCCGTGAGCACCGCGGACGGCGGCCACATCAGCCACGCCCCCATGGGCGCCGTCGGCATGCGGGGCCTCGAGCTCAACACGTATCCCTGGGACGTCGAGCGCATGGAGCCCGACATCGACGCCTCCGCCAAGCTCATCCGCGAGAAGAAGCCCAGACTGGTGCTCTTCGGCCAGAGCATGTTCCTGTTCCCGACCCCCATGAAGGAGCTCGCCGCCGCCGCCAAGGAAGTCGGTGCCGTCGTGATGTACGATGGAGCGCACGTGCTGGGCCTCATCGCGGGCGGCCAGTTCCAGGACCCTCTGCGCGAGGGCGCCGACGTCCTCACCGGGAGCAGCCACAAGACGTTCCCAGGCCCCCAGGGCGGCTTCGTGCTGTCCGACTCGAAGGACGAGAAGTTCCAGCGCCGCCTCCACTCCGGCGTGTTCCCCGGCGTCGTCAGCAGCTACCACCTCCACCACGTCGCCGGCAAGGTCGTGGCCCTCGCGGAGTTCCAGGAGTTCGGGACGCAGTACGCGAAGGACACCATCGCCAACGCGCAGGCTCTCGGCGCCGCCCTCGCCTCCGAAGGCTTCGATGTCCTGGCCGAATCGCGCGGCTACACGCGCAGCCACCAGGTCGTCACCCGCCACGGCGCGCAGGATTCGGGGGCGGGAGCCCAAGCCGCAAGGACGCTGGAGGATGCCGGGATCATCAGCAACATGAACATGCTGCCCGGCGACACGAAACCCCTCACGCCGTCCGGCCTGCGCCTCGGCGTGCAAGAGCTCACCCGTGTCGGCATGGGCAAAGGCGAGATGGCCGAGGTCGCCCGGTTCTTCGCCCGCGCCCTCCTGAAGAAGGAAGATCCCGCCAAGGTCAAGCGCGACGTCACCGCGTTCAAGGCGGGTTTCCAGGAAGTCAGGTACTGCTTCAACGACGCGCGCCAGGGCGGCTACGAGTTCTACGAGCTGGCCGGCGGCAAACCGCGCATCGCGAGCTTCGCGTGACGCTCGTGACGCCTTGCTGCGAAACAGGGATTACGGGGATTTCGGGGAACCTTCACGGGGCCCTTCATCCCCGGAATCCCCGAAATCCCTGTTCGGTCGGCGCCGGAGCACACTGAATGCCGCGCATCGCTTTGACTGGCACTCCGGGCGTCGGGAAGACCACCGTGGGCATGCTGGCGGCCCGCGCGGGCTGGCGAGTGGTGGACGTCCGCGGCTGGGCAGAGGAGGTCGGAGCGGTCGCAGGCTTTGACGAGAAGGACCAGGCCGTGGCCATCGACATGGAGAAGCTCGCACGCAAACTCCCCAAGGACCATGGGGGCGACGTGCTCTACGAAGGGCACTTGAGCCATCTCCTGCCCCTGGACGGCGCCTGGGTCATCCGTTGCGACCCCCGCATCCTGCGTCCCCGCCTCGTCGCCCGTGGATACGGTCCCGCGAAGGTCAGCGAGAACCTTGAGGCGGAGGCCCTCGACGTCATCCTGCAGGAAGCCCTCCCTCTGCGCCGCGTCATCCAGCGGGACGGCAGCCGCCGAACCCCGGAGCAACTCTTCAAGGCGTTCGCCGAAGTGGACTTCGATTCCCTCAAAGCGCCGGACCTGGAGCCGGTCGACTGGAGCGGCCAGCTTCCGCTGGTGTGACATGGTCCTGGACAACTACCGCAGCACCCTCGACTGGTGGCTGGTGCCCCTGGCGAAGGTGTTCCGCAACGTCCACCCCGACGTCTTCACCTGGCTCAGCCTCCTCATGGCCGTCCTTGGCGGCCTCGCGTTCTGGAGATCGTCCGCGTCCCCGCCTGGATTGCAGCTCCTGCTCTGGGCCTGGGTGTGCGTCGGCCTCAACTCCATCCTGGACCTCATGGACGGCAAGGTCGCGCACATGACCGGGAAGGCCACCGCGCGCGGCGACTTCCTCGACCACGCCGTCGACCGCTTCAGCGACGCCGCCTTCATCCTCGGCATCTCGTTCAGCCCGTGGGCCGACCCCGCCATCGGCCTCGTCGCCCTGGCAGGAACGCTGCTGACCAGCTACATGGGCACCCAGGCGCAGGCGGTCGGCCTGAAACGGCACTACGGCGGCCTGCTGGGCCGCGCCGACCGCATGGTGCTCCTGCTGGCCGTCCCCCTCGTGCAGGCGTTCTGGTCCGCGGCCACCCACGGCAGCCCCTTGCGCGTCCTCGGCTTGGACACCACGTGGCTGGGTCTGCTGCTTGCCTACTTCGCCGTGGTGGGCGCCTTCACGACCGTGCAGCGCTTTGCCGGCACCCTGCGCTCCTTCGGCCCCGACGGCAGGGTCCCGTAGCGGTCGCCTCCCGCCGCCTCCCCCCGCCAAGAACGCCGAGGCGTGTGCGACCATGCAAAACCAGGGGCCTCCGACTCGCTGCCCTCGTGGCCGGGAGTCAGGCCGAAAACCCTGAAGTAGCCCCCCCGGCGCTGCATGCGCATGCGTGCCTCCTGGTGCCTGGCCATCCTCCTGCTGGCCCCCGTCCTCCCCGCGGCCACCGCACACGATGGCGACGATGCCCATGGCCCCGCGGTCGCCTCAGACCCCGCCGCCGCCTTCTTCCCCACGGCCAGCGAGGTCCAGGACGCGCTCGACGACGCCCTCTCCAGCCGATGGGGCCGGGTGCAGGCCCTCGGGGCGGCCGAGTCCGGAGCGCCGCTTCGGCTGCTGGTCATCACGGACCCTGATTCCCCCGTCCCGATGGGGGAACGCGTCGTCACCTTCCTCATGACGCAGCAGCACGGCAACGAGCCCGCCGGCACCGGCGCCGCGATCCCCCTCCTGCGCGACATCCTGGCGGGCAGGCACCCCGCCGACCTGCTGGGCAACCAGGTCCTCCTGCTCCTTCCGATGGTGAACCCCGACGGGGCCGCCGCCAACGCCCGCGAGAACCGCAACCAGGTGGACATCAACCGGGACCACGTCGGCCTCGAGACGAAGGAGGCTCGCGCCGTGCACGAGGTGCTGCGCTCCTTCGACGTCCACGTCGCCGTCGACCACCACGAGTACTCCGGCACCGGTGTGGGCACGCCCGTCCCCGTCCGGCTCTACGACTACGACCTCACGACGATGTACCCCAGGCACGGCAACGTGCGCCAGCCGACCCTCGATTCCGCCAAGGCATTGGACTACGAGGGCATCTGGAAGGCGGCGCAGGCCGCCGGCTACACGGTGGGCGACTACGGCGTCCAGACGATCGCAGGGCAGCCTGCCCCACCGGAGACCAACGGGGTCCTGGCCACGGCGGGGGGGCCGGACCCGGGCATCCTCCGCAACAACTTCGGCCTCAACAACATCGCCGGCCTGCTGGCGGAGACCTTCATCTCGCCGCAGCCGGAGAACCCCTTCCAGTCCGCGGAGCGCCGCATGGCGATCCACCGCCTCGTCATGGAGACCACGCTGCAGTGGGCGCACGACCATGCCTCCGCGCTCATCGCCGCCAAGCGGGAGTCCGAGCGCCTGAACCTCGAGGAACCCATGCCCGACTACGTCGAGGGCGACCTCAAGGGGCCCTTGCCCAAGGCGTTCCGCGTGTCCACGGACGTATCCGGCCTTTTCTCGCTGCACGCCTTCCCTGCGGGGGACCCCGTGGCCGGGGGGACCGTGTACTCCCTCAAGGATGCCCGCTCCGGCCTGGTGGCCTCCATCCTGCACCCCAAGAGCAGCCGGCACGTCGCGGACGCGACCGCGGCCGAGCCCCAGCCCCTGGCGACGGACCAGCAGGCGGCCCGTTCCGTCCCCTCGCTGCCGCTGGCCTTCGTGGTTGCGGCCCTTGCGCTGGCCCTTGCTGCGCGCCGGCCGAGGCCTTCCTAGGCGACGCGCAGGCTGACGGTCACGCCGTCGCGCAGGGGCACCAGGGTGCTGAGCAGGCAAGGGTCGGAGAAGGCGAGGCGGTTGTAGTCGCGCACGCCCTGCGTGTCCCGCGTCCCTTGACGCGGGGTCGTACGGCTTGCCGGACCACAGCGTGTTGTCGGTGATGAGGAAGCCTCCCACGCGCAGACGGTCCCGGCCCAGCCCCAAGCACTCGGGGTACTGGTGCTTGTCCACGTCGATGAAGACGATGTCATAGGTCGCTTCGTCCTTGCGAAGGAGGTCCAGGGCGTCCCCCACGCGGAACTCCACGCGCCGGCCGAGGCCTGCCTTCGTGAGCCAGTCCTGGGCTTCCGCCGAGAGGGTCGCGTCGCCGTCGGTGTGGACGACCGTCCCCTTGCTTCCCACCGCCCGGGCGAAGTGGAGGGTGGAGTAGCCGAACCCGGAACCCATCTCGAACACGCGGCGGGCCCCGATGGCCGTCGCCAGGGTCTCGCACAGCCGACCAACGAGGGGGCCGATGATGGGGAATCCCTTCGCGCGTTCCTCCATCGCCTCCTGCACCTTGTCGTTCCCCGCGTGCAGCCCGTGGAGGTAGGCATCGAAGGGATGCTCGAGCGTCATCAAAGCAGGAACAGGACGATGCCAATGGAACTTACGGATGGCCACGGTCTGCGTCCTTCGAACATCGATCGTCGTGCAGGTCCCAGCGCTCAGGTGGTTCGGTGTTTGGGGCACCGGCGGTTCGTCCTCGCACGCGATGCAAGGGGGGCGCGCGGAGCGCGCCCGCCGAAAACCTGGCCACGAATCCGACGGAACCCAGCAAACCATCTTTCCTTCTGGTGCTCCACGCCCCCACCGTCACAGGGGTGTTGGACTGTAGATGGTCCAGCACCGAACGCGGAGCGCCCGGCAATCGGGGGACGAGCAGGAGTGAAGGGATGGACCTCCGCGGTCTCGGTGCCCTCTGCGGCTGGGAGGGGAGCGAGGGCAGGCCGCGCCACACCGCAAACCTATCTCTCCCCCGCCGCATCGCGCCTGCGTGCCGGCCATCAAGCGCAAACGGGTCACCCAGGTGGGCTCCGGCGCGTACTCGATCTACCTCCCCAAGCGCTGGATCGACGGCTGGAGCCCGGAGCAGCAGGCCCGCCGCGAGGTCGACCTCCACCAGATCAACCAGAGCCTCCTCATCGTCCCCGCCATCCGCGCCGACCACCTCGAGCTGCAGACCGCCACGGACCCCGCCACGGTCTGCGCCATCCTCCACTCCGCCTACGTCCGGGGCCACCACGACGTCACCCTCACGCCCCGCGGCGGCCGCTACGGCGACGACTGCGTGGCCGCCGCCCGCGAGTTCCTGCGCCGCCTCGACGAGCGTCTGCGCTCCACCGTGGCAGGCGACCGCATCACGTTCACCCTCCAGCGCGAGCTGCCGCCCCCCTTCACCTCGGGCACCGACCTGCTGCAGTTCATGGCGACCCGACTGCGCGAGGTCATCGAGCTTGCGTCCGAATGCGTGGAATCCAGCGCGGACCAGCCCGACCGCGCCCTGCACGCCGCGCGCCTCCTGGTCGCCATCCACGCGGAGGACCTTTCCCGGCTCTTCGCCCAGGCGCTGCGCCTCGTGGCCACCCTCGAGCTGCCGTTGGGGCGCATCAGCGACTTCCAGCTGCTGGACCTCGCCGCCGACGAGTACCACACGGCCGGCACCGCCTGCGTGCAGGTGGCCGACACCGTCCTGGCCGGCTACGGCCTCGAGCCGGGGGCCCTGGCGTACCCACGCGCGGACCTCCTCAAGCGCATCGGCCGCCCCAAGCCCGCCGGCGAGCTCGCGCGCGCCATCCTGCAAGGCTACCGGGCCAGCTTCCAGGCCGCCCTGCGCATCCTGGCCGAGATCGGCCCCGCCCTGCAGTCGCATGACGTGGCCGTGTTCCTCCGCCTGCAGCGCGAGGCTCGGGCCGCGCAGGAACAGCAGCTGCGCGAGCTGCTGGCGGCGGCGCGGGCCCACTGGGGCAAGGAGGACCGGTCGCCGGGCGCCGACTTCACGGCCCACCAGCTGAGCCAACCCATCTCGTCCCTCCTGGGATGCCTGGGCCGCCTCGCGCAGACGGGCCTCACCCTCAGCGGCGCGCAGCCGGAGGCGCCGGCATGACCGGCATCGTGAAGCTCCGAGGCCGCGGCCGAGGTGCCCATTGACCACCATCGTCAAGGTCGGGGGCCGTGGCCAGGACTGCAACCAGTTCCTCGTCAAGGACCCCGCGTCGAACCTCTTCGACATGGTGGACGCGGGGCTGGGAACCGACTTCGAGCGCGTCCTCAAGGAGGTGGCGGCCGTCATCGACCCCAGGCGGGTCCGCCGCGTCGTCCTGACGCACGAGCACCTCGACCACGCCAACGGATTGCCCCTCTGGCGGCGCATGGGGGCCGAACTGGTGGCCAGCCGCCGGGCGGCGCTGAAGCTGCATGAGGGCCGCGACCCCACGTCGGAGATGTTCGGCGGACGCATCCCCAAGCTGGATGTCGACACCGTGGTCACGGAGGGCGACACTGTCCGCCTTGGGGACCGTGACTACTCCGTCCTGGAGACGCCGGGCCACGCGCCCGGGTCGGCGTGCTATTGGGACGAGGGAGAGGGGACTCTGTTCGCCGGAGACATGCTGTTCGCGGAGGGCGGCATCGGCCGCTTCGACTTCCCCGACTCCTCGCCGCCGCAGATCCTCGAGTCCATCCTGCGCCTGGGCGCCTTGCCCGTGCGCGTGCTGCACAGTGGGCATGGGCCCTCCCAGGCCGGGGAGGAGGCGGCCCGTAGCCTCAGGGCCAGCGTGCGGCACGCGCAGCTGGCCACGGGCCTGGGCTAGGGGGGTGGGTCCGGGGGGGGGGGGGGGTAGGAAGATGGGCAGGGTAGCTCGGCTGAGGCAGAGCGGGGCGGCGGGGCGGCTAGGCGGAGCCGCTGCCGTCGTCCTCGAGCGTGTGCAGCTCAGAGGCCGTCCCACTCTGGCCGGTGGCCGCCGCGTCGCCCGTCACGTCGGTCTTGAGGCCGTTGCGCAGGCTCGTGGCTCCCTGCCCCTGCTTGCCGTGCAGGCCTTCCTTGCCGAAGGCCGGGTCGATGTCCGGCACCGCTTTCGGCGCGGACGGGCCGGCTGCCGCGGGCAGGCCGGGTGTGGGGGTGGACGGGGTGGACTTGCCGGACTGTGGGGTCATGCTGGAGATGCCCTTGCCCGCGCCAGACCCAAAATCCCCAACCATGCCGGGCTCCGCGGTGTCGGTGCCGGTGCGGCTGTAGGCGGATTGGGCGCTGCCGGCCGAGTTGCCCTGCCCAGAGACCCCTGGGAGGGTGCTGGGGGCGGTGCCGGGGCCCGCGACCTCGGCGGCGCCTTCGCCGGGGTCCTCGAGGCCGGTCTCCTTCTCGATGGTGGTGAGGTAGATCGGCTTGGTGGGCTCCGCGGTGCGGTCGAGGATGTCCTCGAGGTCGACGAGGAGGCCGGAACCCGCGGGGGAGTCGAGGCGGCGGACATCGAACCGCTCAGGGTGCTTGCCCATCGCGGCGACCACCTTGGCCACCTGCGGCCGCGGGTCGCCCAGCAGGCTCACGGGCTGGTTGTCCAGGTAGATCGGGGCTAGCGTCGGGGGCGTCATGGGACACGTCGCCGGACAAGGTCCGACATCGGCCATAGCCGCCCGCCCCCAAAGTAGGGGAGGCCTGGGCGAACATCTGCGGTGGAGCCCACCGCGGACCCAACATGTTCGCCGAAGGCCGCCGTTAAGCCACGACTGCCCTAGGACACGGCGATGGATGCGATGCGGCGGCCCCCACGTCCGCGTCCCCTGGCGGGCGCACGCTGCCATGGGCACGCCCCCCGCAGCCTGGCCCCATGGCTTGGCGCATCCGCCTTGCTGGCATGGGCCATCGGCCTCTGCGTCCTTGCCGTCCTCGCGCCGATGCAGGCGGCCGCCGTCCTCGCGGCCTCCCTGCTGGCCCCCCTCATGGGCAAGGAGACGGCCGCCATCGCGGGCCTCCTGCTCGGGGCCCCCCCGGCCTGGACCGCGACGGCCCTCGTGGCCGTGGACGGGGCCGCCGTGCTCCTCCTGGCGCGCCTCCTGGCAGGCCGGCACCCGCCCCCCCTCGTGGCGGCCGAGGCGCGTCGCCGCAACGGCGCCCGCCGTGTCCTTTCGCTGGGCGAGCTCTATGGACGCGCGCTTGCGCCACTGGCCTTCCTTGGGCCGTTCGTCGCGGTCCTCATGGGGGAATCCGCCGGGCTGCCGCCGCGCCGCCTGCTGGCGGTGGTCCTCGCGGCTTCCGCAACGACCGCCGCGGCCTGGGCGCTGGCGCTTGGGTGGTTGGAAGCGGCAGGCGCTGGCGCCTCCGTGGTCGTCCTGCTGGCCACGGCGGTCCCGATGGCGATCCTGGGCGCCGCCCGCTCGGTGCTTGGGCTGCGCCGGGCGCATGGGCGCGCCGAACGGGTCCGCGTCGCCGTCCAGGCCTGATCGCGGCTGCCGTCGGGCCCGTGGGTCACGCTTGCAACCAGCCACGGAGGTGGACGAGGTCGCAGGGCCTCCACGGAATGCAGGTGCCTTGCCGCAGGGCGGGCTTCAGAGACTGATGCTGATGACCAGGACCAGGTGCGGCGGGCGCACGCTCTGCACGAGGGTGCCTTCCCACGCGACCTCGGGGCGGCGCAGCAGGTGGCTGAAGCTCGTGCGGTCCATGGCCTCCATGACCAGCTGCTCGAGGTCGGGGGCGTAGAGGGCGCGCTGCTCCTCGGTGAGGGCGAGGTAGCCATGCATGTCCTGCTCGGCCAGGTCCTCGAGCGCCAGCTGCATCTGCTCCTCGATGTGGGCGGCGCGCTCGCGGGTGCTGCCCGGCGTCGAGGCCTCCCACGCGTCGCACAGGGCGGTGCTGAGGTGGGCTACGATGCTGCCGGTGGAGCCGTGGTCGCCCAGCTTGGGCGGCACGATGTGCTCGATCGTGCGGCAGTCCCCGTGCGGGTCACGGCGGGCGCGGAAGCGCGCCAGGGCCGACTGGCGGCATTCCTTCAGGAATTCGGTGGTCGTGATCTCCACGCCTCCCGGTGCGTTGGGGTCCGAGAACTGGACGCACGCGACACGGGGCTTCAGGACACTTCGCATGGTGATTGCCTCAACCGTCACGTTGCCTCCGAGAAGGATAGGGTTGCAGGGACGACGCGCCGAAGGGACGGTCGCGGCACGCACACGTCAGGCCGGCGGCGCGGCGCGGGGCGCGGAGCGGCGGGCAAGGTGCGCGAAGAGCACGGCCCAGGCGACGAAGAAGATCCAGCCGGCCTCTGCGTGGGCCTGCACGAGGGCGTCGGGGCCCCACTGGTAGCCGACGAGGGCCAGCACGGCCAGGCGCAGCACGTTGGCGAGGTAGACGCCGGCCATGCCGATGAAGGACCAGATGGCCAGGCGGCGGCCGCCGGGGCGTTCGGCGATGAGGAAGAGGGCCAGGACCCCTGCGAAGAGGGCCATGGCCTGCACGCCGGAGCAGGCGGCGCCGACCTCGAGGCTGAGGGGGCCGCGGGGGGTCGCGTAGCTGATGGTCTGGCCCTGCACGTCGGGGGAGAGGCCCAGCACGGAGAGGATGGCGGAGAGCGGCACGAGCAGGGCCACTCGGACGAACATCTCGATCGGGGTGCTGCCGACGCTGCTCTTGAAGAGGGCCTGCAGGCCCCACACCAGCAGCGGGGCGCCGAGGACGGGGAGGATGCAGGCGACAAGCGTGGCGACCGGGACGCGCCCATGCCGCTTCCCGCATGGGACCGAGGTGCCATGGGCCAGCAGGGGCGCGCACGCGGCGCAGGCGAGTCCGAGGGCGAGGATGACGGACTTGGGAAGGTCGAGGGCGGAGTGCGACCAGGCGGCGTGGCCGACCACGAGGAGGACGAGGGCGATGCCGGCCAGGGCGACGGGCAGGGCGGGCAGGCGCCGGATGTCGGGAAGGCGCGGCGCCGTGGCGACGAGGGCGCCCCCGAAGGCCGCGAGGGCGATGCCGACCAGCGGGTCTTCGTGGGGGGCCGCTCCGACGAGGATCGAGAGGCCGCCGCCCAGGACGGCGAGGCCGACGTAGGCCCGTCCGGCCGTGGGGGCAGGGGCAGGGGGAGGGACAAGGACCGTGGCCCCGTCTGCGGGGCCTGCGGGCGTGGGCTGGGCGGGGGCGGCGCGAGGGGGCGCGGGCTCGGGCGGCTCCATTGGCCGGGCTTCGGCCGGGGCCGGCAAGGAACTTCAGGGACGGCAGTGGCGCGCATCAGGAGAGGCGCTCGCCAAGGACGTTGCAGCCCATCTCCTTGTGGACCGCGAGCTTGTCCTCGAACGTGGCGCCGCTGGGCAGCTCGGACCGATAGAAGCGCGATCCGCAGTCGTGGCAAGCCGTGTCGGTGGGGACGTGGTCCATGCCCCCCCATTGGAGGTGCGGTTCTTGGCAGGCCCTAGGGGGCACACATGTCCGGCGAGGCGGCGACGGGTCCGAGGCAAGGCCTGGGAAATGGAGAAATGCGCGACCCGTGGCGATGGAAACGGGACGAGAAATGAAGGCGGGACGAGAAATGGACGGGAGAGCAGAGAGAAAAAGAGAGGGAATGGAGGGGGGAAGGGAAGAAGAGAACAGGAGGGAAGAGGGCAGGTCGCCTGGAAGGCGACGCTACTTGCGGGGCAGCTCGGAGGTGCCCATGCCGGGGCGCGACAGGCGCTGCGAGCGCACCAGGTCGACGCCGGCGCGGGTGCTGTCGAGGACGACGTCGTCCTCGAGGCGGCGGTTGGGCAGCGTGACGAGGGGCTGGTAGGACGAGTCCTGCGAATCGTTCCACTCGGTCTCCTCGAGGGGGTCCCACGGCGCGGAGGCCAGGGAGTCGACGAAGTTCATGATGACGGCGGACTCGCCGCGGCGCAGCAGCTCGGACACGGAGCCCAGGCTGATGCCCATGGTGGCGGCCAGGGTGCGCAGGTCGAGGTTGTGCGGGATGTCGTAGTAGCCCATGGCCACGGCCGTGGAGAGCGCGTCGATCTGGCGGCGCGTCAGCTTCGGCGTCTGGGGCTCTAGGATGGTCTGGCGGCAGCGGACGTTGGGGTTCTCGCGCTGGAAGGCCTCGAGGAGCTGGTCCACCTGCTCCACGGTGCCCTCGACGAACAGCGAGGCGACCCCCTCGGGGGTGATGCCGAGGTGGTGGACACGGATGGAGGACAGCAGGGCCTGCCAGGCGGCGGGCAGGATGTCGAAGTCCGCGCGGACGACGCGGGGGGCGAGGCCGGGGGCGACGTTGACCCTGAGGGCCTGCTGCTCCTGGAGCCACTTGGCCACGGCGGAGGACTTGTTGGGGGCGGTGCGGACCATGAGGGTCCAGCCGTCGCTCAGGGGCATGAAGCGCAGCTGCACGTGGCAGGGGGGCCTCTGGAAGCCTGCGGAGGCGCAGGGAAGGTCGATCCTGCGGACGACCCGGGTGCCGGTCGAGGTGTTCAGGGTGTACATGGGGGCTCCACGGGCGCGGCAACAGCTTTGCCCATCGACTCTTGACCCTTATCCCTGGGGCCGGTAATGGCGTTTGTTCCGGAGCCTACATGTACGGATTCTGCTCCGGCACCGGAAACGGACCCCGCTGCTCCCCTGGGGCGACAGGAGGGAAAGGGGGCAGGAAGGGGCTGGGGCGGGCTTCCGGTGGAGAATGGGCGTCCGCCGCAGCGCCTCAGGCATCGGGCTGGCGGCCGCGGGCCATGACCGCCCGTGACGTCCGGGCTGCCTCGGGGGGCGGGGCCGGACCTTCCAGGGGGAGGGTGAACCCGAGGGTGAACCCGCCACCAGGTCCCTCGCTGCGCGCGAAGACCCTCCCGCCATGCAGCTCGACGATGCCGCGCGCCATGAAGAGGCCCAGGCCGGTGCGGGTGCGGGGGAGCGCGGGTGCCTCATGGGGGGGGAACGGCGTGAAGAGGTGGTCCCGCTCCGCGGGGGTGAGGTGGGCGCCTAGGCCGTGGACCTCGACGCTGGCCTCCTGGCCGTCCCGGCGCGCCCGCAGCGCGACGGCGCCCCCCGCGGGGACCGCGTCGATGGCACGGTCGAGGTAGTTCTCCATCACCTGCTGGAGGCGGGGCGCGTCCGCATTGGCCTGCAGGCCTTCCTCGACCTCGCAGGCCACTGCCACCGAGACGCCCGCCGCGTGCCCTGCGGTGGCCTCGACGGCGCCGCGGGCCAGGGTGGCGAGGTCGCTGCGCTGCAGCTGGAGGGGGAGCTTGCCGGCGTGGATGCGGGCGGCGTCCAGGAGCTCCCCCACCAGGGCGCGCAGGCGCTCGAAGTTGCGCTGCACCATGTGCACGGACTGCCGGGCGTCCTCGTCCATGGCGGCCTCCAGCCGGAGCCCAAGGGTCTCGAGCGACAGCTGGATCGGGGTCAGCGGGGTGTTGAGCTCGTGCGCGGCCATGTTGATGAAGTCCATCTTGAACCGCTCCTGCCGGCGCACCTCCTCGGCGGTGCGCGGGCGCGCGATGCAGGAGTACTGGGTCCGCCCGGGGTCCAGGGCCACGTCCCAGCCCATCCAGATCCAGGAGCCGTCGCGGCACGCGACCCGGGCCTCCCAGGACCCGGCCAACCCGGCGCTGCGCAGCGCGGCCGGCGCGAGGAGCTCGCGGGCGTCGTCGGGGTGGACGACCTCGCGCAGGTGCCGGCCCTCGACCTCGCCGGGCAGCCAGCCCGTGGCGGCAAGCCAGGCCGCGTTCACGCTGGCGACCCTGCCGTCGCGTCCGACGAGGGCGGCGGGGACGGGGCAGGCGTCGAAGAAGGCCGCCGGCCGGGCTCCCGCGGCGCTCATGCCGCCTCGCGGGCGCGGATGGGGGACTGCGGGCGCGGACGCATCGTGGGGCCAGCCTGCTCGGCGCCCGGCGGGGGCAGGAGCGTGCGCATCCCCTGGGGCAGGCGCCTACTTACAGGCACGCCGGGACGGACATGTCCGGGCGGGCTCATGCGGTGGCCGGGCGAGGGGTCGCGGCCAGCGTCAGGAAGTCCGTGAACGGGTCGCCCACGACGAGGTCGAGGAACAGCTGGCGGGCGTCGTCGAGGCGGTGGTGGCTGCGGCCGGCCGCCTCGGCCTCCTCCTTGGCGGCCGCGGTCTCGGCGTCGACGACCCTGAGGACCAGCTCGGGGGTCACGATGGTCCAGTCCTCGAGGGGGACGTGGTGGCGCACCCATTGCCAGACCTGGGCGCGGGCGATCTCCGCCGTGGCGGTGTCCTCCATGAGGTCGTAGAGGACGACGGCGCCGGCCCCCCGCAGCCAGTGGTCGAGGTAGCGCAGCGCGACCGCGGCGTTGTGGCGCAGGCCGGCGTGCGTGGGCTTGGCCTTGGGGACGTGGACATGCAGGAGGTCGCGCGGCGTCACCTGGACCTCGTCGCGGCGGCGGTCGAGCTGGTTGGGGCGCTGGCCGAGGCGGGCGTCGAAGACCGCGCGCGCCACGGGGACCAGGTCAGGATGGGCGACCCAGGTGCCGTCGAAGCCGTCGGCGGCCTCGCGCAGCTTGTCCTCGCGGACCTTCCCGAGGGCGCGCTCGTTGGCGGCGGCGTCCTGGCGGTTGGGGACGTAGGCGGCCATGCCGCCGATGGCGTGGGCGCCGCGGCGGTGGCAGGTCTTCACCAGGAGTTCCGTGTAGGCGCGCAGGAAGGGCGCCGTCATCGTGACCTGGTGCCTGTCGGGCAGCACGAACTCGCGGTGGTGGTGGAACTTCTTGATGAGGCTGAAGATGTAGTCCCAGCGGCCCGCGTTGAGGCCGCAGGCCCGGGTGCGCAGCTCGTGGAGGATCTCGTCCATCTCGAAGGCGGCAAGGACGGTCTCGATGAGGACGGTGACGCGGATGGTGCCGGGGGCAAGGCCCAGCTCGGCCTCGGCGTGGTCCAGGACCTCGTTCCACAGGCGGGCCTCGAGGTGGCTCTCCATCTTCGGGAGGTAGAGGTAGGGGGCGGTGCCGCGTTCCAGCAGGGGGCGGGAGCAATGGTGCAGGAAGAGGCCGGCGTCGAAGAGCGAGGCGGACATGGGCTTTCCGTCCACGGTGGCGCCAGGCTCGTCCAGGTGCCAGCCGCGCGGCCGGACCACGAGGGTCGCGACGTTGCCGGCGAGGGCGTACTTGCGGCCGTCGGGCGCGACATGGGAGATCTGCAGGCGGGCGGCGTCGAGGAGGTTCTGCTGGCCCTGCAGCGTGGCGGCCCACACCGGGGCGAAGGAGTCCTCGAAGTCGGCCATGTAGACGTTGGCGCCCGAGTTGAGGGCGTTGATCATCATCTTGCGGTCGACGGGGCCCGTGATCTCGACGCGGCGGTCGGTGAGGTCCGCTGGCGCGGGGACGACCTGCCAGTCGCCCTCCCGGATGGCTCGCGTCCCAGGCAGGAAGCCGGGCAGCTCGCCCGCGTCGATGCGGTGCTGCCGCTCCGCGCGCAGCTCCAGCAGGTCTCGCCGCCGCGCCCCGAAACGCCGCTCCAGGCCCGCCAGGAACCGCATCGCCTCCGCCGTGAGGATGGCGGGGGCGCATGGGGCCAGGGGGGCGCGGAGCTCGAGGCTGGTGGAAGGCATGCAGCCCCATCGCCGGCGGGCCTACTTACCGGGGGTGGGGGACAAACATGTTCCCGGACATCCTTGGTGTCCAAGGCTGGCGCAGCCCTCTTGGGGAAGGGGCCTGGATGGGAACGGGCATGGTCGACGAGGACCCCCGCATCCGGGAGGAAGCCATCCCCGCCGGACCAGCAGACCGTCGAGGGGGGTGAGCCGCGGCTTCCCGGCGACCTGCCGCCCCTTCGGACCCGGTTCTTCCGGGCGCGGCCCCCCCGCCTGCTCTGCAAGGAGTGCGGCCGCCACTTCCCCGACGCCGAGGAGCTCAACGAGCACGCCCGGCTGGCCCACGAGCCCGGCCTTCCAGACCGCCCCAAGGCCCCTCCCCACTGAGGGGGGCTGGGACGTGGGCGGTGGTGCCGCACATGTGGTGGCCCCGCAATCGTTCATCCTGGCAAGCGCTGACTCCCCCCTGGAACGGTGCCTTCCATGACGACTCCCTGCCGCCCGCTTGCCTGCCTCCTAGCGGCCTTCCTCCTGCTGATGACGGCGGCGACCGCCTCGGCACAGGAAACCACCAGCCCCCCGCAGGACCCCAACGCCCCGCCCGCGGACCCCAATGGCCAGCCTGCGGACCCGTACGCCACGCCCACCCAGGACCCGGGCGCCCAACCCGCCACGGCCGCCCCCTGCGTCGAGCCGGGCAAGAACATCCAGTGCAACGCCTTCGGCTCCATCTCCATGGACACGCAGCGCGACATCAAGGGCGACCCCATCACCGAGACCGTCAGCATCTGGCTCAACACGAACATGCAGGACCAGGGCGCCCGCTGGCTGCTGTTCTCCGTCCGCAACAACACCGCCGACGGCAGCAACCCCGTCGAGATCGCGCTCGTGAGGTTCTCCACCCCCAACGGCGACATGGTCACCACCCGCGTGGACCGCCCTGGCGCCAACGAGATCGACCTCTGGGTCGACGTCCTCGACACCCCCGCGCAGACCCCCATCACCATCGAGGTCCAGGTCGGCTCCTCCGAGCGCGGCGCCTACCGCCTCGAGGCCCTCGTGCTGGCCTTCGACCGTGGCTACGAGACCCTCAAGGACGCCTCCGGCGCCGAGGCGAGCCTCTTCGCCTCCACGCTGCTGGGCGTCAACAAGGAGTCCGGCAAGCTGGCGGGCGCCGGCGGCGGCTCGCTGCTGCAGGGGAAGAAGACCGCCACCCTGGCGGTCCCGGGCTTCGTCGCCGCCCTCTCCATCGCCCTCGCGGTCACCCTGGCCGTCCGGAGGCGCGAGGCTTGAGCGCGCCGGACCTGGACCAGGAAGGCCTGGCCGTCCCGCCACCTGCTCCCGAGCCAACGCCCGCCCCCATGCCCGCGCACGACCCGTACGACGCCCGCACCGACGGCCTCGACCCCGACGCGGCGGCCGTCCCCGCCCCATGACCGCCCAGGGCCCTGCCGGCTGCCCCGCCGGCGCAGCGCACCCCCGCGCGGCCCCCTCCGCCTCGGCCACCCCGGGAAGGCCCGCGGCCGCCCCGTCCCCCCCGGTCGGCTGGCGCGCGCGCCTGGCCGCGCAGTGGGCGCAGCCGCAGCACCGCAACGCGTGGTACCTCATGCTCAACAACGTCACGGCGGCCGCCACGGGGCTGCTGTTCTGGCTCCTGCTGGCCCGCGTGGCCGGCCTGCCGGCCGGCGAGGTCGGCATCGGGTACGCCATCGTCGCGCTGGGCACCACGATCGGCGTCGTGGCCAAGGGCGGCCTCGACACCGCCCTGCTGCGGCACGTCCCCGGCGCCCACAAGCAGGACGCCCGCCGCCTCGTCCTCTTCGGCGCCGCCATCGGCTCCCTCGTCGCCGTGGCCATCTGCCTCGGCCTGGCCCTGCTGGCCCACGGCGGCCTCGGCGTGCCGCCCCTGGGACCCGGCGGCTGGCTCATGGTGGCCGCCATCAGCATCCTCCTGCTGGTCACTTGGCTGCAGGACGCCTACTTCCTCGCCGAGGGGCAGGCCCAGTTCAGCTGGAGGCGAAACCTGGTCCTCAGCGGGGCGCGGCTGCTGCTTCCCCTGCCCATCCTGGCCCTTGCCGTGCCGTTCCCCATCCCGACGACGTGGGCCATCGCGCTCGCGGCCTCCGCCTTCGCTGCGGCCGGCTTCCACCGCCGCATCCCGCACCGCGAGGGCCGCCGGGTGCCCCGCCGCGAGTTCCTGGCCTCGGCCGCCCGCAACGTGACCGGCAGCGCCGCCGAGTTCCTGCCCGGCCTCCTGCTGGCCCCCATCGTGCTGGCCATCGACGGCCCCGCCGCGGCCGCCTACTTCGGCATCGCCTGGACCGCCGCCTCCCTGCTGTTCCTCACCTCGGCGGCCATCAGCCGCAGCGCTCTTGCCGACATGATGCGCTCGGGCGGGTCCCACCACGCGGCCGTCCGCCGCGGCGCCTTGCAGAACATGTGCACCGTGGCCCCCGCGGCTATTGGAGGGATGCTCCTAGCTCCACAGGTGCTGTCCATCTTCGGCCCCGCCTATGGCCGCGAGGGCGCCGCCGTCTTCGTGGTCCTGTGCGTGAGCGCGTTCCTGGTGGCCCCCTTCTACCTCTACCTCGCCGTGCTGCGCGCCCAGGAGCGCCCGGCCGCCCTCGTCGCCTTCCCCCTGGCCATGGTGGCCGCCCTCCTGGTGCTTGCCCCGCTGCTGGAGGCCCGCCTCGGGCTGCCCGGCGTCGGCATCGCCTGGATGGCCGCCAACGCCCCCTTCGCCCTCTACGCCCTGTGGAAGCTGGCGCGCACGGAGGTGACGCATGCCCCGCCTGTCGGTGGTCATCCTCACGCTGAATGAGGCCGCCGACATCCACCGGTCCCTCGGCTCGCTTGCGCGCCAGGGGACCGTGGACATCGAGGTCCTCGTCATCGATGCCGCCAGCACGGACGGCACCGCGGAGCGCGTGATGGCCATCGCGGCCGACTACCCGTTCCCGCTGCGCCTGCACGTCGCCGCCACCCGCATCCCCATCGGGCAGGCCCGCAACCTGGGGGTCGCCATGGCGCGGTCCCCCAACGTCGCCTTCCTCAGCGCGGACGCGGAGGTCGAGCCCGACTGGGTCAACGAGGCCCTGGCCAGCCTCGCCTACGCCGACATGGCCTTCGGCTACCAGCAGCACGACCCCCACAAGTGGACCACGGCCGCCGCCGTGCGCTCGCTGCGCTACCACTACCCCCGCGGCCACGCCGGCGACGCCATCCTGTACGCCTCCAACGTCGCCGCCGCGTACCGCAAGAGGGTCCTCGTCGACCACCCCTTCGACGCGTGGGCCAATGCCGCCGAGGACCTCCTGCTGGCCAAGCGGGCCGCGTCGTCCGGCTACTCGGCCGTCTACAATCCCCGCATGGTGGTGCGCCACCACGATGTGGCGACCCTCCGGCAGGAGACCCGCAAGAACCGCCGCGAGGGGCAGGGCTGGGCCATCTACCGCGTTGAGCTGGGCCTGCAGAAGGCCGTGCTGGCCTGGGGCTTCGCCCTCGTGACGTGCCTCATGGTGATCCCGTTCAGCCCCCTGCTGGGCGCCGGCATGCTGTGCGCGGCCCTGTGGCTGCCCGCGGTGCGGCGCGCCATGCGCCGCCGCCGCGAGATGCCGCTGCGGCCGCTCCTCGTGGGCGTGGCCGCCAGCCCCGCCTTCGACGTCACCTACCTCCTCCACTACGTCCGGGGCCTCATGGCGCCGGCCGCCTCCGCCCGAGCATCTCCCGAGGTCCAAGAATGACGCCACCCACCCCCACCCCGAAGAAGAAGCACGCCACCGTGTTCATCATCATGGACGCCGGCCGCGAGGACTACGTGCGCCCGGAGACCATGCCGTTCGTGCACGGACTCGCCGAGCAGGGCCTGCGCGGCTCGTTCGAGAGCCCCCCCGGCTTCGCGCAGCGCACCGTCCTGTTCTCGGGCCGCTACCCCGACACCTCCGGCAACTTCAGCCAGTTCGTGTTCGACCCCGAGGGCTCGCCGTTCAAGTGGGTCCGCTCGCTGGGCCCCCTCCGGAAGCTCGTGAAGCCGCGCAAGGTCCTGTTCCCGACCCGGGTCGCCATCCAGAAGATCACGAAGTGGAAGACCGGCGCCTTCCACACCGACCCCGCGTGGATCCCGCCCGAGTACATGCCGTTCTTCGCGATGTGCGAGGACATGAAGCCCATGTACGAGCCCGGCGCCCTGGGGGCCCCCAGCATCTTCGACCTGTGCCGCGCGCAGGGCCTCAAGTTCCGCTACCTGGCGCACCCCGTCTCCGGCGACGACAACGAGATCCACGAGATCCTCGTGCGCGAGCTGCGCGCCTCCAGCGACTACGACCTCTACGTGGCGCAGTTCTCCGTGACCGACCAGAAGGGCCACACCGACGGCCCCTTCAGCGACAAGATGCAGAAGGGCCACCTGCGGGACCTGGACCAGAAGTTCGCCAGCATCCACGCGGCGCTGACGGCCGGCTACGAGGACTGGGACCTCTTCATCTGCGGCGACCACGGCATGGGCCCCGTCGAGAAGCACCTCAACGTCCTGGAGGCCCTCAAGTCCGCCGACGCCGAGCCCGCCAAGGACTACGTCGTCTTCGTCAACAGCACCCTGGCCGTCCTCTGGTACCTCACCGAGAAGGGCCGCACCGAGTGCGAGCGCGTCCTGGCCAACCTGCCCGGCACCCACCTCGTCGACGAGGAGGAGCGCAAGCGCCGCCGCATCCCCCTGGACCGCCGCTGGGGCGACCGCATGCTGGCCGCCGAGGCCGGCGTCCTGTTCTGGCCGGACTACTTCCACGTGACGGACTCGAAGATCGTCGGCATGCACGGCTACCTCGACAAGACGGACGAGACGCACGGCTTCGCGCTCCTGGCCTCCTCCAACGGCCACACCGCCCCGCGCACGCTGGGCCTGCGCCCCCTGGTGGACGTCTTCCCGACCCTGTGCGACCTGCTGGGCATCCCGCACCCGGACGGCCACGAGGGCCGCAGCCTCCTCGCGGTGGACACCGCCGGTTCCACGGTGGCGACGGATGCCGTACAGCCGGAATGACACCCCCGACCTGGTCCGCCGCATCGACGGCGACCTCGAGGCCGTGCGCGAGACCGTCCAGCGCGCCGACCCCTACGCGCGCGCCCTCGTCCTGACGGGCGGGTTCGCGCGCGGGGAAGGCACCGTCCTGGCGGGCGAGCCGCAGAACGACTACGACTTCGTGGTCCTGCGCGGCATGGGGTCCCCCCGCACGCCGTACGGCACCCTCGCGGCACGCCTGCAGGACCGGCTCGGGCTCCACATCGACCTCGCCCCCGTGCCCGCGTGGCGGCTCAGGTTCACGGCCCGCTCCATCTTCTGGTACGAGACGGCCCTGCGCGGCCGCACCGTGTGGGGCCAGGATCTGCTGGACCGCATCCCCACCCGGCGCCCCGAGGACATCGACCCCGGGGAGGGCCTGCGCCTGCTGGTCAACCGCGCCGCCGGGCTCCTGCTGTGCACGGACGAGCCGTCGGAGCACAAGGTGCGCATCCAGGCCGCCAAGGCCCTCCTTGCAGCCAGCGACGCGCACCTGCTGGCCCGCGGGGTCTTCCCGCCGACCCAGGTGGAGCGCTGGCAGGCCCTCGAAGGCATGCGCGAGGACTACCAGGTCCCGGCCGCCGTCGACGAAAGGTGGGGCTGGCACGAGTGGGCGTTCCGCTTCAAGGTCGAGCCCGACCAGGCGCCCCCGCGCAGCGGCCGCGAGGCCTGGCAGGCCGCGGCGCACGCCATCCTCGATGCCGTTCCGGCGGCGCTTGGCCACTCCGGCCACCCCACGCTGGCCTCCTACGCAACGCGCGACGGACTGGTGGACCACGTCGTGTACTACCGCCGCGCCCGCGCCATCGACCGCGCCCGCCGCATGGTGCTGCACCCGACCGGGAGGGTCCGCGTCGCGACGCTGCGGTTGCTTGCGGCCTCGACGGACGGCCAGATCAGGCCGGAGGTCGCGCAGCGGTGCCTGGGGCAGTTCTCGCCCGCCACGCATCCTCCCGTCCCGCTGCTGGACGCGCTCCGGAAGGCGACCCTGCAGTAGGCTCGTCGATGCGCTTTCTCCCCCTTCCCCTTGGGCCCCTTGCAGACTTCAGGTGCCCTCCCTTGCCCTTTCGGTCCGCCAGCCCGACCGGCCCGGCCCTGACTTGTCAGGGTTGCCCCCGCCTTATCCCCGGATGCACGGTGCTTGTTCCGTGAATTCGTACGACCAGCTTGCCGTCCTGCGGTGGATCCGCGAGCGCGAGCGGCTGGGGGCCGAGATCCTGCACGATTCCGACGTCATGATGGCCTTGGCGTTCACGGAGGACCAGGCGCAGTCCGTGCTGCTGGCCCTGCAGGCGCGCGGCGACATCGAGTTCAAGAACATGGTCCTCGGGCGAGGCGGGTCGCACACGCTCACGAAGATCCGCCTGCGCCGGAGCGGACTCCAGCGGCTCGAGGAAGCGGACGAGCGGGAAGGCCAGGGCGGAGATTCCCCGCCGGAAGGAACTGCATCCCCCATCCGAAGGCGAAGCCCCGTCCGGCGCATGATCCACTGGTTCCGCTCGTAGTCGCCGACCCGTCGGTCGCCCGGCCCGGCGCGCCCCTGCACACGCGCGACGCGGGAGAGCCTTGCGGCGGCCTCCCAAGGGAGAAGGGTCCTCGATGCCGGCCCGGTCACCGAACCTGGCCGCGGAACACGGAACTGCACGGAAACCCAAGCTCACGCTCAACTCCGGGTTCCGTAGGCTCCGTGGCCAAGAAGGAGGAGTGCCTCCGCGTGCTCCGCGGTCTCCGCGTGGTCTGCCCCTCGCGCCAAAACCAAACACGAAGGGCACGGAGGACGCGGAGATTCGGTGCGTACCGTTTGGGGGACGAAACGGGACCGGGACCTAGGCCGTTGCCGCCGAGGCGCTTTCCAGCACGGCGGCGGTCTTGTCCGCTAGCTGGTCCCAGTCATGCTCGCGGCGCACGCGCTCCAGGCCACGCTGCCCCATGCGCCGCGCCTCGCCTGGTCGGTAGAGGATCTCATTGAGCCGCCGGGCAAGGTCCGCGGCGTCCCCCGGGGCCGCCAGCAGGCCGTTGTCACCGTGGCGCACGAAGTCCGGGATGCCGCCGACCCGCGAGGCCACCACGGGGCGGCCGCACGCGTTGGCCTCCGCCAGGACCATGCCGAAGGACTCGGCGTCCGTGGTGCTGGGCAGGCAAGCGACAGCGCTGCTGCGGTAGGCCTCGGCGAGAGCATCCTCCGGCAGGCGCCCGGCCAGGACCAGCCCCTCCGCGGCGGCGCGTGCCTGCAGCTCCGGCACGCGGTCCCCCTTGCCCACGAGGACCAGGCGGGCCGCGGGGTGGCGGCGGCGCACCGCGGGCAGGGCGGCCAGCAGCGTGTCCAGCCCCTTCCAACGGTACGAGGTGTCGAGGGGGCCGACGAACAGGATGTCCTGCCCGTCGCCCCGCCCCGCGGGGGGGCCGGGCGTGAAGCGCGCGGTGTCGACACCGGGCGGGATGACCTGCACGCGGTCGCGGTGGCGCCCCAGTGCGTGGTCGCGCACGTAGGGCCCGACCGCCACGAGGCCGTGGGCGCCCGCCATCATGCGGCGCTCCAGAGTGGACCGGTCGAGGGCGGCGGCGAGGCCAAGCAGGGGGTTGCTGCCGCGCAGCCGGCCCGCGTGGTACGTGAGGGCGAACGGGACCCCGGCCTTGCGGCTGGCAAGGTACGCCATCTCGGCGGGGAACGGGACCGGCGAGTGCGCCCACACCACGTCCGGCCGGTGCCTGCGCAGGTGGTCCGCGACGCGGCGGCGCAGGGCGGGGTCCAGGGGCGTGTTGCCGAGGCGAAGGCGGGGCGCGTGGCGCTCCACCAGGACGCCCTCGACCTCCTGGACGCCTGGGGACGGCGAGGTGCCGGCAGCCAGGACGTGCACGTCGTGGCGGTGGGCCAGCCGGCGCAGGATCTCGTGCGCGTAGCGCTCGAGGCCGCCCCCCTCGGGGGTGTAGTAGGGCGTGACGGCGAGGATCCGCATGTCACTCCCCGCGCGTGGCCAGGACCTCGCCGTAGACCTCGAGGAGGCGGTCCGCCACGACGTCCCACGAGTAGGCGGCGTGGACGCGGCGGGACAGATCCGTCCCGCGCGGCAGGTCGCCCTCCAGGGCCATGCGCAATTGGGCGGCCAGGGCATCGACATCGCCGGGAGGGGCCACGAGGCCCCCCACCTTCGCGACCTCCTCGACGCCGGGGAGGCTGGAGGCCACCACGGGAGTCCCGCAGGCCATGCTCTCGATGAGGGAGATCCCGAAGGCCTCCTGCCCGGTGACGCTGGGCAGGACGGTGAGGCGCGCGCCGCGGTACAGGTCGGGCAGCTGGGCGTCCTCGACGTGGCCCAGGAACCGCACGTCGACCTTGAGGCGGGCCGCCAGCGCCTCGAGGGATTCGCGCAGCGGGCCGTTGCCGACGATGTGCAGCGGCAGGTCCGGGCGCAGCTTGGCAAGGGCATGCAGCAGCACCTCGACCCCCTTGTAGGGGACGAGGCGGCCGACGAAGAGGAGGTAGTCGCCCTTCGTCTTGCCGGCGGGGCGGAAACGCTCGGGGTCGATGCCGTTGGGGATGGTGCGCCAGCGCTGCTCGGGGACGCCGCCGAGGCTGGGGGCGTTGCGGCCGTAGGAGAGGGAGCGCACCAGGACGGCATCGGCCAGCCGGTACGGCGGCGTGCCGACCCTGCGGTACATCTGGAGGGCCAGCCGGCCGACGGCGGAGCCGGGGGTGGGCTCGAAGTGGAAGTCGAGGACGGCGGGGATGCCGAGGCGGTGGCTGCGCTTGAGGACCGACGGCGTCGTGAAGGGGTACGTGGCGGCGACGTGCACGATGTCCGCGTCGGAGGGCAGCAGGGGCGCAAGGCGGGCGACCGGGTCGCGCAGCACGGTGCCGCGGCGGGGCGCGCGCACGTAGCGGACACCCGCCTGGTCGGTGGCGCCCGCGGGGGCCGCCGAGGAGCACAGCATCGTGACGGCGTGGCCGCGGCGGGCCAGCTTGCGCGAGACCTCGTCGAAGACCCGTTCGACGCCGCCCACGACGGCGAAGGCGGAGTCGACCTGGGGCGGGCTGGGGTCGTAGGGGCACACCAGCGTGATGCGCATCAGGCAGGGGTAGCCGGAGCCACGCAAGGCCTTGCAGGGACAACCTCGGGCGTTGCACATGTGCCCCCTCCTGGGAACGACCCCTTCTGCGCGGCGCCCGAACAGGTGCGGAAGAGGGAAGCAAGATGTGCCGCAGGCCTTAGGGGCTGAGGGGACCCCGCATGGCACTCCGCACACAGACCAAGGCAAGCACACGGAACCGCCGCCCCGCCACGGGCGGCCGGACACATGCCAAGCGGGCCACCCGCTCCACCCCGAAGGCCAAGCCCGCCATGGACCGCTACCAGGGCTTCGACGCGCAGCCCAACGAGGCGCAGGTCGACGAGCTGCTCCTGCAGGCGCTCGAGACCGAGATGGGGGGCATCCAGGTCTACACCCTGGCCATCGAGTGCGCCCAGGACGAGGACCTCAGGGAGGAGTGGCAGAAGTACCTGGAGCAGACCCGCGAGCACGAGCGCATCCTCAACGACGTCTTCCAGGAGCGCGGCCTCGACGTCAACCAGCAGTCCCCGGGACGCGACGTCGTGCGCCACCTCGGCGAGTCCCTGGTGCGCGCCATGCAGATGGCCAAGGCCAACGGCAGCCCCGAGGCCGCCGAGCTGGTGGCGGCCGAATGCGTCGTGCTGGCCGAGACGAAGGACCACGCCAACTGGGAGCTCCTGGGCGAGGTCGCCAAGGGCTTCGGCGCCGAGGGGCGCTACATCAAGGAAGCCCACGACGAGGTCGAGGAGCAGGAGGACGAGCACCTCTACCACACGATGGGCTGGAGCCGCGAGCTGTGGCTGCAGAGCCTTGGGCTGCCCGCCGTCCTGCCGCCGCCCGAGGAGAAGAAGGACGTCAAGTCCGCCATCGGCGCCGCGCGGGCGAAGAACGCGCGCAAGAAGATGGCCAAGAAGAAGGCCTGACGGCGCGCCTTCGCAAGCGTGGCGAAGCGACGCCGGATCGCGTGCCCTCCCTTTCCCCTTCCCCCCTTTTTTTGGTTCCCTGCGACGCTGCGTGAGGGTGGCTTCTGGCCATGGGAAGGCACTCGGGCAGCCCAGCCTTGGCCCGCACGACGCGGGCGCCATCCGCAATCCCGGAGCCCCTAAATACGGGTCCAATGTGGCCGCCTCGCCGCCGCTGTGGCTCAGGGGTAGAGCACCTCCTTGGTAAGGAGGTGGTCGCGTGTTCAAATCACGCCAGCGGCTTGTCCGGAAACCGCGCCGTGCCGCCGCGGAGGTGCTTCCTCAGGCGACGTCTGCCGTCGCATCCAGCGTGAACGACCCGTTGACGACGATGCAGCCAACGACCTGCACCTTGTACGCGCCGGGAACGTACGGGCCGGCCGCCGCGATGCTCTCCTTGGAGCCATCGACGGCATTGAAGGCGGCGGAACTCTTGATCTCCTTGCCGGCGGGGTCCAGGAAGTAGAGGTCGAAGTCGTTGTCCGTCCCGGCGATGGCAAGGTCGATCTTGACGTTCGTGGCGGTGGAGTTGAACAGCCACGTGTAGGTGAACTTGTCCTTGCCCTCACCTTGCAGGCCGCACCCGACGGGCGTGGGGGCCCCAGGCCCTTGCATGGTGGCCGTCACCTTCCCGGTCTTGTGGAGCTGCGCCACCGACGGGCCCGCGCTTCCCGCCACGAGGGAGAGCAGCACGGTGGCGTTGGCGGTCGAGTCGTCCCCGAACCTGGCGGTCAGGGTGGCGGTGAGGTTGCCGCCCCGGGCGTAGCGGTGCGTGACGTTGGCGGGGAACGTGGCGCCCGTGGTCTGGTTGCCGTCCCCGAAGGCCAGGCTCCATGTCGTCTTGGGGTCCGTGCCGGTCGCGTTGACGGTGAAGGTCACGTTCAGGGGAGCGGTCCCGTTGAGGACCGCGGCCTTCAGGCTGACCGTGTGCGCCCCGGGGGCGGTGGTGGCTGCGGGCGCCGGCGGCGCCTTCGCGCCGGACGTCGTCCGGGCGGCGGAGAGGGAACCCGATTGGGAGGGGCTGGCCGAGCCTTCGGAGCCTGCCTTGGCGGCGCACCCCGCGAGGGCAAGGGACAGGACAAGCGTGCACGCCACCAGCAACCGACCAAGGCGCATGCGCGGCGGATTTGCCTGCCCGGATATAGGTTGCTGCTAGCCCGTCACGGTGGCTTCGCCATGGACGGTCCACTTGGCGTTGACCGCCGTGCAGGCGAGGACGGTGACCTTGTAGGTGCCGGCCGGGAAGCTGCCGGTGACGTCGATCTTCTCGGTGGCCGAGCTGCCGTCACTGGCCTTGACCAGCTTCCCCGCAGGGTCGTGCAGGTACAGGTCGGAGTCCTGGTTGGTGGTGTCGCCCGTGAGGGTGATGAGGAAGTGCGTGACGGTGCCGGCGAGGACCCAGCTGCTCTCCGACTTGGCGCCCTGGCCGGTGCCGCAATCCTGGATGCCCACGGCGGTCTGCGCGTTGACGGTGAAGGTGCCGGTCTTGTCGAACTTCTCCAGGTGGGCGGCCCCTGCCGTGAACGTGAGGGCCACCGTGGCATTGGCCGTGGAGTTGTCGGCGAAGCGCACGGTCAGCCTCGCGGTGAGGTTGCCGCCCATCGCGTACTTGTGGGTCACATTGGCAGGCAGGGCCGTGCCAGTCGTCTGGTTCTTGTCGCCGAACGCAAGGGTCCACGCCGCCTTGGCATCCGCGCCTGTGGCGTCGAGGGCGAACGTGACGTTCACCGGCGCGGTGCCGTTCTTCGCGCTGGCCGTCAGGAAGGCCTTGTGCACGACGGCGGTCCCGCAGCCCGCCGGGGCCGCGCACGTCGCAGTGGTCGCGCTCGACCTGGTGCCGCTGGATGCGGTGGCGGCGGCGTGGCCGGAGAGGCTGCCGGAGGCGGATGCGCTGGCGGTGCCGTCCGTCTTCGCCGTGCAGCCAGCGAAGGCGAGGGCGAGGAGGGCCAGCAGGGCCAGCAAGACGCGCAGGGGTCGGGCGGAAGTGGGGGTCATGGGAGGGCCTCAGGCGGTGACCGTGGCCTCGCCATGGAGCGTCCACTTCCCGTTCACGGCCGCGCACCCGAGGATGCTGACCTTGTAGGTCCCGGCCGCGAAGGAGCCGGTGACGTCGATCTTCTCGGTCGCCCCCAGCCCGGCCGAGTCCTTGACCAGCTTGCCGGCGGGGTCGTAGAGGAAGAGGTCGCTGTCCGCGTTCGTGGTGTCGCCGGAGAGGGTCAGCACGATGCGGGAGGCGGGGCCCGGGAGGGCCCATGCGACCTCCGCGGCGGCATTGGCGCCCTGCCCGCAGGAGGTGGTCTGGGCCGCGACGAGGAAGGTTCCGGTCTTGTCGAGCTTCACGACGCTGGCCGCGCCGCCGCCTGCCTTGAGGGCCAGCAGGACCGTGGCGTTGGCGGTGGAGTTGTCGCCGAACCGGACCGTCAGGGTCGCGGTCAGGTTGCCGCCCGCGAGGTAGCGGTGGGTCGCGTTGGCGGGGAGGGTGGTGCCGGTCGTGGAGTTGCCGTCGCCGAAGGCCAGGGTCCACGTGGTCTTGGCGTCGGCGCCGGTGGCGCGCAGCGCGAAGGTGACATTGAGGGGGGCGGTCCCGTTGGGGGGCGAGGCCGTGAGGGTCGCGGCATGCGCGACCGGGGGGGTGGCATTGGCGGGTGCGGGCGCCTTCGAGGTGGACCCCGCGCGGGCGGTCAGGGACCCCGATTGGCTGCCGGAGGCGCTTGCCGAGGCAGAGGATTCCGTCTTGGTGGCGCATCCTGCAAGGGCAAAGGACAGGACAAGCGTGCACGCAACCAGCAACCGACCAAGGCGCATGCGGCGCGATTTCCTCCCCGCCTTTTAAGCCGATGGCTGGCGCCCCATACCAGAAAGGGGGGTCGCGACACCACGCCCGACCCAGAAGGGCTATCAGGGAAACCGCGGGGACCGGCTTCCGTCTTTAGGTTTTGCGCCGCCTTCGTCCTCAAGTCTTATCCCTGGGAGTCCCTTATTGTGGGACTGCCATGGTCGCAACCGTCGAGGACATCCTGGAGATCGTTCGGAACAACCCCTTCATCGACGGGGTCGGATACTTCGTCGAGGTCACCACCTCCAAGCCCGTGGCCCCTCCGGGGGTCCGCAAGCTGGAGGACCGCCTGAAGAAGGCCTTCTGCGACCACGCCCAGGTCACGATGGAGGGCGACGACGTCCTCGGGCTCGACTTCCACGAGCACATCTTCACGCAGGGCGAGGGCGCCGAGGAGGACCTCGAGGCCCTGGCCGGCATCCTGCACTTCGTCGAGACCACGTACGGCATCGACCACCTGTGCATCGAGCTGCAGTTCGACCTCAGCAAGGCCCGCACCGCGCAGAAGCACGTGGACGAGTTGCTGAAACCCTGAGCAATGGGTCCTTCGGAACCATCGCTCAGCCAGCTGGAAATCGGGGCCTTCCAGGCCCGAACCCCCCGGAGGAGAGGGCGGCAGCACCAGCTAGGACGCGCTCACCGCGCCTCCGGCTTCATCCCTCGTCGCGGCTCTCCACGCTCGCTCTTCGGGGTTCGCTTCGCGAACTGCGGCCGCCCAGGGCGCGGAGCCTTGGAAGCGGACGGACGCCAATCCAAGTCGGCAACAGCCCGGCAGACTCTGTGGAATCGGTGAACCTGCGGGTTCGGTGGGCGCCGAAACTCAGCGTCCTTTACTTCGCCAGGAGCAACCCGACCACGTAGGACAGCGCCCATGCGACGAGGCCGATGATGGCGCCCTTCACCCAGTCGGTGCGGAAGAACATGGCCGTGCACAGGGCCCACACGAGGATCGCGAGGATGATCGCGGCCAGCCCTCCCCCCAGCAGCGCCAGGATGAAGCCGGCCAGCAGCGTCGAGATGACGGCGGAGGCAAGGGCGGCCAGGATGCTGGAGCGGTCCAGCACGAAGCGGGCCGCGAGCCAGATGAACAGGGTCGTGATGAGGATGGAGAGCAAGCCGCCCAGCTGGAGTTCCTGGGTGGCGAACGGGGCTGCCATGTCCAGCAAGAACGGTCGCAGCAGGATAACGGTTGGCGTCGTGCCGGCGCCCCGTCGCCAACCTCTTTGACTCGGGGGCCAGTGGATGCAGCATGGCCGTGACGGAGGCATTGCGCGAGCGGGTGGCCCGCCTGCCCCGTGCCCCCGGCATCTACCAATGGAAGGACGCCGGCGGGACCGTCCTGTACATCGGGAAGGCCGTCGACTTGCGCAGCCGCGTCACGTCCTACTTCGACCCCGACCGCGCCAAGACGTCGCGGCTCATGCAGGAGGCCGTCGACCTGGACTACATCGCGGTGCGCACGGAGAAGGAGGCCCTGCTGCTGGAGCAGACCCTCATCAAGCGGCACCGTCCCCGCTTCAACGTCCGCCTCACCGACGACAAGCAGTACCCGTACCTCAAGCTCACCCGCGAGCCCTATCCCCGCCTCCTCAAGGTGCACCGGCGCGAGGACGACGGATCCACCTACTTCGGCCCCTTCCCCGATGGCTCCGGCGCCTTCCACATCATGCAGGCCCTGAACGACCTCGTGCCGCTGCGCCGCTGCCGCGTCCTTCCCACCGAGAAGTGCCTCTACTACGACATCGGGAAATGCATCGCGCCTTGCATCAAGGCGTGCACGGACGAGGAGTACCAGAGCCTCGTGGACGATGTCCAGGACCTCCTGCGCGGCCGCAGCGCCCGCCTCATCGCCGAGGTGCAGGAACGCCTCGAGCGCGCGGCGGCGGAGCACCGCTTCGAGCAGGCCGCCGCCCTGCGGGACCAGATGCAGAGCCTGGAGCGCATCCTGGACCGCCAGCACATGGTGCAGGAACGGCTGGAGGAGCGCGACATCGCCTGCCTGGCCTCCCAGGGCGACCTCGGCATCGTCGTGCTCCTGCACCAGCGTGACGGCCAGATCGCGGGGCAGTCCGTCTTCCACGTCACGGGGGTCGACCCCGGCTCGGAGCCGCAGGGGCTGGTCGAGTTCCTGCGGGGCTTCTACCAGGACCGCCTCGTGCCGCGCCACGTGGCCGTCGACATCCCGGACGCGATGGGCCCGCCGCTGGAGCAGGACCTTCGCCTGCTGCGGGAGGGCGCCGTCACGGTGGAGACGCCGCAGAAGGGCGGCAAGCGCCGCTGGGTCGAGGTCGCGCAGACCAACGCCCGCCTCCGCCTCGAGGAGGAGCTGCACCGGCGCAGGCGCCGCGGCGCGGGAGCCCTGGAGGCGCTGCAGAAGGCCTTGACCCTCGCGCAGCCGCCCCGCGTCATCGAAGGCTTCGACATCACGCACCTGGCGGGGGAGTTCACGCGCGCCGCCCTCGTGCGCTTCGTGGATGGCGAGCCCGACAAGGCGGGCTACCGCACGTTCAACATGCGCAGCGTCGGGACCCAAAGGGACGCCCGGGGCCAGGCCGTGGGCGCGGACGGCGGGGCCCCGAAAGGCGCCGGCCGAGAGGTCGACGACTTCGCCAGCATGGCGGAGGCGGTCACGCGAAGGTACCGCGGCGTGCTGGAGCGTGGCGAGGGGCTGCCAGACCTGGTCCTCATCGATGGGGGGCCCGGCCAGCTGGCGGCCGCCCGCGACGCCCTGCAGTCCCTGGCCGTGCAGGCCCCGGTGTGCTCCCTGGCCAAGGAGGAAGAGCTGGTGTTCGTCCCGGGACGACTGCAGCCCTTGCGCATGAAGCGCGACGACCCTGCCCTGCAGCTCCTGCAGCGCGTGCGCGACGAGGCGCACCGCTTCGGCATCAAGCACACCCACGGCAAGGCCACCCAGGGCGTCACCGCAAGCCCCCTGGACGGCGTGCCCGGCATCGGCCCACGCCGCCGCGCCGAGCTGGTCAAGGCCTTCGGTGGGCTGGAGGGCCTGCGGTCGGCCAGCGTGGAGGACCTGCAGCGCGTCCCAGGGATCACCGAGGCGATGGCGAGGCGGGTGCGCGCGGTGCTGGAGCCCTACGCGGCGCCCTTGCCGTAGCCGCAGGCCGCGCAGGCCGGCCGGGTGCCCGCGGGGACCACGGCCACCGTCTTGCACTTCGGGCAGACGAGGCGGCTCTCCGCCACCAGCTTCTGGCGCGCACCCACCGTGGCGGCCTTGGCCGATGCGCCACCGGTCGCGCGGCCGACCTTCGCCGCGGCCGCGGGCTGCCGGGCCGCAGGCCGCGCAGCCCTGGCCGCATTGGGCGTGGCCCCGCCGGACGCGGGCTTGCTGGGCGTGACGCGGCGGGGCATGGCCTGCGGAGCCGGCGCGTTGGAGGGGGAAGGGGGCTGCAGGGCCGGGCCGTTGGGCCGGGGAGTGGCCTCCGTGCCCGGGGGCGTCGCGCCCGTGGCTGCCGGGACGGGCGGGGGGGAGGGAGCGGTCGGCACGGCGACCAGGCCGGCCGCGGCAAGGGCCGTGAAGGGGGCGTGGCTGGCCACCTGGGGCAGGTCGCCGCGGTCGAAGCCCTCCGGCACCTCGCCCGTGGTGGCGTACCAGTACAAGGTGGCGCGCATGGCTGCGGCGGTGCTGCTGGCCACGGCGTAGAAGAGGCCGGCAAGCAGGATGCTGGGGACGAGGTTTCCCCACCCGTCGAGGCCGAGGACGCCCTGGAACAACGCCCACGAGAGGACGTTGAGCAGGAGCCACCCCGCGAAGTAGATGAGGCCGGTGCCGACCAGGAGGCCGCTCCAGGTCTTGCGGACGTTGGTCCACGCGGAGCGGGCCGCGGCGATGGGGCCGGCGCGCTCGTAGACGACGATGGGGAGCATGAGGTACGTGACGGCGGACAGGGCGGCGCGCAGGACGCGGTTCACCCAGCGGCCGACGAAGGGGACGAGGCGCAGGACGAACGTCGTGGCGTACTTGACCCACGCGATGATGGTGGCGATGGTGAGGGCGACGAGGAAGATGCGGCCGAGGTTGCGGCGGGCCAGCGTGAAGGCCTGGCCGAGGCTGGCGGTGCGGGTGCGGATCTGCTGGGTCGCAACATCCATGCCGACCGTGACGAAGAAGAGGGCGCCCGTGAGGGCGATGGTCATCCAGGCGGCCCAGATGACGTAGACCGTGACGATGGCGGAGGACACCATGAGGCCGTAGTCGCCGGACTGGAACGCGGCGACGCTCACGAAGAAGACACCCTTCCAGAAGCCGTGCGAGGCGTCGGGCGAGTTCTTCTCCAGCCAGATGAAGAACTCCAGCGGGCCCACGACCCAGATGCCGGTCCACAGCAGCGTCAGAAGCGGCAGCGTCAGCACGACAGGCTTGCGGAAGATGAGGCGGAACGAGGCCAGCGTGAGGCGGAGACTGGTCTGGAGGTTGCCGACGACGCCCATGCGTGCCCACGGCCCCCGCAGGACTTGAACCTTTTCCGGCCCAGCCGGCCACGCCTCCTAGGCCAGCCGGGAGAGGTCCAGTTCCAGGACGATGGCGGGGGCGGAGAGGCCGAAGGCCAGCACCGTGTCAGGGTGCAGCTCGCCGAAGAGGCCGACGGTGGCGTCGCCCAGCCGCAGGAGGCCCTGCCGTCCAGGGATGAGGCCCGGCGTGGACCCTTCGGCCAGCTGCAGGGGAAGGGCTGCGTCTCGCACGAGGGCCTGCGCCAGCCCCTTGGCGTCGCTGAAGCTGGCCTTGGCGGAGGCTTCGACGAGGGCGAGGTGCAGGCGGTTGCGCCAGGCGTCCCGGTCGCGCACGACGGTGTAGCCGACCTCGAAGAGGCGCTGCGGCAGGGGGCGGTGGCGGTTGGCCGCCAGGACCCCGAGGAGGCTGGGCAGCAGCCGCGTGCGCAGGAGGGTCTGCTCCTCGAGCACCGGGTTCAGGAGCTGGACGTGCGGCTCCACGGCGGCGCCCCACGCGGACCCCTGGCTTCGTGGATCGGACAGCGTGAGCGTGCGGGCCTCGAGGTACCCGTGGCCGATGAGGAGGGTGCGCAGGGTGTCCTCGAGCGCCTGGTGGGGGAGCGCCCCGGCGAAGGTGGCCGCGCGCGGCAGGGTCCCGGGGATGGAGTCGAAGCCGTGGCCGACCGCGACGTCCTCGAGCAGGTCGACGGGGTGGAGGAGGTCCTGCCTCCACGCGGCGGACCGGACGTGGACCTTGTTGTCGTAGGCGTCGGCGTCGTGGCCCATGCGGCGCAGGCACGCTGCCACCTCCTCGCCGCCCCATTGGCCGCCGAGGAGGGCCGCGACCTGGTCGGTGTGCAGGACGTGCTCGGCGGGGCGCAGGTCGGGGCAGGTCCACGTGCCTGAGGCGTCGTGCACGGTGACCGCCTCGATGGTGCCGCCGTGCTCGGCCAGGCTCGTGGCCAGCAGGGCGATGGTCTGCCGGACGGCGCGGGCGTCGGTGCCGGTGACATCCAGAAGGACGTCGCGGGTCCGCGTCGTGACGGCGGTGCGCTGCGCATTGATGACGGGGGGCAGGCTGAGGACGGCGCCGGTGCCGTCGAGGAAGACGGGGAACCGCCCCCCCGGAAGGAGGTGGCCGTATTCCCGCCCCTTGGGGTGCTCCGCCATCACCTGCGCGGGCGTCATGGCGCGCGTCTCGTTCAGGGGAACGAACGGCTGGTCGTGGGGGCCCACGGCGGTGTACGTGAAGGGGCCCTGGAGGCCGGATGCGTCATGGATGCCGATGGCGACCTTGCGGCGGCGGCGCCCCGGGCTGAAGGTGAGCTTCTCCTGGGCGTCGATGAGGGTCTGCAGGTACGCCTGGTCCACCTGGATGCCGCGCACCAGGCAGAGGGCCGCGAAGGGGCGCACGGCCTGGACCGACGCATCCACGCGCAACTCGGTGCGGGCCTTCTCCACCTTGTAGGATGCAAGACCAGGCCGGATGCCGAGGAAGGCCCGCAGCGCGCGGCCGGTCCCCTCGAGGGTCAGGAGGTCGGGCCGGTTGGGGAACCACTCGATCGTGATCTCCTGGCCCACCACCTTGTCGAGGTCGCCGCCCAGCATGGGCATGCGCGCCGTGAGCCGGTCCATGGGCTCGTCGCGCCCGATGACGCGGCACAGCTCGGTGCGCGTGAAGGTGACGACCGGCATGGGCACTGCTCGACCCAGGTTTGGCCTATAAATGCGGCGCGCACGGTCGACGCCCGATGAACGACTCCGCCCCGACCGCCCGCCCCGCCACGTCCGCGCCCGGCCCGTGGTCGGGGTTCCATCGCCTCA
>DATLBS010000027.1:0-20651 GCA_035526765.1 Thermoplasmatota archaeon | reverse complement strand
CATCGCCGGCAACGTCACGCGCGGCCTGCCCCGCGGCGCCCGCATGGAGGTCATCGACAACACCGGCGCCAAGGAGGTCGAGATCGTCATGGTCCCGAAGCTCGGCGGCGTCATGAAGCGCTACCCCGCCGCCGGCGTCGGCGACATGATCATCGTGTCCGTCAAGAAGGGCACCCCCGAGATGCGCCGCCAGATCCTGTACGCGGTCGTCGTCCGCCAGCGCCGCCCCTTCCAGCGCCCCGACGGCACCACCGTGCAGTTCGAGGACAACGCCTGCGTCATCATCAACCAGGACGACGGCGAGGTCAAGGGATCGCAGATCAAGGGCCCCGTCGCCCGCGAGGCCGCCGCCCGCTGGCCCCGCATCGCCGCCACCGCGGCCACCATCGTCTGAGGTGCACCATGACCAAGAACTACACTTCCCAACCCCGCAAGCAGCGCCTGGCCCGCGCGACGGCGCCCCACCACGTGGCCCGCAAGCAGATGGCCTCCCACCTCAGCGAGGAGCTGCTTCTGAAGTACAACCGCCGCAGCATGACCGTCATCAAGGGCGACGAGGTCAAGATGATGCGCGGCGACCACAAGGGCACCGCCGGCAAGGTCCTCACCATCGACGCCACCAAGCGCAAGGTCACCGTCGACGGTGTGACCAACAAGAAGGCCGACGGCACCGAGGTCCCCCTCCCCGTCGACCCCTCCAACCTCCTCATCACGAAGCTGAACCTCGAGGACAACCGCCGCCGCAGCAAGCTGGAGGCCACCGAGGAGGCCACGAAGATGGGCACCGACGGCAAGAAGGCCAAGCAGCCCAGGTCCGCCAAGGCCAAGTCGCCCAAGGCGGCCGCGAAGAAGGAGCCCAAGGAGGCCGCCCAATGAGCAAGCACATGAAGCGCCTGGCCGCCCCGCGCAGCTGGGTCATCCCCCGCAAGACGAACGTCTACACCACGAAGCCCCGCCCCGGCGCGCACCCTGTCGAGCGTGCGCTGCCCCTCGCGACCGTGGTGCGCGACTTCCTCAAGCTCACCGAGACCGGCCGCGAGGCCCGCCGCGTCATCGGCGCCGGCGACGTCCTCGTGGACGGCCGCATCGTGAAGGACGCCAAGTTCGCCGTCGGCTTCCAGGACGTCGTGTCCGTGCCGAAGACGAAGCAGGCCTGGCGCGTCATGGTCGACGAGAAGGCCCGCCTCAGGCTGGTCCCCATCGACGCCAAGCAGGCCGCCTGGAAGCTCAGCCAGATCGCCGGCAAGACCACCCTCAAGGGCGGTGCCACGCAGCTGAACCTGCACGACGGCCGCAACCTCCTGGTCAAGAAGGACGACTACGCCACCGGCGACGTCCTGCGCCTGGAGCTCCCCGGCCAGAAGATCCTCGGCCACTTCCCCCTGAAGGAGGGCGCCAGCGTCTTCATCGTCGACGGCCGCCACGCCGGCGAGGTCGCCCCGGTCAAGACGATCGAGGCCACCCGCAGCAACAAGGACAACCTCGTCCACCTCAGCCGCGGCGACGAGACCTTCACCACGATCAAGCCCTACGCGTTCCCCATCGGGGACAAGGGCAACCTGCCCACCGCCGAGGTGAAGTCGATTGTCTGAAACCCAGTCGGTCCCCAAGACCCAGAAGGAGCACGGCAAGGACGCCAAGCAGGCCCCCAAGGCCCAGCCGGCCGCGACGAACAAGGGCAAGGCCGAGAAGGCCGCCGCCCCGCCCCTGCGCGCCAGGCTCCCCAAGACCCCGAAGGCCCCGGCCGCCAAGATGGCGGAGGGCGCCGAGAACCCGATGACGCAGCCGCGCATCGCCAAGGTCACCGTCAACATCGGTGTGGGCGACGGCGGCGAGAAGCTGGAGAAGGCCGAAAAGATCCTCGCCATGCTCTCGGGCGCCAAGCCCGTGCGCACCCTCGGCAAGGAGAACAACCGCGAGCTGGGCGTCCGCCCCGGCGCCCCCATCGGCTGCAAGGTCACCCTGCGCGGCGACCTCGCCGACGACTTCGTGCGCCGCGCGCTGTACTCCCGCAAGAACCGCGTCTACGAGTACTCCTTCGACAACCAGGGCAACCTGCAGTTCGGCGTCTCCGACTACACGAACTTCGAGGGCCAGCGCTACGACCCCGAGCTGGGCGTCTTCGGCATGGACGTCGCGATCACCCTCGAGAAGCCCGGCCACCGCATCAAGCACCGCCGGCTCCTGTCCCGGAAGGTCCCCCCGCACCACCGCGTCACGCGCGACGAGGCGAAGGCCTTCCTCTCCAAGAAGTTCGCGATCGAGGTGATCTGATGAGCCTGCAGATGAAGGAACGGAAAGTGTTCAAGGGCGTGTACGAGGGCTGCCGCCGCTGCGGCCAGATGCGCTCGATGGTGCGCCGCTACGGGCTGCGCCTGTGCCGCCACTGCTTCCGCGAGTCCGCGCGCGACCTTGGTTTCAAGAAGTACTCCTGAGGTGACACGATGCAAAACGATCCTCTCGCAGATGCCCTGACGCTCCTCCGCAACGCCGAGCGCGCCGGGAAGAAGGAAGCGACCATCACCCCCGCCAGCAAGCTGGTCGGCCGCGTGCTCAAGGTCATGCAGGACCAGTCCTACATCGGCCCGTTCGAGTACCAGGACGACGGCAAGGGCGGCCTCTACAAGATCACCCTTGTGGGCGCCATCAACAACTGCGGCGTCATCAAGCCCCGCTACGCCATCAAGAAGGACGAGTTCGACGCGTGGGAGTCCCGGTTCCTGCCGGCCCGCGACTTCGGCTCCCTGATCCTGACCACCACGGGCGGCGTGATCGACCAGTACAAGGCCAAGGAGGCCGGCACCGGCGGACGGTTGCTGGCGTACGTCTACTGAGGTGCATGCATGCCAAGCCTCGCTGAAGTCACCCACAAGATCCCGGTCCCCCAGGGCGTCACCGTCACGGTGGCCAAGGACTCGAACCAGACGACCGTCAAGGGCCCCAAGGGCACCCTGACGCGCCCCTTCCGCTCCCTGAGCGTGAAGGTCCGCATGGACGGCAACACCGTCGTCGTGCACAAGGAGCTGCCCCGCCGCAAGGAGAAGGCGATGGCCGGCACCTACGCCTCGCACATCCAGAACATGATCAAGGGCGTCACGAACGGCTGGACGTACCAGATGAAGGCGGTGTTCAACCACTTCCCCATCAAGATGACGCAGCACGGCGACGAGTTCCACGTCGAGAACTTCCTCGGCGAGCGCTCGCCCCGCGTCGCCAAGATCATCCCGGGCGTCAAGATCACCGTGAAGGGCGCCGACGTCACCATCGACGGCGTCGACCTCGCGGCCGTCAGCCAGACCGCGGCCAACATCGAGGGCTGCACCAAGATCCGCAACAAGGACATCCGCGTCTTCCAGGACGGGGTCTACATCACCAGGAAGGGAGAGTAACATGAGCCCTGAGAAGAAGGCCGCCAAGGCAACGGAGTCCGCCGCCCACAAGGCCGGCGAGAAGGCCCGCGCCAAGGCCGCCGCCGAAAAGAAGACCAGCCAGAAGGCGGAGGCCAGGAAGTCCGTCAAGGACGCGCCCAAGGGCGAGGCCGACGTCGAGACCCAGCCCGCCGCGGCCTACCAGGCCAACGCCAAGCCCGAGCTCACCACCGAGCAGCGCGTGGCCCTCGGCGTGCGCCGCGCCAAGGACGCCAAGCGCCCCGCGTTCCGCCGCCACGAATGGTGGCGCTACAAGAAGCTCGGCGGCAAGGACGCCCCGTGGCGCGTGCCCAGCGGCATCCACTCCAAGGTGCGCCGCCACTTCAAGTACCGCCCGCCCGTCGTCTCCATCGGCTACGGCGGCCCCAAGGCCGTCCGCGGCCTGCACCCCTCGGGCTTCGAGGAAGTGCTGGTCTACAACGAGGCGGACCTGCAGGGCGTCGACAAGGCGACCCAGGCAGCCCGCGTCGGCGGCACGGTGGGCGGCCGCAAGGCCAAGCTCATCGAGGCCGCGGCCGACAAGGCCGGCATCCGTGTCCTGAACCGCCGCTCGGAGGTGGCCCAATGAGCGACCTGCGCAACCAGCGCCGCCTGGCCGCCTCGGTCATGAACGTCGGCTCCAGCCGCGTCAAGATCGACCCCGACCGCGCCGACGAGGTCGCCGGCGCCGTCACCCGGGCCGACATCCGCAAGCTGGTCTCCGGCGGCGTCATCCGCGCCGAGCAGAAGACCGGCGTCTCGCGCGGCCGCGGCCGCCAGATCGCCGCCCAGAAGGCCAAGGGCCGCCGCACCGGCCCCGGCTCCCGCAAGGGCGCCGCCGGTGCGCGCACCCCCCGCAAGGCCACCTGGATGAGCCGCATCCGCGCCCTGCGCGAGGAGCTGCGGACGCTGCGCGAGAAGGGCGCCATCGACGCCGCCGTCTACCGCGACTACTACGTGCGCGCCAAGGGCGGCCAGTTCCGCTCGCGCGCCCACCTTCGGTCCCACATGAAGACCGAAGGCGCCCTCTCCGAGGAGGTGCAGGTCTAATGGCCGTCGGACCCAGGACCCGCGTCCCCTTCCGGCGCCGCCGCGAGGGCAAGACCGACTACCGCCGCCGCCTGGCGCTGCTGAAGTCCGGCGAGACCCGCGTGGTCGTGCGCCGCACCAACGGCAACGTCATCGTCCAGTTCGTGAGCTGGGCGCAGGACGGCGACCAGGTCACCGCGACCGCGGTGGCCCAGGAGCTTGCCAAGATGGGCTGGGAGTCCAGCCCGAAGAACACCCCCGCGGCGTACCTGACCGGCCTCCTGGCCGGCAAGCGCGCCGCCGCCGCCGGCGTCGAGTCGGCGGTGCTGGACCTCGGCCGCCACGTGCCCTCCAAGGGCGGCCGCATCTTCGCCGCCCTCAAGGGCGTCAAGGATGCCGGCATCGACGTCGCCGCGGGCGACGAGGACATCTACCCCAGTGAAGAGCGCCTCAACGGGGCGTTCCTGGACCTGGAATCGAACTTCAACGCCGTGAAGGACCGCATCTCTTCGGAGAAGGCGGCCGGCCCGGCTAAGTCGGACTGACGAGGAAGTGCAACAACATGGCTGAACAATTCGTGAACCCCGCTCGCGCCCCGCGCAGCGGCGATGCTCCCCGCGCCCCCGGCGGCTTCGGTGGCCGCGGTGGCCCCGGCGGACGCCCTGGCGGCTCCGGTGGGCGCCCCGGCGGATCCGGTGGCTCCGGCGGCCGCGGCGGCTTCGGCGGCCGTGGCGGAGGCGCTGGCGGCCCCCGTGGCCCCGGTGGCCCGGGCGGAGCCGGCGGACGCCCCGGCGGCGCCGGTGGCCGCGGGGGTCCCCGTGGCGGCGGCGAGCGCCGCCGCCGCGACGACGACAAGCCCATGGTCCCCTGGGAACCCAAGACCCGCCTCGGCAAGATGGTGAAGTCGGGCCAGGTCAAGACCATGAGCGAGGCTCTCGCCACGAAGCTCCCGCTCCGGGAGCCCGAGATCGTCGACGCCCTGCTGCCCGAGCTGGCCGACGAGGTCATCAACATCAACATGGTCCAGCGCATGACCGACTCCGGCCGCCGCGTCCGCTTCAGCATCACCGCTGTGACGGGCAACCGCGACGGCTTCGTCGGCATCGGCATGGCCAAGGGGAAGGAGGTCGGCCCGACCATCAAGCGCGCCATCGACCGCGCCAAGATCTCCATGATCGAGGTCAAGCGCGGCTCCGGCTCCTGGCAGTCCGGCGTCGGCGCCCCCGCCAACTCCGTGCCGTTCAAGCTGTTCGGCAAGTGCGCCTCCACCGAGGTCACCATCAAGCCGGCGCCCCAGGGCACCGGCCTCGTCGGCGGCAAGACGGCCCGCGCCGTCCTCGGCCTCGCTGGCGTCCATGACGCTTGGATCTACACCCGGGGCCAGACGGGCACCTCGACGAACTACGCCAAGGCGCTGTTCAACGCCCTCGTGTCCGTCGACGACGTCCAGATGACGCCCGGCCAGCGCGCCCGCATCCAGATGATCCCCGGCCCCCAGCGCGCGCCCCAGCTGCGCAGCGCCGAGCAGCCGCCCGTCGAGGGCGCTGCCGCCCCCGCCCAGGAGGTCAAGGCATGAGCGCCCGCCTGGCCCAGGCCGCCACCGCCGGCGCCCAGACGCAGGGGCCCAGGCAGGTGGCCGGCCACGTCGTGACCGTCATCCGCCTGCGCGGCACCCAGAACCTCAACCCCAAGACGAAGGACACCCTGAAGTACCTCCGCCTGAACCGCGTGAACCACGCTGTCGTGCTGCCTGGCAACGAGACAACCGTGGGCATGCTGCAGGTCGCGAAGGACTACGTCACCTGGGGCGAAGTGGACGCTGCCACCCTGGCGGCCGTCATCAAGAGCCGTGGCCGCGTGTCGGGCAACAACCCCCTGACCGAGGAGCATCTCGCCAGCGAGACCCCGTTCAAGACGTTCGACGCCCTGGCCACCGCCATCGTCGAGGGGAAGTTCCAGTACAAGGACATCCCCGGCATCAAGCCCCTGTTCCGCCTGCACCCTGCCCGCCAGGGTCTCGAGGGCATCAAGCGCTCCGTCCAGAACGGCGGCGCGCTGGGCTACCGCGGCAAGGACATCAACCGCCTGCTGGGCCGCATGCTCGGCGAGGGCACCCCTGAGTCCGAGATCGCGATGTCGCCCGCCAAGCGCGCGGCGCAGCAGAAGGTCGTGAAGGCCGGCGAGAAGGCCGCCCGCACCGAGGCCAAGGCGGCCCAGGCCGCCGGCAGCCCGCACGGCCACGCCACCAAGGGAGGTGCCTGATGGCATCGGGTGGCAAGGCCAAGAAGATGCGCGGCAACCACACGCACGGGCGCGGCAAGAAGGCCGGCCGTGGCGCGGGTCTCCGGGGCGGCCGCGGCCGCGCCGGGGCCAACAAGCACCGCTACCTCATGCTGCAGGTCCTCGGCGGCAAGCACGAGCACACCCGCGCCATCCCGTGGGGCCGTGTCGGCTTCAAGTACCGCTCCCGTGACGGCAACCCGAAGCCGGAGCACGTGAACGTGGGCGACCTCGCCCTGCGCTTCCCCGGCCAGGCCGACATCGACCTCGCGGCGGCCGGCATCGGCAAGCTGCTGGGCTCCGGCGCCATCGCGCACAAGGTGTCCATCAAGGTGGACCAGGCCTCGCCTGGCGCCATCGAGAAGGTCAAGGCGGCCGGTGGCCAGGTCACCGTCCTGCAGGTCAAGCAGGAGAAGGCCAAGGCCCCCGCCAAGCCGGATGCCAAGGGCGCCCCCGCCAAGGGCGGCGACAAGGCCGCCGCACCCAAGGGCGACAAGCCCTCGGGCGACAAGGCCCAGGCCCCCAGGTCGGACAAGCCCGCCGGCGACAAGCCGAAGGGCGACAAGCCGGCCGGCGACAAGCCCAAGGCCTAGTCAGCCCGCTCCGGTGCGTTCACGCCCCGATGACCGCCCCTCCCCCTTCCCCCCTCATTCTCGCCTCCTTCTGATTCCACTCCCAGCCCTTAAGAAGAACCCCCCTTTGGGCGCCCCCATTCCCTGGTGACCGTCATGGCCGAGACCGAGAAGCGCAGCTCCCTGTACGCCCTTGAGCCGATCATCCGGCGCTGGCCCACGGTCAACAAGCCCGAGGGTCACGTCTCCTTCAAGACGAAGCTCCTCTGGACGACCGTCTGCCTCATCCTCTACTTCATGCTGTCCAACATCCCGCTCTTCGGGGTGGCGGCGCAGCAGCTGGACCTGTTCGCGAACTTCCGCGCCATCCTCGCGGGCCAGTCGGGCTCGCTCATGCACCTTGGCATCGGCCCCATCGTCACCGGCTCGATCGTGATGCAGCTCTTCACCGGCGCCAAGATCATCAAGCTGGACCTCACCAAGGACGAGGACAAGCAGATCTACCAGGGCGCCCAGAAGATCATGGTCGTCCTGTTCATCTTCATCGAGGCCATCCCCCAGGTCTACGGGTTCCTGAACCCTGACACCAAGCTCATCACGTGGTTCCATGACCACGGCATGGGCGCCGGCACCTTCGGCGCGCGCAGCGTCATCGTCGGCCAGCTGGCCCTCGGCGCCCTCGTCGTCTTCCTGATGGACGAGCTGATCAGCAAGTGGGGCATCGGCTCCGGCATCTCGCTGTTCATCGCGGCCGGCGTGTCGCAATCGCTGTTCCAGGGCTCGCTCTCGTTCCAGCACGCCGTGCCGGGGCAGCCCTACAGCCCCTTCAACAACCCGCCCGTCGGCACGATCCCGATGGTGTTCTACGTGTTCTGGAACGGCAACCTCGCCGACCTCGTGCACTCCAACGGGTTCGAGAACGTCTTCATCGGCGGCTCCGCCTTCCCCAATCCCGTCATCGCGTTCCTGGGCACGATCATGATCTTCATGTTCGTCGTGTTCGCGGAGGCCTCCCGCATCGAGCTCCCGCTCGCCCACGGCAAGGTCCGCGGCGCCCGTGGCCGCTACCCGCTGCGCCTCATCTATGCCAGCAACATCCCCGTCATCCTGATGGCGGCCCTGCTGGCCAACGTGAACATCTTCAGCCTGCTGCTGTGGCAGCACCCGACCTTCAGCAAGATCCCCTTCATCGGGCACTCCTGGTGGGTCGGCACCTACTCCACGGGCGGCGGCAGCACGCAGCCCATCGCGGGCGGCGCCTGGTACCTCACGGCCTTCAAGGGCCTGAACGACTGGTTCCTCCCCCTCTTCGACCCGCGCTACGAGGCGTACGCCAGCGGGCACGTCTGGTGGCAGATCCTCATCAAGATCGCCCTGTTCCTCGGGCTGTTCATCGGCGGCTCCATCATGTTCGCCAAGTTCTGGGTCGAGACCACCAACATGGGTCCCCGCGACGTCGCGAAGCAGATCGAGAAGTCGGGCATGCAGATCCCCGGCTTCCGCCGCGACCCCCGCGTCCTCGAGAAGGTCCTCGAGCGCTACATCCCCACCCTCACCATCATCGGCGGCGCCACCGTGGGCGCCCTTGCGGCCTTCGCCGACATGATCGGGACGGTGGGCCAGGCGTCGGGCACGGGCCTGCTGCTGTGCGTGGGCATCTTCATGCGCATGTACGAGCAGATCGCCAAGGAACAAGTGATGGAGATGCACCCGGTCTTGAGAGGCTTCTTCGGAGCAGAGTGACGAGCGGAACGAGGCACGCGTGACGAAGGCTTCTCAAGACCAGCGAGGCGAAGCCGAGCGGACCGGCCGGCCACCCTCAGATGGCCGGGCGGGTGGACGGGGCGCAGCAGCGCTCGGCCTGCCGTGGGATCATGACGCCCACCAGCGCTCGGTCGTCGTCCTCGGGGACCTGCTGGAATGACCGCGCAACCCGGCCGCAAGGACCGCCGCGACGGCCTGCGCGCGCGTGGCCCCGCACCTGGCGGCCGCGCCGTCGCCCCGGCCCGCGCACCCGCCAGGGAACGCCCTGCCGACCGCGCTCCGGGCTTGGCGCAGAAGCTCCTGGCCCACTGCGAGGCGCACCGTGAGGTCACGACCCGCAAGGGCGCCAAGACCTTCCAGGTCAAGGTCACGGCAGGGGGCCTGACGGTGAGCCGCCCGGCCGAGGTCCCCATCGTGTTCCCCCGCGTCGAGCTGGAGCGCATCCTGCGCGCCATCCTGGAGCTGCGCGCGGCACGTGCGCCCATGACGGTGGAGAACCTGAAGGCGTACGCCGTCGGGCCCGAGGGCCTCTACGTCTGGGGGATCCTGGGCCACATGAACGCGCAACCGGGATAGCTGGCTCGCAGCAGGGTGTGCACGCTGGAATTCTTCGCGCCCCCCCCCCCCCTTTGGAAGATTCATCACGGGAGCACGACCCATCGGTCCGTCGAAGCGAGAAGCCTCAGGACACCGGCACCTTGGACGGCGGCGCGCAGCACAGCCAGCACCGATTGGGGTTCCTGTTGCATCGAGCGATGGAGTGGGCGCGCGAAGCGCGCCCCGCCTAAACCGGGCCGGGGCTACGAAACAGTGCGTTCCGCGCACCACAAGGATTTTTCTGCTACCAGACGCCCCCGCCGCCGTCGGAGCAGGGTGTTTGACTTGCATGATGGGAAACAAGCGTTGTCCCTTTGAGGGGCCGCTAGGCCCCTCGTGTCGCGCGTGTCGACGGAGCGCGCCGTCGGAATCGGTCCACAACCGAACGCGGAGCGCACGTCCAATGCCTGCATCCCACAACATTCTGATGCCCCACCGCGGTCGGAATATCCGCGGTTTCCGCGCCCTCCGCGTGAAGTGGGCGCAGTGGCCTGGGCAGGCTTCACCCACCCCACCGCAACCCTCAACAATATTCCTCCCCCCTCGCCGCAACCGGATGGGACGCCGAGTGAAACCACGACGGCAGGGCGGCAAAGTCGTGCGTGTCCGCCGCGAGCCGGAACCCTACCAGAAGTACCGTGCCCCGCTGCAGGCCAAGTGGCGCCCCTACATCCTCGACCGCGACAAGGGGAAGTGCCGGGTCTGCGGCTCCAGGGAGGAACTGGAGATGGCCCACATCACCGATGCCGTCGCCTTCGTCCGGGCGGGGGGGCACCACCGCGCCGTCACCTTCAGCTACCGCTGGGACAACCTCGTGATGCTGTGCTCCGAGTGCCACGGCGCAAGCCACGCCTTCCACCTCACGGAGGCCATCGCCCAGCGCCGCGCCAAGGTGTCGTCGATGTGGGAGCAACTGCGCCGCGTGCGGGGATGGTCCTCCCCCTTCGCCGTCCTGCCTCCCGAACTCGTTCCCCCCGAGATGCGTCCCCGCCGCAGCTTCCATGACACGATGCGCCTGAGCCCGCTGGTCCCGTTCCCCACCTTCGCCAAGTACGCCTCCGACGGGGGTCTCGTGTTCCAGGACGAGGAGGCCAAGCCGATCCAGCAGGCTCTGCCACCTTCTGCGCAGACAACCCTGGGGAAGCCAGCGATCGAGGCTGTCGGCAAGTAGCCCGCGCTTTTTCGCTACGTTGCTGGCTTCGCCGGGCGCGCTTCGCGCGCCACCCAATCCATCGCCTACTCCAACAAGAACCCGAAAACCGTTCTAGTCGTGCCACGCGCCGCCGTCGGAGGTGCCGGTGTCCCTGGTTTTCTCGCCACGTGGCGACCGATGGGTCGACGGCCGTCTCGCCAGCGCCTTCGCAAGCCAAGTCCCAGTCCTTTTCATGCAGGTTCCCATCACGCCGGCGTGCTGCGCGGGAGGTTCACGGCCCTCAACGGCGCAGCCCTGGTCGTCGGGGCGGTGGCCGGCCTGGCCGCCGTCGCCCTGCGCTGGCTCATCGACCTCGTCCAGAACCTGGCGTTCTCCGGCGTCGTCGGGGCAAGCCCGAGGGAGGAGAACCAGTTCCTCACCAGCCGATGGGGCTACCTCGTCCTCCTCGTCCCGGCCCTCGGCGGCCTCCTCGTGGGCGTCATCCGCAAGCACTGGGCCGAGACACGGCAGTTCGGCGTCACGGAGGTCATGGCGGCCGTCCAGGCCAAGGGAGGCATCCTGCGCGGCCGCACCAGCTGGGGGCATGGCATCATCTCGGCCATCACCGTCGGGACCGGCGGGTCCACCGGGCGCGAAGGCCCCATCGGCTACATCGGCGCGGCCCTTGGCTCCAGCCTCGGGCGACGCGTCGGCCTGAGCGCCCGCGACATCAAGATCCTCCTGGGATGCGGGTTCTCCTCCGGCATCGCCGCCAGCTTCAGCGCCCCCCTGGGCGGCGTCCTCATGGCCCTCGAGCTGGTCCTCCCGGAATTCAGCACGCACGCCTTCATCCCCCTGGTGGCCAGCACCGTCGTGGGCGTCACGATCGGGCACATCTTCCTGGCCGACAAGGCGACCTTCGCCATCCCCGGGTTCACGCTCAATTCCTCCTCCGAGCTGCTGGCCTTCGCGGCCCTCGGCCTCGTGTGCGGCTTCGCGGCGGTGGCGTTCATCCGCCTCGTCACGTGGAGCTACAACGCGTGGACGGCCATGCGCATGTCGGAGACCCTCAAGCCGGCCCTCGGCGGTCTCCTCGTCGGGCTCATCGGCCTCACCCTGCTTGTGACGTTCGGCCAATACCACGTGTTCGGGACCGGGTACGCCACGGTGAGCGCCGTGCTGCGGCAGCCCGCCGCCACCTTCTGGCACCTCGTGCCCCTGCTCCTGGTGCTGGTGCTGGCCAAGCCCGTGGCCACCGCCGTCACCGTCGGCTCCGGGGGCGGTGGCGGCATGTTCAGCGTCAGCCTGTTCCAGGGCGCCCTCTGGGGCGGCCTCGTGGGCCTGGCGGCGCAGGCAGCCTGGCCGCACGCCGGGATCGACCCCGCCAGCTACGCCCTCGTGGGGATGGGCGCCTTCTACGCGGCCAGCACGCGCGCCACCCTGACCGCCATCGTCATCCTCACCGAGCTCACCCGCAACTACCTCCTGATCCTTCCCCTCATGCTGGCCGCCGTCATCGCGGATGCGGTGAGCGTCGCCCTCAGCAGGGAATCCCTCTACACCATCAAGCTCACGCAGAAGGGCATCCACTACGAGCACGACCGCGTGCAGAGCCCCCTCGACTACATCCAGGTCAAGGACGTGATGTCGCACAAGGTCGAGACGCTCACGACGACGATGACGGTGGGGGAGGCGTTCAACCGCATGATGGACCTCGGCCACACCGGGTACCCCGTCGTGGACGCGGAAGGCAAGCTGGCCGGGATCCTCACCCGCCGCGACCTCAGCAGGCACATGCAGGCGGGCAAGGGCACCCAGCCCCTGGCCGACGTCGTCTCGGGCCTTTGCATCACGGCGTTCCCTGACGAGATGCTGTACCGCGCCCGTGACCGGATCTACCAGCAGGACATCGGCCGCCTCATCGTCGTCGACCCCAACGACCGCAAGAAGGTCACCGGCATCCTCACCCGCAGCGACCTCCTGCGCGCGGAGGCGGCGCGCGACGTCGAGCACGGGGATCCCTGGGGAGTCCGCGACGACCGCTGAACCACGGATGGCCACGGATCCTCCGGATGAGCGACCCTGTCCCCAACCCGGTTCCAGGTCCGCTCATCGCCCGCTCCAAACCACCGGTTCGGTCGAAGCGAGGGAGGGCACCAGCAGCTCCGGCGGCGGCGCGTAGCCCGGCCTGGAGGATTGAGGTTCATGTTGGAGTGAGCGATGGAAGGGGACGCGAAGCGCCCCACCGAACTCGACTGCGGTTGCGGGACAGTGCGCTCCGCGCCCCAAGAACAATCTTGCTTGACCAACGCGCCCTCGCCGCCGTCCAAGGAAGGGAGGACTGGAAGCGATCCAGGACCGCAGGCGGAGCGCGCGACAGCCCTGGCACCGGACGCGGAGCGCCATTCCCACCACCTGCGCTCTGGAACCCTGCGCTAGACGCTCCCAGCGCTCGGGTTAAGGGGCGCCTCCACTTCGCCGACGCATGGCCAAGGCCGTGGCAAAGACCGTGCGGAAGGGCAGCAGCAAGGCGGCCTCGGGCAGCAAGGCGGCAATGGGCGGCAGGCAGGGTCCGCACGCCGACGTGCTGGCCAACCTCGGCCTGGTCGGCGCCACGCTCCCCGGATGCCATGACGGCCACGCGTGGTCTGGCTCCGGCCCGGAACGCGTCGTCCGCACGCCTATCGACGGGTCCGTGCTGGCGACCGTGCGCGAGAGCAGCGCCAAGGAGTACGAGCGCGCCGTGGCGTCGCTGCAGGAAGCCTTCCCTGCGTGGCGCGCCGTGCCCGCTCCCCGCCGCGGAGAGCTCGTGCGGCAATGGGCGGACCGCCTGCGGCAGGCCAAGCATCCCCTCGGCCGCCTCGTCAGCCTTGAGACCGGCAAGTCCCTTCAGGAGGGGTTGGGCGAGGTCCAGGAGATGATCGACATCTGCGACTACGCCGTCGGCCTTTCCCGCACCCTCGGCGGCAAGACGATCCCCAGCGAGCGCGTGCACCACCGCATGATGGAGCAATGGCATCCCCTGGGCATCGTCGGCGTCATCTCTGCCTTCAACTTCCCCGTCGCCGTCTATGCCTGGAACGCCGCCATCGCCCTCGTGTGCGGCGACGTCGTGCTGTGGAAGCCCAGCGAGAAGACGCCCCTCACGGCCATCGCTGTCCAGAAGGTGCTGGCGGGCCTGGCCGAGGAGCACGGGCACCCGGGCATCGCGGGCCTCGTCGTGGGCGGCGCCGACCCCGTGGGGAAGCTGATGGCGGCCGACCCGCGCATCCCCCTCGTCTCGGCCACCGGCTCGACCCGCATGGGCAAGCTTGTCGCGCAGGCCGTGTCGGCGCGGCTCGGCCGCGCCATCCTCGAGCTGGGTGGCAACAACGCCATCGTCGTGTCCGGAAGCGCCGACCTCGACCTCGCGCTGCGCGCCGTGCTGTTCGGGGCGGTCGGGACAGCGGGGCAGCGCTGCACCACCACGCGGCGCCTCATCCTGCACAAGTCCATCGCCAAGGAGTTCACGAAGCGGCTGGTGGCGGCCTACGCCCAAGTGCGGGTCGGCGACCCTCTGGATGGCGGCAACCAGATGGGCCCCCTTATCGACGAGGCGGCCGTGGCCGGTTGCACGAAGGCCATCGCGCAGGCCAAGAAGGAGGGCGGCAAGGTGCTTTCAGGAGGCAAGACCCTCCCTCACCTGGGCTCCTGCTACGTGCAGCCGACGCTGGTGCAGGCCCCCAAGGGGGATTTCCCGCTGGCGCAGGAGGAGACCTTCGCTCCCATCCTGTACCTCTTCGAGTACGACCGGCTGGAGGACGCCATCCGCCTCCACAACGGGGTCCGGCAGGGCCTGTCCAGCGCCATCTTCACGACGGACGTGCGCGAGGCCGAGGCCTTCGTGTCCGCCACCGGGTCCGATTGCGGCATCGCGAACGTGAACCTCGGCACGTCCGGGGCGGAGATCGGGGGCGCCTTCGGCGGCGAGAAGGAGACCGGCGGCGGCCGCGAGTCCGGCAGCGACGCCTGGAAGCAGTACATGCGCCGGCAGACGAACACCATCAACTACGGCAAGGATCTGCCCCTGGCCCAGGGGATCCGGTTCGAGGTGTGGCCCTGGGGCACCCGGGTTCGTCTGACGGCCGGCTAGGTGCTCTCGGGGCGCGGGATGCCGGGGATGTCGCAGTACTCCGCTTCCTTGTCCTCGACGTACAGCTCGATCTCCCCGAACTCCAGCGTGGGCACCGTCATGTGGATGCGGTTGCCGCCGCGCAGCAGGCGTCCCGGGAAGGTGAGGTCGACGCGCATTCCCTTGCGGAAGAGGAACGGCGCCTCGGGCGTGACCTTCGTGAAGTCGACGGGGCCCTTGACCTGCTCCGGCTTGTAGGCGACCCCGTTCACGACGATCTGGGGGGCCCCCACCACGGTGCCGGTGCCGAGGGGGTTCTGGAGCACGAAGCCGAAGTGGCCGTCCGCGGTCTCGCGCAGGGAGCCCTTGCGGTAGAGCTTGCGCAGGAGAAAGTCCGGCACGCGCAGGGCCACGCCCCTGCTTATGGGCGACCTCCTCAAGAGTGTTGTGCGACGCGAACGTGTTTTTTCAGGGGGCCGACTGGCCGCGGAGAGCACGAGGCCTAGTCGCGCGTTCCTTGAACTCCGTGGCCTTCGTGGCTAGGGCCGGCGGGCGCGCCGCGGCGCGCCCATTCCATCGCGCATGGCAACAGGAACCCCAAGCCGTTCTAGCCGTGCTGCGCGCCGCCGTCCAAGGTGCCGGCGCCATGGAACTTCTCGCTTCGACGGACCGATGGGTCGTTCGCCGGCCAGCTGCAGCACGATTCCGGGTTCCGCGCACTCCGTGTGAAGGGAACGGCCCCTGCGCGCGGGAAGGACGGATTCCCAACTAACCTCGTGAAGGACGGATCCCTATGCCATCTGCCCGGACGTCGCCGGGCTCTGGAAATCAACCAGCGTCCCCCTCAGCGTCTGCAGGTCGATGAGCGGCATGCGCGCCGGGTCGGGCGTGAAGTTGAGCATCCTCTGGTACGCCGTCTGGCTCTGCCAGGTCCCGCAGTTCACCATCTGCACTCCGCGGTACCCCTCGATGCCCGGGACGTGCACGTGCCCTGTGACGAAGAGGTCCGGCACCTCCGAGATGACGAGGTAGTCCTTGTGCTCCGGGGCCACCGGCGTCCGCTCCCCGTAAAGGGGGGCAAGGTGGCGGCTCTGCAGCATCTGCTTCATGACCGGCAGCGGCTTCTCGTACTCCAGGTTCACGACGGAGGTCGCGAAGTCGATGAGCGAGTTGCCGTGGTACCCCAGGGTCGTGACGCCATGCAGCCGGAACGTGGCGGGGTTCGCCACGAAGCGGGCGGCGTGGTGCTCGAACCGCTCCCGCACTTCCTTCGAGAAGGCCGGCTGGGGCTCCGCGGGGCGGCTGGCGTCATGGTTGCCAGGCTGGATGACGACCTCGACGTGCTCGGGGACCGCCCCCATCCAGTCGCCGAAGGCGCCGTACTGGTCGTAGATGTCGGGGATCGAGAGCTCGTCCTGCTGGCCTGGATAGATGCCGACGCCGTCCACGAGGTCGCCGGGGATGACGAGGTACTTCACGCGCCCCGCCGCGTCGCGCTCCCGCTTCGAGGCCCCTTGCCCGTTCAGCCAGCCGAGCATGCGCTTCCAGTTCTCGTTGAGGAACGTGTGGCTGCCCACGTGGATGTCCGACAGGAACGCCGCCATGAGGGGCACTTCGGCGCCGCGCTTGCGGTCCGCATCGGGGAGGGGGACGTCGGGGCGCAGGATGGATTCCGCGAACAGGAGGTCGCCCTTGGAGGAGGCCTGCCCCACGATGCCGATGACCTCGTCCTGCACGAGGGAGTCCGCCATGGCCATGAGGGGCCGGTCGTCGCCCTTGACCAGGACGGCGATGGCGCCGGAGGCGTCCTCCACCTCGATGCGCTTGTGGCCGTTCTTCGTCGTCGCCACCTCGACGATCATGCCGATGACCTGCACCTCCTTGGCCCCCGGCTTGACCCGCTCGATGGGGCCGGTGTTGCGCAGCTCGCGCCGCTGCCGCAGCATCTTGGCGATCTGGTCGTAGCGGTCCTGGAAGTACGTCACGAAGTCGCCCGTCGTGCCCTCGCAGGTGGAGTTCCCCGTCATGTCCGCCACGACCTCGAGGCGGCCGGCGTGCTCCGCGGCCAGCGGGCGCCATTCGCCGCGCGGCTCCACCCGGAGCGCACGGAAGGAGCGTGCATCCTCGCGCGCCCCGGCCCGGGGCGCCTCCTCGTTGGCGGGCCCGGGCTCGTCGTCGGACTCCTCTGCCTCGCCCTCGGGCGCCACTGCGCCGTCGTAGATGGCGGCGGCCGCGCGGCGCATGGCCTCCTTGCGGGCCCGCTCGGCCTCCGAGCTGGGGGGCGCCACGCGTGCGGGCACGGCCTGGTCGCGGTGGGCCTGCTCGAGGCCCGACCACAGGGGCCGGTCGAGGTAGAACGGGACCTCCTGCAGGCTCGAAAGGACCGTCTGGGCGCGCACGGCGCCGTCGGGGCTTGCGGCGAGGTCCGCCAGGAGAGAAGGCTCCGCGAGGGCACCATGCGCCTCGAAGAGGGCCACGAGCTCCCGCCTCGCGTCGTCCGCCATCCCAGGGGTCCACTCCCGGGGGGCTGCAAATAGCTATGCGAGGGCGGCCAGGACCGCGGCCACGGCCCGCGCGTTGTGGCGGGGCTCCAGGAAGTGCGCCGCACCTGGCAGGACCGTCAGGGTGGCGGCCGGCCGGAAGGTGACGGCAAGGCGCTGCGCGTCGGGGACGGGCACGAAACCATCCTGGTCCCCCACCACGAGGTGCGCGGGGCACCCGACGCGGGCCGCATCCGCCAAGGGGTCCAGCAGGGTCTCCGTGATCCGCAGCGGGCAGCCGACGACGACGAGGCGGGCAGGGTGCCGGGAGGCGGCCAGGCGGCACGCGACGGCCCCGCCGAACGAGTAGCCGACCACGGTGGGGGCCTGGCCGCCCGAGGCAAGGGCATCGAACACGGCCCGCGCGTCGTCGGCTTCGCCCTGGCCATGGCCGTACGAGCCGGCGCTGCGTCCCACGCCGCGGAAATCGAAGCGCACGGCCCGGAACCCAGCGTCCCCCAGCGCGACGGCGAGGTCGTACACGAGGCGGCTGCCCATCGTGCCACCGAAGCGGGGGTGGGGATGCAGCAGCAGCACGGGGGCGCCATCGGCGGGGCCGTGCAGCCGCGCGTCGAGGGGTCCGGCGGGTCCATCGAAGAAACGAGAATCCATGGCGCGCGCCCGGCGGCGGGGTCCAGGGGCACAACCCCTGGTGGACGAGGGACGAGGGCGCAGCAGCGCCCTCGGCCAGCGAGGACGCGCGGGCAACCCGCCTGCAAGCGGATCGTGCACTTTCGCGTCGCGCGCCGCAGGCGCGCGCGAAAGTGGACGAGGAGGGATTTGAACCCCCGGCCTCTGCCTTGCGAAGGCAGCGATCTACCAGCTGATCTACTCGCCCGGATGCATGCGTCCCCCAGGGACGCTTGGCTCGCGACACGGGTCAGCGTCAAAAGGGTTTGGAGGTGCGGGCCACGCCCCGTTGCGTCGGTGGCGGTGCGATTCGCGGCTGCTTGGCGGCGCCCTTTCACCGCTTGAGGGTCGGGTCGTCCGCGTGCTGGCGGTCACGGGCGTCCGTGCGCGGGCAGAGGCCGTGAGCCTCCTCGAGGTCGAACCGCTTATGTACGGTCCCCGAGTCGGCCGCCTGGCGGGCTCGTAGCTTAGACTGGTAGAGCACCCGGCTGATAACCGGGAGGTCCACGGTTCAAATCCGTGCGAGCCCATTTGCGCCTAGTGCCCATGAGAAGATGAGCGCGCGGACCGACCCCCAGGGCACGTAGCCAAGCCCGGATATGGCAACGGACTTCTAAGCCGTCGATCGTGCGTTCGAATCGCACCGTGCCCGCTTCAAAATCGCCCGCCCGCCAACCGGTGGACGACCCTTCTTGGACGGCGCCTTGGGCCCCCGCCTGGCCTTCGCCGCCAAGTCGAGAGGGACCGGCGCCGCGCGCAGCCCGATTGCGCGTGGAGACCCTGGTTGCGCCGGTGGAGCCAAACATGTCAGGCCGTTCACTGGAAACGGGCCGGCACCTGTTCGGCAAGGCTATTTCCCCAAGGTCGGTTGGGGCCTCTGGTGGCTGGTATGTTGTCCCTCGCGTGCAGCCGATGCCGGAGTCCGACCGTCCCCGTGGGCGCCAACCTGGCCGCCTGCCGCCGCTGTGACTCCGTCCAGGTCGCCCCTGCCCCGTGGCGTGCAGAGGCCGCCATGGCCGCCAACTAGGTGAACGGGCAGGTCTGGAGTTCCCGGCGTCCCCTTAGGTGAAGGAGCGCGAGCCCCGCCGTGTGCAGGGCCCAGATCGCGAAGAGGCTCGACCAGAAGATGCCGCTCGAGGTGTCACTCGTGAGGCCGTCGGCGGCCAGTGCCAAGAGCCCCACCAGCACGGCGATGGCCAGGAGGCGCAGGACCAGGCCGCGCCGGTCGGGCGCGATGTCCTGGCGCCTGGCCCCGACCGCGATGACGAGGATGCCCGCGACGTGCACGAAGGTGAGGACGACGAGGTAGACCGTGGCCGCCATCTCGTCCTTCCACAGGAGGATGGGGGCCAAGGCGACGGTGGTCACGAGGAGGATGCCCGCCTTCCAGTAGAACAGGCGGCGGTTCCCGAACGCCAGCGCCGGCGGCGCCGGCGGCTGGGCGGGAGCGGCGGCGGACTGCGTCTCCACGCGCCCGCCTTCTCCCATCGTTATTTCACGCCTTTGGGCGGACCCGGTTGACATGTCGGGGCGGGCGCGAAGGCTTCCTCATGGCCCCCCCATTGGGGGTGGCGGGCGCACACCCGAAAGCAACCGCTTTACTGCGCGGGAGCCATTCCCGAACAGGAAGCACGGAGCAGCATTCTTATAGAAGTGCTGACCAATGCGCCGCCCGGAGCCTGAAATGCCCAAGTCCGAAGCCACCCTGCGCGTCGTCGAAGCCCTCCAGCAGGACGTCTCCTACGGACGAGCCCGCCTTGATGGCCAGACCCGCGTCGAGCTGAACCTCAGCCCCGGCGACATCATCGAGATCAAGGGCCACAAGACGACGGCCGCCGTCGTCTGGCGCTCGCACCCCGGCGACGAGGGCAAGGGCATCATCCACGTCGACAACCTGACCCGCAAGAACGCCGGCGTCAGCATCGGCGACAAGGTCACCATCAAGAAGGCCGAGGTCAAGCCCGCCAAGCAGGTCACCCTCGCGCCCGCCATCTCGCAGGACCAGCAAATCCAGTTCGGCGACGGCATCGACGCCCTCGCCAAGCGCGGCCTGCTGAAGCGCCCCTGCGTCCAGGGCGACATCGTCGTCGTCCCCAACATCGCGCTGTTCGGCAACGCGCTGCCGTTCAGCATCATCAGCACCAACCCCAAGGGCATCGTCCTCATCAACGAGGAGACCCAGATCAAGGTCAACGAGGAGGCCGCGGCGCAGGCCGGCCAGGCCGCCAGCACGGTGTCCTACGAGGACATCGGCGGCCTCAAGGACCAGCTGCAGAACGTGCGGGAGATGATTGAGCTCCCGCTCAAGCACCCCGAGCTGTTCGACCGCCTCGGCATCGACCCCCCCAAGGGCGTCCTGCTGCACGGCCCGCCCGGCACCGGCAAGACGATGATCGCCAAGGCCGTCGCGAACGAGGCCGGCGCGCAGTTCTACACCATCAACGGCCCCGAGATCATGAGCAAGTTCTACGGCCAGTCCGAGGAGAACCTGCGCAAGACCTTCGAGGAGGCCGAGAAGAACGCGCCCTCCATCATCTTCATCGACGAGATGGACGCCATCGCCCCCAAGCGCGACGAAGTGCAGGGCGA
>DATLBS010000026.1:0-65162 GCA_035526765.1 Thermoplasmatota archaeon | reverse complement strand
GCCCTCGCGGGCCGGGCGCTCGCCACGGCCGCCGTCGCGGCCGCCCTCGCGGCGCTCGCCGCCCTGGCGCTCCTCGCGCTGCGGGCGGTCCCCGCCCTGCCGCTCGCCGCCCTCGCGGCCCGCCTCGCGGCCGGCCTCGGCGCGCTCGGCGCGGGAGCCGCCCTCGGGCTTCCGCAGGACGATGCCCATCTGGGAGGTGAACTGCTCGGCCGTGACCTTGTTCTTCAGGCACTTCATGACCAGCTTGTGGGGGAGCTCCTCGACCTCGCGGGTGGGCGGGGCGCGGGCGACGAAGTCGACCTCGCAGGTCTGGAGGATCTCCTTGGCGATCAGCTCGCCGCCGCGGTCGCCGTCGACGAAGATGATGGTGGTCTTCTCCTTCGTGAGCTCCTTGATCTCGTCGGGGACGTTGGTGCCCTCGACGGCCACGGCGTTCTTGATGCCGCACTTGAGGAGGTTGATGACGTCGTTGCGGCCCTCGACCAGGATGACGGAGTCGCTGGAGTCGACGTTGGGGCCCGCGGGCAGCTTCGTGTTGCGGAACTTGGTGACCTCGGCGACCTGGACCGCGCTGCGGACCTCGTCGGCGATCTTGGAGGAGTCCTGGCCGGAGCCCTCGTTGATGGTGGACAGCAGCTCCTTGGCGCGGTCGACGACAGACTTGCGGCGGGCCTCGCGGGTGTCCTCGATGGACTGGACCTTGATGATGGCCTTCGCGGGGCCGATGCGGTCGATGGTCTCGAGGCCGGCCGCCAGGATGGCGGACTCGACCTTGTCAAGGGCGGACGGGAGCAGGATGCTGCCCGAGGTCTTGCCGTTGCGGGTCTCGATGTCGACCTCGACGCGGCCGATGCGGGCGGACTTCTGCAGGTCGCGCAAGTCGAGCTCGTTGCCGAGGAGGCCTTCGGTCTGGCCGAAGACGGCTCCGATGATGTCGGGCTTCTCGACGACGCCGTCAGCCTGGACGGTGGCGCGGATCAGGTACTTGGTGGTGCTGGGGTCGACGACCATGTGTGTCGGGGATTCCTGGACACGGCCCTCGGGTGCTCACGCGGCCCATGCGGGCCGTCGGGTGTCGCGCGGTTCGGTCCGCCATGCGGCGGAGGGCGCGAAGCCAGGGTGCCGGTCAGGGACCGGCGATGAGCGTGAAGGGATGTGGCGCGGGGGCGCCAAATGGCGACCCGGGGCCGTCTCCAGGCGACCGAGGGGAGGCCTTGCTATTTGAGGGTTTGCAAGATCGCTGCTTTGCCCTGGGGGGAGGCTACGAGCGCTTCTTGGGGGACGGCTTGCCCGCTGGCTTCGTGGGCTTGGACGCGGCGGCGCCGGCGGGCTTCTTCGGGGTGGCTGGCCGGGGGGCCTTCCTGCCGCCCCCTTCCACGCCAGCCTCGTCCGCCTGCGGCGAGGCCGCGGGTTTCCTTGCCGGGACCTTGCGCGGCTTGGGCGCGGCCACGGCCGGGGCGCTGGTCGGCTGGCCGGAGGCGTCAAGGACCACGGCCTCGGGCGGCGGCAGGGGCTCCGCCGCGGCGGGCCGCACGGGAGCGGCCTGGCTGCCCATGCGCCGTGTCCCGGTGCGCTCGTCGTCGACGCCGAGTTCGCGCTCGACGGCCTCCTCGATGCGCTGCGCCTCGGCCTCGCTGAGGCCCAGCTGGTCGCGCAGGGTGCGCAGGAACTGCAGCTCGCGGTCGGTGACCTGGGCGTCGCGCAGGACATGCGTTGCCTGGGCCTGGTAGATCTCACGCGAGCGAGACCGCTCGTAGTCGACCTTGGGCGCCGTGGCCTCGGGGAACAGGCGGTCCGTCACCTTGCCGGAGACCTTGTGGACGGGCTTGAACAGGACGATGCCGGAGATGCCCGCCAGGGTCGCGGAGCCGGCGGGGCCGAGGAACCCGAACACCTTCGCCTGCAGGATGAAGTTCCCGACGTACACCTCCACCAGGAAGAGGACGGTCCCCAGCATGACCGTCATGAGGACGTAGCGCATGCCGCCCTTGACCTTCAGCTCGAAGTCCAGCAGCCGGTACTTGAGGATGGCAAACGCCGTGACGGCCGCGGCCCCGAGCTCGAGGACGGGTGAGATGTAGAGCTGCACGGGCTGCTGGTACTGCACGGCGTCGGCGCGGAAGGCGAAGCCCAGCAGGGTGATGGCCGTGGTGGCCGCGAAGGCGGGGAAGAACCCAAGCAGGAGGTATCCGGCCTGCCGGCGCTCGATGGCTGAAGAGGCCGCGTGCTGGGTGCGGAACAGGAGGAAGGTGGCCGCGAAGATGACGGCCGTGGCCAGGACGTTGAAGCCCTCGAACGGCAGCGCCAGGTCGGCGATGACCTCGTCGAGGGGGGCGCCTGCCATGCCGCGCAGCAGGATGGACCAGAACAGTCCGCCGAAGATGAGGGAGACCGTGAAGGCCAGCCACTGCAGGCGCGGGTGGCGCACCGCCCAGGGCATGGGGCGCGGGAAATTGAGGACGAACAGGAACAGCAGTGGCAGCATGAGCACCGCGCAGGTGATCTGCACCAGCAGCCACGGGTAGAGGCCGGGGAAGAGGGGCGCCTGGGCGTGGAACCCCTCCGCGACGGGCAGGATGCCCTGCGTGATGCTGTTGAGGCCGGAGAGCAGGTACAAGGCCGCGAAGATGCGGTTGTGCCGCTGCTGCCACCCGGTCCGCGCCACCAGGGTCGCCAGCCCGACGAGGGCAAGGCCGACCACGATGGGGAGGAGCGTCGCGGGCTGCAGCAGGGTGGCGACGTTGTCGGGCGTGTCCCCCGCGACTCCTGGCTCCTTGCCTGGCCCTGCAGGCACGCCGGACACGACGAGGTCTGCGTGGCGGTCCCCTGCCGAAAGGACGTACCGCCCCCCCTGCGAGAACGAGAAGGGGTCCGAGCGCGCCGTCCCGTTGGCGGGGACCTGCAGGGCCAGCGGCGAATCCGACAAGCTCACCGTGGCGGCCTGGGCGCCGAGGTTCCGGGCAGCAAGCACGAAGGGGCCTGCCCCGTCGACGGCGGTGGGAGCCACCGTCAGGGCCGTGTCCGTGACCTCGACGGCCAGCACGCAGGGTTCCTGCAGCGTGCACGCCGCCACGCCAGGCGCAAGGGCCAGGGCCACGAGGGCCAGCAGGCCCCAGGGCATGCGGGTCATGCCCGCCTCCGCGCGGCGGCGGCCAGCAAGAGGAGCAGCAGCGCCGCCTCGGCCGCCACCGGGGCCGGCGTGTCGCGCTGCGGCCGCGTCACGGTGACGGTCACGGTGACCGGAGGCGGCCCTGCTGGCGGGGCGGGCGGCTGCAGGACGTCGAGGTCGTACGCGCTGAAGGAGGGGATGGCCACCACGAGGGTGATGGCTTGGCCGTCGGCGTGCGGCAGCAGGGCCACGGCCCCGCCGCTGGCCGCCAGCACCTTCGCCGCGGTGGCCTGGTGGGGGAGGGCGGTGCCGTCCAAGGTGACCGCCACGGCACCGAGGCGACCCGTGTCGAGGGTGCCGTTGGGCAGGGTCAGGAAGAGGATGCGGGAGGCATGCTGCAACGAGGAGACGTTCCAGGACGCGTGCCCTGGCGCAAGCCGGGTCGTGCGCACCCGGACGTCGGAGGCATCCCCGTCCACCAGCGGCGTGCCTCCGGTCTCGGCGAGGCGCAGGACGGCGCCCAGGCGATGGGTCCGTTGGGCCGAGACGAGGTCGTGCAGCCAGTCGGCGCCGGCTGCAGGGTGGAGGCGGAGGGTGACGGATTCGTTGAGCGCCAGCGGGATGGTGAGGGTGCCGTTGGAGAGGAGCTTGATGGAAGCGGCGCCGTCGCTCACGAGGTGGACGTGGCGGCCGCCGATGGGGACCTGCGCCTCGTGCTTGTCCGTCAGGGTCGGCTTGATGCCCGAGGCGGGCACGAACGTGAGGTCCACCCGGGCCGAGGCGCGCCATGTCATCGAGGCCAGGGGGTCGTCGTGGGCCGAGAGGTCCACCAAGCTGCCAGGCAGCAGGAACGCCGGGCCCCCCACGAAGGGGTTTGCGACGGTCTGCGGCCGGTCGGGGAGGACCTTCGCGAACAGGGCGGCGAGGCTGCCGTCGGCGCGGACCTGGAGGCCCGTGACCCGCTCCGTGGAGGGCTGCACGCTGAACTTGAGGAACCGGCCGGCCACCGTGGCAGCACTGGTGGGCGTCGCGCCGGCCGTGTACGTGAACTGCCCGAAGAGGCCCAGGTCCCGCGCGGCTTCCAGCCCGTTGGCCTGCTCGACCGCGCCCAGGCCGGTCCAGCGCGCCATGGCCTCGGTGCGGCGCTCCGCGCGGTCGTCGCCGGCCGCCTCCGCAAGCACAGGCTGGGCCGCCAACAGTGCCACCAGCATGGTGGACAGGAAGCGGCCGCGCACGCTGGGGCAGGAGGCAGGCACGTTATAGCGGCAACGGGCGCTTAGTCGCGGCGGCGCCGCAGCAGGACGGCCAGCCCCGTGAGGGCCAGCAGCAGCGCCAGGCCACCGGGTCCCGGGGCCTTCGTGCTGGAGGAGCCGGCGCCTGCGGACGTCCCGCCACTGGACGGGGAACCCGTGGCCGGCTGGGACGAGGCACCCCCGGAGGTGGAGGTGCCGCCGGCCAGCTGCGTGAGGGAAAGCGCGTAGCTGCTGAAATGCGGGACGTAGACGGCGACGGTGACCGTGAGGCCGTCGGCGGAGGCGACGACCGCGAAGGCCCCCGTGGGCGACGTCGAGGCGAGGACCTCCGCGACCGTCTGCACGCGGGCAAGCCTGCTGTCGTCCAGCCGCGCCTCGACCCGGTCCAGGCGGACCAGGTCCAGGCTCGAGTTGTCGAGGGTCAGGAACAGGATGCGGCCCTCGTGCTGCGCGGAGTCGACGTCCCAGACGAGGTGGCCGCGCGCGATGGAGCGCGTCGAGGCGTGGACGTCCGCCATCTCGCCGTCCTCCACCGCGGTGCCGTTGGCGTCGGCGATGCGGAGGAAGCCACCCAGGCGCCGGAGCTTGAAGGCCGACAGCAGTTGATGCAGCCCACCCTTGTCGGAGGGGTCCGAGACCGGGTGGACGCGCAGGAAGAGGGTGTCGCCCGCGGCCAGGTGGGCCACGACGCTTCGGCCGTCGGAGGCGATGGTGAGGTTCGCGGCGGCGTTGGTGGCGATGTGGGCGTGCGTGTTGCCGACGACGACCCGGGCTTCGTGCGCATCGCCCCGTGTGGCCTGCAGGGACTGGGCAAGGGTGAAGGTGACGTCCACGGGGACGCCGGCGCGCCAGCTCATCGCGGACAGGGGGTTGTTGTGCGCCATGAAGTCCAGCGACGAGCCGGCCATCACGAGGGTGGCGCCGTGGACGGCCGGGCCGTCCTGCAGGGTGAAGGCGGAAGGCGTCACGGAGGCGAACAGGGGGGTCAGCGCCACGGTGCCCGCGGCGCGCACACGGACGTCCTGGAGGCTCGCGGTGGCGGGCTGCACCTGGAACCGCACGAAGCGGCCGTACGCGGTGCCGTTGCCTCCCGCGTAGTGGAAGCGGGCGAAGAGGCCGTGCGCCTCCGCGCGCTCAAGGCCGCGCTCCTGGGTCGACTGGTCGAGGTGCTGCCACCGCTGCATCGCCTCGGCGCGGCGGGACTCACGGTCGTCGGCCTGCGCGAGGGCGGGAAGGGCAAGCAGGACCGTCAACAGGAGGGCTGGGAGGGTGCGGCGCAGCATGCGTGTAGGGAGGCCGGGCCTGGTTATAGCGGCGATGGCACTGGCGAGACGGTCCCCCCTTTTGGCACGGGACCCGTGGAAGCCCGCGGAACTTGGTGGGTCCGGTTTCCGTGAGGGCCGTGCGCTCCTTGACCAGGTCCCGCGGGCGCGCTTCGCGCCCCATGCCATCGTCTACGGCCACAGGAGCCCCAAGTCCTCCTCGCCGTGGTACGCGCGGTCGTCGGAGGTGCCGGCTTCCGGGTACCTCCACCAACAAGCGATGGGGTCGAAGTCTAGACCCAACCCTGGCGAAATCTTCCGCCCGTCCGCCGGCATCGCAAGCGACGCCGGCATCAAGGCAGAAAATCCCTGAAGCGCCTGATCTCGCTGCGCTCGCTCAGTAGCCCAGGGAGATCTTCCCGCCCTTCTTCAGCTGCTCAAGCGCGTCTTCCTTGAGACGGTCGAGGGCACGGGGGTCGGCGACGTTCTGGCGCGCGGTCGTGTTGACCTGCTGGATCTCCTTGCGCTGCGCGTCGTACTCGGCCTTCTTCTCGCCGCGGACCTGCATGACCTTCTCGCGCAGCTCCATGGCCTTGTTGTGGCACTCGTCGGCCTTCTGCTTGTGCGCGACGAACTCGGCGTGCTTCTTGTTGGCCTCGGACACCAGCATCCGGACCTCCTTGACGCCGGCGATGAACTTCTCGTGGTGGCCCTGCGCCTCCTTGAGGGCGGCGACCACCTTGGCGTGCTCCTCGTCGGCCTTGGCGAAGAAGCCGTCGATCGAGCCGTCGGTGTCGGAGAGGTCCACCTCGACGGTCTTCTGCTGCTTGAGCTCGGCCTCCTTGCCCTTCAGCTCGAGGAACAGGTCGCGGATCTTCTCGACCAGGACCTTCTCCTTGGAGGGGGACATGACGGCGGTCTGCTGCTGCTCCACCATGGCCGCGATGTCGTTCTGGAGCTTGCGGACCTGCAGGTGCAGGCTGCGGTCGATGGAGCCGGTCTTGCCCTTCTTCTGCGCGATGAGGGCCTTGGCCTGGTCCTGGTACGCGTCGCGGGCGGCGCGGTGGGTGCGCATGACCTCGTTGGCGGCGTCGCGGGCCGCCTTGTGCGTCTCGATCTCCTGGGACTTGACGCGGCGCTGCTCGTTGAGCTGGTTGCGCGTCTCGGACGCGGCGCGCGCCAGGTCGTTGGTCTGGTTGCGCTGCTCGATGAGGGAGTTGAACTTGTCCTGCAGGTTGCGGATGTCCACCGGACCCTTGGGGGCGGCGGGGGCGGGGGCCGCCGCATCCGTCGCGGGGCCTGCCGCATCCGTGGAGGCGGGGGCCTCGGGCGCCTTGGCCTCAGGCTTGGGGGTCTTGGTCTTCTGCTTGCCTGGGGCCTCGTCTGCGGTCATCGTGCGGCACTCCCGTTGGAAGCCCTTGCGGGCAACGCGGCCGACCCGTGGATTCGGATAAGCCTTACGTTGGCACCATTCGCGCAGGGAAATCGGGAAGGAATCGCGTGCGGCCTGGGCGGTCGCCCGCGCGCAGCGCGGACCCGAGCGAGCCTGCGAGCGCGGGACGGAGCCGGCGCCGCGATGAGCGGCGGCCTGCGAGCGACCGCCCTCTCCTCGGGGTGCAGGGGCGGAGCCCCTGCGATGGATTCGGAGCCGGCGCGATGGCCGCAGGCCGTCGCGCCGCCTAGGCGAGGAACACCTGCACCTTCACCTGGTTCTTGCCGGCTCCCGCCGTCCAGGGGAGGGCGACCTCGCGGGTGGAGCGGGCCGCGACCTCGACGCGCTCCTCCAGCACGGGATGCGCATCCACCATGAGGACGATGCGCAGGGCGGCAGGCCCGCCCCCGTCGTTGCGGATGGTGGCGGTGGTCGTGACGGTGCCGCCCGGCAGCGGGTCGGGCGGCTCGTGCCGCACGGAGGCGAGCTGGATGTCGCGCGCCTTGGGGACCTTGGGGTCCCGGCTGGCGGGCTGCACCGGCTGCACGGTCACGTGGCCGCGGGCGCGGTGGCGTGGCATCTCGACCCCTTGGGCGTCCATGGGGACGATGTCGAACTCGACGGTCTGGCGGTCCAGGTTGGACGCGTCGGCCGGCACTTCCACGCGGAGGGTGCCCTCGGCAGGGTTGGCGGGGTCGATGCGGACGTCGTACGCCTGGCCTTCAGGGACGGGGGCGCCGCGGAACCGGAAGGCGGCCCCCCACGGCGAGCTGCGAAGGACGGCCTTCGCGGCGGCGACCCCTCGCCGGGCCTTGTCGAGGCGGATGCGGAACTCGGCCACGCCGCCCAGCTCCGCCGTGGCGCGGCGCGGCTCGACGGCGACGCGCAGCCACGGGGTCTGCACCAGGAACAGGGCCAGGAACAGCAGCACGACGCCCAGCAGCACGAACAGGAGCAGGAGGCCCAGTTCGGCGTAGTTCCCCAGCGGCCCGTCGAGGCCCAACCCAGTCGCAAGGGGGGTGAGGAAGGCAAGGGCCGCAGGGACGGCATGGTGGCCAGCGGGTGCCGGCTGGACGACGATGGTCGCGGTGGTGTGGATGCTGCCCTGGGAGCCGGAGACCTCGAGGTCGGGCGCAAGGGTCCCCGGGGGGACGTCCTGCAGGCGGACCGTGACGGCAAGGGTCGCGCTCCCGCCTGGCGCGAGGGTGGCTGGCGCGGGCACCGTGTACTGCACCCCGATGGAGGCGCCCGGTGCGCTCACGTGGATGGTGTCGGCGGCGCGCGCCCGGTTCGTCACCAGGATGTCGAAGCGCACGGTGGCGCTGCCGTCCGTGGTGGTGACCCGCGCCCCGGCAAAGGGGCGGGTGCCGTTGGCTTGCCGGACCTCGCCGCCCGTGACGGTGGCGACGAGGTCGCTGCGGAACGGCGGCGGCTGCAGGGTGAAGGCCGCGGCGCCCCCCGCGTTCGGGGCGCGGTCGGAGGCGGAGGAGTCGTCGGCCGTGACCTGGTCGGGCACGGGGCCGTCGCCGCTGGGGCCGCCATCCCGGTCGCTGGCCGTGACGACGAGGTCCTGGAGGACGTCGCCTGGGCTGGCCCCGATGCCGCTGTAGGGGATCCGGAGGGCCAGCTGCTTGCCGGTGCCGGTGGCGGTGGCCCCCTCGGCGCCGGACACGGTGGTCCCGGTGATGGTGAGGCTCTTGGCCGCACCGGTGGCCGTGCTGGTGGACAGGCTCTCAGGCCCCTTGGCCAGGTTGAAAGCGACCTGGAGCACCTCGCCGGCGGTGGGGGCGGCGCTGAAGTTCAGGACGAGGTCCACGTAGGTGGCCGCACTGTCCGCCGGCTGCCTGGCCAGGAGGGCCGTGAGGTCGACATTGGTGTACGCCGGCGGGGGGAAGGCAGGGTTCGGCACGGTGGGTGGCACGATGGCCTGGTCGCCGGCAGGGTCGCTTGCCAGGAGGACGGTACGGTCGCGGCTCCCCTGGGCAGAAGCTTGCGGCATGGCGGCGCCCAGGCTCACCGCCAGAAGGAGGACCATGAAGAGGGTCGCCCGGTGCATCGCATCCCTGCCCAGGGGATTTCCCTGGGCTGCGCCTGGACCTTGATATAAATATTAAAAGTCCCCCGTATTCCCGCTCCGCATGGCCGACGCCGAGCTGAACAAGCGCCTCGTCAAGATCCTCAACGAGCTCGAGGAGCGCTTTGCCCAGGGCACCATCCCCCTCAAGGAGATGACCGCCTACGTGGAGCAGCAGAAGATCCCGCACCTCGACGGCTACCTGCGCCGCGCCGGCGCCCTCGACTACCAGTCCCCGAAGCGTTTCTTCCAGGCGGGCCCCGACCTGAAAGGCGTGCGCGAGGCACTCAAGAAGAACAAGGTCCCCCGCGGCCTCGAGGGCCTGCTGGGCGCTGCATCGTAAGCCGATGCAAGCGACACGAGGGGCCTCCGGCCCCTCAAGGGACATGCCAACCCTCAAGCCCTGCCACGGCATCGCGGTGCTGCCGGTCTGACCCCCGGCCCGGGCGACTCCACTTTTACCGGACCGCTCGCTTCCCCGCCACGGTGGGGATTCAATGGGCTTCGGCCCCCTGCAAGTCCAGTGGCAGCCATGTGCGGGAGGCCGCAGGCCTCCCACGCCGCGCGGGGTGACGCCTGGGGGCGCAGCCCCCGGGCGGGGGTTCTGATCGGGCTTCGGCCCACAAGTCCAGCGGCAGCACGTTCTGCCCCCCCAGGAGGCAAGCCGCCAACATGTACGGAGGGCGCCGCCTTCTTCCTCTCCTCATCCTTGGTGGGGGACATGCAGTCGCAGCAGCACTGGCCATCCCCCGAGATCAGGGCCGTCCTGCGCGTCGGGAAGAACTCGTCGCTGGCCGCCCAGGAGATCCTCACCATGGCGACCCGCGTCGTGAACCACACGACCGCGATGCATCCCCGCGATCCCCGCATCAAGACGCAGCTTGGGGCGCTCAACGTCGCCATGACCTCCTGCCTGGAGGGCGTCATGGAGCTGCGCAAGGCCTCGCTGCGCGGGCAGGAGCAAGCCGCCGCCCACGAGATCCTGCAGCTGTGCGCCGCGACGCTGCGGCACGGCGCCCGCATCGCCGAGCTGCTGGGCGGGCTCGAGGGCGCGCCCGTCGCCGAGCCGTCGCCGGCGTCGCCGACGAACCTGCTGGCACGCCCCGCCCAGGGTCGCTAGGCAAAAGCCCGCATGCGTCGCACGGAGGGATCCTCGGATGACGCAGATTTCCTCAGGGTACCGTTCTGTCACATCTGAGGAACTGAGGGGGCAAGGAACGGCCTGACCTGTGACGGCCTGACCTGTGGCAGACGGACGCGAAAACCCTAAACGACCCGGCGTGGTGAAGCCATCCAAGGAGCAGATGGCGCACAGGCGCCATGGCCGCAAGGTCCCTTCTTGGGTCTTGATGGGCGACGACTCCGACCTTCCCTAGACAGCGTCCGCTTCCTTGGCGGAGCAACCGTTTATATCCCTCCCCTCGTCCCCGGAAACGACGCCAGGGGTGCCTGCATCCCCGGTGACCAGGTGAATCCGTTGGAGTACACCCGTTTCGAGAAGGCCCGCATCGTCGGCGCGCGCGCCCTGCAGCTGTCCATGGGGGCCCCGCCCCTCATCGAGATCCCTGCGGACGTCCGCAACCCGGTGCGCGTGAGCATGCTCGAGTACGCCGCCGACGCGATCCCCCTCACCGTCAAGCGCAACGCGACCCACCAGGTGAAACAGTGAGCGACGAGACCTTCCTTGAGCCCCAGCAGACCGCCTCCAGCGCGCCCCCGGGCACCGAACTGCTGGTCCCCGAGGACGAGTACCTCACGTCGGGCGTCCACATCGGCACCCAGCACAAGACGGCCGACATGAAGCCGTACATCTTCCGCGTCCGCAACGACGGCCTGTTCGTGCTGGACGTTGCGAAGACCGACGGCGCCGTGCGCGCCGCCGCCGAGATGCTGGCCAAGTACGACCCCAAGCGCATCCTGTTCGTCAGCCAGCGCCAATACGGCCAGACGCCCGTCAAGGAGGCCGCCATGGCCGTGGGCGCCACCGCCATCGCCGGCCGCTTCATGCCCGGCAGCCTCACCAACCCCCTGACGCCGAACTTCATGGAGCCCGAGGTCCTGGTCCTGACCGACCCCCTCGGCGACGCGCAGGCCCTGCGCGAGGCGCTCAACATCAAGGTCCCCATCCTCGGCCTCGTCGACTCCAACAACGAGACGAAGAACCTCGACATCGTGATCCCCGCCAACAACAAGGGCCGCCGCAGCCTCGCCCTCGTCTACTGGCTCCTCGCCCGCGAGATCCTGCACGCCCGTGGCGAGCTGGCCGACCGCAGCGCCTTCACGAAGACTGTCGACGACTTCGAAGCCTCGCTGTAGGCCCCGCATCCGTCCGCCACTGTCGCCCATTCTCCAGGCCTCGCAGGCTGGCCGCGCCGAGCGCAAGCCGGGCCGCCAAACCTGCAGCCTCCATGCCGACCAAGCGACGGCGGCGCCTCAGCCGAGCAGCTGGCGCGCGATGACCATCCGCTGGACCTCGCTCGTGCCCTCGTAGATCTCGGTCACCTTGGCGTCCCGCATGAGGCGCTCGACGACGTAGTCCATCGTGTAGCCGTTGCCGCCATGCACCTGCACGGCCTGGGTCGCGACCCACATCGCCGTCTCCGAGGCGAACAGCTTGGCGCGGCTGCCCATCTCCGGCGTGAGGCGGCCAGCGTCCTGCTCGGCGGCTGCCTTGAGGTAGAGCAGCCGGGCGGCCTCGATGCGGACGTCCATGTCCGCCAGTTTCCACTGGATGGCCTGGTTGGCCGCGATGGGCTTGCCGAACTGCTGGCGCTGCTTGGCGTAGGCCGTGGCCTCGTCGAAGGCGCGCCCCGCGATGCCGACGGCCTGCGCCCCGATGGAGATGCGGCTGCCGTTGAGGGTGTGCATGAGCTGACGGAACCCGTCGCCGGGTCTCCCCAGCAGGTTCTCGGCGGGCACGTGCAGGTCGGTGAAGGAGAGCCGTGCCGTGTCGCTGCCGCACAACCCCAGCTTCTCCTCGTGGCCGTCCTTGCCGAACCCTTTCCACGAGGTCTCCACGGCGAACAGGCTGATGCCCCTGTGGCCCGCCTTGGGGTCGGTCTTGGCGGCGACGATGGCGCTGCCGGCGTGGCTGCCGTTCGTGATGAACACCTTGCTGCCGTTGAGGACGTAGTCGTCCCCTTCCCGCGCCGCCGTCGTCGCAAGGCTCGCCACGTCGGAGCCGGCGCCGGGTTCCGTGAGCGCGAAGCAGCCGATCCATTCACCCGTTGCCAGCCTGGGCAGGAAGCGTTCCTGCACCTCCCGCGACCCCCACTGCACGATGGGTGTGGCCGCCACGGAGGAGTGCACGGCCACGGTCACCGAGGTCGAGGCGCAGGCCCAGGCCAGCTCCTCCAGCATCAGGTTGTACGCGACCTTGCTGATGGGAGAGCCCCCGAACTCCTGCGGGATCGTCGGCCCCAGCATGCCCAGGGCGGCAAGGTCGCGCAGGGACTCGTGCGGGAAGTGGCCGGTCCGGTCCAGGCGGGCGGCGCGCTCCGCGATGGGGCCACGCGCCAGCTGCCGGACCGTGGCCTGGATGAGCGCCTCCTCGTCGCCCAGCGCGAACTGCACGGCCTTGCGACGGTCAGGCGCCTTTTCCGGCTTCCGCCCGCGCCTGCTCCAGCGCCGGCACGAGCGCCTGCAGCAGACGGTTCTCGCCGCCGCGCAGCCGCTCCTCGAAGGCGCTGCGGCCAAGCCCCATCCCCTCGGCCACCTCGGCCGTCGTGGCGCCGCGCGGGCTCTTGTAGTAGCCGGCGGCGGCCGCCGCCAGCAGGGCCTCCGCCTGCTTGTCGGTGGGCGCCTCCAGCACGGGGCGCAGGGACAGGAACAGGGAGGCCACGAGGTCGTGCGCCGTGACGGTGCGCCGCCGCACGACCTGGGTCGCGCCCACCGCCGCCAGCGCCTGCAGCGCCTGCCTCTCCTGGGTGTCGCCCTCGCCCACCCCGATGGCGTCGTAGTGCTCCCAACCGCCGCGCACCCGCATGGGTTGCAGCCAGATGAGCCGGTGGGCCTCGAGGATGCGGCTGACGGAGCCCTCCTCCTTCACCCTGGGTTCCCACACCAGCAGGCCGCCATCGGCCGTCGGCAGGACACGCAGGGGTTGCAGCAGCCGCCGCGCCGCCGCCTCCACCTTGGGCCACAGGGCAGGGGTGCAGCGGACCTCCACGACCTCGAGCCGGTGCGTGCTCCACGCCTGGATGTCGGCTCCGGGAAGCTCGCGCGACAGCTCGGCCAGCGGGCAATCGTGCTCCACCCGCAGCGTCAGATGCCGCAATGGCGCAGAGGTCCCGTCCATGGACGGCCATTGGGGCGTTCCCCCTTATGGCTTTTTCACCCAACGGCGTGGGGCAGGCGTTGGCCCCAACCGTGCGGCGCATCCAGGTGCCCCTCCCGTTCGCGCTGCAGAGCGCCAACTGCTGGCTGTTCCCGGGTCACGAGCCGGTCCTGGTCGACTGCGGCATCGGCACCCCCGAGGCGTACGCGGCCCTCCTGGCGGGCCTCCGGGACGCCGGCGTGGACCCCGTCCGCCTGCGGCTGCTGGTCACCCACGGGCACGTCGACCACGCCGGCAACGCCGCCCGCCTGCGGCGCGAGTTCGGCGTGCCGCTTTGGGCCCCTGCGGCGGAGTCCGCGTTCATCGAGACGTTCCGCCGCGACGCTGGTCCCCGCAACGAGGAGTTCATGGCGGCCCTGCGCGCGCACGGCGTGCCTTCCGATGTGGTGCGCACCATCGGCGGGCGCAGCCAGAGCATCGACCTCCACCTGGAGGACACGTCCATCTCGCGCCCGGTGCGGGACGGTGACGCGGTCCGCCTTGGCGACCACGACGCACGGCTGAGGCTGGCCCCGGGCCACACCCCGGGATCCATCCTCCTCGAGACGGCGGACAACCAGCTGGTGTCGGGGGACACTCTCCTGGAGCACATCACCTCCAACGCCATCGAGCTGCGCGACGCGGACCGCGGCCGCTACCGGACCTACCTGGACACCCTGGCAGGATTGCAACGCTACGTCGGCTGCGAGGTCCTTCCTGGGCACCATGCTCCCTTCATCTTGACCGATGCCGTGCTCGACGGGCACCTCGCCAAGCACCACCGCCGCCGCGCGCGGGTCCTCGAGCAGCTGGACGTGCCACGCACGGCGTGGGAGATCCTTCCCCGTGTCCTGCCCCACCTTGCCCCCGACCAGACGTTCCTTGGGATGTGCGAGGTCGTCGGGCACCTGAACGCCCTGGACATCGACGGCTTGGTGGGCAGGAAGGACGACGCGGGGGGCGTGCGCCGGTTCGTGCGGGTCTGATCCAGTTTGAGGTCATGCGCGGTCTCGACCAGGGCGTTGCATCCCGACTGGACGAAGGGTTCGCCGAACCTTGAAAGTTGGAACGGAGCCCCTTCGTGCGGGGCTGGTTGACTCAGCAGGCCATTTCTCAGGCTGTCGGACGCTCCGCGTTCGGTTCTGGATCAATGCCCGTCCAACCTCCCTGGCGGGCGTCGGGTGCGTGAAGTCCCAGAATGATCGTTCTTGGTGCGTGGAGCGCACGGCCTGTACCAAACGCGGAGATCGCGGAGCGCGCGGAATACCATGAGCCACGAGGATGGGTTCCCCCCGTTCCATCGGTTCACGGCAACAGGGACCCGAAGTCGTCCTGGCCGTGGTACGCGCCGCCGTCGGAGGTGCCGGTTGACTGGAACCCCTCGTTTCGACCGACGGATGGGTCAAGGAACGGGGCTCTGTGGAATCTGGGCCAAGGTGATGCGGGACCGAGGGCCACGAGCCCTCGAACCTGCGTCAAGGTGGTCAACGTCCCTGGAACGCGGCCTTGCGTTTCTGCACGAACGCCGCCATGCCTTCCTTCTGGTCCGCCGTCGCGAACGCCTTCCCGAACGCCGCCGCCTCGAGATCCAGGGCCTCGGGCAGGTCGAGGTCCAGCCCCTCGTCCACCAAGCGCTTGCACTCCCGCACGGCCACGGGTCCGTTGGCGAGGATCCTTGTGGCCACCCCACGCGCGGCGGTCATCAGCGTGTCGTGGGGAACGACCTGGTCCACGATGCCCATGCGCAGGGCCTCGTCCGCCTTCACGCTCTCGCCCGTCATCAGGAGCCACTTGGCCACGCCTGGCCCGACGCGGCGTGGCAGGCGCTGCGAGCCGCCGAAGCCCGGCACCACCCCCAGCTTTGCCTCGGGTTGCCCGACCACGGCCTTGTCCGAGGCGATCAGGATGTCGCACGCCATCGCGAGCTCCAGGCCGCCGCCCAATGCGTAGCCGTTGATGGCCGCAACCACGGGTCCGTGGAACTCTGCGAGGGACTGGAACGAGTCCTGGCCGGCGAGGCTGAACTCGCGCGCCTCGGCGGAGGAGAGCGACTGCATCTGCGCGATGTCGGCGCCCGCCACGAAGGCCTTGCCGGAGCCGGTCACGATGATGGCCTTGGCCTTCCCCGCAAGTCCCTGGACGGTCGCATGGATGGACTCCAGCACCTCCACGTTGAGGGCGTTGAGGGCCTCGGGGCGGTTCACCATGAGGGTCGCGATGCCCTGGTCGTCGGTCTCGCACAGCAGGACGGGCACGACCCGGCATGGGGGCCGGCCTTGAAGGGTTCGCCGGGCTCAGGGCTTGGCGGGGGAGGACAGGGGAACCTCGACGCAGAACGTGGTGCCCTGGCCGGGGCCGGGGCTTTCCGCCCACAACCGGCCGCCGTGGGCCTCGACGAGGGCCCGCGAGATGTAGAGGCCCAATCCCATGCCCACCCCCGGCGAGATCTTCGGGTCGTGCACCTGGCGGTAGGGCTTGAACAGCCGCTCGATCTGCGCCTTCGTCATCCCGATGCCGTCGTCCTTCACGCAGATCCGGAGGTGGTCCCCCTGCTGGGTGGCGGACACGCCGACGTGGCCGCCGCGCGGCGTGAACTTGACCGCGTTCGAGAGCAGGTTGTACAGCACCTGCGCGATGCGTCCCTCGTCGATGTGCGCCACCACCTCCGGCACCTCGCCCACCGTCATCCTGACGCCGACGGCGGCAGCCGCCGGCTCGAAGGATTCGCCGACCTCGGCCAGCAGCTTGCGCACCGGCACCGGGACGGGGTCGATGACGAGTCGGCGCCCCTCGATGCGCGCCGCGTCCAGAAGGTCGCGGATGCCGCGCGACACGCGCTCGAAGTTGCGGGCAAGGATCGCGACGGAGCGGGCGCCCGCCGGGTCCGTGACCAGGCGGCGCAGCAGCCGCAGCTGGATGGCCATCGGCGTGAGCGGGTTGGCCAGCTCATGCGCGGCGGAATTCACGAAGCGCGTGCGGAAGGCCTCCATCTGCCGCAGGGACTCGATCTGCGCCTCCGCGCGGTCGCGCTCGGCCTCCACGCGAAGGCGGCGCTCCGTGATGTCCTGCGCGATCTCGGAGACGCCGACGACCTGGCCGTCCGGTCCGCGCAGGGGCGAGACCGTCATGGAGACGTCCACGAGGCTGCCGTCCTTGCGCAGCCGCTGCGTCTCCTTGTGCAGGATGGTCTTTCCCTCGCGCGCGGCCGCCAGCATGAAGGCGATCTCGTGGCGGCGCTCCGGCGGGAACAGGAGGTCCATGGGGCGGCCGACGATCTCCTGGCCCGAGTAGCCGAACATGGCCTCGCATCCCGGGTTCCAGCTCGTGATGATCCCGTCAAGGTCCTTGGTGCAGATGCCGTCGGAGCTGGACCCCACCACGGCGGCCAGCAGCGCGGATTCCCGCTGGGCCTGCTTGAGGACGGTCACGTCGCGGGCGATCTTCGACGCGCCGACCACGACCCCATCGCGGTCCCGCAGGGGCGACAGGGTCACGGAGATGTCGATGATCCTGCCATCCTTGCGCACGCGCTTGGTCTCGAAGTGCTCCACCCGCTGGCCCGACTGGATGCGCGCGATGATGAGGGGCTCCTCGTTGAGGCGGTCGGGCGGGAAGAGGCGGGTGATGGGCTGCCCGATCATCTCGGCCGCCGTGTACCCGAAGATGCGCTCGGCGCCTGCGTTCCAGCTGGTGACGATGCCCTTGAGCGTCTTGGTCACGATGGCGTCATCGGAGGACTCGACGACGGCCGCCAAGAGCTCGCGCTGCGTGTCATCCGCTTGGGGGGACGTGCCTTCGTCCGGGGGAGGGCCGCGCCTGGCGGGTCTCCGGCCTGGTCCCACCGTCTCCATACGGGACCAAGAAGCCCCTGGCAGGCCTCAACCTATGGGTCGTGACAGGTGGCCGCCTAGGGGGCCGCTTGCGGCTCGATCTCCAGGAGCACGGTCGTGGCCTCGACGTTCGTGCCATCATGGACGTGGACCTTGGTGACGGTGCCGGCCATGGGCGCCTTCAGGTCGTTCTGCATCTTCATGGCCTCCAGCACGACGAGGACGTCGCCGGCGGCCACCGTCTGGCCCTCCTTGACCTTCACCTCCACGACCTTGCCAGGCATGGGGGGCTTGATGCGGCCGTCGCCCTTGCGGGCCCCCGCCTTGCTGCGGGCCAGCTCGGGGCGGGCGCGGCGGACCTCCAGGTCCAGTTGGCGGGCGCCTTCCGTCACGATCCCGTTGCGGATGTGGAACTCGTAGGACTTGCCCGCGAGGGCGACCCTGTAGTGGCCCTTGCCGAGGGTCTGCACCTTCGGTTCGTAGGTGCTGCCGTCGACGACGAACCTGGGCCCCTCCGCGTGCTCTTCGAGGTTCACGTAGTGCAGGCGGTGGCCAAGCTGGAAGGAGTAGCGCATTACGCCAGCCTCCCTTGCCCCTCGTAGCGCCCGCGGCGGCCCCAGGGGCTGAGGCGGCGGCGGCCGTGCTCGTCCACGCCGACGTTCTTCGCGGCGGACTGCTTGAAGGCGTAGGCCTTGAGGACCATGGAGTCGATGCCGCCAGGTTCCTGCGCGAGGGCGGCCGCCAGGGCGGCCAGGCGCTGCTTCGTCTCCTCGGACGCCTCCTCCTCGATGCCCATGAGGGTCTCCAGGATGCGGCGCTCCTCCAGGAACTTCGTCGTCATCTCGCCGCGGCAGAAGGCCTCGTCGCGGAAGATGACCTCGTGCAGCTCGCGGTTGGTCACGAGCGCGCCGAGGTCGTACTCCGCCAGGGCGCGGCGCATCTTGCGGATGGCCTCGGGGCGGTCCTGGCCATAGCAGATGAGCTTCGCGACCATGGAATCGTACGTCGAGGGCACGGTGAAGCCGGAGTAGAGGTAGGTGTCGACGCGGACGCCGTTGCCGTTGGGCGGGATGTGGCGCGCGATGTGGCCGGGCGTCGGCATGAACTTGTTGCGCGGGTCCTCGGCGTTGATGCGGCACTCGATGGCCCAGCCGCGGCGGCGGGAGTCCACCCACTTTTGGTCGTAGCCCAGGGGTTCACCGGCCGCGATGCGGATCTGCTCGCGCACGAGGTCGACGCCGTACACCTGCTCGGTGACGGGGTGCTCGACCTGCAGGCGCGTGTTGACCTCGTTGAAATAGAGGTGGCCGCCGCCGGGGGCGTCGGTGTCGAAGAGGAACTCCGCCGTGCCGGCGTTCCAGTACCCGACGTCCCTGGCCAGCTTGCACACGGCGGCGCCGACGCGGTCGCGCTCGGAGGCCGGCAGCGCGGGGCTGGGGGCCTCCTCGATGAGCTTCTGGTGGCGGCGCTGCACGGAGCATTCGCGCTCGCCGTAGTGCACGACGTTGCCGTGCTCGTCGGCGAGGAACTGGAACTCGATGTGGCGAGGTCTCTGGATGAACTTCTCGATGAACACCTCGCCACGGCCGAAGGCGGACTTGGCCTGCCGCTGCGTCTGCGCGAGGGCGCCGGCCAGCTCGGCCTCGGAGTGGACGACCTGCATGCCCATGCCGCCGCCGCCGAAGGCGGCCTTGATGATGACGGGGTAGCCGGTGAGCCCGACGACGGCCTTGGCCTCCTCCAGCGTGCTCACGAACTCGTCCTTGCCGGGGACGACGGGGACGCCGGCCTTGCGCGCGGCGACCTTGCTGGCCACCTTGTCGCCGAGGATGTCGATGGGCTTGGGCGGGGGGCCGATGAACTTGATGCCGGCCTTCCCGAGCGCGGTGGCGAACTCGGAGCGCTCCGACAGGAAACCGTACCCTGGGTGGACCGCCTCGGCGCCGACCCTCTGCGCCAGCTCGACGATGGCGGGGATGTTGAGGTAGTTCGATGCGCTGGCCTCGTTGCCCAGGAGGTAGGACTCGTCGGCGAAGCGCACGTGGGGCGCCTTCCCGTCCTGGGGGCTGTGGATGGCGACGGTGCGGATGTCGAGCTCGCGGCAGGTGCGCATGACGCGCAGGGCGATCTCGCCGCGGTTGGCGACCAGGATCTTGGAGAAGGTCTTCATGGGTTCACCGGGGTCTTTGGCATCGTGGGCATCTCGTCGTCGCGCGTGGGGAGGAACAGGAGGGTGGCGCCGGTGGCGAGGGCGGCCTTGACCAGGTCGAAGGGAAGGAACACGGTGGAGCCCAGCGCGATGGCCTCGCTCCAGGGATAGCCAAGCGTCGCCTTCAGGACCGCGACCCCGCAGGCATGGATGAGGGCGATGGCGGCGACCATGACGAGGAACAGGTTGAGCTTCTCCCGACCCAGGCCACTGGAACGCTGCACCAGCAGGTACGCGGCGGCGGCCGCCAGCAGCGACATCACCACGAAGAGGCCCAGGTAGGCCTGCGTGGGCGCGTAGGAGGAGGTGAAGCGGGGACCGGAGAGCGCTTGCCCTGTCAGGGCCAGCAGGGAGAGCAGGCCGAGCGCGCCCAGGCCGATGGCGATGCACATGGCCCAGCGCCGGTCGAGCAGGCGGCGCCGTTGTTCCACGTACCAACCGACCAGGGCCGCCGCGGCAGCGTACCCGTAGATGTAGCCCGACGTGAACCCCGTCAGCACCTGAGGGCCGGTCGAGGCCTGGTCCGCGAACACGCGCAACCCGAGGGCCCCCGCCAGGATGTAGATCGCGATGCTGAGCAAGCCCCATGCGCGCCCAAGGACGGCTCCGGTCAGGAGCACGCCGACGAGGCCGAGGCTGAACGGCACGGGCGTCCACGGCAGCGGGATGCTCAGCTGCGCCGTGAGCGCCACGAAGCCGGCCATGCCGATGGCCAAGCCCAGCTTCAGAGTCCAGCCCAGACCCGTGCAGTTGGCATGCAGCCGGGCACGCTGCGAGCGGTAGCCCTCCAGCACGCTAGCGCCCCCTTGGGTCGCAGCTGGGCGCGCTCACCGCGAGGACCTTGCCGTCCATCCCGAAGAACCGCACGCCCATGCGCCCCGTGGCGGGGCCCACCACGACGGCGCCGCCGTGCTCGTCCGGCGTGACCTCGTGCGCCCGGAGGTCCGACCTGAGCCCGACGCCCGCGCGCTTGAGCGCCGCCTCCTTCGCGGTCCACAGGCACGCGACCTGGGCCGCGATGTCCTCGCCGCGCGCCGAGGCCTCCAGCAGGTCCTTCAGCTCGGCGATGCCGAAGGCCTCCTCGAGGAACGACTGCGGCTTGGCCTCCACCGGCTCGAGGTCGATGCCGACGGGTGCCTCGGACACCGCGGCCACGGCCAGCCCGTCGCGGTGGGTGAGGCTGAGGTGCAGGTCGGCGGCCTCGCGCCCGGCCACGAAGAGGCGTGGCCGCCCCGATTCGTCGCCGCGCACCTCGACATCCGCGGGGCGGGCGCCCCTGCCCTGCGCCACGGCCTGCTTGGCGGCAAGGCGGCCGGCACGCCATTCCTGCGCCCGCTTGGGGACCGTGAACCTGGCATGCTGGGCCTTCTCCGCGGCCGTGAAGCGGTCATCGAGGGGCGCGTCCCGGACGGGCTCGGCGGCGAAGCGGACGCCGGCCACCTCGGGGAGGGGGAGGGCGGGCTCAGGGGGGGTCGGCGCCTGCGGGGCGGGCCCGGTCTCCACCATCGCATAGCCGGTGAGACGCAGCAGGAGCATGCCCTGTGCGCTCACGGCCTCGGCGTCGAAAAGGCGGTTGCCGGCGGCGTCACGGCCCTTGGGCTGGCCGCGCAGGTGGACCTGCGGGGGCAGCGGGCCCGTGTGGTAGGACTCGAGGCGCTGGATGCCGGCGGGCAGGCTCATGGCCTTCTCCTCGACGAGGGTCTGGAGCCCACACACCTGGAACAGGGCCTCCACCAGCATGGGGTGGGCGGCGAACTCTGCCGCGCCCTTGCCGAAGTGGGTCTCCGTGGGTTCGCGGAAACGCGCGACGGCCTCGGGCGCGAGGGGGCCGGCCGCGTCGAGGACCTGGAAGCTGGGGCCGTGGAAGAACGGGGGATAGATGGCGGGGCGGCGCAGGGTGGCCTCGAGGTGGGGAGGCGGGGCGCGCGGCGAGGTGGCGAGGGTGCCGAACCGGAGGGTGCCCTCGAAATGGGTCTTCGGCTCGCCGTGCGCGCGGCCGTCGGGCCCGAGGAACTGCGACGTGAGCGCGCAGTGGATGGTGGTGACGGCGGCGCCGGGCCTCGACGTGACGCGGGCGGTGACCTTCCCCTTGGCGGGTGCCGCCTTCAACTGTTTGAGGGGGAGGGAGAACCGCAGGTCCTCGGCGCCCAGGAGGGCGGCGCCCTTGGGGGCCAGGAGCAGGCCGGCCTCCGCGAAGGCCTCCAGCCCGAACACGCCGGGGAGGTAAGGCACGCCGTCGACGCGGTGGTCGCGCAGGCCAGGGTCGCGTCCCTGGTCGACGAGGACGGTTGCCTCCAGGGAATGGTCGGGCTGGACCGCGTCGATGGACTCGAGGAGGCGGAACCGTGCGGCGTGGTCGGCCAGCACCTGGTTGGCGATGGCGAGGGCGAGGTCCCATCCCTTCTCGACGACCTGCCCGTCCGCGTCGATGGCCCCGAGCTCGCCGGCCACGACGCATTCGCGCACGCCCGGCTGCGCCATCTCGCGCAGGAACATCGCGACGCCGGAGGCGGTCGGGATCGGGGTCACGCCGGAGGCGTGCATGATCTGCAGGATGCTGCCCTTCGTGGCCATCCCCACTTCCCCCCACGGTCCCCACGCGATGGTGGCGCCGACAAGGGCCTTGCGGCGGACGGCCTCGGCCTTCACGGCCTTGCACAGGTATTCGTTGGCGGCGGAGTAGTCGGTCTGGCCGACGTTGCCGAAGCGGCCCGCGACGCTGCCGAAGGCCATGAGGACCTCGAGCTTGTCGTCGCGGGTGGCCGCCATGAGGGCGTCCCAGCCCTTCGCCTTCACGTTGAAGACGGAGTCGAACTGGGCGCGGTCCTTCGAGGCAAGGTCCTTGCTGATCTCGACGCCGGCCGCGTGGATGACGCCGTCGACCTTGCCCCACTGCGAGCGTGCCCACCCCACGGCCTCGGACACGGACTTGGCGTCGGTGACATCGATGGGGGCGTACAGCACGGTGGCGCCCAGGTCCTGCAGGCGCGCGAGGTTGCGGTGGACGTCGGCGGCCTTCTGCCGGGGCGAGAGGGCCTTCTGGATGGTGACAGGCGTCACGCGCTCGCCCTTGGCCTTCAGGTCCTCGATGAGGGAGGCTTCCATGCGCTTCCAGCCGGCCTCGTCGAGGGCGGCCCACTGCCCCGCCTCTTCGGGGAGGTCGGTGCGGCCGAGCAGCAGCAGCCTGGGATGCTGCGGGGCGAGGGCGGCCAGCAGCTCGACGGTGATGCCCTGGGCGCCCCCGGAGACGACGAGGCCCTTGCCGGCGACGTCCAGCTCGGCTTCCGGCAGCGATTGGGGAGCGACCTCGACGACGAAGCGGGCGCCATCACGGCCGTAGGAGACCTCCGTGCGGGGGCCGCCGCGCTGCACCTCCGCGAGGACCTTGCCCGCGACGTCCGAGCCTTCCGGATGGATGTCGAGCACCTTGGTGAGCGCCTGCGGGAACTCCTTCTTGAACGCCTTGCCCAGCCCGGCCAGCGCGGCCATCGAGGCGTCGCGGACGTGCTGCAGGCCATGCGCGCCGTCCTGCCGGGTCACGACGCAGACGAAGGAGCCGGCCGTGAGCTCGGCGCGGTGGGCCTTGGCGGCGTCGAAGAGCGGGCCGATGCGGTCCTGGGCTGTGGGGCCTGGGCGCGAGGCGACGGCCAGCAGGCCGACGATGGGTTGGCCGGGCTGCGTGGTGGTCTTCCAGCCGGCGGCGACGAACGCCTCCGCGAGGCTGGTGTCGACCTCGCCGACGAGGAGGACGGTCCCCTTGCGCAGCTCGTTGTGGTGCTCAGGCAGGGGAGCGGGGCGCACCAGGGGGATGCGCCGCAGGATGGGAGATTGGACGGATTGTGAACGGGATTGGGCAGGTTGCGGAAGGGATCGAGCCGACGGGCCGGCTGGGGACGTGGCTGCCGAGGCGCGTGCGACGGGCGCCGTGGCGTGCGGTGGCGCCGGGTGCTGGATGACGGGACGCGCGGGCGTGAGGGCTGGTGGCGGGGGAGGAAGGATGGCGGGCGATGGGGAGGAGGTGGAGGTCGGGGAGGGGGAGGCCTGGGTCCCCTGGGGCGCATGGGCCAGCACGAAACCGGCGACCTTCCGCAGCGTCGGGTAGTCCTTGATCAGCAAGCCCTCGACCAGCGGGATCCCGTACGTGGCGCGGACCTCCCCGAACAGCTCCGCCTGCTTCACGGTGTCGATGCCCAGGTCGGCCTCCATGTCGAGGTCGGGCTCGAGCATCTCGGCGGGGTAGCCGGTCTTGGCGGCCACCATGCGGATGACCTGCTGCAGGACGGCCTCGGGGTCGTTGCCAGATTGGTTACCTTGTGCGGCGGGCTTCGGCGCCGGACGGACCACAGATTCCACAGATGTCACAGATTGGGGTTGCATCTGTGGAATCGGTGCAATCTGTGGTTCGGAAGGGGGGGCGGCGGCGCTGCCCAAACGCGTCTGCACGTAGCCCGCGACCTTCGCCAGCGTCGGGTAGTCCTTGATCTGGATGCCCTCCTCCGGCGGCAGGGAGTAGGCCTCGCGGATGGCGCCGAACAGCTCGGCCTGCTTGACGGTGTCGATGCCGAGGTCGGCCTCCATGTCGAGGTTCGGGTCCAGCAGCTCGACGGGGTAGCCGGTCTTCTGCGACACCAGCTGGATGAGGCGTTGCAGGACGCCCTCGTCCAGGGAATGGGAAGGCACCATGGGCTTCCCCTCGGAGTCGATGGCCTCGGGGCGAGGCGACGCGGCAAGGACGGCGAGGCTCTGCGGGGAGGGGTGCGGGTGTGTTGCGCCGCCGATGCGCTGCTGGACGTAGCCGGCGACCTTCGCGAGGGTCGGGTAGTCCTTGATCTGGATGCCGTCCTCCTGGGGAAGCCCGTACGCCTCGCGGATGGCGCCAAAGATCTCGGCCTGCTTGACGGTGTCGATGCCGAGGTCGGCCTCCATGTCGAGGTTCGGGTCGAGGAGCTCGCGGGGGTACCCGGTCTTCTGCGCCACGAGCTGGATGAGCGATTCGAGCGCATCTCCCCCCGACGACGACCCAACCACAGATTCCACAGATTTCACAGAACCACCCTGAATCTGTGTCATCTGTGCAATCTGTGGTTCGGCGGGGCGCGAAACAACGACAGGCTTGACATCGGGCTTCGATTTGCGCGCAGGCGGCCCCTGGTCCACGATGCGCAAGGTGCGGTTCACGACCTCCGTCTTGGCGCTGGCCTGCCCGGACACGTCCGCGAGCCACTGCTGGTAGCGCGCCGCGTCCGCCACGCGCTCGTCCTCGCGCGCGACGAGCTCCATGAGGCTCATGCCGACCTGGCTGCCGAAGCCCGCGGCCAGGCGCAGCGAGTAGCGCACGTCGTACGCGCCACCCTTGGAGAGGTTGAGGTCGCCGAGCTCGGGGTCCGGCTCCCTGAAGTTCGCGATGGGCGGCAGCCGGCCCCGCTGCAGGCATCGCAGCACGATGGCGTCCTCGACGCCGGCGCCCTGCGGGTGCCCGGTGAAGCCCTTCGTGTTCGCGACGACGACCTTGTTGGCGTCGGCGCCGAAGGTGGCGCGCAGCGCGTGGATCTCCGCGGAGGCGGAGCCGCCGCGCGCCGGCGTGTACGTCTCGTGCGACATGAAGACGGTCTTCGCAGCGATGGCGGCGGGACGCAACCCGTAACGAGCCTCGGCGCGGGCCATCATGGCGCGCATCTCGTCCGCGATGTGGCCGACGTCGAGGCGGGAACCGTGGAACGCGGAATTGCTGATGCGGGTGGCCAGCAGGCGCGCGATGGGGCGCATGCCGCGGCGCTCCGTCTCCGGGACGGTCTCGAGGACGAGGCCAACGGCACCCATGCCGACGATCATGCCGTGCCGGCGGCGGTCGAACGGGAGTGCCGCCTGCGTGACGTCGGCGGTGGTGGTGGCGGCGCCCGAGGCGAGGAACCCAGAGCCGATCCACTCGAACATGGCGTCGCTGGTGACATCGTCCGCGCCCACGACCAGGACGCGCTTGCAGCGCCCGGTGCGGATCCAGTCCTCCGCGATGGCGAGGGCCTGCGTCGTGCTGGCGCACGCCGCGTTGACCTGGGTGTTGGGGCCGCGTGCGCCGATGAACTGCGCGAGCTGCGAGTGCCCCATGGAGAGCACGTTGAACAGGAACTTGCGGTTGAACTCGTAGTGGGTCTCGCGCGAGGCGCCGGGCCCGAGGTGGGCGAAGCCGCGCTCGAAGAGGTCCTGCAGGCGCCGCTTGGCGTCGGGGTCGGTGACGACGCCGATCAGCTCCGCGTAGAGCTGGTGCAGCTCGTGCAGGCCGCGGCCTGCATACTTGTCGGTGAGGTAGCGCGTGACGTCGCGCAGGAGGTTGTCGTAGCCGGGGAAGGCGCTCGCGAAGATGATGCCCGTCTCGTCGCGCATGGGCTCCGGGAGCTTCCATTCCTTGGGCAGCCAGCCGCCCTGAGAGGTCTGGAGGTACGTGCGGACGAGGGGGATGCCGGCGTCCTTGAGGGCCTCGATTCCGGCCGCGATGGCGTACTGGAACGAGCGGTCGAGGGAGTCGGCAAGGTCCTTGTCGACGCCGTAGGCCGCGATGTCGAAGCCGCCGCGCCGCCCGGCGAGGTGGATGACCTGCGCGATGTCGTTGATGGCCTGGAACTGTGCAGAGCCGTCGGTGCCCTTCTGCAGGCGCACGATGGTCTTGTCCACCATCTTCTGCTGCTCCTCCGGCGGCAGCGTGTCGATGAGGTTCTCGCCGCGCAGGATGCGGTCGATGTTGTCGTCCGCGAAGAGGGGCTTGTGCATGCCGGGCAGCCCCATGGACACGCCGGAGACGCCGATGTCGTCGAGGTTGAACCCGAATGCGGCCACGCGCTTCTGCAGCTCCATTTCGGCGCCCGACCGAACCACAGATTGCACAGATGGCACAGAGTGGGGTTGGTTCTGTGGGATCGGTGCCATCTGTGGTTGGGTGGGTCGCGAGACCCCGGAACGGATCTCCTCGACCGCGCGGCGCAGCTCGGCCACCTGGTGCGCGAGGTCGTCCATCCCGTTGTGCGCGGAGACCTGGTTGCTGGCAGCGGGGCCGTTTGACCTGAACTCCGCCGCCGGGTCGCGGTACTGGGCCGTGTACACTTTGGGGTCGTCGAGGGCGGGGAGGTTCGGCTGGTAGCCCCAGGCGCCGAGGAAGGCGAAGAGCTCGTTGGCATGCGTGATGCCGCCCTTCTTGGGGTGGTTGCTGCCGATGGCGACCGCGTCGGGTTTCTCCTTCAGGATGTCGCGCACGAAGTTCGTGAGCGCCAGCTTGGGGCCGACCTCGATGAAGGTCCGCACGCCCTCGTCGTACATGCGCTCGACGATCTCGATCCATTCCACGGGGCTTGCGACCTGGGTGGCGAGGTTGTCACGGATCCAGTCCGGGTCGTCCTGGTAGGGTTGGGCACCGACGTTGGACAGCACGCGGACCTTGGGCGACTTGACGTCGAGGCGGCCGAGGACCTTGCGCAGCGGCTTGCTGGCGGGAGCGACGATGGCGCTGTGGAACGCTGCAGAGACGGGCAGGTACTGCGCCTGCAACCCCTTCTGCTGGAGGAGGCGGACGGCTTCGTCGACGCCCTTGGAGGAACCAGCGATGACGGTCTGGCTTGGGCAGTTCTTGTTGGCGGGGATGACGTACTCCGTCATGCCCTTGAGGGCGTCCTGCACCGCGTGCCAGTCGCCGGACACCGAGGCCATCTTGCCGAGGTCGGGCACCTCGACGTGCGCCATCTCGCGGCCGCGCGCCGCCACCGCATGCAGCGCGTCACCGAACGTGAGGACGCCCGCCGCCACGAGGGCGCCGTACTCGCCCAGGCTGTGCCCGGCGACGACATCGGCCTCGATGCCCCATTGCCGCAGCAGCCGCAGGATCGCCACGTCCGCGGCCAGGACGGCCGGCTGCGTGAACTCGGTCAGCTGCAGCTTCTTGTCGCTGGCTGCCTGCGCCTCGGGCGTGTCAGGCGTCGGCCACAGGATGTCCGTGAGCCTGACGCCGTCGAGCTCGCTCTTGAGGATCTCGTCAGCCTCGGCGAAGGTGTCGGCGACGACCTGGTATTTCTGCGCGAGGTCGCGGAACATGTTGACGTACTGCGTGCCTTGGCCAGGGAACAGGAACGCGAGCTTCCCGTGGGGGTTGCCCTTCTGGATGAAGACGCCCTGCTGGAACGCAAGCCGCGCCTGCTGCGGGTTCGTGGCGGCCTTCTGCGCCTGCTCCAATCGCTTGGGCAGGTCCTCCGGCGACGCGAGGGTGGTGGCGACCCGGGTGGGGGCAGCAAGGCCAGCCTTGGTGAGCGGGTGAAGGAGGTCGCGCACGCGCGGCCCCTTGCCGTCCTGGGGGAACGTGAGGGGCCTCGAGAGGGCGGCGACAGCCTGGAGCGCGTTCGCTCCGTCGAGGACGATGGGCTCGGCCTCGAGCGCAGCGTTGGCCTTCATGCTCGCCTGGAATGCAGCGGCGTCGAAGGTCGAACGGGGGCCGGTGGACGAAGACGGGCCAGCCGCGCTGCCGTGACTGGCGGGGCGCACCTTCAGCTGTCCGGGCACGTGCTCCTCGAGGACGACGTGGAAGTTGGTGCCTCCGAAGCCGAAGCTGCTGACGGCGGCGCGGCGCGGATGGGTGGCGGGACGGGGCCACTCCATCGCCTGGGTCGCGACCTTGAAGGCGGAGCGGCCCCAGTCGATGCGCGGGTTCAGCGTGTTGACGTTGATGCTGGGCGGGATGACCCCGTTCTTCAGCGCGAGGGCCGTCTTCAGGAGCCCGGCGGCGCCCGCCGCGGACTTGAGGTGCCCCAGGTTCGACTTGACGGAGCCCACCGCGATGGACCCCAGGGGCGGGTTGGCTTCGGGGCGGATGGCGCGGAAGGCCTCCTCGGCGCTGGTGAGCTCCACCGGGTCGCCCACGGGGGTGCTGGTGCCGTGCGCCTCGATGTAGCCCAGCGTGTACGGGTCCATCTCCGCGTCCTTGTAGGCGCGCACGACCGCCTTGACCTGGCCCACCGGATTGGGGGCCGTGATGCCCTTGCCCTTGCCGTCGGACGAGCCGCCGATGCCGCGCACGACCGCGTAGACCTTGTCGCCGTCACGCTCGGCATCCGACAGGCGCTTGAGGAGGAAGATGGCGCAGCCTTCGCCCATCACGAAGCCGTTGGCCCCGGCGTCGAAGGGCCTGGAGCCGTCGGGGCTGAGGGCGCCGATCTTGCTGAACTCGACGTATGGGGTCACGTCCATGCTCCGGTCGGTGCCGCCCCACACGACGTAGTCCGCCTCGCCCTTGCGCAAGGTGTCCAGGGCCGCGTCGAGGGCCGCGAGGCTGCTGGCGCACGCCGCATCGGTGGTGAAGTTCTTCCCCGAGAGGTCGAAGAGGTTGGCGATGCGGCCAGCCGCCACGTTGGAGAGCGTGCCGGGCATCGAGTCCTCCGTGATGGGGGGAACGTCGCCCTTGAGCCCCTGCTCCCCGCGGGCCAGCATGGCGTGCTGCTCCTGCTGGCCGAGGCGCTGGAACGACGGGTCGGCGCGCAGGGCCTGCTCCACCTGCGGCCAGTACAGGCGCTTGGTGTGGAGCTTCATGAGCTCGCCTCCCATGGCGTTGCCGAGGATGACGGCGGCCCGGGTGCGGTCGAACTCCTTGCCGCCGTCGCCCTTGAGGCCGGTGGCGTAGCCTGCGTCCTTGAACGCCTGGCGGGTCGCGGAGAGGGCCCAGCGCTGGCTCGGGTCGATCTGCACGACGACGCCGGGGGGCATGCGGTAGTCGAGCGGGTTGAAGGCGTCGTTGTCGACGAAGCTGCCGATCTTGGCGTACGTCTTGTCGGCCGCCGACTTGTCCGCGGACCAGAACAGGGCAGGGTCCCAGCGGCCAGGGGAGACCTCGCGGATGCTGGACCGGCCCGCCATGAGGTTGGCCCAGAACGAGGGGACGTCCGGCGCATCGGGCAGGACGCAGCCCACACCGATGATGGCGATCGGTTCCTTGGAGACGAGTTCGGGGCCGTTCATGCTGTTGGTCTGCCTTGGTCACGTTCGGTTGGGGAAAGGGGGAGTGGGGACCGGCGGGCGCAGCCCGCCGATGGGGAGCCGCAGGCTCCCCCATCAGAGCGGGGTGAGGCCGTGCTTCTTGGCGGGCCTCTGCTCGCGCTTGTTGATGAGGGGCCACAGCGCCTGGATGAGGCGGGGGCGGGTCTCGGAGGGCTCGATGACGTCGTCCACCCAGCCGCGTTCCGCCGCGACGTAGGGGTTGGCGAATTTCTCCTGGTATTCCGCCTGGAACCGGGCGGCCAGCTCCTTCGCCTTGGCGGGGTCCTCCCCCGCCAGCTTCTGCATCTCCCGCTTGTAGAGGATGTTCACCGCGCCCTCGGCCCCCATGACCGCGATCTCGGCGGCGGGCCAGGCGAGGTTCATGTCGGTGCCGACGTGCTTGCTGCTCATCACGATGTAGGCGCCGCCGTACGACTTGCGGGTGATGACGGCAAGCTTCGGGGTGCTGGCCTCGCAGTAGGCGTACAACAGCTTGGCGCCGTTGCGGATGATGCCGCCGTGCTCCTGGCCGAGGCCGGGCAGGAAGCCGGGGGTGTCGACGAAGCTGATGATGGGGAAGTTGAAGGCGTCCAGGAAGCGGATCCACTTCGCGGCCTTGATGCTGCCCTCGATGTCCAGGGCGCCGGCCAGCACGGCGGGCTGGTTGGCGACGATGCCCACGGGGTAGCCGTCGAGTCGGGCGATGCCGATCACGATGTTGGTGGCCCACTTGGACTGGATCTCCTCGAAGGAGCCCTTGTCCATGACGCGCAGGATGATGTCCCGCATGTCGTACGGCTTGTTCGGGTTGTCCGGCACGATGGTGTCCAGCGCCTCGTCCATGCGGAAGCGGTCGTCGGTCGGCGGCACCACCGGCAGCTCGCTGAGGTTGTTGCTGGGCAGGTACGCCAGCAGGGAGCGGATCTTGCGGATGGCGTCGTCCTCGTCGAGGCCGGAGAAGCTCGCGACGCCGGACTTGACGGTGTGGACGGAGGCGCCGCCCAGTTCCTCCTGGCTGGCCTCCTCGCCGGTCACGGTCTTCACGACGTCGGGACCCGTGACGAACATGTGGGAGGAGTCCTCCACCATCACGACGAAGTCCGTCAGGGCAGGCGAGTAGACCGCCCCACCGGCGGAAGGCCCCACGATGACCGAGATCTGGGGGATGACGCCCGAGGCGGCGACGTTGCGGAAGAAGATGTCCCCGTAGCCCGCGAGGGACGCGACACCTTCCTGGATGCGGGCGCCGCCGGAGTCGTTGAAGCCGACGATGGGGGCGCCGTTGCGCAGCGCCATGTCCTGCACCTTGCAGATCTTGCGGGCCGTCTGCTCCCCCAGCGAGCCGCCGAGGACCGTGAAGTCCTGGCTGTAGACGTAGACGAGGCGGCCCGCGACGTACCCGTAGCCGGTGACGACGCCGTCGCCGTCGAAGCGGCTCTTGTCCATGCCGAAGCTGGTGGACTGGGTGCGCACGAAGGCGTCCATCTCGACGAAGGTTCCAGGGTCGCAGAGGAGGTCGATGCGCTCGCGGGCCGTGTACTTGCCCTTGTCATGCTGCGCCTGGATGCGGGCGGGGCCGCCCCCGAGGTTGGCCTGGGCCTTGCGCTCCCGCAGCCTGGAGATGGGGTCCTTGGCTTTCGAGGCCACCCCGTTGGCCGGGCTTGCCACCGCCCTTGCGGGGGCGGGGGGCGCGGGGGCGGCTTTCCCCTGGGGACGGGCTCCGGAGGTCATGGCGTCTCGGCCATGGCGGGGCTATGTAAAGCCTTACAGCGAAAGGGTCGGCCTCCTGTTGGTTTGGGCCCGCATCAATCTTACGGGTCCAGCAGACTCGAACATGTCAACCATGCACGTGAATCGAGGCGAGCGGGAAGCAACGGCCGCCGAACGACGGGGACAGTCCTGACGACGGCTTAGGCGGGGTGCTCCAGCACGACCAGGGTCCCCTTCATGCCCTGCGCATGGGCGGGGCAGTGGTAGGCGATGGTGCCGGCGCTGGCGGATTTCCAGACCAGGGTCTCGCCGGAGCCCATGCACACGGGGGCGGGGAGGATGCCGCTGACGCAGTTCGGCTTGTTGTCGATGCTGGCCGGCCCGGAATCGGTCTTGACGCTGTGCCCCACCGAGTCCAGGTTGGTCCACCGGATGGAGTCGCCCACGTAGATGGTGACCGTCTCGTTCACGAACCTGTTGCCCTGCATCTTCACGTCCACGGTCTTCGCGGCCATGTGGCTGGGGGCCGTCGTCGTGGGCGCGCCCGTGCCGCTGGAGGTGGCATCGGGGGCCGTGCCGTCCTTCGTGCCCGACCCCGCGCATCCGGCGAGAAGGAGGGCCACGGCCATGGCAAGCAGGGGGATGCGCATGCCCGTCAGCAGGGAACGCGGATGATAGGGTTTGAGGTCCCAGGGAACGGGAAGCGTCGCTGCGCTCAAAGCATGCCAAGCTTGGGTTTTGCCGCCTCGCTCATCGGCCGTTCCACTGTGGACCGGCATCAAGGCGAGGCGTCACTCGCGGGCATGCGTCGCTGCGCTCAAAGCATGCCAAGCTTGAGTTTTGCCGCCTCGCTCATCATCGTGTACGGATTCCACACGGGGAACAGCACCACCTTCGCGTCCACGGTCCGGATGCCAGGAATGGCGCGCAGCGCCACCTCGACGTCCTTCACCAGCACGTCCCCCATGCCGCACCCGGGAGCGGTGAGCCCCATGCGCACCTCCGCGTGGAAGCCGCCCTCCGGCAGGGACGTCACCTTGCAGGAGTGCACGAGCCCGAGGTCCACGATGTCCACGGGGATCTCCGGGTCGTACACGCCCTTCAGCTGCTCCTTCGCCAAGGCCTCCAGCGCCGCCGGTTCCTGGGGGACGCTGCCCAGCTGGTCCAGGGTGCCCACCACGGGCTGTCCGATGGCGTCCCCGTCCTTGCTGGCCAGGCGGTACTTCGCGCCCTGCTCCGTCTGGATCGTGTAGCCGAAGCCCAGGGCCTGCGTCAGCTTCACCTGGATCCCCTTCGCAAGCGGCACTGCGATCCCGTCGGGGATGCGGATGGCGTCCACGTCGCGGGCAAGGGGGACGTAGCCGGCCATGCTCACTCCGTGCTAGCAGGCGCCGACTGTCCGGCCAAGGCCGCCTTCAGGGTGTGCCAGCACAGCGTCGCGCACTTCACGCGCGCAGGGAACTCGCCCACCCCGGAGAACACGAGCAGCTTGCCGACCTCGTCCTTGCCGGGAGCCACGCCTTCGCGGGTGACGAGGCGGTGGAACGCTTCGAACAGCCGCTCCGCCGCCTCCCGGGACCTGCCCTTCACGGCATCCGTCATGAGGCTCGCGCTGCTGGTGCTGATGGCGCAGCCGTGGCCCTGGAAGGCGACGTCCACGATGCGGTCGCCCTGCATCTGGAGGTACAGCGTGAGGCGGTCGCCGCACAGGGGGTTGAACCCCTCCTGCACGCGCGCGCCCGGGATCGCGCGGAAGTTGCGCGGCTTCTTGTTGTGCTCCAGGATGGTCTCCTGGTACAGCTCGCGCAGGGAGTCGTCCATGTCAGCCGCCTCCCATGGGTCGCGCCTTTGCGCGACCCGGCGCGCATCCGGGCCGGCTGAAGCCAGCCCGGAGCGGCGCTCGAATCGCTTCGCGCTTCAAGCGAACATCTCCGCCACCTTCTTCAGCGAGGCCACGAGGGCGTCGATGTCGGCCTTCGTGTTGTAGAGGGCGAAGCTTGCGCGGCAGGTCGCCAGGACCCCGAACCGGTCCATGACGGGCTGGGCGCAGTGGTGGCCTGTGCGGATGGCGATGCCGTCCCGGTCGACCAGGGACCCCACGTCGTGCGGATGGACGCCCTTGAGGTTGAAGGAGAGGACGCCTGCCTTGTCGGCGCCGGTGCCGTAGAGCGTGAGGCCGGGGATGGCAAGGAGCTCCTTGGTGCCGTACTGCAGCAGGTCATGCTCGTGCGCCGCGATGTCGGCCATGCCGATGCGGGTGAGGTAGTCCACCGCGGCACCCAGGCCGATGCCGCCCGCGATGTGGGGGGTGCCCGCCTCGAACTTGTGCGGCACGTCGTTCCACGTGGACTTCTCGAAGGTGACGCTGCGGATCATGTCACCGCCGCCCATCCACGGAGGCATCTCCTCGAGGTGCTCGCGCTTGCCGTACAGGATGCCGATGCCGGTGGGGCCGTACATCTTGTGGCCGGAGAACGCGTAGAAATCGCACCCAAGGGCCTTGACGTCCACGGGGAGGTGGGGGATGGCCTGCGCGCCGTCGAGGAGGATGGGGATCCCCTTCGCATGGCATTCCTGCACGAGCCTCCGCACCGGGTTCACCGTGCCCAGGGCGTTGCTCACGTGGACCACGGAGACAAAACGGGTCCTGGGGCCCAGCGCCTTGGTGAACGCGGCCAGGTCGAGCTGGCCGTGGTCGTCGATGGGGACGACGCGCAGGATGGCGCCGGTCTGCTCGCACAGGAGTTGCCAGGGGACGATGTTGCTGTGGTGCTCCATCTGGGTGACGACCAGCTCGTCGCCCCGGCCCAGGCGGGCGCGCACGAAGGTGTTGGCCACAAGGTTGATGGCCTCCGTCGTGCCGCGCACGAAGACGCATTCCTCCGGGGCCGCGTTGATGAAGCGGGCGATGCGGGCGCGGGCGCCCTCGTACTCCTTCGTGGCCTTCTCGGAAAGGAGGTGGACGCCGCGGTGGATGTTCGCGTTCTCCTCCGAGTAGTAGCGCGTCATTCGATCGATGACCGCTTGCGGCTTCTGCGACGTGGCCGCGTTGTCGAGGTAGACCAGGGGCTTGCCGTGCACTTCCTGGGCGAGGAGGGGGAAGTCCGCGCGCAGCTTCTCGACATCGAGCGTCATTCGTTGGCCCCCTGCCCAGACACGGATCGCGGGGATTTCGGGGCAACAGGGTGGGCGTTGCCGGGATTCCATGTGGGGCGGGTGCGCCTCAAGCGAGCACTCCCGCAACTTTCCGGCAGGCGAACCATTGCCCCAGGAGGTCATGCAACAAAGGCTGCACGGCGGATGGCATCTGGTCGATGACCTCCTGCGCGAAGGCCTGGGTGAGGATGAGGCGGGCGTGCTCGGGGTCGAGGCCGCGGCTGCGCAGGAAGAACAGGGACTCGGGGCTCAGCTGGCCGGTGGTGCTGCCATGGCTGCACTTGACGTCGTCGGCGTGGATCTCCAGCTGCGGCACGGAATGCATGAGGGCCTGGTCCGAGAGCAGGAGGTTGCGGTTCTGCTGGGCTGAGTCGGTCTTCTGCGCATCGGCACGGACCTTCACGGAGCCCAGGAAGGAGCCGCGCGCGGCGCCGTCGAGGATGCCCTTGTAGACCTCGCGGCTCGTCGTGTGGTGCACGGCGTGGTCGATGCGCGTGGGGCATTCCACCCGTTGGGCGCCCGTCGCGAGGAACAGGCCGCCCAGCCGGAGCTCGCCGCCGGGGGAGCCAAGGATGGCGTCGACGCCGCTGCGCGCAGTGGCGCCCCCCACGGAGAAGAGATGGTCGTTGACGACGGAGTCGCGGTCCTGGCGGATCGTCAGCATGCCCTCGTGCCGGGCGTGCAGGTTCTCGCGCTGCAGCTTCACGTGCTGGATGTGCGCGCCTTCGCCGGCGACCAGCTCGGTCACGGCGGTGGTCAAGCCGGCGTCGGGGGAGGCAAGGCCAACGTACGACTCCACGACCGTGGCCTCGCTGTGGGGACCGGCGACGATGAGGTGGCGCACGTGGCACGCCGTCGGCGCGCGCGGCTCCGTGGCCAGGTGCAGGAAGTGGACGGGTTCCTCGACGATGGTGTGCGCCGCGAGGTCGAGGAAGGCGCCATCCTGGAGGAACGCGGTGTTGAGCGCGACCACGGGCTGGTCCGCGTCAGCGTGGCGGGCCAGGTGGTGCTCGAGGGTCTCGGTGGGGCGCAGCAGGGCGGCGGACAGGGCCTGCACCGTGATGCCGCGGAGCCCTTTGGGGACGCGGTGGAGGGCGGGGACCTCGTGGCCGTCGACGAACACGAGCTCGATGGCATCGGGCAGGCGGTACGGGGCGACCTCTTCTTCGCGCACCAGGCGCGCCGGGACATCGATGGGCAGGAACGCGGCAAGCCCCACACCGACGGGCACGGCAGCAAGCGTGGCGATGGCCTGCCCGCGCGCCTCGCGCAGGAAGCCGGGACCCCGCTTGGCCCAGCCACCGGTGCGGAACGTCGCCTCGACGCCGGTGGCGGGTCGGGTCATGGCCTCGGCTTCCATGCTCACGCCTTCACGGCCTCGTAGCCGGATCGCTCGAGCTGGAGGGCCAGCTCCTTGGTGCCCGACTTCACGATGCGGCCGCCGGCCAGGACGTGCACGCGGTCGGGGACGATGTGGTCGAGCAGCCTCTGGTAGTGGGTGACGACCAGCATGGCGCGGTCGGGGGAGCGCAGCTTGTTGACGCCTTCCGCGACGGTGCGCAGGGCGTCGATGTCGAGGCCGGAGTCGGTCTCGTCGAGGATGGCAAGGCGCGGCTCGAGGACGGCCATCTGGAGGATCTCGTTGCGCTTCTTCTCGCCGCCGGAGAAGCCCTCGTTGACGCCGCGCGACAGGAACTTGTCATCCATGCCGACGACGCGGGCCTTCTGCTTGATGAGGTCCAGGAAGTCGACGGCGTCGATCTCCCCCCTGCCCTGGTGGTTGCGCTGCGCGTTGAGGGCCTCGCGCAGGAAGTACGTGTTCGAGACGCCTGGCAACTCGACGGGGTACTGGAACGCGAGGAAGACGCCTTCGCGGGCGCGCTCCTCGGGCTCCATCGCGAGGAGGTCCCTGCCCTTGTAGAGGACGGCGCCCTGGGTGACGGCGTAGCCGGGGCGGCCGGCCAGGACGTGGGCCAGCGTGCTCTTGCCGGAGCCGTTGGGGCCCATGATGGCGTGCACCTCGCCGGCCTTGACGCTGAGGCTGAGTCCCTTGAGGATGGCCTTGCCGTCGACCTCGACATGGAGGTCCTGGATCTGGAGCAGCGGGTTCGGCGGGGGCGCGGTGGGGGTCATGTCATCCAACGGATCCTTCTAGCTTGAGGTCGAGCAGGTTCTGCGCCTCGACGGTGAACTCCATGGGGAGCTTGCGGAACACGGACTTGCAGAAGCCGTTCACGATGAGGCTGATGGCGTCCTGGGTCGCGATGCCGCGCTGGCGCAGGTAGAAGATCTGGTCGTCGGAGACCTTCGAGGTGGTGGCCTCGTGCTCCATGATGGCGGTCGGGTTCTGCACGTCGATGACGGGGAACGTGTGCGCGCCGCACTTGTCGCCGATGAGGAGGGAATCGCACTGGCTGTAGTTGCGGGCCCCGTCCGCGCCCTTCATGATCTTGACGTGGCCGCGGTACGTGTTCTGGCCGTGCCCGCCCGAGATGCCCTTCGACACGATCGTGGAGCGGGTGCGCTTGCCGACGTGGATCATCTTGGTGCCGGTGTCGGCCTGCTGGTAATCGTTGGCAAGGGCCACCGAGTAGAACTCGCCCACGGAGTCGTCGCCGAGAAGGATGCAGCTGGGGTACTTCCAGGTGATCGCGGAGCCGGTCTCGACCTGCGTCCACGAGATCTTGCTGCGGCGGCCGGCGCATTTGCCGCGCTTCGTGACGAAGTTGTAGACGCCGCCTTTCCCGTCCTTGTCGCCGGGATACCAGTTCTGGACCGTGCTGTACTTGATCTCGGCGTCGTCGTGGGCGACGAGCTCGACGACGGCAGCATGCAGTTGGTTCTCGTCGCGCATCGGGGCCGTGCACCCCTCGAGGTAGCTGACGTAACTGCCTTCCTCGGCGATGATCAGCGTGCGCTCGAACTGGCCTGTGCCCGCGGCGTTGATGCGGAAGTAGGTGGAAAGCTCGAGGGGGCAGCGCACACCCTTGGGGATGTAGCAGAACGAGCCGTCCGAGAACACGGCCGAGTTGAGGGCCGCGAAGAAATTGTCCGTCGTCGGGACGACGGTGCCGAGGTACTTCCGGACGAGGTCAGGGTGCTCCCGCACGGCCTCTGAGAAGCTGCAGAAGATGATGCCCATCTCACCAAGTTGCGCCTTGAACGTCGTCGCGACGGAGGCGGAATCGACGACGGCATCCACCGCGACGCCAGTGAGTCGTTCCTGTTCCTTTAGGGAAATGCCCAGCCGCTCGTACATCTTGACGAGCTCGGGGTCCACTTCGTCGAGGCTCTTCGGGCCCTCGCCGGCCGCCTTCTTCTTCGGCGCCGAGTAGTAGGTGATGGCCTGGTAGTCGATGGCGGGGTAGTGGACGTTGGCCCACGTCGGCTCCTTCATGGTGAGCCAGTGCCGGTACGCCTTGAGGCGCCACTCCAGCAGCCACGCCGGTTCGCCCTTCTTCTCGGAGATGAGCCGGACGGTGCCCTCGCCCAGGCCCACGGGGACGGTGTCCGACTCGATGTCGGTGGAGAAGCCGTACTTGTATCCCTGGTTGGCGAGGTCCGCGATCTCTGAGGTGGTGGCCATTCCTTGGTCCAAGTCATCCTTCGAGGAGATGGGGCCTCCGGTGGGGGCCACTTCGCCTTCAGGAGTGGATGGCTTCGCCGAAGAGGGCGGGTTATAAGCCTTGATGGGCGACGGCAAGAGATTTTGGCACGTCTAAATCGGACGTTTCGTGCCCCCACCTAACCACAGATTCCACAGATTTCACAGAACCTGCCATCTGTTCCAAGCAACACCCAGCTCCGCACCAACGTAATCTGTGGCATCTGTTGAATCTGTGGTTCGTGGCGTGGGGGCGGGGCACGTCAGGGGATCAAGACGATCTTGCCGAACTGCCCAGCCTCTTGCATGCGCGCTTGGGCATCGCGGACCTTCTCCAATGGCAGCACGGAATCGACGTGGACTCGCAGGTTTCCCGACTCCCACATTGCGATGGCGTCCTTGAGGTCCTGCGGGATGCCCATCGTGCTGCCCATGATGGTCAGCTGCTTCCAGAAGATGCTGCGGATGTCCACCTCGGCCGTCGGCCCCGTCGTCGCGCCGCAAGTGACAAGCCGGCCCCCCAGACCGAGCAGGCGGACCGATCTGCCCAGTGTCGCGGTGCCCGACGAATCCAGGATCGCGTCGAACCCTTTCTTGCCCGTGGCCACGAAAGCCTCCTTCGACCAATCGGGGCTTGCCTTGTAGTCGATGACGTGGTCCGCGCCGAGGTCCCTCACCAGGTGGACTTTCGCGGCACCGCCCGTCGTCGCGCACACCCAAGCCCCCTGCGCCTTCGCGATCTGCAGCGCCATGACCGCGACGCCTCCGCCGGCCCCGACGATGAGCACTTTGTCGCCAGGCTTGATGCGTGCCTTGCGCCTGACCATCTGCATCGCCGTGATGGAAGCAAGCGGGAGCGCGGCGGCTTCCTCCCAGGACATCGATCCCGGCTTGGGGAGGACATGGGTCCAGGGGACGACGCATTCCTGCGCCAGGCCGCCCCACCGCGTCTCGCCGACGATGCTCACATCGGGTGGGATGCGCTGCTGTCCGTCGGGGCCCGCCTCGAAGTTGAGGCCCGGGTTCACGAGCACCTCGGCACCGACCTTGACCCCCTTCACCTGGTCCCCCACCTCCGACACGATGCCCGCGACATCCGTGCCCCCCACGTGCGGCATCGGGAGCCTGAGGCCGGGCCAGCCGTCGCGCACGAAGAGGTCGAGGTGGTTCAGGGCGGCCGCCTTCACCTGGATGCGGACGTCAAGGGGGCCCATGGGGGGAGCCGGCACCTCTCCCACCTCGAGGACGTCCAGGCCACCGTGAGCGCGGAAGAAGGCTGCCTTCACGGGGCCGGGAACCAGCGGCGGGACCTAAGTGCGTCGACCCGGCGTCCAGCCGTGCTGGTCCCTGTCCTCGTCGGGCACCTGGGCTGGCGCCGCGCGCCTGCTGAGCGATGGGCGCGCCGGCATGCCCCCTTCCTGGGGGGCCTTCCTTGTCGCCACCGCCGGCTTCCCGACTACGGCCGCGGCTTTTCTTGCACGTGCGGGCTTCACCGCCAGGCTGCCCAGGGCGTCGGCCAGGCTGCGTGCGTTCCGGTGCGCGTTCCCACCGCGGTCGTTGTTGTAGTACACGTACACATCGCGGCCGCCCTCCACCCATTCCGCGACCTGCCTTGCGTCCTCGGCCACGCGCTCGTCCGTGTAGGAGCCGGCGTACCGGCGCTTGGGCCCGTGGCGCCGTACGTACACGAAGGAGGCGTCGTTGGGTTGCTGCACGGGGGCTCCCCTGGCCATGTCGTGCACGCACAGCGCCACGTCGTGGGCCTCCAGCATCCGCACCGCAGCGGTGTCCGTGAACCAGGTCTGGTTGCGGAACTCCACCGCGATGGGCCAGGTCCGGACGCGTTCGCGCAGCTGGCCAAGGACGTGGTCAAGGGCGCGCTCGTCGACGTCGAGCTGGGGCGGCAACTGCACGAGGATGGGGCCCCGCTTGGCTGGGGGCAGGGCGGACATCACGTCCACGTACAAGTCGAGGAACCTCTCAGGGTCCTGCAGCCGCTGGTAATGCGTCACCTGGCGCCACAGCTTGATGGCGAACCGGAAATTCGCGGGGACGGCGCTGGCCCAGCGGTCGACCCATTCCCGCCTTGGCAGGCGATAGAAGACGGCGTTGACCTCGACCGTCGGGAAGCGGGTCGCGAAATGCCCCAGCCAACGCTTCTGGGGGACCCCCTCGTAGAAGTCGGTTTTCCAGTCGGGGTAGCTCCAGCCGCTGGTGCCGATCCACGCCTTTGCCATCATGGATGATGCGTGCCCGGGGGCGAGGGCGTTGTGGTGCGGGCAGCCCTTCCGCTTCGGCCCCTTCAGCCGCAGAGAACGCAGAGAACGGGAAGCAACGCCCTCGGCGGCAATCTCCCGCGCGCCTCTGCGGGCGGGGGTCTGTCTAGGCAACCAAGGTCCGCTCTTCCAGGATGCCTGCGACGCGCAGGGGCAACGTCTGCTCTTGGAGGATGCGCCGGGCTGCTCGCTTCGCTCGCTCCGGGAATTCCTCCTCGAGCATCCACGCCAGGTATTCGGGGACCTCCGCGGCGGGCTTGCCGTTGTGTTTCCCGAAGCCGAGACGGACCGTGCCAGATTCGTCCTTGTACAGGTGGCCCTTGCGACGGATACGCGGGGCTTGGGATGGCCATCCAACGAGGTCCTCCGTCCGAGGGGGCAGGATATCCGCATGCACCTCGCGCTGGTGGCGCAGCACTTCCACCATCGCCATCACGTCGGCGTCCGCCGTGTGTGCGTTCTCCAGGTCCTTCCCCGTGTACCGCCTGTAGGTGGGGCCGAGGCTTCGGCTGGTGAGGCGGCGCTCCAGCTGCAGCGGATCGAGGACGGGTTGGTGGGCGGGGATCGGCTCGACGCCACAACGGGTGAACTCCAGGTCCAGGATGCCCAGGTCGAAGCCGGCATTGTAGGCCATGAACACGGTGTCCGGCCGGATGAGGGCGCGCAGGCGTGGTGCGAAGAAGCCGAAGCGGGGGGCGTCCCGCACCATGTCGTCGCTGATGCCATGGATGGCGGTGGCGGCGGAGGGGATGTGGCAGCCCGGATTGACGAGCTCCGTCCACACGGAGAGCTGGTTGAGGTCGCCGTCCAGCTCCATGGCGCAGAACTGCACGAGGCGGTCGCGGCCGGGACCCAAGGCGCAGGTCTCGGTGTCGATGGCAACGATGTGCACACGGATTCAGCGGATCGACCTTGATTCAGCCGATAGGAGAGAGGAGTGAAGGTACTCGCGCGAAACTCACCTGCTGCGCATCTTCTGCATCCCGGGGACCCTGCTGGATCAGGTCGCCTTGACGATGTCCACCGAGATCTCCACCGCCGGGATCGCCCCGCGGTTCTCGAGCCAGTGCAAGGTGTTCCCGTCCTCGGGCCAACCCAGCCCAGGCCCATAGTCGGTGGCGACGCCGTCGCGGTGGTCCGTGATCGTTCCCTGCAGGATGTAGACGGTGCCGGGCCGGCCCTTGTGGTCATGGACCGGCCCGAAGACGCCTCCCGGCTCGATGGTCACCATGCGCATGCGAAGCTGGCGACCTGCCATGCCCTCGATCTCAGGGCCGAGGTCCACCGCCGCGAGCAGCTTCACGGTGACCCCTTTCGTCTGGGGTGACGGTGGTTGGTGGCTCATGGTGCTCCCTCCTTGTGGGCTGGACGACCGGGTGTGGTTGCCTTAGGTCGCCTTGGGGCTGACCATCTCGCCGGAGCGCTTGGAGATGGGGACCCACTTGCGGCCCAGGGGTGGGCCGACGTAGTCGGACAGGGGTCGGATGAGGCGGTTGTCGCCGTGCTGCTCGAGGACGTGCGCCGCCCAGCCGGCCACGCGGCTGATCGCGAAGATGGGGGTGTACAGGTCCAGGGGGATCCCCATGACGTAGTAGCTGGAGGCCGAGAAGAAGTCCACGTTGGCGTCGATGCCCTTCTGCTCCTTCATGGCCTTCTGCAGCTTGAGGCTCATCTCGTACCACTTCGTCTCCTTGGCCTGCTCGCCGAGGGACTTGCTGAGCTTCGCGAGGTGGATGGCGCGCGGGTCCAGGGTCTTGTAGACGCGGTGCCCGAAGCCCGCGATCTTGCGCTTCTTGGCCAGCTGGTGCTCGACCCAGTCCTTGGGGTCCTCGTGGCTGGCGTCGATCTCCAGCAGGAGCTTCATGACCTCGATGTTGGCGCCGCCGTGCAGGGGACCCTTGAGGGTGCCCACCGCGGACGTCATGGCGCCGTGGAAGTCGGCCAGCGTCGCGGCGGTGACGCGCGCGGAGAACGTGGAGGCGTTGAGGTCATGGTCGGCGTGCAGCACGAGGGCGCAGTCGAAGGCGCGCTCGGCGGCGGGCGTGGGCCTCTTGCCCGTGAGCATGTACAGGAAGTTCGCCGCGTGGCCCAGCTTCGGGTCCGGCTTGACGAGGTCCTTGTCCATGCGGATGCGGTGGTAGTACGCGACGATGGTGGCCAGCTGCGCCGTCGTCTCGATGGCCTTCTGCGTGTCGACCTCGACGGAGTACTTGTCGGCGTCGTTGCGGCCGGCCGCCAGCGCCGACACAGTGGTGCGCAGCGCGTCCATCGGCCCCATCGACTTCGCGACGTCCTTGAGGACGCGCAGCGCCATCGGCGGCAGCTCGCGGTTGGCCGCCAGCCTCGCGGTGAAGGCGTCGAGGTCCTGCTTCGTGGGCAGGTGGCCTTCCCACAGCAGGAAGGTGGCCTCCTCGAACGTGGCATTCGGCGCGAGCTCGTTGATGTCGTAGCCCCGGTACGAGAGGATGCCCTTCTCGCCATCGATGAAGCAGATGGCGGACTGCGCGGCGACGATGCCTTCCAGGCCCTTCGTGAGCGCCTTCGATGGGTTGGGGGACATGGGGGGCACCAGGGGGTGGTCGCGACCAAGGGAAGGCTCCCTTAATCCCTTCCGGGGCGGGCAAGGCCGAGGATGAGGGCCTCCGTGGCCAATCCGATGCAATGCCGCCCCCATGACGCCGGCGACTCCTCCATTGGAATCGGCTAAATCCGGCCCCCAGGTCGCATGGGCCGTGCCTGCCTTCGCCGCCGCGCACCGGGGATTGTCCGAAGGGCACCCGGAGAACACCCTGAAGGCCTTCGGGGCGGCGGTGGCGCTTGGGTTCCCCGCCCTGGAGATGGACCTCCACCGGACCCGGGACGGGCACATCGTGATCGTGCACGACGGCGCCCTGTCGCGGACCACGGACGGGGAGGGGGAGGTGGCGGACCTGGACCTCAGGGAGGTGCAGGCCTTCGACACCGGGGCCGGACCGGTCCCGACGCTGTCCTCCCTCTTCGACCTCCTGAAGGCGTGGGACGGCCTCTACAACCTGGAGGTCAAGGACCCCGACGCCCTCGAGGGCACCCTCAAGCTGGCCTCGGCCCGCGTGCCCGGCCGGTTCCAGGTCTCCTCCATGCACCCCGGCATCCTCCTGGAGGCGCGCGACCTCGATGCCAAGGCACCGCTGGCGCTCATCCCCCTTGGCCCCGTGGAGGACGATGACTGGGACTCTGCCACGGCCGCCGAGTGCCAGTGGGTCAACGTGGACCACGACTTCCTCGACGCCGACGTGATGGCCGAGGCCCGCCGCCGCGGCCTGCGGGTCGGGTCCTGGACCGTGAACGACGTGGCCCGCGCACGCGAGCTCTCGCAGCTGGGCGTCGAGTGCGTCATCACGGACACCGCCGGCGTCTGGGAAGGCCTCCGGGCCGGGGCCCCGCGCGCCTCCTTCTGAGCCCCCTGGGCCCGCACGGGAGAGGGCGGAGGGCGGAGAGCGGAGAGCGGAGGGCGGGGAGGGACTGAGGGGAAGGCAGTGGGCTGCTGCTTCCGCCCTGGTGGGTTCCGCACCGGTCCGCACAGGTCTGGGGACCCGGCACTCCTTCCAGTCGCTGGCCTTCCTGGGAGCATGCTTCGCGCGAGGGGCCGAGGCCCCGCCGCCGCCCTGGCCTTCCTGGCCGCCTGGTGCCTGGCCTCCATCCCGCAGCCGGCCGCCGCCTTCGAGTCGACGCCGTTCGGCGACTCGCCGCACGACCACATCACCTCGGAGGCGGCCCGCCCGCTCGGGTGGGAAGGCCGCGGCCTCGACGGCCTGCAACAGGCCGTGCGCGCGCCCGACGTCGCGGAGAGCAAGGTCAAGGGCTCCCTCGGCCGCCTCGTCATCGTCGACGCGCAGGGCGACTACGAGCCTTCGCATCACTGCGACCGGCTACCCCCCGTCACGGACCAGCAGGTGTTCGCCGCGACATCCACGTACATCCGCCTCGAGCTCGAGGAGGCGCTGCAGCTGGCCCGGTCGCAGCACCCGGAGCGCGCCGTCGGCGCGCTGGGCCGCGCCCTGCACGCCCTGCAGGACTGCCACAGCCACTCCGACATCGTGGACCAAGGACCTGGCGTGCAGGCCGCCTTCCAGGACGCCCTGCTGCAGGGTGGGCCGATGCCGGAGGGCCTGCATTTCACGGGCTTCCAGCCGGGGGAGAAGGAGGCGGACATGCCGCCGGGCGACGGCTACCCGCATGGCCTGCACGCGCGCGACGGGGAGCACAGCACCCCGGACGCGGAGGGGTTGCTGCCGGATGGCCGCACCCGGTTCGAGGCCGCGTTCCACATGGCCGCCAACACGAGCCGCATGCTCCTCGAGGGCTTCCTCGCCCAGGTCAACGGCACTGTGCGCGCGCAGATCCTCGACGTGCCGCCGCAGCACCTCAACCGCTCCCCCATCCCGTCACCGGGCGCCCTGCCCTTGCTGGCCGTCCTGCTGGTGGGAACCCTGGCCCTGCGCCGGCGCGCCTGACGGGGGGCCGCTACGTTCTTCCCTCCTGTCAAGTTGGCTTGGCCATGAGCAGGACCGCCCCGCCGCCAGCCCCCTCCGCCCCGGCGGCCGCCTTCGCCAACGCGCGCGAGGAATGGGAGCAGACGACCCTCAAGAAGAGCCTGGAGAAGGCGCCCGAGCGGAAGGCGGAGTTCACGACGCTCTCGAACCAGAGGGTGGAGCGCCTCTACGACCGGCACGACCTCGACAGGGTCGGCTTCGACGCGGCGCGCGACCTCGGGTTCCCCGGCGAGTTCCCCTACACGCGCGGCGTGCAACCGACGATGTATCGCGGCCGCCTGTGGACGATGCGGCAGTTCGCCGGCTTCGGCACCGCGTCCGAGACCAACGCGCGCTTCAAGTTCCTCCTGTCGCAGGGCACGACCGGGTTGAGCACGGCCTTCGACTTCCCCACGCTGCAGGGCTACGACTCCGACCACGAGTTCTCCCAGGGCGAGGTCGGCAAGGTGGGGGTGGCCATCGACTCGCAGCTGGACATGGAGACGCTGTTCTCCGGCATCCCGCTGCAGGACGTCTCGGTGTCGATGACGATCAACGGCCCCGCCCCCATCGTCTGGGCATTCTACCTTGGCGCGGCCGAGAGGCAGGGGGTCCCTCTGACGCAGGTGTCCGGCACCATCCAGAACGACATCCTGAAGGAGTACCAGGCGCAGAAGATGTTCATCTTCCCGCCCGAGCCCAGCGTGGAGCTGGTCCTCGACACGTTCGAGTGGGGCTCCAAGCATGCGCCTCGCTTCAACACCGTCAGCATCTCGGGCTACCACATCCGCGAGGCCGGCAGCACCGCCGTGCAGGAACTGGCCTTCACCCTCGCCAACGGCATGGAGTACGTGCGCCGCGGCGTGGCCCGTGGCCTGCCCATCGACTCCTTCAGCCCCCGCCTCAGCTTCTTCTTCAACGCGCACAACGATTTCTTCGAGGAGATCGCCAAGTACCGCGCCGCCCGCCGCATCTGGGCCCGTTTCATGAAGGAGCAAGGCGCCAGGGACCCTCGCTCCCTCCTCCTTCGTTTCCACACCCAGACCGCCGGCGTGTCGTGCACCCGCGAGCAGCCGGAGAACAACATCGTGCGCACCGCCATCCAGGCCTTGGCCGCGGTGATGGGCGGGACCCAGTCGCTGCACACCAACTCCTTCGACGAGGCGCTGGCACTGCCCACGGAGAAGGCGGTCCGCATCGCCTTGCGCACCCAGCAGATCATCGCGCACGAATCCGGTGTCGCCAACACCATCGACCCCCTCGGCGGCAGCTACTACCTCGAGACCCTGACGACGCAGATGGAGGAGAAGGCCAACGACTACTTCCGCCGCATCGACAAGATGGGCGGCATCGTGCGCGGCATCGAGAACGGTTTCTTCCAGCGCGAGATCGCGGAGGCCGCGTTCCAGCAGCAGCGCGCCATCGAGAAGGGCGAGCGCATCATCGTCGGCCTCAACGACTACCGCATCGACGAGCCCCCGTACGAGGACATCCTCCGCATCGACGAGGCGGGCGAGAGGCGACAGCTGAAGCAGTTGGCGGAGCTGAAGCAGACGCGGGACGCGCAGAAGGTCGGCACGGCCTTGCGCCACCTCACCGAGGCCTGCGAGAAGGAGCGCTCGGGCGAACGCCCCAACATGATGCCGTTCCTGCTCGAGGCAAGCCGTGCGTACTGCACGTTGGGGGAGATCCGCGAGGCGATGGTGTCGGTGCACGGGGAATATCGGGAACCTGCCGTGTTCTGAGCCTGTGCCGCCCTTCACGCGGATACGCGGAACAACGCGGAAGCTGACGGGCGGGCCTGTCCGCGAGAATCGAGCCAGAACCGAACGCGGAGAACCGAACAAGCGTGAAGGGAGTCCGGTCGAACTTTCAATGGGTTCGGCGGAATCTGCGTCCAGTCGGGGCGCAGCGCACGACCTGGTTTCCTCGGCCTGGAGGTGCAACTTCGCTCCAGAGGAAACCCATGGCTGCGTTTCGGCGCAGATTCCCGCACATGTGCACGCGAACCCGCGCTTCCACTGGGCCGTCTGCATGCTGTCCCACCACGATGGTTATCCTCTGGCACGTGCAAGACTGGTGCATGGCTCCGGAAACGGAACATGCGCCCGATGCGTTCTTCCAGCAGCTGCTGCACGTGCACCAGGCCGAGGACGCCTTCTACCACGAGGTCGAGGACGTCGACGACGCGGACGGAGAGTAGCCGTTCCCCAGAAACATCCAGTGCCTCCAGGCAACGCTTTTCAGGTCGCCTGGGAGGTGGCGCCACGTGCGCCTCCTGCCTGTCGCCGCGCTGGCCCTCGTCCTGGTCCTGCCGCTTCCCACCGCCGCGCATGGGGGCCCCGCCTCGCATGACGGGGAGATGGGCGAGCGCAACGGCCCCGATGGCTGGCCGCTGACCTCCGGGGGCGAGTCGACGAACCCGTTCCCCGGGGTCACGGCGGACCAGCTCTCCGCGGCGCTCTCGCCGGTGGCAGGCCCGCCCCTGACCGAGGTCGGCGGCCTCACCGTGTTCCCCTACTGGCCGATCCTGAAGGCCGAGGTCGAGCGCATGGCCCGCGACCACCCCGACCGCGTGCACCTGCACAAGCTGGGCGGCTCCACGCTGGGGCTCGACCTCTTCATCCTGGAGATCGCGGACTTCGATGCCATCGAGGCGGGCAACGGCATCCCGCTGGCCCAGCGTGAGGTCGTGTGGGTCGACGGCGGCCACCACAGCAACGAGTACTCCGGCGTCTACTTCACCACGCATCTGGCGCAGTTCCTCATCGAGCGCTCGGACAGCAACGAGACGGCGAAGTGGATCCTCGAGAACCGGCACACCTGGATCCTGCCCATGGTGAACCCTGACGGCAGCCACGCCTTCGGGCGCCTGAACGCCAAGGGGGTCAACATCAACCGCAACTACCCGGTCATCTGGGGCTCCATCGCGGACGACCCCGTCATGAACAACCCCGGTCCGGGCCCGGCCTCCGAGGTCGAGACGCAGCTCATGCTGAAGTGGCTCAATGACACACGGCCGGACTACTACGCCAGCATCCACTGCTGCGGCAACCTCTGGCTCTACCCGTACGGCATCGAGGGCGTCGACCCCATCGACAAGCCCATGTTCGAGAAGGTCTGCGACCAGGCCTTCGCCTCCGTCCGCAAGAGCTGCGGCCCCATCTGGAGCACCATCTACCCGGCACCCGGCAGCGTCGTCGACTCGGTCTACGAGTACGTGGGAGGTGTCGCCTTCGGCTTCGAGATGAGCGGCCGCGGCGCCGTGTCCCTGTGGGGCCAACCCGCCACGAGCGAATCCGTGGAGGTTCAGGAGACGGAATCCTGGAAGGGCGTGCTGCAGGCGTTCCGGGACGTCCACCTCTATGGGGCGCACCCCGCGGTCACGGTCGTCGAGCAGGTCGGGGACCAGCTGCGCGTCACCGTGAAGAACGACGGGCTGGGCAACATGACGCGCGGCGCCATCGAGGCCTCCTATTCGCCCAACGTGCACCTCACGCAGGGGTGGCCCAGCCATGAGCTCCCTCCGTTGGCCGTGGGCGAGTCCGCGACGGTCACGATCCCCAAGTACGACGACGGAGCGCTGGCCAGGCACCCGGGCGAAGTGCCGGTGCTGCAGGTGCGCTACCAGAAACGCATCGAGGCCACAAGCAACATCGGCTCCCTCGTCGTCCCCCTCGTGTTCGGCGACGGGCCCCTCGCCACGGGAGCCGTCCAGGTCCTCCAATCCACCGACGAGGTCGCCCATCCCGCGCCAGTGGCCGGCTCCCTCACGATGCTTTGCCTCCTGGCCGTCGCCCTGTTTGCGACGCGGCGCAGGGTCCCATAGGGCCCGCCCAAACTTTCAATCCCAGGCAGCCGATGCACCGTCGATGCCCGCCTACGTCCTCGTCGACCTCGAGGTCCTCGACGAGGAGGACTACAAGGAGTACCGCGCCAAGGCCCCACCCCTCGTCCAGGCGCACGGCGGACGCTACCTCGTGCGTGGGGGGAAGCAGACGCACGTCGAACCGGGATGGGACCTCCACCGCACCGTCATCCTCGAGTTCCCCTCCGTCGCCGCCGCGCAGGCCTGGTACCAGGCGCCCGACTACCAGGCGATCCTCCCCATCCGCCTGCGCTCCACCCGCAGCCGCATGGTCTTCCTGGAAGGGCTCGACCCCCACGCGCCGCTTCCCTCCTGACCAAGCCAGGTGAAGGCGCCCCAGCCGTCCCCATTTCAACCTTCCCGGGCTGCTATATCCGGCCCGACCCCGATCCAGACGCATGCCCAACGCACACATGCACGCAGGGAAGAAGGCGGCCTGGGAAGAGCTCCGCTGGGACCAGGACGTGGGACGCTGGATCGGCCCCCGCACCGACGAGCCCCCCTCCAACCACATGCGCCCCGGCCACGAAGAGTGAGCCATCGCGCGTGAGCGTGGCCCCTACCCACAAGGCCCGGCGGCATGCCACGGTCGCGATGACCGCGCTCATTGCCGCCGGCTTCGCGCTCAACTACGGCGCAGCGCGCGTGGCCTTCGGCGGGCTCCTCGCCTGGGCGGTCTTGGCCCTGCTGCTCTACGCACTCGTCGCCTGTTCAGCATGGGCCGTCGCGGCCTGGCGGGACCGCAGACCGGACCCGTGGGCGTACGACCCAGAGCTCGACGGCCCCATCGCGCAAGAGATCGAGGGCCGCACGTTCCCGCCGCCGCGACGCTGACGGCAGCGCGCCGGCGCGCCCGCGCCCTTAAGGGACGTGGGCGTGTGCGCCGGGCGTGCCCCGGAAGGCCGCCCCCACGACGAGAAGCCGCACGGACGGCCCCCGCGTGCTGGATCTCCGCAGCGACACCGTGACGCAGCCCACGGACGCGATGCGCCACGCGATGGCCATGGCCGAGGTCGGGGACGACGTGTACGGCGAGGACCCCACGGTCCAGCGGCTGCAGGAGAAGGCGGCCAGGCTGGTCGGGATGGAGGCCGCCCTGTTCGTGCCCACGGGCACGATGGGGAACCAGATCGCCGTGTGGGTGCACGCCCGCAGCAGCGCCCTGGTGTGCGAGGAGAACTGCCACCTCAGCCTCTACGAAGGCGGGGCCGCAGCCCTGCTGAGCAACGTGAGCCTCAAGACCGTGGCAGCGACGCAGGGGACGTTCACGGCGCAGGACATGCAGCGCTTCTTCCTGCCGCGCGACCCCCACTTCAGCCAGGTCAAGGCGGTCGCGATCGAGAACACGCACAATTTCTCGGGAGGCCGCACCTGGAGCGCCGCGCAGACCAAGGCCATCGCGGACCTCGCCCACGCCAAAGGGGCCAGTCTGCACGTGGATGGCGCCCGCATCTTCAACGCCGCCATCGCCCGCAAGACCACGGCTGCCTCGCTGTGCAAGCCGGCCGACTCCGTGATGTTCTGCCTCAGCAAGGGCCTCAGCGCCCCCGTGGGATCCCTCGTCTGCGGCAGCAAGGAGTTCATCGGGCAGGCGCGCTTCGTGCGCAAGACCCTGGGCGGCGGCATGCGGCAGGCGGGCCACATCGCGGCCGCAGGCCTGGTCGCCCTCGACACCGGCATCGACCGCCTCGCCGAGGACCACCGCAACGCCAAGCTGCTGGCCAAGGGGCTGGCCGACCTGCCCGGCATCCGCGTCGACCCCAAGTCCGTGGAGACGAACATGGTGATGGCGGACGTGTCGGGCACCGGCATGGATGCGGCCGACTTCATCGCGGCCTGCAAGAAGGAAGGGGTCCTCATCGGGGCACGCGGCGCCGACCCGGTCGTCCGGTTCGTCACGCACCGCAACGTCTCCGAGGCGGACTGCAAGGAGGCCGTGGAGCGCTTGACTACAATGTTCGCGCGAGCCAATTAGAGGGACCTGAGACCCGCAAGCCTCGTTTTCAACGAGAAGCAGATGGGTCCGGAGGCACCAGCGAGACAGGCAGGATCATCAAGAGCGGTCTGTGCAAATTGGTTTCAGAAACAGCCAACTGCGCCTCTATTTTCCAAGACCCAGGCGTCGCCTCCGCTCCCGCCACGAATCCCTGAGCGAGGGACACTATCCGCCCGGAAGGTGGGGTCACCTTGATGTCCGGAGGAACGGGCGCCTGGCTAGTCCAGGTTGCAGCCCAGACCGCTGGTCGGGTTTGCTCGGCCGCGCCCTCCCACGTGCTCTGGGTGACGAGTCCGGCCCCGGCCTGGAAAGAGGCTCCAGTCGTAAACTCGTCCAGGAACACCATGCGGGACGTGGAATTGCCCGCCCACACCTCCCCCACGGTGGCACGGTTTGTGTGCGACATCGTAAGGGTGACATCCCCCATATTGCCCGTGCCAGTAATGAGGAATAAGGACGCGTTCTTGGGTGAGACCCCATATCCGGCCAAGAACTCAGAATTCACCACGAAATCCAGGCGCGTGGTGGTCTTTCCCTTGACACCTGGCGATTTGTAGAGTTCGTAGGCGGGATTCTCGATGCCACGTTGGGCTCCCTGTCCATTCACATTGCCCGAAAAAGTGATTCGTCCCGCGTCGTCGTACACAGTGAGTGCTTGCCCGCCAGGACCACGATGCAAACTCCCCGACTCGTCTTGGATGACGCCCAGTTCAAAGTGGAATCCTTCTTGCCCCACGTACGGATGTGAGCGTTCGAATGAAATGGTATCGACTACGTGAAGGCCATTGTGCAGTGGGATACGCACTACCATCCACGAAGCCTTCGTTGAGAATTCTCCAGGCAGGGGCAATCCGGAAGGGGACCCGGGGTCCACGATGTGGGATGTACATCCAGCAACGCTCAGAAGCAGGATCCAGAAGATTGTAGCTTCAGAGCGTAGTCTCGACAAGATATGCCACAAATCCTTCCACCACGGCACCGTATTTGTCGATGAGGACGCCGTCCCTGCATGTCCACGTGTTCGACATTGCGGCTCGGTCGAAGCCCAGGGCGGTGTTCCAGATACCAGCAGACGCGCTTACAGAGTTGCCGTTTCCCAGCGTAAAGCCCCCATCAGTAGCTTCGGGATTTACCAAAACCGAACCCGAGCCGTCGTTGCTCGAAGACCCTGCTGACAGACTCCATCCATACTCAAAGCCCTTTCCGCCAACATGGGCTCGAAGATTGACCACTTCGCAACCGGCAGCAGTGATTGCAACCACTGCGTGCGTACTTGGCGCTGCGGCGACATCCAATCGTTCAGTTGTGCACCGAACGACCTCGGCTGGATCTTGCGGCATGTCGCAATCTGGCGGCGGTTACGGGGAATGCCACGACGAGGAAGGCAGCCGACAATAGGAACGCGAATTTTTTCATGCTGACCGAACCCGCAATCTACTGGCCCTATTTCTGGTTTTGTATCACCCAAGGAGCAGTTCAAGTAAACATTTGCCGTGCGACTGCCATTTCCCAGTAGTGAATGTTGATGCCCGAGATCTGCGCCCGCTTCGTCGACTGCCACGTCTTCCGGCGCCGCGACGGCCACGAGGAGTGGCTCATGATGCTGCGCGCTCCCCACATCATGCTGGGCGGCACCTGGCAGATGGTGTCCGGGACGATGGAGCCCGGCGAGACCGCGTACGCCGCCGCCGCCCGGGAGCTGCGCGAGGAGACCGGCCTCCTGCCCCTGCATTTCTACCAGGCCAGCTACGTCAACCGCTTCTACCTCGCCGCCACCGACCAGATCATCCTGTCCCCCGTCTTCGCCGCCGAGGTGGCCGCCCACGCCGAGGTGGTCCTCTCCGGCGAGCACACCGAGTACCTGTGGGTCCCCTGGGAGGAGGCGATGCGCCGCCTGCCGTGGCCGGGGCAGCGGGAGTCCCTGGCCATCATCCGCGAGCAGTTCCTTGCGCGCGAGCCGCTGGCGGCCAGCCGCCTCGACCACCTCGTGGAATGCCTGGCGCCAAGCGACGCCGTTAAGCAAGCCGGGCGGCCTGCCGCCGCAAGATGACCCGCCTCGTCGTCGTCGGCGGCAACGCCGCGGGCCTCAGTGCCGCCAGCAAGGCCAAGCGGCGCAGCCCCGGGCTCGAGGTCGAGGTGCTGGAGGCCGGCCCCCACATCAGCTACTCGAGCTGTGGGATCCCCTACTACATCGAGGGCCTGGTGGACGACGTCGACCAGCTCCTGATCCTCGGCCAGAAGGAGGCCGCCGAGCGCGGCATCGGCGTGCGCACCCACAGCAGGGCCGTCGCGTTCAACCCGTACACGAAGGAGGTCGTGTTCGAGGGCCCCGCGGGCCGCGACTCGATGCACTACGACAAGCTGCTCCTGGCCACCGGCTCGGAAGCCCTCAACCCCTTCCCCGGCGGCGAGCTGGACGGCGTGCACACCCTGCGCCACCTCGGCGATGGCATCCGCCTCCTGGAACGGATGCAGACCGCGAAGTGCGACAGCATCGCGGTCGTGGGGGGCGGCTTCGTGGGCCTCGAGATGGCCGCCGCCTTCCAGGCCCGGGCCTCCGAGGTGCACCTGCTGCAGCGCGGCCCCCGCCTGCTGTCCACCATGGACGCGGACATCACGGACGGCCTCAACGAGTGGATCCAGCAGGCTGGCATCCAGGTCCACCTCAACGCCGACGTCAAGAAGTTCGTCGCGACGGACACGCCCGGCGAGGTGGGACGCATCGAGGCCAAGGCGGACCTCGACGTGGATGCCGTGCTGGTGGCCGTCGGCGTCAAGCCCGCGACCGAGTTCGCCGTCAAGGCAGGGGTCGCCTCCACCAAGGAAGGCCACCTGCTGGTGGACGACCAGATGCGCACCAACCTCCACGACGTGTGGGCCGCGGGCGACTGCGTGGCCCCGCGCCACATCGTGGCCGGCCGCCCCATGGCCATGCCGCTGGCGCTGCCCAGCAACCGCATGGGCCGTGTCGCCGGCGACAACATCGCGGCCTCCACGGAGAAGATCCCCGGCCCCAGCCTGTTCTTCCCCGGCGTCCTGGGCACGTCGATCCTGCGCGTCTTCGGCCTCGCCTTCGCCAAAACGGGCCTCAACGAGGAGGACTGCAAGGCCGAGGGCATCGACTGCGTGAGCTCCCTCATCGAATCGAAGAGCAAGGCCTCCTACATGCCGGATGCCAGCGACATGGCCGTCAAGGTCACCGCCGACCGTGCCACGGGGAAGCTGCTGGGCGTGCAGATCGCGGGGCCGGAGGAGGCGGGGCTGCGCATCAACGCCGCCGCCGTGGCCCTGCAGTCGGGCCTCAAGGTCTCCAAGCTTGCCGAGATCGAGACGGCGTACGCGCCGCCCTTCTCCACGGTGTGGGACCCCCTCATCGTGGCGGCCGAGCAGTGCGCGAAGGAGATCAGGAAGTAGAGACCTTTCAGGCCTTGACGGCCTTGAGGATCGCCTCGTCGAACGCGAGGGCCGGAAGCTTGCGCCGGCGGCACCAGGCCACCACCACGGAGTCGGGATAGCTCAGATTCCCCTTGCTTTCCATGGCGTACGTCGTCCACGCCTGGCCCAGCAGGTCCTCGTACGGCCCATCCAAGGTTGGCTGGACCTCCAAGTGCGGGAGGGACCGCAGGAAGGCTGCCGCCTTGCGGGCGACCTCGTATCCGTGTCGGTACTGCAGGAGGCTCACGGTCTCTGCGAGGATCTCGCCGGGCACGAGGATGGGTGCGGGGTCTGCGATGGCTTTGCGCGCCCTGGCGTGTTGGGCGTCTCTGGGAACGAACAAGGCGTAGAGGACCGACGTGTCAGCGACCCTCATGTTCCACCATAGAGATACGCATCGTGCCTGGCGCTGACGTCCGTCGCCGAATCATGGACCACAGGCAGGCCAGACAGGTCCACACGCTTGGTGGGCAGCGGTCGCAGATTGAATTCGATCTGCTGTCCTACGGACAGGCCGGCCCGCGCGAGGTCTTGCTTGGTGAGCCTGATGGCGTAGGAATTCCCCCACTTCTTCACTGTGGCGAACATGTAGATACTCAATGTATCTACGTGGCTACTTCAGCTTTTCGCAGGGGTGGCAGGAACAACGGCGGAAGGGCCGGTCTCCTCTTATGGCTGCATCCTTTGGCCGCACCTCGTGGACTGGACCGAGCGGCACCGGCCCCAGGGCCTCAAGGACGTGGTGGGCAACACGCCCAGCGTCGGGCGCCTGCGGCAGTGGGCCGAGTCCTGGTCGCAGGGTACCCCCGAGCGGCGCGCGGTGACGCTGGCAGGCCCGCCGGGGACCGGGAAGACCTCCACCGCCCTTGCCCTGGCGCGCGACATGGGGTGGCAGGTCATCGAGCTCAACGCCTCCGACGCCCGCAACGCGGCGACCATCCAGCGCATCGCCACCGCGGGCGCCGTGCACCAGGGCTTCGGGTCGGACGGTTCCTTCCACGCCGCCGGCTCGGGGCAGCGCAAGCTCATCATCCTCGACGAGGCGGACAACCTGTACGAGCGCGCGGGGGCCGGCGACGGCGGCGAGGACAACAGCTCCTTCTCGGACCGCGGCGGCAAGTCGGCCATCATCGAGACCATCCGGCAGACGCGCCAGCCCATGATCCTCATCGTGAACGACCTGTACGCGCTGGAGAAAGGGTCAGGCTCCGCGCTCAAGTCCCTCACGGAGGTCCTCAAGTTCACGCGCATCAACGTGCGCAGCATCCCCAACGCGCTGGCCCGCATCGCGCAGCTCGAAGGCCTCACCGTCGACCGGGACGTCTTCGAGCATATCGCCATCCGCAGCGACGGCGACCTGCGCGCGGCCGTGCGCGACCTGGAATCCATCTCCTTCGGGCGCACCCACGTCACGATGGCGGAGACGAGGTCCCTCGGCACCCGCGACACCACGGGGTCCCTCTTCGACCTGATGCGCCACATCCTCAAGGGCCGCAAGCTGGAGGACGTGCGCAAGGAGGTGTGGGACGTCGACGCGACACCGGAGGACCTGGTGCTGTGGGTCGACGAGAACATGGCCAAGGAGTTCAAGGACCCCAAGGACCTGGTCGCCGGCTACGAGATGCTGAGCCGCGCCGACATCTTCCTCGGCCGCACCCGCCGCACGCAGGACTACTCGCTGTGGGCGTACGCCTCCGAGCTGGGGACGCTGGGGGTCATGGCCAGCCGCAGCCGCGAGTACCGCGACTACGCGCCGTTCGGGTTCCCGCAATGGCTCAGCAAGATGGGCCGCACGAAGGGCCTGCGCCAGACCAAGGACCACCTAGCGGAGACGCTGGGCCGCGCGACGCACGCAAGCAAGCGCAAGACCCGCACGGAGCAGGTGGAGACCTTCGCGGCGCTGTTCCAGATGGACCGCGAGTTCGCCATCGCGCAGACGCAGGAGATGGACCTCACCGACGAGGAGGTCGTCCTCCTGCTGGGCCCCGAGGCCACGGGGAAGGCCATCAAGGACATCCGAGTCGCCGTCGAATCCGCCAGCGCGCCACCCCCAAGCGGCGAGACGGAAGGCACCGACAAGCCGAAGAAGAAGGCCAAGGCAGCGGTGGACACCTTCGACGATGGGCCGCCACCGGAGAAGCCGGCCAAGCCCAAGCCTGGGGCGGGGCAGAAGGGACTGTTCGGGTTCTAGGACGCCCCCACGCCCGACGAACCACAGATTTCACAGATGACACAGATTCCGTCCGTTCTGGCCAGGGTGACCCATCGGTCGGCCGAAGCGAGAAGTTCGAGGATGCCGGCACCTCCGACGGCGGCGCGTACCACGTCCAGGACGGATTGGGGTTCCTGTTGCAGCAAGCGATGGCATGGGGGCGCGCGCAGCGCGCCCATCGAAACCCGTTGGAAGCCACGGACATGCCAGAATGGCCCGTGCCCTGGCCGTTGAGTAGAAGACAATGAAACGCTCTATGGCTTGAGCTTCCAGCCTGCCAGCGCCAACAACGGTCCGCCCAAGCCGTTGGCCACCATGTTCGCCATCGCCAGTTCCTGCTTCCCGGTGCGCCACAGGTCGACGGTCTCGAACGAGTACGTGCTCAGCGTCGTGAAGGCGCCCAGGAACCCGACGACGACCAGCAGGCGTGTGGTGTGTTCCGCCGGCGAGGGAAGCATCAGCAGGCCGATGAGGAAGGCGCCTGCCAGGTTCACGGCGAGTGTCGCCCAGGGGAAGGTGCGCGTGGGGACCCAGGTCGAGACACCGAAACGCAGGAGCGCCCCCGCGATGCCGCCTGCCGCCACGAACAGGATGTCGCGGAGTTCCACAGTCACGGACCCATTTTCGCAGCCAAAGCCGTTGCCAAGCGACGCGGTCACCCTTCGGCAATCTCCGCCATATCTGTCCCCGACTCAGGGACACGGCTGGCCACTCCGGTGAAGCGGCCCTGCAGCCGCCCCAGCCAGAGGGGTGTCACGAACGTGGTGACCAGGACCACGTAGAGCAGCAACGCGTACTGCCAGTTCGCAAGGAGCCCCGCCGAGAGCCCGAGGGAGGCGAAGATGAGGCCGACCTCGCCGCGTGGCACCATGCCGACGCCCACCACGAACCGGTCGGCCTGCCCGCGCACGACTCCCCAGCCGCACGTCAGCTTGGCCGCGACGGCCACCACCGCCAAGAGGGACCCGATGACAAGGACGGGCACGGCGTTGCGGGCCAGCTCGGCGACCTCGACGTGCATCCCCAGCGTCACGAAGAAGACCCCGACCAGCAGCGAGGCCAGGGGCCGCAGCTGCTCGAATAGCCCATGCGCCCTGCGTGCCCCGGCCAGCAGGAGGCCCGCCGTGAAGGCACCCACGATGTCGGCGAGGCCAGCGAGACTGGCGGCGTAGGCCATGGCAAGGGCGAAGGCCACCCCGATGGCCAAAGGTGAGCCCGGCACCTTCAGGCGCCCTGCCAGCCAGTCGAAGGCGCGCGGCGCGAGCCACAGGCCCAGCAGCAGGCTGGCCACCAGGAACCCGATAGCGATCGCGGCGATGCGGAGGATACCCGCGGCATCGGCTGGGGCCCCTCCCGTGGCGGCCGCGATGAGGGCGGTCACGGCGGCAAGCACCAGCAGGCCGCCCACGTCGTCCAGCACTGCGGCCCCGAGGACGATGCGCGCCTCAGGGGACTTGAGGCGGCCGAGGTCGGCCAGCACGCGCGCCGTGATCCCGACGCTCGTCGCGGTGAGGGTCGCCCCGACGAAGACGTGGAGCAGGCCCGCCGGGATGGCCGCGTTGGCGGCGTGCCAGGGCGCCCACGCGGCGGCGAGCCCCCAGCTGGCGGCGTAGCCCAAGGCAAAGGAGACCAGGAGCCCGATGGCCGCGACGAGGAGGCTGGAGACGCCGACCTTCCGCATCTCGGAGACGCGTGACTCCAGGCCGACCTGGAAGAGGAGCAGGATGGCGCCGAGGGTGGCCAACGCCTGCAGGATAGTCACCTCGCCGGAGCGGGGGCCGGCGGGGACGGCGAGGTCGGGCAGGCCGGCCAAGCCACCCAGGATCCCCGCACTCAGGAGGATGCCGACGAGGAGTTCGCCGAGGACGGCGGGCTGCCGGAGCCGCACGGCCGCCTCGCCTCCCAGCTTCGCGCCGAGGAAGATGACCGCGAGGTCGAGGAGGATCTTGCCTGTCCCCTCCGGCGCCACGCCGATGCGAGCAGCCGGTGCGTGATATCTGTGCCGGGCGGATGTACGGCAGGGTCGCACATCCAGCGGGCCTCCACGTCTTCTCAAAAGGTAACTTCCGAATTTCTGGACCTAACTTCAGTGTACGTTTCTGCACATTTGTTGGATGGCGGGCAGGCGCGCCGCGCGGTGGCGCGCAAGGCACCGCCCGCCCGGGCCGCGCGTGGCCGCCAAGTGACGCGTGGGGTCTGGCTGGCGCCGGTCCACCGCTGAGATTCGGGGAGCTTGCCGGGCTCAGAAAGGTGGCAGGTCGGGCAGGAGCCCCAGGGCAAAGCGCCACAGAAGCGTAGTGCTGTAGCGTTCGATGCGTTCGCCGAGGAACTTGCCGTCCCGGCTGTGCACGAGCACGATGAGGCGAACCATGTACCCCACGAGGAGGCAGTAGAGAAGTGTGAGGAACTGGAAGACCTCGGCCTGGATCGTCTTGGCACGAGGAGCTGGCTTCTGGTTGAGGAGCTGGGCGAGGGTGACTTCAACGCTCCACCGTTCTCGGTACATGGCAGCGCAAGCGTGCAGGTCGCCAATGCCGCGGGCGAAGACCACGCAGGAGCGTGACAGGTCGGCGACGAATTTACCGTCGACTCGCTGGGCGATGATGTGGCATCGCAGGACGCCGTCGAGGTGCTTGCCGCCATCGTCGGGGAAGTGGCCCTCGAGGATCTTGTCGAAGGCGTACGCGGGCTCCCACTTGCCCCCCTCGCCCCGGATACGGGTCGCCCGCGGCTCCAAGCCTTCCAGGTCGGTCAGGACCTGGCGCAGGTCGACGGCTTCCTGGCCCTTGGGGACGAAGTAGCGGGCCGCGGCGGAGGCCACACGCACTCGATGGACCACGAGCCAACCCAGTTGGGTCAGGAAGTCTCTGAGGCGGTGGTCGTCGTAGCCCCGATCCAGCAGCATTCCGGCCACCGTCGTCCGGAGGGGGTCCAAGGCGGCGTGGACGAGCTTGGCTTGGGCCAGAGGCGTCATGGATTGCCCGACCAGCATGGGGAGGAACAGGAGCGGCATCGTGACGCGGCGGCCCTGGCTATGCCAGGTGGCCACGGCGACGATGAAGCCGATGCCGTAGGCGTAGCGCTTGTTGCTGCTGGTCACCCGCGTCAGATGCGTTCGGCGGGCGTGCAGGGGCGTCTTGGTTCCGTGTTTGGGCGGCCGGCCGGTGGATTCCTTGACGTGGACATCCACTGCGAGGTGCACCTTGCCGTCGGGGGGCGCCGTCCGTCGGGCTTCAAGGTAGTCGGCGCGCATGGTGAGGACGAGGTAGTCGTGGAAGCGGGCCATGTGGCCGCGCTTGAACCGCATCGAGAGCGTTGAGCTCTGGACGCGCGAGATGCCGGCGGCATCGCACGCTTCATTGAGTTGCTTCTGGAACTCCTCCTTCAACATCTTGCGCTGCTTGGCCTTCGGCAGGCCCGCAAGGCGGGCCGCCATCTCCTGCGAGTTAGCGTTGGTGCCGGCCGCCATGAGGCACTGGAGAATCTTGGTGGTGTCAGCGGGCTTGGGGATGTTCGCCACGCGGGACGCCTCCTCGATGCGCCTCCATGCGTGCTTGGGGACCTTGCGGATGAGGTCCATGACCTTGCGGTCCATCTAGGTGGCCCGCTGGAACCAGTCCGGCCCATCACCTGGTTGGCGTGCTTGAGCGCGGCGGCCGCGCTCCTCGGCGTGTCGGATGGCGGCCTTGAGACGTTCCTCCTGGCCAAGGGTGCGGGGCCCCGTCGCGAAGAGCATCATCTTGCGGGACAACCAAGGCTCGGCCTGGACATCCCAAAGGAGGGCCTTGGGCTCCTCGACAATGGAGGCTAGGATACGATCGCCGCCGTTGAAGCCCATCTCCATGCCCATGGCCGTCGTCTCGACGATGCCGGCGAAGGCCAGGTATCGGGTGTAGTTCTCTTGTTTCCGGACCTTCCACTCCTTCTGGCGCTGCTCGCGTTCCTCAAGGGGCATGGCGCGCCACAAGGCCAGCTTCTCGCGCCGGCCGCCCCCGGGCGCGTACACTGGGACCTCGCCGAAGAACATCATTTCCCAGGCCTTCCGGTTGTCCCATCCCAGGATATCACGGGTGGCCGTGTAGCCGGTGAAGACGCCGGGATCCGTGTCGATCCAGCGCCGCGCGAGCTCTGCCGTGATCTGGTTGTCCCGGATGCTTTGGGCGATGTCGTTCTCGAGTTCGCGGGCGTTGCGGATGCCTTCCAAGAGGGCGATGGGCTCTACGGTCTGCGTCAGCTTCTGACTAACCTCGCCAATCGTGGCTGACTGGGGGGCCTTGACGCCGAACTGGAGAGCTAGGCGCAGGCGTTGGTCTTGTTCGACGTAGATGTGGCCCCCCACCTCGAGGATGGTGCCCGGGGTCATCGTGAAGCCGAAGAAGTCCTGGGGTAGCTTCATGCTGAAGTTTCCCCCTGTTGGGGTGAGGTCGGCGGGAGGCTCCATTCTAGGCGCCTCTCAACGTTGCGGGCGTGGGGGATTGCGTGCGCGGGCACGCTCCCCTGGCTAGAGCCTGGCGTACAAATACGAATATGAGCAGCATGCTAGCATGGCAACATGCTTGAATTGCTGCGAGGCTACATGCTAGCACACGCTTTGGCAAAGCATGGAAAAATCGGGCACCGCACAGGATCCGGACCAGACGGTCGCAATCATGATTCGATTGCATCCGACCCTCCGCAAACAGTGGAAATTTTACTGCCTCACCCGAGATTCCTCCTCCCAGGAACTGCTCCTGGAGTTCATCACGAAATGCCTCCAGGACGCCAAGAACCACAAGTGACGCCGTGTCCGCGCGGGCCCCCTGCGCCGGCCCGGGTCGAGGGCGACCGGGCCCGGCGCCTGGCCAGGAGATTGACACACGATGGGACTTGACATCCAGTTCGGCCGAGTGACCTACCAGCATGAGTTCCAGGAGGAAGGCTTCGTCTACGAGGCCTACTGTGGATCCACCTGCCACCCCCAGGGCACTGCGAAGGGGGCGGCGCAGCTCTTCGCGGACCACTTCACTGGCTGCAAGACCTGCGCGCAGGAAACCAAGCGCGTCAAGGCCTTGCCACCTGAATTCACCCGTGACGGTGCGGTCAAGACCTAAAGCCACGATGTCGAAATGACCCGCAGAGATTGCGGTCACGGCAACCTCCAGTACTCAGCCTGCCCCTTCGTTTCCTCCTGCTTCCACTTGGGTGGACAGGCCCAATCCTCGAGCGCTCGGCCTTGGCGATCCAGCCAGGTCCCAATGTCTTGAAAGATGAAACTCCAGCGCAAGAGGAAATCCTGCATGACAGCCTTGGCGCCCTCTTGAGGACCGGGGAACAGGCTCATGCTCGCCTCGTGCGACCGCCTTCGACGGCGAGCAAATAGAGAAGGATGAGTGCGCAGTGCGGATCTTGATCGCTCTGATTGCAAGTCATGCAACGCAACTTGCCGTCGTCCTCAACGATATGGTACGGACGACCATTGATTTCGTGGACGGTGAAGCGAGTCCTCCCCTGCCGGGTAATGAAGGCTTGGCCAAGCAGGGCAGCTGCGAATTCCACCAGAGCGAGGCGTTGCACGTCAAGGCCTCGCGAGGTCGCGTGGCCCGGCGGGCCCATTAGATCACCTTGCGGCGCGTGAAGTCACCGCGCAAGAGGGCGACTTGCAGGATTGGGTCGCAGAAGGTTTCGGCCTCGTGGTCGTGCTCGCATGAGCAGTACCAGTTGCTGGGTCCGCCGTCGTCGACGTCGACAGCGGCCTCGCGGCCGTAGCGGCCAGGAACGACGTAGTGGCGGCCGTCGGGGCTGATCCAGGACGTCGCGTCGTAGTCCTGGAGCTTGGCGGCCATCGCTTGGATGCGCACCAAGGCTGGCACGGTGCAGGCGGGTATTGGGGCCCATCCAGCGGGACGGATGGGATCCACAAGGCGGCTGGGCTGCGGGCCTGCGTTTTCTTCACCGGATTCTGGGTTCATGGCGTGTTCCACGCGAAACGCGCTCTCGGAACAACTGGGTTCCAAGCGACGCTCGCGTCCCACGCCATCCACGCGCTCCATAAGAGCGACGCCCTGATGGATTCACAAACTCAAGGCCGATGACACGGGGAGAGGGAGTACAGAGGGAGCACCCCGGGCCCCGTCTCTTCCGGTCCACCCCCATCAGAAGGAAAGGTCTCGCAACCTGTTCAGATGGAGACATCTCATGAGCCGTGCTCCTGGAGGTGCCGGAGGCCCATCTCGAGCGCGTGCGTTAAGGAATAGAACCTGTGCCCAGGCCCGGCGTTTTTCTTGGCCCAGGCCAGCAGATCCGGATCCAGGGAAACCGTGGTTCGGACCTTGGTCTTGGTCTTCAGCCGAGGCACGACCGGGGGACCAGCGGCGGTGGGTTAAACAAGGGTATGCTTCTTAGTATACTCATGGCGGAAACAATCCGCAGGCTCGCATGCCCACGCTGCAAAACCATCGCTTCGGCAGCCACCGCCAATCGGTTCGTCTGCTCGCACTGTGGCTACGGCGCACCAGAAATCCCCATAGAAACGCGCATCGTGACCGTCCCATCAGCGTTCGTCAACGACGAACTCAGCGTGCGGCAAACCTTCGGTTGGCAACTCATCCAGAGTTCTGCCCGAAGTTTTTCTGCGAACGGCACCATTGTAGGACTCGGAACCGACGGGAGCGGCCTTAACCTCGGGGCCGGCCGCCTCTACCTCAACAACGAACACCACACCGACCTGATCCTGCGCCGCAAACTCACCCCCCGCAACCAGCAGCTGCGCTCCATCGAGGCCGAGTACGACAGCGTCCTCTTCTTGCCCCCCGCTTCCTCCTGGCCCGGGTTCGCGCTCGGAGCCGTCGCATGGATCGCGGGCCTTGTGGCGACCGCCGTCATCCTTGTCGATTCGGGCCAGGGAAGCGATTCCGTGAATCCCCTCATCTTCGCCTTTCCATTCGCGCCAGCGATTGCACTAGGCATAATTCTCAACCGAATTCGCAGCAAAGGCCGCGCCCGGCACAACCTCGAGGCCGAAGCCCGTCAACAAGTCCTCCTGCACCAAGCCGCAGGAGCCCTCAACTAGGAGGCAAACGCCGTGAACCAAATGCAGGCTCCACCACAGAATCGCATCCGCACCATGCAAGCGAAGCCACGCAGCATTGCCGTGGCGTACTTGATCTTCTTCGTGACCGCCATGCTGGGGGTTCAAATGTTCTATCTGCGCAAACCCGGACTAGCTATCGCCAAAATCGTCACACTCAACTTCCTCTTCGTGGGCATGCTCGTGGACATCGTGATGATGCCCACATACGTGCGGAGGGCGAACGATTCCTGACCAGGGTGAAATCGCTTCGCCCTGGTTGCGGCAAGTTCCGCAGCAACGATACTGCCGCCACCCGCCGCTTGCAACCAGGGAATGCGAGATGGCCGCTCGGCTTTTCCTGCAAGTTGCTGTAGCCAACATGGCCTGCTGCCATGAAATGGGAAGCTAGCCTGAAGCCACGCCCAGAATTCCGACTCCCGCTTTCGGCGGAAAACTCGCATGGCGGGGATCAGCCAAGCGCGCAAGGAAGGTCTGCGCTCTTGTCATCGGTGGGTCCGAAGAAGTGGCACACGCAAGCATGTCCTCCATTGGGGCCGTCCACGCACAAAATCCCGTAGCCTTCGTACGGCGAATACTCATCCACTACGCACATGTAGACGGCGTCCACACAGCCAATTGGCGCCGCGCCAGCGGGCATCGCAGTGGACAGCAGGATTGCTGCGAAAGCAACACCAAGTAGAGCGGAGGCGAGAATCGATTTCATTTGTTCACCAAGGCAAGTTCCTGCTTCATCCGATCTTGCAAGGCAAGTCAGTTTGGGAGGCTTGCTCAGTGTCGGAGGGGTTCATCCATTCGCAAACGCATGCGTGGGTGTGGCCGGTTGGGGTGGTAACGCAAACGAGTCCCCAGTAGTTCTCCGTGGATTCCCACGCGCACATGTAGAGTTCAGGCACGCAAACACCGCCATCTGCAGGCGTTGCTGCAGCCGGAGTGGCGAAGAGCGTTGTGCCGATGAGGGCGGACAGGAGGCTGAGCGAGATTAGGCGGACGCGCATGGTATCATGGGTTGGGTAACCCAGGTATCAGATGCTGGGTCCCATGAAAGAGGCGCTAGAAATTCGGTCTACTTTTAGCCAATCGCCGGGGCAAAAGCTAAGTCTATGGTTGCGAACCGTGGCATCGTGCTCCGGCGGGCGCTGCTGCTATCCATGGCCGCCTTGCTTGTGCTGCCGGTCGCGGCCGCCACGATTCCCCTCAAGGGGACAATCGATGGCGTTGGCTCGGTGTGGTTGGAGGGCGCGGCAGAGCTTGACGTGAAGGCGGGCGCCCTTCTGTCCGATGGTGGCGGCAAGTGGGTCTTCAATGGCACAGGCCAATTCGAGGAATGGAATCTGCCACTTGAGTACACCATTGTGCGGCAAGGTAGCGCCAATAACTCGTTCATGCAGCCTTTGGAGCCAGAACAGCGAGCCTCAGGGGCCCTCCGCCGCGAGGCTAGCGTATCTTTTGCCGCCAACGCTGCTCCGAATCTACTCCGCGTGTTACCAGATGGCGATACCCTGTCCTTCCACGTGTCGCCAAGCACGGTTTCCGAATTTGCGCCGATGGGGGTTCCGATTCCGGCCAAGGACGACCGACAAGCGGCCTATGAGGATACGATCGGCGGCCTAAGCCTGCGCCCGAGCCACTCTGCCGCATTGCTGCGCCTCGCCAGCAGGGAACTCCATTTCGAGCAAGGGCTGCACGCCGCAATCCTCGGTGGCGAGGCCTTGGTCGACGGACGTGTTTTTCACCTGGGGCAATCCATCAACCGCACTCGCAGCTTGCAGGATCCAGTGACTGGATCCGGAATTGTGGTCATGGACACCCGGGTCCTCGTTCTCCGATTGGCAGGAG
>DATLBS010000025.1:0-56542 GCA_035526765.1 Thermoplasmatota archaeon | reverse complement strand
GCACCGCTGGGCAGCCACGCTGTAAGGGATAAACGCTGAAAGCATCTAAGCGTGAAACCCGCGTCGAGACGAGGCGACTTAGGACTCCCGTAGAAGACGGGTTTGATCGGAGGGGGGTGTACGCACCGAGGCAACGAGGTGTTCAGCCCGCCCTTACGAAACGTCCATTCTAACATTTCTGAATGTCGTCATGTCAATGAATTTGGCTTCGACTTTCTGCTTCCAAAAGGTTGCGTATGCATGTGATTCATCCGGTCTTGTCCCGGATTCGCGGAAAAAATTCCGCTGGATCCGGGTAGGATCTTTGAATCGATTCACATTCGTGGTTGGACGGCCATAGCGGGCTGGATCACCTGTTCCCATTCCGAACACAGAAGTTAAGCAGCCCTGCGTTGGACCTTGTACTGTCGTGCGCGAGCCGACGGGAAAACCCATCGCTGTCCACCACTCCCTTTCCTTCCCACTCCATGTGGGGCGGTCGGCGAGAATGTGCCAAGCGCACTATGTCCAGTTGCGTAAGCGGTTGTCTGTCGGCCACCGTGCCGTCCTTTTCCCGACGGATTGGGGTGCGCCCCTCGTCTTCACTTGCCTCTCCGAGCTCGGAGTCCCAATGGCGGTTTCCCGCTACTGTCCCCACGGCAACCTGCGCCTCACGTGCGCCCTCTGCCGCGGTGACGCTGTCAAGGAGGCCGAGGGTCGCGCCGCCCAGAACCGTGCCCGCGGCGAATCCAATGCCCTGGGGCGCATCGAAGGGGCCGAGCTGCCGTATCCGTGGCAGCGCAGCGCCTTCGAGGCCTGGCAGTCCGGTGGCAAGACCGGGCTTGCCGCCCTCTCCCTGGGCCTGCCGATGGGGGACCTTCCCTACGCCGTCATGGCGGAGCTGGTCAACGAGAACCCCACGACCAACGTCCTGGTGGCATGCCACCCCTCGGAGGCGGAGGAGATCCGCACCACGCTGCGGGAGCGTTTCCACCTCGGCCCGGCCACCTTGGTCGACCACCATTTCCTCGAGCCGCGCAACGACGGCAGCCTCATCGTCGCCGACCTCCAGGAGCTGGAGACCGTCCCCCTTGCCACGTGGGGGCGCTTTGCGAGCACTGGCCTCCTGGTCCTGCTCGACGCGGACGGTGTGAGCCAAGCCCTCGGCGAGGCCCTTCTGGAGTCACCGTTCCGCCACCGTTTCTCCCTGTCACGCCAGCCCAGCGCCATCGACCTGCTGTCCACGCGGCCGTGGAGCCGTGCCTTCGGCCCCCTTCTCTACAGGAGCACCGAGGACCAGGCACGTGACTGGGGCATCCTGCCCCGCATCCAGTACCGTCTCCACGTCGAGATGCTGAAGCCGGAGCCGCGCAGCGGGTCGGGCCTTGCCGAGCGGACCCGAGGCGCCCCGTTCGAGCCCCGCGGCCCGCAGGGCCCCTGGGAACCCACCGACATCCCCACGCGGCTTCCGCACGTCGAGGCGGGCCCGTTCTTCCGCAGCCGCGCCCGCGACGTCGCCGGCCGCCGCGCCAAGGAGACCCCCGGCCTGCTGGTGATGACCGAGGGGGTCCCCATCCCTGGCGCTGCCGCGACGATCCGGCTGGTGGACCTTCCCGACAAGCACCAGGAGGCGCCCACGGGCTGGCTGCTGGCCACCACCAACGCGGACGCCAAGAGCATCCTGCGCATCGCGACGGTCGCGTTCAAGACGCTGGGGAAACCTGGCGCCGTGGAGGACGCAGTCGTCCTGCCGGTCCCCGTCGACCTGTGCCGCGTTCCCCCCTGGAACGACAAGTGGCGCATGGCCGCGATCCAGATCGACCGCGTCGTCGCCGGCCTCCTCCTTGCGGAGAAGCCTGGCGACGCCATGAGCCCCGAGGACCTCGAGTCCCTCGTCGGGGTCGCCCTTGCTCTGCGCGGCATCCCCGCGGACGAATTGTACCGCCTGACCCCCATCGTGGCCGAGGCGGCGCAGCGCTCGCACGCGGGCGAGATGATCCCCCCGGAACGCATCCGGCAGGCCGCGCGCGCCGTGGGAGGCCTCGCCGCCGCCCTGCTGGTCGCCGCCGAGTCCGGCCCCCTCCACCTCCTGCGCCTCGCCCACCCGCGCTTCACGCCCGTGGCGCCGGACCTGCCGCACCCGAGCCTCTACGACGCCCGGCGCCATGCCTGGCGCGGACGCGCCTTCGCGGCCCTGGCCAACGCCGTCAAGTCGGACCTCGTCACGGCCTGGGGGCGCTACCCGGAGCTCCGCTTCGTGTTCCCCAGCTCCGCCCTCCTGGAGGCGGCCACCGCGTACTGCGCCCGGCACAAGCTGAAGGGTCCCCTGGACGAGGCGAAGCTGCACAAGATCCTCGACAAGACGCGGATCCCCACGGGCGACCGCACGCAGGCCATGGGGGTCTTGCAGGAATGGAACTCCGCCCTCGGCCTCGCCGAAGGGCACGAGCGCGACTTCCTCGCCGACATGCATGCCCGCCAGCCGGAGCGCGAGCGCCGCCGCGAAGGCATGGCGTTGCCGAGCCTGCGCCTCGTGGACCGCAACGCGGATTCGATGACGCTGGAGGCCACGGAAGGCCGCTTCCCGCCCACCAACATCGCGCCGGGCTCCGAGGTCGGGCTCGTGGAGCAGGGCGAGCGCACCCAATTGTGCCAGGGCCTCGTGTCGAAGATCTCCAGCCGCCGCCTCACCATCGAGTTCCCGACAGGGGCACCACGGCACAACCTGCCGCGCAACCTCACCGTCAACCTCCTCTTCGACGCCAAGGTGTTCGAGGCGTACCACAGCGCCGTCTACGGGGCCATCCGCGCCCTGGGGGCAACCACCCCGGTCGACGACGGACCCGACGGCCTGCTGCGCGCCGCCCTTCTCGGTGAGACGGAGCCACCCGCCGACCAGCAGCAGGGGCTCTCCGGCGACGAGGCCCTCACCGACTCGCAGCGCTCGGCCATCAACGCGGTGTTGTCGGGAGGCCGCGTGCGCCTCGTGCACGGTCCCCCCGGCACCGGCAAGACGCACACCCTCGTCCACCTCGCGATGGCCCTGGCGAAGGCCGGCCACTCCGTGCTGGTCACGGCCGATTCCAACGCCGCCGTCGACAACCTCGTCGTGGGGCTGCGCCGCAACGGGGCCCTTGCCGTCCGTGTCGGCCACGCCCCCAACATCCGCGACGAGGCCGCCGAGGCCGCCCGCATCGACCCCATGGACGCGCCCCTCTTCGTGCGCTGGGCCGCCGAGCAGGGCATCGTGGTGGCGACCACGAACTACGGGGCCTTCCGCTACATCGACCCCAAGGGCGGGATGACGCCGTTCATCTTCGACTACGTGATCCACGACGAGGCCGGCCAGGCGACCGCCCCCTCCTCCCTCGCCGCGGTCCTGCGCGGCCGCCGCCTTGTCCTGGCCGGCGACCCCAAGCAGCTCCCTCCCACCGTGGTCTCGATGGATGCCAAGGACGCCGGCCTCGACGTCACCTTGTTCGAGCGCATCGAGCAGCTCACCGGCCACGACCGCACCCGCCTCCTGGACACGCAGTTCCGCATGCGGGAACCCATCGTCGCGTTCTCCAACAAGAGGTACTACGGATCCAAGCTGCGCACGGACCCCGCCGCGGCGGCGCAGGAGGGGCTGCCCGAGATGCCGGCCGCCGCGTTCCAGCACGTCACGGGGCGCGAGAACGAACGCCAGCGCAACGGCTCCATCTCGAACGACTACGAGGTCGAGGCCATCGCGAGCCTCGTCGAGAAGTTCCGCCCGGAGTGCCGCGACAAGGGGTGGACCATGGCGGTGCTGTCCCCGTACCAGGCGCAACGCGAAGCCATCCGCCGCAAGCTGCCCGACATCGAGGTCTCGACGGTGGACGGGGCCCAGGGACGCGAATGGGACGTGGTGCTCTACTCGACGGTCCGCTCCAACCCGCAGCACCGCCTTGGCTTCGTCGAGGACGAGCGCCGCCTCAACGTCGCTGTCACGCGCGCCCGCCGCAACTTCATCCTCGTGGGCGACGAGCGCACCCTGCGCGACAACACGGCCTTCAACGAGCTGCTGTCCACCACGGACAAGGTCCGCTTCCATTACCCCGACCCCGTCCCGCACCGCGAGGAATGGGGCGACCGCCGGCGCGGCCGCCGCAGTGGGCACCGCGGCGACACGCGGGGGCCGGCCAGCGGGGCAGCCCCCGGCGGTGGGGCCGGCCGGCCGGACCGTGCAGGCGGCCCACGCGACGCGCCGCACCAGCGGGGCGACCTGCGGCGCTCCGAGGACCCGCGGCAGGAGCGGTCGCGCCATGACGCGCCGCGGTCGCCGCAGCCGGCGCATGAGCCGCGCAACGACGCACGCGAGCCGCAGCAGCCGCGAGCGGCGCCGCAGCCGCAGCGCGTCCCCCAGCCACCGCAACCGGGGGCCCCGTCGCCGTTCATCCAGGCGGGGCGGCGCCGGCGCGGGCCCATGGGAGAGCCACGCGCCATTCCCTTGGTCGACCCGTTCCAGGCGCCGCGGCCGGAGCGCCGCACCTTCACCGTCACGCCCCCCGGCGAGCCCCCGGCGCCGACACCGCCGCCTGTCTCCTCGCCGCCGGAGCCGCGTCCCCGAAAGGCGGGGCCGGCTCCTGCTCCAGCGGTGCGCCAGGACTCCATGCCCGACGCTGCGCCAGAAGCGCCCGTGGCGAAGCGGTCACGCCGGGGCGGCAAGGCGACAGCGTCCCCCGATGCGCCGGCGGCCGTGCCCATGGGTTCCGGCCGCGACGCCGCCGGGGCGGGGCAGAATGCGCCTCAGGTGGCCGGGGCGGCACCCCGTGCCCGGAAGGCGGCGCAGGCCGCCCCCGTCGAGGACGCGAAGCCGGCCCCGGCGCCCGCGGCGTCGCCCAAGCGCCCGGCCAAGGCCGCAAGACCCAGGGCCGCGGCGGCCAAGGTGCCGGTGGCGGCGACGGCGGCGAAGGCCGCGACCCCCAAGCGCCCGGCCAAGTCCGCCAAGGGCGCGGCCAAGGTCGCCGCTGCGGCAGCCCCTGGAGCGGTGAAGGGATGCGCGGCGACGACCCAGTCGGGAACTGCCTGCAAGAACGCGGCCAAGCCGGGCTCCAGGTTCTGCGCCCGCCACGCCTAGCTCGCCGTCAACGCGCCATGCGCCACATGCGGTGGCCGATGGTGAAGAGGACGAGCGCGACCCCGGGTGTCGCCGCGATGTACGCAAGCACCAGGCTGCGCTCCTCCTCCTGCAGGTAATGGATGGTGAGCTCGATGATCACGGTGCCGTTCGTGGGGCCGGACGGGTCCGGGACGGCGTCGCCGAGGTAGTGCGCATCGGAGTTGTCCAGCAGGACCAGGTGCTCGGTCTGGCCGTCGGAGACCAGGGTGAACTCGTAGGTGCCGTTGACGGCCATGCGGCTTGGGCCCGCCTCGTAGCTGAAGGGCTGCGTGAGGTTGAGGTCGCCGGCGTCGGCGAGGCGGTCGGCCCATTCCTTCTGCATCACGAACACGTCGATGGGGCCGCCCACGGCCTGCAGCCGGACGAGGATGGGGGTGCCCGCGATGGTGGGCAGGAGCCGCACCTGCTGGGATTCGCCGGGGCCGACCTGGAACGAGGGGGCGGCGGTCTTGGCCTGGATGTTCTCGGGGGCGTAGTAGGTGCCGGCGAACAGCGCGAAGAGGACCGCGAGCCCCAGCAGGCTCACGACGAGGCGGACCATCTACCGGGTCACCAGGGCACTTCCTTGAGGCCGAGCCAGTAGCCGATGCGGTTGATGAGCAGGTGCAGCAGCGGCGTGAGCACGAACAGGGTGGCCAGCACGACCCAGTCGTCGAGGAGGGCATGGTGCACCCAGCCGTGGGGCAGCAGGGGCGCTGCAAGCATCATGCCGAGGAGGCCAAAGACGACGAAATCCAGTTGGTCGAAGGGGAACCACGACCCGCCGCGCTCGATCTTGCGGCGTCGCTTGAAGTAGGATTTCACGAAGTCGCCCACGAGGGCCATGAGCCCCAGGATGGCGCCGAAGAGGAACACCGCGAGGAAGGAGGCATGCTGGTGGACTGGCTCGCACGCGGGGGCGGTGCCGTTCGCGGCTGCGCCCGGGGGGCAGGCCGAGACAACGTGGCCCTTGAGGCCGTAGTCGAGTCCCGCGAAGAGCCCGGGCGAGCCCTCTGCTGGGGCCACGTGGGCGATGAGGAGCGCGGTGAGTCCTCCAGCAAGCGTGGCGCCGACAAGGCCACGCCAGGTCTTGCCGGGCCCGAGGATCCGTTGCCCGTCCTTGCCGACGCGGCCGCCGTCGATGGGGGCGGTCCACCGGGGGACAAGCTTCGCCACGAACACGGGACTCATGTTGGCGACGTACGCCGGCAGGAACAGCCACAGCGCCTGCAGGATGCTTGACCAGGCCACGTCGTTGAAGCCACCCCCTGCTCCCCCTTCAAGGTAGCGGGTCGCGACCAGGGCTGGACTACGCCAGGCGCTGCTCGCAGGCGTCGCGGCGCGCGCAGCCGCGGCAGCGGCCTGGCTGCTGGTGGTCCCGGTCGGCGACACCGGCGGCCATGGACAGGCGGATGCGGGCCAGCGTGGCCTCGAGGGCCTGCCGCTGGGCGTCGTCCCAGGAGACCCGGAAGGTGCCCTGCGGATAGGTGAGGAGGCCGTATTCAGGGGCCTTGCCGGTGTTGGCCTCGATGAGGGCGAGATAGCACGCCACCTGCTGGAGGTGGTTGGCGTGCGGGCGCTCCGGGGTCTTCCCGCTCTTGACCTCCACGGGCACGTAGCCGTGCGGCGTCTGCAGGACGTAGTCGGGGGTGCCGGTGAGGTCGCGGGCGGGGTCGCGCAGGAGCCTGCCTCCCCCCACGAGGTCGGAGTCGACGAGGGTGCCGGGGACCAGGCCGGCGTCCTTCTGCGCCTCCTTGTAGCGTTCCTGCGCCACGAGGGCGATGACGAGGAGGCCGCCGCTGGAGGCCAGCAGGACCAGGGCGACGCTCAGCAGGATGTAGTGCTGCGGGCTTGCGCGCAGGAAGATGAGCTCCAGCGTCAGGAACGTCGCGGAGGCGGCCACGCCCAGGAGCCGGAGGGCCCAGTTGAGGGCGCTGCGGTACTCCTTCTTGTCGAGCTCCACCTGGCTCTGGGCGCGCCCCTCGGCCTTGTGGGCGTCGATGCCGCGGGCGCTTGCTGCCCCCTTGCCGTCGACGCCCTTGCGGGCCAGCAGCCAGTTGTGGGGACAGTAGACGTACTGCTCCACTTCACCGGCGGACACCATGGGGGCCTCCCTACGGCGCGGGGTGTAGATAGGGGCTGCTACCGGAGGCGGCTTGTTTTGAGTGGCTTGGTCCGCGCTTACAGTTTGGCGAGGCGGTGAAGGGCTTCCTCGTTGCGCCGCAGGAATTCATCGGCGGCTTCGAAGGCTGTACGTTTGTTGCCATCCACGAAGGGGTGATCCTGGCAAATGCCACGCAAAAGTAGCGCAGCACGGAGTGCGAGGTCGTCCGCTTCGTAGAATGGACACCCATTCGGCCCGCGCGAGTGCCGGATTCGAGGGCTCCCCGGTTCAGGAGCCCCTCATGCCCTCCGGTGCGTTCCAGGAGATCTTCGTGGATTGCAATCGCTCGTCAACCGTCGGGAATCGCACTTGACGTGATTCCGGGCCCCCGGGTTAGCGCCATGGAGGGGCGTCGCGAACCCGCACGGGCCAGCGCCTGTCCACAATGCGGCGGCGTGGGGAATGGAGGGTCGTGAACGAGGAAACTGAGTTTAGTGGAAGGGCCAGCGCCTGTCCAGCCCGCAGCAGGATCCATCCGGTCGTCTGCATCTCGGAGTGCCGACGCGAACCCAAGGGGTTGCCACTGCCCCTCAGGACGGCCTTTGCAGCGGGTGCCTCATGCGACCCCTCTCATTCGCGTGGAACCGACGGTGTGGGCAACGGCGCCGGACATGTCAGGCGAGGCCGCGTCCTCCCCCCCGCGGGGCCGGTCCCCAAGGGCCACGCAAGGGTCCACTATGGCCATCGGAGTCCCATTGGTCGCTTTCGTGAAGCGGCCCATTCTCCAGGAGAAGCGTGCCTTCCACTGCACACTTTTCGGCAATAGAGCCGTTAGTCGTCATGTCTAAATGCTGCCCGCCCCCCTGCGGGGTTTGCCCGGGGCAACCTGGGCAGGAACAACACACATGAAAGCGAACCAAGCCTTCAAGGCAAACGACGAGGCCGTTTCCCCGGTCATCGGCGTCATCCTGATGGTGGCAATCACGGTCGTCCTCGCGGCGGTCGTGTTCGTCCTCGTCAGCAACCTCAGCAAGGGCGCCAACACCGCCTCGCCCCAGGTGGCCTTCACCAAGGACGAGAACGGCGCCAACCCCGGCGGCAGCCTGACCGTCGTCAGCGTGACGAACGGCCCGATCCTGCTGAAGAACGTCGTCCTCGGCGGCACCGCTGTCGCCGCTGACGGTGGCAACTGCAAGATCAACAACGTCGCCATCGCCACGACCAAGGCCCTCGAGGCCTCCACCGGCACCGCCACCCTCAAGGCCGGCGACCAGATCTCGTGCGCCGCTGGCGGCACCCCTGCCGCGACCGGCATCGGCACCATCACCATCAGTGAGACCGGCACCAACACGCTGCTCTACACTGGCGACTTCCAGTAAGCCTGGAAACATACCCTTCTCCCTTCTTCCTATTTTTTTGCTCGGCGAATTTCCCCGTTTTTCGCCATATAGAGCTTCGCATATCTGGTCTATATCCGCCATCTGAATCCACAGATGTTCTCATTACGGGAACAGGAACAACCCACATGAAAGCGAACCAAGCCTTCAAGGCAAACGACGAGGCCGTTTCCCCGGTCATCGGCGTCATCCTGATGGTGGCAATCACGGTCGTCCTCGCGGCGGTCGTGTTCGTCCTCGTCAGCAACCTTAGCAAGGGCGCCAACACCGCCTCCCCGCAGATTGCCTTCACCAAGGACGAACAGGGATCCACGCCAGGTGGAACCCTGACCGTGGTGAGCGTGACGAACGGCCCGGTGTTGCTGAAGAACGTCGTCCTAGGTGGCACCGCAGTGGCTGCGAACGGTCAAAACTGCAAGATCAACAATGTCCTCATTGGCACCAACAAGGCGCTCGAGGGCACGGGCGGCGCAGGCACAGCCACGCTGAAGGCAGGAGACCAGATCACCTGTGGCGCAGGTGGGACGCCGGCCGCGACTGGGATCGGCACCATCACCATCAGTGAGACCGGCACCAACACGCTGCTCTACACTGGAGACTTCCAGTAAAGCAATTTTTTCTTCTCCCCTCTTCCCCCCTTTGCGCCATCCGTTGATATTTATACATGTTGTTTCTATTCATATAAGGCGCTTGGACGTCGGAGACTTCAGCATCATGGCGGCCCGCAACCGGTTCTCAGACGATTCTGAAGGGGTGAGCCCCGTCGTCGGGACCGTCCTTGCGGTCTCCATCACCGTGGTTCTTGCGGGAGTCGTCTTCTTGGTTTCTGACAAGACTGGCACCACATCCCAGCATGAGCAGATCACATTTTACTCGGAGGAGCGGGGCAGCGTCCCGGGCGGGGTCTTGACGGTCATCTCGGTAGTCCGCGGCCCAATCGTCATGGAAAATCTGGCCGTGGGCGGCACATCCCACAGTGCCAGCCCGTGCACGTGGTCGCGCGCCACGGGCCCGCTTCAGGCAGGCGATCAATTGACCTGCACGCAAGGGGGGACCATCACCATCACGGATATCGAGCACAAGTTTCTCCTGTACAGCGGCTCCTTTACCTGAGCCGTTTATTTTGGTATTTGGACTTGCCTCCCGCCCCTTATGTGGGGCGGGGTCGAGGTACAAGCATGGCAGCAGAAGCCTCCACGGAGGCGGTCTCACCAGTCATCGCCACCGTCGTCATGGTAGGCATCACGGTCGTGCTGACGGCCACCGTCATGCTCTTCGTGGGAGGATTGAGCAAGCCGCCTGCCGAATCCCCATTGTTCGTTCCCAGCCGCGAGGAGACAAGTGACCGGTTGGTGGTCGTGCGCGCCGACCCCTCCTTGCCCCTCGCGCGACTCCGCATCGAGATGTCCGTCGCGGGCCATTTCGGCTACAATTCACTGGCCAGTTCGAGTTCTACTGCACTTCCCGCCAACACGCTGGTGCCCCTTGGTGCCGTGGGGAATGTTGCGGGAGGCGACAACCTGTACTTCTGCGCGGACACCGCCGCCAGCAACGTGAAGGTCCTCGTCCAGGATCCCATCACGAACCGCATCGTCGCAACCGACACATTCGCCTACATGGTTGCCTGCACGTAAGGGGAGCCATGACCTTCCTTCGCCCACTCCTTCCACCCCGCAACTTCACCATGGCGCAGGCAGCCGTCACCCCGGTCATGTCCGCCCTCATCACCATCGGCATGACCTTCGTCCTCACCGCCGCCGCGTTCCTCGTGTTCATCGCCATCCGCAACACCCACCTGGACGAGCGCGCCCCCGCCGTGGTGCCCGCCCGCGACGAGGCCCACGACACCCTCACGTTCCTGCACGCCGACGTCGGCCTCGACCGCTCCCGCATCCTCGTCGAGATGTCGGTGCCGGGGCGTTTCTCCTACAATTCCCCGGCCGGGCCCGGCTCCACGCCGCTGCCTGCCGCCGTCCTGGTGCCGCTGGGAGCGACCGGGGTCCTCTCCGGCGGCGACACGGTGTCCTTCTGCGGCGAGGCCGCCTCCGCCAACGTGCTGGTCCTCCTGCAGGATCCCGTGACCAACCGCGTCGTGGCCGCCAGCTCGTTCGCCCAGCTTGCGAAATGCGCGTGAGCCTGGCGATCCAGGCGGACGCGATTTGGAGCCACGACCGCCACTTTGGTCCCAGCCCAAGGGTTTCGTGGCCTTGAGTGTCGGATGCCGAGGTCTTGGGACGCTTGAAGAGCCGCTCGCCCGGTCCTTATATACAACCAGGTCCAAAGTGAATCCTGGCCAGGCGTCCCAATGCCCTTCCCCCGGATTCCGTCCAACCCCTACGTCTCCAAGCGGGCCGTCGGGCTGGCCACCCGGCACGCAGGAGGAGTCGTCTCCACCTTCACCTTCATGGCCATCGCCCTGGCCCTCACGACGGTCTTCTTCGCCGTCGTCTTCGCCTTCTCCCACGGCGCGGCCGGGGCTTCCGCTCCCCCCGCCCAGGTGACGACGTTCCCGCAGGGCAGCGATGGCCTCCAGGTCGTCCGGGCCGACCCCGTCCCCCTCTCGCGGGTGCTGGCGTTCCTCTCGGTGCCCGGCCGCATCGCGCTGAACGGACCAGCCTCCGCCGGCGTTCCGGTGCCCCTTCAGGGCGCCCCCATCGCCGCCTCGGGCGACCTCCTGGCCGGAGACTCCCTGCGCGTGTGCACGGACCTTCCAGTGCCCCGGGTCGAGTTGCGCCTCGTGGACGGCGCCACGGGCCAGCCGTTGGGTACGCACACCTTCGTCGCCCCGCCTGTGTGCTACCTTGCGTAGCGTTTCCCGCACCCGCCGGCGGCGCTGGCCCCTCACCCCATCTACCACGGCCACGGGACGGGCTACTTCACCTTGGAGCCGGAGGCGTTGGGCTGCAGGCTGTAGCCGCCATTGCCCTGCCGCACGACGTGGATGTCGAAGACGAAGGTGGTCGTGGAGCCTTCGGACACCGCGAAGTGCTGGTTGACGAACATGGTGCCGCTGGGCACCTTCACGTCGACCTGGGTGCCGTTCGAGTTCAGGATGCCGACGGCGCTGCTGATCTTGAACTCCATCTTGCTGTAGTTGCCCACGGCGACCTGGTCCCTGAACAGGCTGGTGGTGTTGCCGTCCTTCAGCTTCGTGAGGTCGAAGGTGGGGTGGCTGGGGTTGTACGAGTGCGCCCCGCCGCTGCCCTGCACGTCGATGGAGGACACCGTGATCATGAGGTTCGCGAAGTCGCCCAGGTTGTCGGGCGCGTCGGTGGCCTGCACGTCGAGGGTGCCAGTGCCGGAGCTGGCGCAGCCGGAGAGGAGGGCGGTCAGGAGCAAGGCGGTGGAGGCGAGGATGCGGCGCATGGGTCTATCCATGCGGCGATTGCCATGGGGGACATGAACGTGCCGACCCGGCCGCCATGGGACCGGTTCCCTCCCGCTGGGGCTATTACGCGGCGCCCGCATCGGGGGTGCATGCTCCGCCCCCTGGCCGCCCTGCTGCTGATGGCCGCCGCCCTTGCGCCCGCCGCCGACGCCGACTGGGCCTCCTTCCACGCCGACGCCCGCGGCACGGGATACATCCCGAACTCCTCGTACCCGGTCTACCAGGACGTCTGGTGGAACAACCGCACATTGGCCAACGCGCAGGTGCAGTCCAGTCCTGTCATCAAGGACGGCATCCTCGTCACGGCCGACCTCGGCTCCGCCACCAGCACTCCCGCCAACGGCGGCCTGGTGCGCGCCCTCGACGTGGAGTCTGGCCACCAGATCTGGAGCTACCGCATGCCCGCTCCCATCTACGGCACGCCCGCCATCGCGGGGGAGCGGGTCTACGTGGTCGACAGCCAAGGCAACCTCAAGGCGTTCAATCTCCGGGACGGCCGCGTGGAGGACTCCGCCGCAAGCGCCGTGGGGGCCACCCGCTCCTCCATCCGCGAGCACGAGGGCAAGCTCTTCATCGGCACCGAGGCCGGCGAGATGAAGGCCTACCTTGCGAGCTCCTTGACCCTGCTGTGGACCTACACGATGAGCACGACCTACACGGTGTTCGTGAGCGGCGGCACGACAGGTCCAGGCGCCTGCCAGACGCCCCTGGCCCCGGGCGCAATCCGCGGCGCCGCCGCCGTCGTGGACGGCAAGGTCATCTTCGGCTCCTTCAACCACTACGTCATCGCCGTCGACGAGAACGGCAACGGCCAGACGACGGCGGCGCAGTGGTTCTACAAAGTGGGCGACATCGTGGTCGGCGCGCCGTCTGTGATCTTGGGCAACCCCAACCACGTCGTCGTGGGGTCGTACGACGGCAGCGTCTACAACTTCGTGACCAGCGGCCCGACCCCCACGACCTGCCCCAGCGGGACAGGTTCGGTCCCCGCCACGAACAACCCGACCTGGAAGTACCAGGTCCCCAGCGTCGTCGACGCAACGACGGGCGAGACGCAGGTCAGCAAGGTCGCGTCAAGCCCCGCCAACTCGGGCAGCCGCGTGTTCGTGGGCGCCAACAACGGCCATGTCTACGGCCTCAACGCGGCCACCGGCGCCAAGGTGTGGGAGCAATCGGCCACCGGAACCTCGATCAAGCCGGTCACCGGCAGCCCCGCCGTCGCCAACGGCATCGTGGTCATTGGCTCGGAGGACACGAAGATGTACTGGCTCTCTGCCGCGAACGGCTCCATCCTCAAGACCTTCCAGACCAAGGCCTCGATCTCCAGCTCCCCCGCCATCGACGGCGACCGCGTCATCGTCTCCGCCACGGACGGCACGACCTACATGTTCGGCCCCAAGGTCCCGCCCCGCGCCGACCTCACCGCCACCGTGGCCAGCGCCACCGCGTTGAGCGTCGTCGTCCTCGTGAAGAACATCGGCACGGAACCCGCCGCCGCCGGCATGGTGCGCATCTTCCTCGACGAGGGATTCCTCGTGGATCTGCCCGTCGGAGCACTGGCGGCCGGCCAATCCCAGACCGTCACCCACACTCCAGCGGCGACCATTGCTCCCGGCAAGCACATCGTCAAGGCCAGCGCGGACTGGACGAACACCATGCAGGAGGCCAACGAGGGCAACAACGACAGCCCGCCCCTCGAGATCCAGGCGACGGTTCCCGAGACCACCAGCACCACCAAGAAGGGCCCCGCGGCGGGAATCATGTTCGCCGGCCTCCTGCTGGTGTGCGCAGCCATGGGGCGCCGCTGGGCAACCTAGCCCCGACCCGCCCGACCCTGGAGGCCGGGTAAAGGTCCGGCTCCAGGAACCCCAGGGAGTCACCTTCAAGTGGCCCCCGCAGGTGCATCAGGGCCGATGCAGGTCGTCATCCTCGCCGCCGGCCGCGGCATGCGGCTGCGTCCCCTCACCCACGACCGCCCCAAGAGCATGCTCAACGCGGCGGGGCGCCCCATGATCCATCACCTGCTGGGCAACCTCTCCCACCTGGGCGTCACGGAGGCGATCCTGGTCGTGGGCCACGGCCACGACCGGGTGCGGGCCTACGTGGGCGACGGCACGGCCTTCGGCATCAAGGTCGAGTACGTCCACCAGGAGCGCCAGCTCGGCCCCGGGCACGCCCTGGCGCAGGCGGCCACGATGTTCCGCAAGGAGTGGATCCTGCTCCTGCCCGCGGACGCCTGGTACGACCCGGACCTCCTGCGCCGCCTCATGGACAACAAGTCCCCCAGCCTCGTGCAGGTGCCCGACCTGCGCTCCATGCGGCATGGCACGCCCGTGCTGCGCCAAGGCAAGGTCGTGGACATGCTGGAGCACCCCGGCGACGCCACCATCGCGAGCGGGGGGGCCTACCTCCTGCATCGCCGCCTCCTCGAGCACCTGGAAGGCGTCGACTACAGCCTGCGCGACGCCATCCGCGCCGACCTGCACGCGCACGGCCCATGGGCTGCGGTGCAGGCACGCCCCGGCGAGTACATCGACGTCATCGAGCTGCAGGACCTCCTGGAGCTGCATGGCCGCCTCATGGCCGGCATCGAGGATGCCCGCGAAGGGACCATCGAGGCGGGCGCCCAGGTCATCGGCCCCGTCGAGCTGGGCCCCGGCAGCGTCGTGCGCGCCGGCTCGGTCCTGCATGGCCCCGTCCACATCGGCGCGAACTGCGAGGTGGGCCCCCACGCGGTCCTCCTGCCCGGCACGGCCCTGCGCAACCATGTCCGCATCGAGCCCTTCACGCTCCTGTCGAGGGCCGCCGTCGGCAGCAACGTCACGGTGGGCAGCCACAGCCGCGTCGAGAACGCCGTCCTGGACAACGGCGCCTCCATCGGCGCCATGGTCCGCCTGGAGGGCGGGCTAGGCCTCATCGTGGGCACGGACGCGCGCCTTGAGGCGGGCTCCGCCGTCGGGCCCGAGGGGCGCATCGGACGCGGCGCGCGGGTGGCCGCCGGCCGCACGGTCCAGACCGTCCCCGACAACGGGGTGGCCGTCTAGCATGTGCGGCATCGTCGGCGTCCTCGGCAAGAAGGGGGCCGCCCACATCGTGCGCGACGGCCTCATCCGGCTCGAGTACCGCGGCTACGACTCGGCCGGCATCGCCTGGCATGACAACGGCGTCCATGTCGTCAAGGACGTCGGCCGCGTCGTCGACCTGCCGCCGGTGCCCTCAGCCAGCGAGACGCTGGCCATCGGGCACACCCGCTGGGCCACCCACGGCGGCGTCACCAAGGCCAACGCGCACCCCCACCTGGACGGCACCGGCCGCTACGCGGTCGTGCACAATGGCACCATCGCGGGCTTCCACGCCCTGCGTGCCCGCATGCTGGCGGAGGGCCACACCCTTCAGAGCGAGACCGACACCGAGCTCCTGGTCCACCTGTACGAGCACCACCGCAGCGGCAAGGGCCCCCTTGAAGCGCTGCAGGCGATGCTGCAGGGGCTGGAAGGCTCCTGGGCCATGGTCCTGCTGGACTCGAAGGCGCAGACGCTCTGCTTCGCCCGCAACCGCGCCCCACTGCTGGTGGGCCTGTGCGACGACGGGGCCATCCTGCTGGCCAGCGATGCCACTGCCGTCCTCGCGCAGACCCGCCGCTTCGTGCACCTCGACGATGGCGACCACGGCATCGCGGACGCCACCGGCCTGCGGCTGTTCGGGGCGGACGGCAAGCCCAAGTCGCCCCCCATCACGACGGTGGACTGGGACGTGCGGCAGGCGGAGAAGGCCGGTTACGCGCACTACATGCTCAAGGAGATCTTCGAGGCCCCCACGGCGCTCAACCAGTGCCTGGCTGGCCGCATCCACCTGGAGCCCCTGTCCGTCGACCTCGACATCGACCCCCAGCTGCTGGGGCGCGTCCGCCGCATCCGCCTCGTGGGATGCGGCACCAGCCTGCACGCGGCCATCATGGGCCGGCACTTCATCGAGTCGTGGGCGGGGATCGCCGCGGAAGCCATCCCGGCCAGCGAGATCAAGGACCGCCCCATCCTCGACGCCGAAGGCACCCTGTACGTGGGCGTCAGCCAGAGCGGCGAGACCTACGACACCCTCGAGGCGATGCGGCACATCCAGGGCGCGGGCCTGCCCGTGCTGGCCATCACCAACGTGCAGGGCAGCTCGCTCCACCGCATGGCGGACGACACCATCCTGCTGCGCGTCGGCCCCGAGGTCGGCGTCGCCGCGACCAAGACGTTCCTGGGGCAGGCCGCGGTCCTCGCGCTCCTGGCCCTCGGTCTCGCGCTCCGCACCCGCCAGCTGCCGCAGCACCGCCTCCTCGAGATCGCGCGCGAGCTGGACCACCTGCCCCGCGTCCTCGACGGCGTCCTGGGCAAGGACAAGGACATCAAGGAGCTGGCCGGCAGACTGACGGGCGGCCACAGCCTGTTCTTCCTCGGCCGCGGCGTGCACGTGGCCACCGCCCTCGAGGCCGCCCTCAAGTTCAAGGAGATCACGTATCGCCACGCGGAGGGCTTCGGCGCCGCGGACCTCAAGCATGGCCCGTTCGCCCTCCTGGACGAGCGGACCCCCTGCATCTTCTTCGAGTCCACGGGCTCCGCCAAGGGCCCCATCTGGTCCAGCGTCGTGGAGGTGCAGGCCCGCGGCGCCCCGTCGCACGTCATCGCGCAAGGCGTGCCGGACGAACTCCTGGGCGCCATGGATTCCGTGTTCCAGGCCCCCGCGACGGAGCCCAGCCTCGCGGCGTTGTCGTTCAGCCTCGCGGGGCAGCTCCTGGCCTACCATGCCGCGGCGCTGCTGGGCCGCCCCATCGACCGGCCGCGGAACCTGGCCAAGAGCGTCACCGTCGAGTGAGCAGCCGGCCTTTCCGCCAGGAGGCGTGGCGGTTCACGTCGCGTCGACGTAGAAGTAGAGGTACTGGTCGGCGACGGGGGGGAAGCCGCTGCCCAGGTCCTTGAAGAGGTGCACGTTGAGGCGGTGCGCGCCCGCCGCGGGGGGCGGCGAAAGGGGGACGGCGTGCTCGTGCTGCTGCTCGTGGCCTGAGCGCGCGTTGGGCGTCGGCATCGGGGCCAGGACGGCGTCCAGGGTCGCCACGTGCGCCGTGGAGACGGAGGCGGCGATGTCCGTGGCCGTGGGGTCCGACCAGAACACCTGCATGCGGTACGCCACCGTCTTGTGCTCGTGGTTCACGACGCCGATGGTGACGTTGCCACCGAAGGCGGGGCACGTGACGTCGGCAGGGGCGCGGATGCGGAACTCCCCTTCCGTGTACAGGCTGGGGAGGCACTGCGGTTTGCCGCCCGCGCCCAGCAGGTAGAGGCTGGAGTAGGAGTCCTCGGCGGGTGCAACGGGGAACGCGACCACGGCCACCAGCAGGCCCACGAAGGAGACCGCCAGGAGGGCCCCCATGCCAAGGCCCGTGCGCGCAAGGCCGCCCGCGGGGGCGGTGCGCCAGGCGAAGACCGGCCGGTCGTCCGCCACGAGGGCCAGCCGGCTGTTGGCCGCCAGCACCAGGAACGCGAGGGTCAGGATCCCGAGGCCGTACGCCATGGTGGCCAGCGTGATGCCGGAGGGCAGGAAGTTCAGGGCCACACCGGTCACGATGGTGAGCGCGACGGAGGCCACGACGCCGAGGGCCGCGCGCTCCCACGCGCCCAGGCAGCGGGCGCAGGCGGCGTTGCCGCGGCGGGCCGGGTACAGCCATGCGACGAAGGCGTACCCCGGCAGGAGCACGGGCAGGAGCCAGCCCAGCGCGAGCCGCCACGGGTCGAGGCGCAGCAGGACGGCGGCCATGGCCAGAAGGCCGGCCACGGCCACGGCCACGAGGTCGACGGGCGCGGACGTGGCGTTCCGGCGCGGGGCAGGGGCCGTGGCCGTTTGGGGGAGCGGGTCCGGGCTCATGCCTGGTACACCTGGTACTCCCCGAACTGGGCGATGCGGTCCGTGAACACGAGCATGCGGTGCTGCTCCCCAGTGGGGTACGGGGTGTACAGCTTGGCCTCGAGGGTGCCGCCCGAGGCGGTGAGCGAGTAGCCGAAGACGTCGGCGGAATCCCGCCAGAGGAAGTAGTCGGCATGGGGGGCGCCGGGCTCCTGCATCGTGGTGAAGGGGCGCAGGCCGCCGACGAACCGGTCCTTGTGGAAGATGATGTCGGAGGAGACGACGCGCACGTCCTTGGCGTCGTTGTGGCCCGTGAGGACCTTGCCGTAGTAGAAGCCCATGAGGGAGCCCATCTCGTCCTGCTGCTGCAGCGGCTGCAGGTTCTGGTCCCCCTCCGACCACGGGAAGTAGGAGGCGGTGGCCGTGGCCGAGGTGAGGGCGCAGAGGAGCACGATGGGAAGGATGGCGTAGGTCACGTTGCGGGGGAACCTTGCGTAGCCCCAGGCCGCGTACAGGGCCAGGACGATGGAGGCCAGGGCGATGACGCGGGACTGCAGCACGAAGGCGAACAGCAGCCCGAGCGCGAACAGGGCCCCGAGGCCGACGGCCAGCAGGTGCTGGGACGTGGGGCGCCCGCGGCGCTCGCGCAGCGTCAGGATCCAGCCGAGGGCGGCGGGCACGAGGACGCCCAGGAGCGCGACCTGGTTCACGATGCGGTAGGCCCAGGTGGGCGGGATGGGGCGAGGTGGCTTGAACACGGTGCCGGAGCCCTCGGGCGTCGTGGCGGGGCTGAAGATGTTGAAGCGGAACAGGGACGTGAAGAACTCGAGGTCCCCGGCGACGAAGCCGGTGTACACGAACGTGAAGAGGAACACCGCGATGGCGGGCGCGAGGAACGTCCGGCGGCGGTTGATGACGGCGTCGGCGATGGCCATCAGCAGCAGGGCGCCGTCCATCGTGGCGGCCGAGTACGGGTGCACCAGCGTCAGCACGATGCCCAGGGCCACGAAGAGGGTGCGGCGGAAGGCCAGCTCGTCGGCCCGGGCCACGAGGTACGCGAGGGCCGCGAAGAAGAGGACCGAGACCGTCATGGGCTGGTACAGCGTGCCGATGACGGCCGCCGTGGGGGCGGCGATGAAGAGGACGCCGACGAGGAACTCGCTGCCGGGCCGCAAGGCGCGCGCGGTCAGGACCACGAGGGTGCAGGTGGCAAGGGCCAGGATGGGCGCGAGCACGGCCGCCGCGTTCCAGGCCTCGAGGCCGGTGAACAGCTTGGCCGTCGACAGCAGGATGTGGATCCCGGGGAAGTAGGTGTACGTGTCCCCCATCGGGATGTGGCTGCCCTGCAGGATGCCGAGGGTCTGCCCGAAGATGTGGGTGCCGGCGTCGCGCACGCCGAAGACGATGCCGGTCGAGAGGAACACGAGCTCGCGGGACACCAGGAGGCCCAGCACCAGGACGGCCCACGAGGAAAGGCGCTTGCGGTGGGACCAGGTCAGCACGACGGCGCTGGCCAGCACCAGGGTGAGGGCCCCCGCGGTGACGATCACGGAGGTCTTGCCGGGGAAGTAGTGGCGCACGATGAGGGCCACGGTGGCGGCGTTGGCCATCACGAGGAGCACGACGTTGCGGGCGAAGGTGGGGTCCTGCAGGCGCGTGCCCGCTGCGAGGTCGAGGGCTGGCGCCGTCCACGGGGACGCATGTCCATTCTGCCGCTCGGGGGTCGCCATCTCCACTGTGGCCAATCCTGTTCGACATTTGGTTCTTATTTAACGGTTCGGCGCCGGTTCCCCATTGCCTGCATGAGGGCGGAGGAGCGCGCTGGCCACCAGGATGCCGCGCCCCCCGCCCCCGCCGCCGGCTTATAGCCGGCCAGCGCCCATGCCGTGCGCGTGGGGGTCCACGCCAAGCAGCCGGGGCAGCCCCTGGTCGTGGCCCTGTTCGCCAACGAGCTGCCCGAGCTGGGCGAGGACCTGCGCGTCGCCGGGGACCGCCCCTTCGGCGGCGTCCAGATGGCCACCCTCGCGCTGGCGCACGCCCTGGCCCGCGCGGGCACCTTCGTCCACGTGTTCGCCAGCGCGCCACAGGCCGGCACCCTGGAGGGCGAGCGCGGGCGGCTGCAGGTCCACCTCGCGCGGCCGCGCGCCAAGGTCGGGGAGGCGCCCTTCGCGCCCGGCCTGTTCCGGGCGGCGCGGCCCGACCCGGCCCCCACGGTCGTGCTGGCGCAGATGGGAAGCCAGCCTGCGCCGTGGGCGGCCATGGTGTGCGCCCGCCGCTGGAAGGTCCCTCTGGTGGTCACGCACCATGGCGACTACGTGTCCGGGTTCGGCTCCCCGCTGCGGCGCCTGGCCGTGGCCGCGCAGACGCGCCACCTGGGCCCCCGCATCCTGCGCCGCGCCGCCGCCGTCATCGCGTTGTCGCATGCGGTCGTCGATGCCTCTCCCCTGCTGGCGCCGGTGCTCGCGAAGGTCCACGTCATCCCCAACGGCATCGACCCCGTCCCGCTCCAGCCTGGGCGGGGGCGCGAGGCGCTGCGCCGGGAGCTTGGAATCCCGCCCGGGGCTCCCGTGGCCCTTTTCGTGGGTGCGCTGAACCCCATCAAGGGGGTCGATGTCCTGCTGGCGGCATGGGCCGAGGTCGCGCGCAGCCTGCCCGACGCGCACCTGCTGGTCCTGGGAGACGGCCCCTACCGCCACGAGTACGAGGCGCAGGCCACGGCGCTCGGCCTTGCGGGGCGCGTGCGCTTCGCCGGCTTCGTGCACAAGGGCAAGGGGGACCACTACGCGGCCAGCGACATCCTCGTGCTTCCCAGCCGGAGCGAGACCTTCCCCCTCGTCGTCCTCGAGGCCGGCGCCTGCGGGCTGCCGGTGGTGGCCAGCGACCTGCCGCAGCTGCGCGCCATGGTCGGGCCCGACAACGGGATCCTCGTGCCGCCGGGCGACGCGGCCGCCCTCGCGCAGGCCCTCGTGGGCGTCCTGGCCGATGCGGCGCTGCGCGCCCGGCTGGGGGCTGCCAACCACCAGCGCAGCGCCGGGCAGACCTGGGACGCGGTCGCGCAGCGGACCCTGGAAGTGCTGCGTGGCACCGTGGGGGCCAGCCCTTGAGCGCCGCCACGCGTGCACCTCGCAAGGAGGCCAGGGCCACCGCATCCCCGGCCGCACCTGCGCCAGCCCCGCCCGTGGACCGCGTGTGCATCGTGACCCAGGCGCTCTACCCGTACATCCTCGGCGGCGCCCCCATCGGCGCCCACGAGCTGGCGAACCTGCTGCAGCGGCGTGGCGTGGGCGTCGAGGTCCACACCGTCGACTATGCGCGCCCCCCTGAATCGGCGGAGCAGGTCGAGGTGCTGTACGGGCTGGTCAGGCACCGGTTCCCCCGGCTGCCCTGGGACCGCATCGGGACCGCCGGCAACCCGTTCGCCTGGCGCATCCGGGCCGCCGTCCGCGCTTCCCCCGCTCCCGTCGTGCACCTGCGGTCGCACCTGTTCTTCACGAGCCTGTTCGGCCTGCTGGGCGCGCGCCGGGCCGGCAAGGCGACCGTGCTGTCCGTGCATGGGGTGCGCGCCGTCCGCTCGCGGTCCGTCAACCTGCTGCAGGAGGTCTGGCTTCGGACCGTGTCCCGTTTCCTCTTCCGGCGCGCCGACAGGATCGTCTGCCTCACCGCCGCCGACCGCCTGGAGGTGCTGCGGTACGGGGCACCCCCGGAGCGGACCGTGACCCTGTTCAACAGCTACAACGAGCGGCTGTTCCACCCGGGCCCCGCCCAGGCGGCGCAGGCGCTCTGGCTCGGCCGCCACGTCGAGGAGAAGGGGATCCGCTACCTCCTGGAGGCATGGGCCCTCGTCGAGGCGCAGGCCCCGGCGGCCGGGCTCCTCCTCGTGGGCGAGGGCCCCCTGAAGGCCGCGATGGAGGAGAAGGCGGCACGCCTGGGCCTGCGCAACGTCCGCTTCCTCCCCTTCACGGCGCAGGCGGAGGCGGCCGCCCTGCTGCGCGCCTGCCAGGTGTTCACGCTCCCGTCCCTCAAGGAAGGCTTCCCCATCTCCCTCGTGGAGGCGATGGCCTGCGCCAAGCCCGTGGTCACCACGGCCGGCCTCGAGGAGATCGTGGGCGACGGCGGCGTGACCGTGCCGCCGCGCGACCCTCCCGCGCTGGCGGCCGCGCTCCTGCGCTACCTCCGGGACCCCCGCCTCGCGGAGCGCACGGGCCAGGCGGCGGCCAGGCGCGCCCGCGGGCACTACAGCCTCGCCCGCCTGGCCGAGGCGTACCTCGGCGTGTACGCGGATGCCCTGGCGGAAAGGCAAAAGCCAGGCCGCCGCTAAGGTGAGTCCGCCGAGGCCCATCGTGCCCACCAAGTCCCGCGCGTCCCCCGCGTCCCCCGCGTCCCCAGCCTCCGGCAACCCGCATGCCGCCGCCCTGCTCAGGAAGGTCCGGGCGCGCAAGGCCACCATCTGCGTCGTGGGGCTTGGCTACGTGGGCCTGCCGACCGCGGTCGCCTTCGCCAAGGCGGGGTTCCCCGTCATCGGGGCCGACCTGTCGCAGAAGAAGGTGGCCGCCCTGCAGAAGGGCGTCTCGCCGCTCACCGACCTGGGCCTCGACGCCGACGTCGCGGCCACCGTCAGGTCCGGCCACCTCACGGCCACCACCGACGTCGTCCAGGCGTGCGGCGCCAGTGACGTCGTCCTGCTGATCGTGCCCACCCCGGTGCTGCCGTCGAAGCAGCCGGACCTCTCGTACGTCGCCACCGCCTCCGCCTCGGCCGCCAAGGGGCTCCGGAAGGGCCAGCTGGTCATCCTCGAGTCCACCACCTACCCCGGCACCACGGAGGACTACGTCATCACGGCCTGCGAGAAGGAATCCGGGCTCACGGCGGGCAAGGACTTCGGCGTCGGCTACTGCCCCGAGCGCTACAACCCCGGCGACCCCAACCACACCCTCGCCAACGTCGTGCGCGTCGTGGGCGCCATCGGCCCCGAGTGGACGGAGGTGTGCGCGGCCCTGTACGGCACCCTCAACGGAGGCAAGATCACCCGCGTGCGCGACCTCCGGACCGCGGAGGCCGCCAAGGTCATCGAGAACATCCAGCGCGACCTCAACATCGCCCTCGTCAACGAGCTGGCCCTCATCTTCGAGCGACTGGACATCGACGTCCACGAGGTCCTCGACGCCGCCGCCACCAAGTGGAACTTCGTCAAGTACACCCCCGGCCCCGGTGTCGGTGGCCACTGCCTGCCCGTCGACCCGTACTACCTCACCAGCCTCGCCGAGCGCCTCGGCTACAGCCCCCGCGTCATCCTCGCCGGCCGCGCCGTCAACGACCACATGCCCCTGCACACCGTCGGCCTGCTCACCCAGGCCCTCAACGAGGCAGGCCGCCCCGTCAAGGGCAGCAAGGTCGCAGTCCTCGGCTTGAGCTACAAGGCCAACACGGGCGACGTGCGCGAATCTCCCGCCGAGACGGTCGTGCGCGAGCTGCAGCGGCTGGGGGCCGACCTGAGGCTGTGCGACCCCTACATCGACACCGAGGAGGTGCAGCACCACTTCGGGCTGCCCAACGTCCCCCTCAAGGCGGCACTCAAGGGCGCCCACGCCATCGCCATCGTCACCGACCATGACGAGTTCCGCAGGCTGGACCTCAAGGACGTGGCCTCCGGGGCTGCGAAGCCCTGCGCCCTCATCGACACGCGCAACGTCGTCGCGCCCGCCGCGGCGCGCCAGGCGGGCTTCATCTACCGCGGCATCGGGCGCCGCAAGACGGAGTAGCATGAAGGCCCTCGTCACGGGCGGCGCCGGCTTCATCGGGTCCAACCTGGCCGACCGCCTCCTTGCCGACGGCCACGAGGTGCACGTCCTCGACGACCTGGCCACGGGGCATGCCGGCAACGTGCCGAAGAAGGCGACGTTCCACAAGGCCTCCATCCTGGACGCGAGGGCCCTCAGGAAGGCGATCGCGGGCTGCGAGGTCGTCTACCACCAGGGCGCCCTCGGCTCGGTGCCACGCAGCGTGGAGGACCCCGTCACGTCGCACGAGGTCAACCTCACGGGGACGCTGCGCGTCCTCGAGGCGGCGCGGGCGGCGGGCGCGCGCAAGGTCGTCTTCGCCGCCAGCAGCAGCGCCTACGGGGACACCCCGACGCTGCCCAAGCACGAAGGCATGGTGCCAGCCCCCCTGAGCCCTTACGCCGTGACGAAGCTCGCGTCCGAGCACTACTGCGCCGCGTACACCAAGGTCTACGGGCTCAGGACCACGGCGTTGCGCTACTTCAACGTCTACGGCCCCCGCCAGGACCCCAACGGCGCCTACGCCGCTGTCATCCCGCGGTGGATCCTCGCCGCCCTCGGGGGAGACACGCTCACGGTCAACGGGGACGGCACGCAGAGCCGCGACTTCACCTACGTCGCCGACGTGGTGCAGGCCAACGTCCTGGCCGGCGCCAGCGGCACGTCGGATGGCCAGATGATGAACATCGGGGCGGCAGGACGCACCGACCTCAACACCCTTGCCCGCCAGATCGTCGCCCTGGCCGGCTCCCGCTCCAAGGTCGTGCACGGCCCGCCGCGCGCCGGCGACGTGCGCGATTCCCAGGCCTCCCTGGACCGGGCCCGCCAGCTGCTGGGATACCGCCCCACCGTGGAGCTGAAGGAAGGCCTGCGCCGCACCGTGGAGTGGTTCCGGGAGAACCGGGCTTGACGGTCGAGACGCGGCACGGCCCCGGGGCACCTTCGCCCGGCAAGCCGCGGCTGGCGTTCTACTCCTTCAACATCGTGAACCTGTTCCGCTCCGACCCGACCGGGATGGTGGGGGGCGCCGAGGTGCAGTACCACCTGCTTGCGCACCACCTTGCCGCGGACCACGACATCCACATCGTCACCCTTGCCCCGGCACCCCCCGACGACCTCGTGGTCCCGCCGGGCTTCACCCTCCATCTCGTCTCCCCCGCCCACGACGATCCCGCCCGCAACCGCATCGGGGTGTTCTGGCGCCGCAGCCGCTCGTTCTGGAAGGCCTTCCGCGCCGCCGACGCCGACATCTACCTCGAAAGGGGCGCAGGCTTCGCCACGTTCCTCACCTGGCTCTACGCGCGCCGCCACCGCCGCCGCTTCGTCTTCCACTGGGCCAGCGACGCCGACCTCAAGGGTCTCTTCATGAGGGAATCCCCCGGCGTCAAGCCGCTGTACCGCCACGCCCGCCGCCGCGCCGACGCCCAGGTCTGCCAGACCGAGGCCCAGTTCGCCATGCTCCGCCGCCGCGAGCGCCGCCACGCCAGCATCATCCCCAACAGCCTCGACACCCGCATTCCCTGGACGCCCCGCGCGGGAGGCAGCGAGGTGCTGTGGGTCGGCACCATCAAGGACGAGACCAAGCGCGCCGACCTCTTCCTCGACCTCGCGCAGGCCCTGCCGCACCGCCGGTTCCGCATGGTGGGCCAGGTGCGCTCGACACCCGCGTTCCAGGCCGCGTTCCATGAGCGCGTGGCACGCCTCGGCAACGTCACCGTGACCGGCTTCGTGCGCCGCACCGACCTGCCTGCGCAGTACGCCCACGGCCGCGTCCTGGTCAACTGCAGCGACTTCGAGGGCTTCCCCAACACCTTCCTGGAGGCGGCCGCCAGTGGCGTCCCCATCGTCAGCCTCAACATCGACCCCAACGGCATGCTGGCCCGCAGCGGCGCCGGCACGTTCCTGCAGGGCGACGCCGCCGGCCTGGCGCCCGCCGTCGACAGGCTGTTCGGCGAAGGCCCCTGGCGGGACGCCCGCGCCGCCTGCGCGCGCGTGGCCGCGCAGCACGACCCCGCCGAGGCGGCCCAGCGCGTGCGCGCGCTGCTGGCGGGCCTGCGGGGGGCGTGAAGGCGCGATGCACCGCGAGGCCGGCGGCAAGGGGGAGGAGAAGGAGGCGGGACAGGGCGAGGGGCAGGGGGAGGGATCGCCAGGACCCCTGCGTGTCGCGGCGCTCACGCGCGGCCGCGACACGCCGTCGGCCCGGTTCCGGGTGCGCCAGTACGTCCCGCTGCTTGCCGCCCACGGCATCGACGTGCGCGAGCATGCCCCGCGCCGCCCCGCCCACCGGACCCTGGGGCGGGGCCGCCCGGGCGCCTACCTGCAGGCGCTGGCGACACGGGGGGCCGCCATCGCAGCCACGCGCCGGGCCGACGTGACGTGGCTGCAGCGGGAGCTCGTCTCGACGCGGCGGACCCTGGAGGCGTGGACGCGCGCGCCGCGGGTGTTCGACGTGGACGACGCCGTCTTCCTCAAGCGCGAGGGCGCGGCCGCCGCCGAGATCGCCCGCATCGCGCAGGGCTGCCGCATCGTGCTGGCCGGCAACCGGTTCCTCGCGGACTGGTTCAGGCAGTGGTGCGACGACGTGCGCATCGTGCCCACCACCATCGACACGCAACGGTTCACGCCTGCCCCCCTCCCACCCGCCGCGGATGCGCCCCTGGTGGTGGGATGGATCGGGACGCACGCCAACATCCACAACCTGGAGGCCATCCAGGCCGGTGTCGCGCAGGCCCTTGCGGCGCATCCGGGCGCGCGGCTGCGGGTGGTGGCGGAGCGGCCGCCGCGCCTGGAGCAGGTGCCCGCCGACCGTTGGGGGTTCGTGCCCTGGTCCGCGGCGACGGAGGTCGACCTGCTGCGCTCCTTCGATGTCGGCCTCATGCCGTTGGAGGACACGCCGTGGAACCGCGGGAAGTGCGGCTTCAAGCTGCTGCAGTACCTCGCCGTCGGGTGCCCGGCTGTGGCCTCCCCGGTCGGCGTGAACGCGGACCTGCTGGGCGCCGGCGAGGTCGGGGTCGGTGCAGGCACGCAGGAGGAATGGGCCGAGGCGCTGGCGCGCCTTCTGGGGGACGCAACGGCAAGGCACCGCATGGGCCGCGCGGGGCGCGCGCTTGTGGAGCGCTCCTACAGCGCGCAGGGCGTCGCGCCCGCCATCGCCAAGGCGCTGCGCGACGCCACCCGCTGAGGGACTAGGCGCGGCGGGAGAAGCGGTGGCCGAGGCCCCCACGCAGAGCCCGCGCGACGCGGGGCGCCTGCGAGGGTCCCAGGGCGAGGCTGCGGCCAAGGTACCAGGCGCCGCGCAGGAGGTGCCGGTCATGGGCCAGGTTGAGGCCCACCTGGTAGTATTGGCGGGCGCGGAACCTGCGGGCGCGGACGCGGTACTTGGCCATGAGGCGCAGGCGTGCCTCGGCATGGGCCGCCCGGTTGCTGGAGAGCCCCTCGCCGTAGTCGATGTAGCGCAGGACGGTCTCGCGGACGTGGCGGGAGGGGAACCGGAGGTGCAGCCGCAGCAGGAACTCCATGTCCTCGAAGCGCTGCAGCGACGTGTCCATGCCGCCGATGGCCTGCAGCGCCGAGCTCCGCGCCACCGTGGCGCCGATGCCGATGCCGACGGTGGCATAGTCGTCGCCCCCCTCGTTGAGCACCTGGCCCGGGGCCAGGTCCGGGGCGGGGAACGGCGACTCCCTGCCGGGCGGGGTCACGCGCACCATGTCGCCGTAAGCGAAGCCTAGGGCAGGGTCCTGCTCGAGGGGCGCCAGCAGGGCCACCAGCCGCCCCGGGGTCCATTCGTCGTCGGAGTCCTGGAAGGCCACGAACGTCCCGCGCGCCAGGGGCAGCGCGACGTTGCGGGCGCCGGCCGCGCCGCGGTTGACCGCCTGCGGCAGGTACTGGATGCGCGGGTCCTCCCGCACGAGGCGCGCCATCAGGTCGGCCGTTCCGTCCGTGGACGCATCGTCGACCACCAGCACCTCCATGTCGCCGAAGCCCTGCCGCAGCACGCTGCGGATCGCGCCCTCCAGCGAGTGCGCGCGGTTGAACGTGGGGACGATGACGGAGACGTGGACCATGCCTAGGCCGTCCGCAGCCCGACGGCGCGGTAGCGCAGGCCTGCGGCACGGGCCTTGGCCGCATCCAGGGTCCGCCGGCCATCCACGACGACGGGGGACCCAAGGAGCTTTGCCAGCGCCCCCGGCTCGATGGCCTTGTATTCCGGCCATTCCACCTGGAAGACGACGGCGTCCGCGCCCCGCACCGTGTCCTGCCAGGTGGCGGCGACGCGGGTGGCGGGGTCCGCCCTCACGAAGTTCGCGGCCGCCTGCGGGTCATGGCCCACGACCTCGGCGCCGGCCTTGCGCAGGGCGGCAATCAGGGGGAAGGCGCGGCTGCTGCGGATGTCGTCCGTGAGCTCCTTGAAGGCAAGGCCCAGCACCGCCACACGGCGGCCCTTGAGGTCGCCCAGCTCCTCCTGGACCAGGCGCACGACCTCCTGCGGCTGGGCCTCGTTCACCGCCGTGGTGGCATCGAGGATGCGGGAAGGGAGGCCCATGCGCGCCATGTGCGAGCGGAGGGCGGCGACGTCCTTGGGGAAGCAGGAGCCGCCGTAGCCGGCACCAGCGCGCAGGAACAAGGGCCCGATGCGGGGGTCGAGGCCGATGCCCCCGGCGACCTCCATCCAATCGACGCCGATGCGGGTGCAGAGGTTCGCGAGCTCGTTCGAGGCGCTGATGCGGACGGCCAGCATCGCGTTGGCGGCGTACTTGATCATCTCCGCGGTGGCAAGGTCGACCGCGACCTTGGGGCAGGTGTCCGCAGCGTAGAGGGAAAGGCAGGCCTGCTGGGCGGCCGGCGAGTCTGCGCCCACGACGATGCGGTCGGGCCTGCGAGCGTCCTGCATCGCGGCCCCCTCCCGGAGGAACTCAGGGTTCGACGCCAGCTCGAAGCGGGACGGCTCCGACGAGGCACCCAGCCCGGCCTCCACCTCGGGCCCGACGACGGTCCGCGCCGTGCCTGGCAGGACGGTGCTCTTCACCACGACCAGGCGGCGGCCTTGCGCCTTGCCAAGCGCCTGCCCGACCTGGCGCGCCGCCGCCCGGATGTACGTGAGGTCCATGCTGCCATCGTCGGACTGGGGAGTGCCCACGGCCAGCATGATGGTGCCGCACCCGGCGACCGCCTGGGCAAGGTCCCCCGTTGCCTTGAGGCGTCCGGCGCGCACCGCCGCGGCGAGCGCCTCGTCGAGGCCGGGCTCGTGGAACGGGGCCTTGCCGGTGGCCACCATCGCGACCTTGCGCGGGTCCACGTCGACGAGGGTGACGTCGAGGCCGCGCTCGGCGAAGGCAACACCGGTGCACAGGCCCACGTATCCGGTGCCGACGACCGCGATGCCGGGGCCGGGGAAGGACGCGGGTGGGCGGGACGCGGGAGGCAGGGCGGGCGCGGTGGACGGGGACACGGGACACCTAGACTTATGCGGGGCAGCCCATTGGCCGGCTCGCTATGAAGGCTGTCATCCCAGCGGCCGGGCTGGGCACGCGGTTCCTGCCCGCGACGAAGGCAAGCCCCAAGGAGATGCTGCCCGTCGTCGACAAGCCGGCCATCCAGTACGTCGTCGAGGAATGCGTCGCGGCCGGCATCAAGGAGATCTGCATCGTCACGGGCCGCGGCAAGCGCGCCATCGAGGACCACTTCGACCAGGCCGTCGAGCTGGAGCGCCTCCTGGAGCAGAAGGGCGACTCCGTCCGCCTTGAGCAGCTGCGCGCCATCAGCGAGATGGCTGACATCTACTACGTCCGCCAGCGCGCCCCCAAGGGCCTGGGGCACGCCGTGGCCTGCGCCCGCTCGTTCGTCGCCGGGGAACCCTTCGCGGTCCTGCTGGGCGACGACATCATGGAGGCCAAGGTGTCCTGCACGAAGCAACTGGTCGATTGGCACCGCAGGACGAAGGGGGGCTCCGTCATCGCCGTCGAGCCCGTGCCACGCGCCCGCCTAAGCAGTTACGGCGTCATCAAGCCGCGCCGCGAAGTGGAGCCTGGCCTGCACGAGGTCGAGGACCTGGTCGAGAAGCCGAAGCCCGAGGAGGCGCCCTCCGACCTGGGCATCATGGGCCGATACGTCCTCGATGGAAGCATCATGGACCACCTGGCCAACACGCAGCCGGGGCGGGGCGGCGAGATCCAGCTCACCGACGCCATGCGCCTCCTCGTCAAGCAGTCCCCCCTCTTCGCCTGGCGTTTCGAGGGCCGGCGCCACGACCTGGGACACAAGCTCGGATGGCTCATGGCCAACGTCGAGTACGGCCTCAAGGACGCCGAGGTCGGGGCCGACCTCCGCCGGTTCCTGCGCGGCCTGCCCTAGCGGCGCGACGACTTCCCGCCACGCAGGCGCAGCAGCTCGCGCATGCGCACGTACTCGAAGTACCACTGCACGGCGCCAAGGCGGAAGGCAGCCCGACGCGTGCCCGCCTGCTTGCGATGGGATCCCAGGTCACGAACGACCTTGCGCGTGTAGTGGGCCACATGCCCGGGCACGCCTCGCCACGTGAGGGGCGGGCCGCCGCCGCGCAGGTCCGCCATGCCGCCCGTCACGCGCCGGACCTTCCCCCCGATCTCGCGGAACGTCCGGCGGGCCGGGTGCCGGACGACGACGCCGGGCGCGTACACCACCGGGTATCCCGCGGCATGGACGCGCTGCCCCCACTCCTTGTCGCCGCCGGACTTGAGGGCCGCGTTGAAGGGCCCCACGGCCTCCATGACCTCGCGGCGCGTGAACACGTTGGCGGTGGCGCCGAAGTGCTGCACCTCGACGAAGCGCTGCTGGGGGAACCCGTAGGCCACCTCCCACAGCTCGACCGAGGAGGGCCGGCGGCCGGGACGGGCGAACAGCTCGATGCGGCCCGCCACCAGTCCCGCCTCCGGCCACTCCGCGAGGGCGGCCACGCCGCGCTCCAACCAGGTGGGGGCGGGGATGCAGTCGCCGTCCGTGAAGGCCAGCACCGCCCCGGTCGCGGACTGGAGGCCCCGGTTGCGCGCCGCGTACGAGCCAGGCCTTGCCTCGTGCAGCGCCACGAACGGCGCGCCGCGCCGGCGGACGGCGCCCTGCACGTCCTCCTCGGACGCGTTGTCGATGATGAGGACCTGCATGAGCCCCCGTGGGTACGTCTGGGCCGCCAGCGCATCCATCAGGAGCTCCAGGCGGGCGACGTCGTTGTACACCGGCACGATGACCGAGACCTGCGGCTGGGGCACCGGGCCAGGGCACTCCCTTGAGGGCAAAGGCCTTGCTCCCGGCTACCGCCGGCTGGGCCCCCCGGAGCGCAGCCGGACCAGTTCGCGGGCCCGCACGCCCTGCCGGTGGCAGGTCGCGGCGAACAGCTTCCAGAACGGGGCCCCCGTCGCCTGGGCGCGGCGCCGCATCTCGGGCACCTGCTTGACGGGCGCGATGGCGTGCTTGGCGATGTAGCGCCAGAAGGTGAACGGGCTGGCCATGTAGCGGTCGAGCGCGTGCCGGTCGTGCATGCCGCCAAGGGTGCGACGCGTCTTGCTGGCAAGCTCCCGCAGGCTGTGCCGCATCGGGTGCGCGACGACCGCGTCGGGGGCGTACACGGCGGCCAGGCCGAACCGTTCGGTCCGCTGGCCCCATTCCTGGTCGCCGCCCGAGCGCAGCGACGCGTCGAAAGGTCCGCACGTGGCCATCACCTGGGCGGTGGTGAGCAGGTTCGCGGTCACCGCGAAGTGGCGGTCCTGCACGTAGTGCTCCTGCGGGAACCCGTGGGCGGCCTCGTACGCCTCCGCCAGGCTGAAGCGGCCCGGTTGGCGTGGGAACAGGCGGACCGCTCCCCCCACGAGGCCGACGCCGGGTCCCAGCCGCGCGATGCCGGCCGAGAGCCACCCTGGCTCGGGGACGCAGTCGGCGTCCGTGAAGGCCAGGACCTCCCCCGTGGCGGCCTCGATGCCCCGGTTGCGCGCTGCGTAGGACCCCGGCGCGGGTTCGTGCAGCAGTCGGACGCCCGCGGCGTCGACGAGGTCGGCCATGGCGGCTCCCGGGTCGTCGGTGGACCCGTTGTCCACCACCAGCACCTCGCGCAAGCGGGCCGGATAGTCCTGCGCGGCCAGCGCCCGGACGCAGCGCGCCAGCCGCGCCGCGTCGTTGTGCACCGGCACGATGACGGTCACGCGTGGCAGGGACACGCCCGAGCCAAGCCTGCCGCGGCGAAAAGTCCTACTCCCGCGCGGCAAGGGCGTCCTGCACGAGCTGGCGTGCCTGTGGGGCCACCGCCTGCAGGCTGTACCGTTCCACCAGCCGGGCGCGCGCCCTCTTTCCCAGCTCCGCCGCAAGCCCCGGGGACGAGAGGAGGTCACGCAGCGCCGCGCCAAGGCCTGAGGGGTCGCCGGGGGGCACGAGGCGCGCGCACCCTTCCAGGACCTCGGGGAGGTCGGAGACCTGGGTCGCCACGATGGGGCGCGCCATGGACATGGCGTCGAACACCTTGGCGGGCATCTGGCCGCGGGAGGACCGGTTGGACTCCTGCGGGATGGCGACAACGTCCGCGGCCGCCAGCCAATCCGGCACCTGGCTGAACGGGACAGGCGGCCGGAGGACCGCGCGGGTGCCCAGCGCCGCTGCTGCCGCAGATGCAAGCTTCCTGGAATAGGGCGTCGCATCGAGCCCCACGATCGCCAGCATCGCCTCGCGTGGCACGTGGGACATGGCGGCCAGAAGGGTCTCGAGCCCCTTCGTCGGGCGCGGTGTCCCTAGGAACAAAACGAGGGGGGCCTCGGCTGGAAGGCCAAGGTCGGCCCGGCTGCGGGCGCGTGTGTGCCGCGCAGGATCCAGCTCGCCGGGGTCGCGCGCGTGCGGCAGCAGCACGCCGCCGTGGCGGCGCTGCAGGAAGCGGTTCGAGACGGACCGGTGTGGGACGCGGCCGGCCTCGGCGGCGCCCAGCAGCACGTTCCACGGCTCGCGGTGGTGCCAGCGCTGGTGGCGCCCAAGGAACCGCAGCCGGTCCCGGGCGGGCATGTGGCGCAGGGACTCCCACAGGATCCCGGTCTCCGTGTCATCGATGTCGAGCAAGAGCGCCGCTCCGGTCCGCCTCGCCTGGCTTCGCGCGGCGGCAAGCGACGCGTGGAACGGCTTCGAGACGTACACGACCTCGGCGTCCAGGCTGCCTTCGACCTCGGCCCAGACGCGGCGGCCGTCCCCGGGGCGGGCCTCTGCCGCGGTCGCAGGCATGGGGATGGGCACCAGGGGGATGCCGCGGTCGGAGCGCAGCGGCTCCCAGGCCTGGGGGGCGGTGCAGGGGCCCACGATGCGCACGTCCCATGCTCCCTGCAGCAGGCGGCCCAGCACGTGGGCGCGGCCGAGGCAGTTGCTGGCGAGGTCCGGGCAGAGGATGTCGACGCGCACGCTCAGGCCCGCCCCTCCCGCCGGAAGCGGTCGCGCAGGTCCTGCCACTTGGCGGCCCGCCGCAGGCGGCGCGCCTCGCGGCCACGCTGGGCGGCCTGCAGCAGGTCCGCGACCTCGCGCAGCTGGCGTTGCCGCACTCCCGGGAACCGCTGCATGTCCCCGCGGTATTTTTCCAGCATGCGCAGGCGGGCTTCCAGGCGCGCCGCGGCGTTGGCGGAGATGGAGTCCGGCTGGTGGTACTGCACCAGGAGCGGCTCGTCCAGGTAGGTGAACGGGTGGCGGCGGGAGATGCGGACCCAGAGGTCCCAGTCCTGGTAGCGTGGCATCGTCGCGTCGAACCCGCCCGCCTCGTCCAGGGCCGCGCGGCGCACGAGGGTCGCGGCGGTGGTGACCAGGTTCCGCTCCAGCAGGACGCGGTGCAGGTCCCCTTCGCGCACCGTGTCCTCGGGCTTGGGGTAGAAGACGCGCTTCGGGCCGCTCTCGCGCCAGAACGCGGTGTAGCAGACCGCGGCCTCCGGGTGCGCGGCGAGGGCCGCGACCTGGAGCTCCAGCTTGCGCGGCAGCCATTCGTCATCGGAGTCCTGGAACGCCACGAGCGGGGCGCGGGCGTGAGCGAGCCCCGCGTTGCGTGCCCCCGCGCCGCCGGCCCGCTGGTCGAGCCGGACGATGCGCAACCGGCCGTCGTCCAGGGGCGCGAGCGCGGCCCGCAGGTCCTCCGTCGACGCGTCGTCCACGACCAGGAGCTCGAGGTCGCGGAAGGATTGCGACAGCACGCTGCCCGCGGAGCGGGCCAGCAGGCGGGCGCGGTCATGCGTCGGCAGGATGACCGACACGGCGGGCACGGCGGTCGGGGGGCGGGCCAGCGATGAGGGGCTCCGGCTCACGGCGCCAGCTCCGCGTAGATGGCGCCCAGGCGAGCCCCCTGCGCCCGCGCGTCGAACTCTGCCTCGATGCGGGCGCGCGCGGCCGCCGCGCGGTCCCGCCACGCCTCAGGACCTTCCGCCACCGCCTCGATGCGCGCTGCGAGGCCAGGCACGTCCCCCTCGCCGGCCAGCAGGTCGTGGCAGCTGGCTGGCAGCACGTGCGGGATGTCGCAGTGCCGCGTGGAGACGACCTGCAGGCCCGTGGCGGCCATCTCGATGAGCCCGACGGGGGCCCCCCCCTCCGTGTCGCCATCGGAGGCCGTGCGGCTGGGTGCCAGGAACACGTGGTGCCGGTACGCCTCGGCCAGCAGCTCGGTGTGGCCCAGGAACCCGGTGCGCCGCAGGCGGGGGCCGAGGCCGGATTGCGCGATGGCGGCCTCGATGCGGGCCTTCTCCTCCTGGCTGGGCCCGCGCCCGGGCTCCGCGTCGCCCACCAGGGTCGCCTCGAGGGGAATCCGGGTCGCTGTCGCCACCTCGCCGAGGGCCCTGATCGCATCGGGGAGCCCCTTCTTCTCGCGGAAGGAGGCGGCCATCAGGATGCGCAGCGGCTCGCCGGGCGCCCGGGCGCGCGGCTTGCAGGGAAGGCCCGAGAGGTCGATTCCCAGGTGGTGGACCCGGACGCGGCTGGCGGGCCCGCCGAAGGAACGGGCCACCTCGGCCATGTGCGGCCCCTCGCACAGGACCTGCGCCCCTGAGTCGAGGAGCTCGCGGTAGCGGCCCGCCCAGGCGGGCGCGATGCGGGGATACCGTGTCAGGTCCTGGCCGTAAAAGGAGACCACATGGGCCACGCCCGCCTGCCTGGCCGCCGCAAGGTCATGCCAGCCGACGTTGCCGAAATGGGAATGCAGGAGGCGGGCTCCTGTCCGCGCCAGGGTCCTGGCCAGTGCGGAGGTGCGCGCCTGCTCTGGCTTGCGGCGCCGCACGCGGTCGAGGAGCGAGGGGCGAAGGCGACGCACGTCGGCGACCTGCCAGGCGGGGTTGGGCTCCAGCGCGTCCGCCACCACGGTGGAGCGCACGGGCGTCGGAAGGTGCCGGACCTGGTTGTGCAGCCAGGTCTGGGTGCGCGGAAGCCACACCTGCACGGACTGGACCACGTGCAGCTCCGGCTTGCGCACGCTGCGGGGGATGGTGGCCGTCCCAGAAGAGGCTGGCGGATGCGGCGGCTGCCGCCGCTAGAGAGGCTGCGTTCCCTTGCGGACCTTGCGGCTTGAGCGCTTGAGGTCGAGGGGGAGCCGGATGATCCGTTTGGGGAGGTCTGGTTCCAGGATCCACAGGACAAGTCCATACAATCCCGTGCCCACCACCGCTCCGACGCCCATGATGGTCCACGGTCCAGCCCCGACCAGCAGCTGAAGGGCAATCGATGTGATGTACAGGCCTGCCATGAGTTCCAAGAGCGCGAGGAAGACGTTCCGGACCGCCCCCAACACGTCACGCATGCGCAGTCCGATGACCGAAAAGGCCAGCGCATTGAACGGCCAGGCTCCGACGTAGTTGACGATGAGGTACGAGAGGGCGACTCCCAGGAGCCCCCACCGCAGCCCGATCACAAAGCCGGCATACACGAACAGGTTCGCAACGAGCCCACGGGTGAACTGTTCCTTGGTCTTGCCTTGGGAGTTGTAGATCCAGCCGACCGTCGTCGCGATGGTCTGCGGGATGACGACCAGCAGGAAAATCTGGAACAGGAGGACAGCGGGCTCCCAATGCTTGCCGTAGATGAGCGGGATTCCCACGGGGGCCAGGACGAGGAGGCCCCCCAGGGGGAGCCAGAGGAGGGCCGAGATGTAGCGAAGGCTGGAAAGGTAGACGGACCGCACCTTTGGGAGGTCTGCTTGGATGCGCGACAGTTCTGGGAACATGACGCGGCCCAGGATGCTCTGCACGATGCGGATGGGCTGCTGCACGATGCCGTACGCGAACCCGTACAAGCCGAGGGCTGTCACGCCCAGGAACCGTCCTACGAGGAGGTTGTCGAGGTTCCGTGCAAGATAGGTGAAGATGTTGGTGCCCGCCAGAGGGAGCCCGAACCCCATCACTTCCTTGAGGCTGGGCCAGTCGAAGAGGAACTTGGGGCGCCAGGCGACGGTGCGCCAAAGGAACAGGATGCCGAACAGGCCGCGGGTCAGGCCTTGCAGGACCAAGGCGTAGTAGCCGAAGCCGGAATACGCGAACACGACCGCCACCAATCCACTGAGGAGCGTGGCGGCGATCTCCCGCAGGGCGTACAGGCGGTACCTACGTTGGCGGGACAAGAGGGCGCCATGGACGGTCGTCAGGCTGCCCAGGAAGAAGTTCGGGGCCAGAAGCAGGAAAACGTTGACGACGCGGGGCTCCGCCAACATCGAACCCAAGGGGTAGGCAAGCGCCAGGAGGATCAAGGTACTCACGAGACCCACGGCTCCGTTGAACCAGAAGACCGACGACATCATCTCCTCGGTCGGGGCCTTGTTCTGGATGAGTGCAGGGCCTGCACCAATGCTGCGCAGCATGCCGATCAGGGTCAATGTCGTCGATGCCAACGCCACGATGCCGTACGCGTCCGGCAACAGGATGCGCGCCAGCAGGATGCTGATGGCGGTCTGCATCACGTTCTGGGTGACGAAGGAGAGCGAGGTCCAGGCGACCCCTCCCATGACGCTCTCCTTGACATCCATGGGTTCGACGCTGCCTTGCAGGGAGGTCTTGTGCCCAAGGGGCCCCTCGTTTGGGCCGGTGGCAGGCGTGCCTGGTTGCCCGGTGTCGGACTCGCCCATGGCCGGCCGACTCACACCTTGCATGGTTGAGATAGTTTTGCCAGCGTTGGGCCGGGGTCCCCTCCACGCGGCGGATGCGGAGTGTTAAGACCGTGCCCCCGGCTGCGCTGGCGTGGGCTTCGGGGACCTCTGGTTCGCCTTGCGCGAGGCATCGCGCCAGGAGGCCATCGTGCGCGGGTTCCAGCGCCGCCTGAAGGACGCACGCCTGGAGCGGCCGCTCTGGCTCAAGAGCCCCGGCCGCATCAAGGCGGGACCAGGCCTGTACGTGGCGCGCAACGTCCTGCTGCACGGCGGCGGGATGCCGTGGTCGCAGGGGAAGGGCTCCATCACCCTGGGCGCCCGGGTCTCGATCGGCGAGGGCTGCGTCCTCTACGGGGCCGGCGGCATCGTCATCGGCGACCACGTCGACATGGGCCCAGGCTGCAAACTGTTCTCCTCCCGCGACCACTACGGCATCGAGCACGCGCGCGGCGAGGGGACCGTGCACTGCTTCGGACCCATCCGCGTGGGGGACCACGCCATCCTCTTCTCGGACGTCACGATCGGTCCCGGCATCACCGTGGGCGAAGGCGCCGTGGTGGGGGCGAAGTCGCTGGTTCTGGGGGACGTGCCCCCCTGGACCGTGGTCGGCGGCGTCCCCGCGCGAGTGCTGAAGAAGCGCGGGCGCGACGAGGAAGGGGACCGGCTGGGCCTGCAAGCCTAGGCGCCGGGATCGCTGGCGCTACGGCCTTGCCACAGGTCTTTCCGCGTCCGGCGCCGACGCAGCTGCGGCCTCGGCCGCCTGGGCCGCGGCTTGCCGGGCCCTTTTGGCCAGTCGCGCCTCGCGCTGCTGCGCCGTCTCGATGCGGATGAACGGGGCCGGGCGGGGCTGCGCCCCCATCATCTGCTTCCATCTCTGCGGACCCTCGTGCCCGCCCGACACGTTGAGGTCGTACCACCTCAGGCCGCGGCGCTGCGCGTCGAGGATGACCTCGTGGATGAGGAGCTTGGTGGGGAAGAGCCGCATGAGGTCGGTGCGGTTGGCGAGGTGCCAGCCCAGGATGTGGGGGCCGTGGCTGAAGTGGAGTGCCGCCGCGGCCATCTCACCCTCCGAGGTCTCGGCGATCCAGAGCTGGCAATTCTCCGTGGGAAGCGACTGGAACGCCAGCAGTTGGTCAGGCTTGTAGCGGCTGGTGGCGCCCGGCCCCCAGCGGCGCAAGGTCTCCTCGTACATGGCGACGTAAGCCTGCCAGTCCTCGGGGCCGCGGGCAAGGCGGCACGTGATGCCGTGGCGGCGTGCCTTGTTCACGTTCTCGCGTTGCCCCTTGGCGTAGCGGTCCACGATGTCCTGCGGGCCGCCCGCGAGGTCGACGAGGAACGTGTCCTCCTCTTCCACGGGCCCGATGGCTTGCGCGGCGGCGGGGGGCACGTCCTGGAACGGGTTGATGCGCAGGGCAAGGCTGCGGCACCGCGCGCGCAGCCACGCCGCGACCTCGGCGACCTGCGGGGCAGAAAGGGGTCGCGCGGACACCCATCCCCCGTACAGTCCCGCCGCGTTGCCGAGGGCATCCCAGCGGCGGCCCAGCACGCCGGCCTTCCGTGTCCACAGGGGGAGCATCGCGTCGTTCCCGTCGGGCCACGAGAGGCGCGTGACGGCGAGGGTGCGGTCCTTGGCCAGGGCACGGCTGGCCTCGTACCAGGCAGGCTGCTGGAAGAAGGTGGCCGCGGGATCCTGGCTGGCCAGCCGGGCCCACTCGGCGGTGTCCCCCTCCTCCACGCGCAGGCCCGTCACGGCATCCCCTGGATGGGACCGCGCCTTATGGCGTTGGCCGTTGGCATTGCCCAGGTGGCGCGAGGAGGCCGTGCCCCGCGGGGGGAGGTGCAAAAGCGTAGGCGGGCAGCATCTGCGGCCCCGGCGTGCACGCCTTCGACCGGACGGAGGTGTCCTCCTTCGGCGGTGAAGCCATCGAGTTCTATGACCAGGGGCACGTGACGGCGCGCAACGCCGCGCTGGTCATGGCCTCAGTGGCCCGCGGCGACGGCGACCTGTGCGGCAGCACGGAACCCGGTGGAAAAGGATAAGTCGCAGGCAGGCGCGTGGCCTGCGTGGCGTTCCCGCTGCCGGCGGACCTCGCGGCCGGCCTTCCTGCCGCGCTGGCGCGGGTGTCGTTGTGCGACGCCCTGCCGGCGTGGCTGTCCTCCCTTGGGTGCGACGCCCGGTTCAACACGCAGCTGTTCCTCTTCCTGTTCCTGCCCCTGACCCTGCTGGGGTACTGGGCGGGGCCGTCGCGCAACTGGAAGATCCTGTGGGTCGCCTTCTGCAGCATCGTGTTCTACAGCTTCTGGGACGTCCGGTTCGTCTTCCTGCTGGCCGCCGCGGCCGCGGTCGACTTCTTGGTGGCGCTGCAGATCGAGAAGACCGACCACAAGAAGCGGTGGCTGCTGATCTCCATCGTGTTCAACCTCGGCATCCTCGCGCTGTTCAAGTACGCCATCTTCGCCAGCGACAACGCGCGCGGCCTGTTCCGCCTCCTCGACATCCCCGTGCAGGTCCCGTACCCGCACATCGTGCTGCCCGTGGGCATCTCGTTCTTCACGTTCAAGACGATGAGCTACACGATCGACGTCTACCGCGGACAGCTCAAGGCGTGCCGGGAGCCGCTCAAGTACCTCGCGTTCATCTCGCTGTTCCCGGAGCTGGTGGCGGGTCCCATCGTCCGCTACAGCACCCTCAACGAGCAGCTCGACCAGTTGCCCCGCCGCCTGCCATGGAACTACTTCTCGACCGGGCTCACCCTCTTCGCCATCGGCCTGTTCAAGAAGGCCGTCGTCGCCGACCTCGTCGCCGCCCGCATCGACCCCCTGTGGGCGCATCCTGGCACCCTCACGTTCGCCACTGGTTGGGCCGCGGCACTTGGCTACACCCTCCAGCTCTACTTCGACTTCTCGGGCTACTCCGACATGGCCATGGGCCTCGGCGCCATGCTGGGCCTCCGGTTCCCCATCAACTTCCTCGCCCCCTACCAGGCCCTCAATCCCAGCGACTTCTGGCGGCGCTGGCACATCAGCCTCAGCACCTTCCTGCGCGACTACCTCTACATTCCCCTGGGCGGCAGCCGCAAGGGGGAGGGCCGCGCCAAGGTGAACCTCATGATCGTCATGCTGCTGGGTGGCCTCTGGCACGGCGCCAACTGGACGTTCGTCGTGTGGGGCGCCTACCACGGCATCCTCCTTGTCCTGTACCAGAGCACGCGCGCAGGCTGGGACGCGATGAACGCCTGGGTGCAGCGCATCCTCACGTTCCTGCTGGTCGTCGTCGGCTGGGTCATCTTCCGCGCCCCCTCCCTGCACGTCGCAGGCCAGGTCTACCTCGCCATGGCCAGCATCGCAAGCCTTGGCGCCGTCGTCGCATGGGCGCCGTTCCTTCTCGCCGCAGTGGCCCTCATTGCCTTCACGATGCTTGCCACCCCGTCGAGCCAGCTCAGGTTCCGCTTCACGCCCAGCCATGCCGCCCTCACGTCGCTCATGCTGGTCGCGGCCATCCTCATGGTCGGATCCGGCAGCAGCCCCTTCCTGTACTACCAGTTCTGAGGCCCCATGCCGGACGACCCTGCCCCCGGCCCCAGGACGCGCCCCGACGGCGTGGCCAAGCTGGCGCCGCCCCCGCCTTCCGCCACCGCGCGCCCCAACGCGCTGCTGGCCCTGGCCCTCGCCGCCCTGCTGCTGGCCCTGGCCGTGGGCGCCGCCGCCGCGACCGACCCGCGCAACGAGCTGTGGGGCCCCTTGCCCGGTTCCAGGTTCCGCCCCCTCGTCGCGGACTGGCCGGCCGAGAAGCTGGACCGTTTCGACCGCCTCGCCGCGCCCCCCGCGACCCTCGTCATGGGCACCTCGCGCGGCATGGCCCTCCCCCCCAATGCCACGGGCGGCCCGGGCGAGGCCTTCAACCTCGCCTTCCCCGGCGGCGAGGTGGCGGTCGTGCGCGCCCTCTACGCGAGCCTTGCGGTGGACGGCAGGCGCCCTGAGAGGGTCGTGTACGCCCTCGACCAGTGGTCCCTGCGCGACCACCGCGAGGACCGCGTGGCGGAATCGAGCGAGCGCGCCCGCCTGGGAGGCCAAGCACCGTCCCTTGGCGACCGCGCCGCGCAACTGGCCTCGACGCTGTCGCTGCCGTACCTCCAGGACGTCGCGCGCTCGGCCGGCTATGCGTTCGGGAGCGGGTACCCCGACCCTGGATTCCATTTCGCCGCGGACGGCTCCATGCGTTACCCCGCCTTCGAGGCACCCGGCTACGACCAGGCGGACCACATCGCCCTCGGGATCCGGGAACTGGACAGCGCCTTCGGGGTCAACCGGGCCATCGACCCGGAGGCGCAGGCGGACCTCGATGCCTTCCTCGCCGAGGCCAGCGGCAACGGCACCCTGGTCCAGGTGGTCCTTCCCCCGCTGCACCCCCAGGCCCTGGCGCACCTGCAGGACAACCCGCGGTTCAGGGCGTTCACGGAGACCACGGTCGACACGGTGCGGCGCCACTGCGGCCCGCGGGTCCAGCTCCACGACCTCACCGACCCCGCTTCCATCGGGGCCGACCCCGCCGACTTCTACGACTCCCACCACCCGTACCTCCGCAACGGAGCCCGCATCCTCGAAGCGGTGGCGGATGGGCATCTCGACGCATGCAGGGGCGGCCATGCCTGACTCCGTGCAGAAGCTCGCCATCCCTCCGCCGGAAGGCCACCCGCGCCGCACCGCGGTCCTTGCCCTCGGGCTCGCTGCCACGCTCCTGGGCGCCGTGCTGGCCGTGAACGTCGCCATCGACCCGCGCGGCGATTTCGGGACCGGCCTGTACCGCCCCATCGTCGACGACGTCCCCCGCGAGAAGCTCACGCTCTACCGCGCCGCGGCCCCCGTGGAGGGCATCCTCCTCGGCTCGTCACGGGCGATGCCGTTGCCTCCCTCCGCCCTCGCGGCCCAGCCCTCGTTCAACTTCGGCATCCTGGGCGGCAGCCTCCTGGACGACCGCCTCGCCTACGACACGGTCGTGCGTACCCAGGGTGCCCCACGCCTCCTCGTCATCGCGCTCGACACGTTCCAGCTCATGGACCTGCCCGACGGCCGCCCGTGGAGCGAGGTCACCTCGTCCCGCGCTGCGGCAGACTACGGCGCCGGCTCCTCCGCGTCCCACCTCGCAGGGGCCGCACGCGATGCCCTGTCGGCGGGATACCTCGCGGATTCGCTGCACGTGCTGGACCTCACGCACCGCACCGGCTATCCCGTGGCGGCCAACACGTTCACCCCGGACGGCCAAGGCCTGCGCCCGCTCGTGGATCCCTTGGTGGCCAACGGCACGTACGACCTCCGTGCGGCGTTCGAGCGGAACTGGGAGCGCTACCTCGGGACCATCTACACGACGGGCTCCGTGTCCCCCCATCAGGCCGGGCTTCTGCAGGACCTCGTCCGCACCGCCCTGTCCGCCGGCGTCGAGGTGCAGGTCGTCCTTCCCCCCTTCTACCACGCGGCCCTCGAGCGGCTGCGCCCCAATCCCGTGTTCGGCTCCCTCCTCGACGCCGCCCGCGACACCCTGCGGGGCCTCTGCGCACCGGGCCTTGCGGTGTTCGACTACACCGAGACGGAGGCCTTCGGCGGCGACGCCGAGGGCTTCTACGACGGCTATCACGTGACTCCCGCCAATGGCGCCGCGATGCTGGTCGCCATGCAGCAGGGAAGGGGGGACCTGTGCTCCTAGCCCGGTTTTCGGGCGACGACGATATACATCCATGTCCACGCCGGGCTCTTGTCGAACCGATGCATCACCAATCCCCAGCATTGGGCAAGGAATGCAAGCACAAAGCGAACCCCCAAGGCGTGCAAAACGCCAGCATGCCGTCGCGTGATGTAGTACGCAAACATCTGCGAGGCGGTGACCCAGTACCCTGACAGCGGGAGGACCTGGATCTTTTCGAACCCCGCTTTCCGGAAGAGGTGGTCGATACCATAACGTGTGTAGCGGTAGAAGTCGCGTGGCGCTTCGTGGATGTGCCAGATGAAGGGAATGGTATAGATGGCGCTCCCACCTGGCTTGAGGACTCGGAGGCATTCACGTAGGGCCGCCTCTGGCTCTTCGAGGTGTTCAAGCACGGCCGAGCAGATCGCAGAGTCGAACGACGCGTCAGGGGCGGGGATGTCGTAGGCGGTGCCGACGAGGTCCACGTGCTCGAATCCCTTGTTGTTGCCTGCGTGTTCCAATCCAACGTGCTCAGTCACTTGCGGGCCGAATCGGCCGTCGTAGGGCTTGTTGCCGCATCCGATGTCGATCAGGCGGCCCTTCAGGTGCCTGTGGGCGAGGGGGAACATGGCCCGCTCGCCAATCCGGTTGACGAGCCAGTTGTGCGGTTGGCGACCCATCGTCTTACCTTCGTAGGGTCGCATCGACGGCGGCCACGACGTCCAGCACGTCGTCCTCCGTCATCTTGGGGGACAGGGGCAGGCTGACCGTCTGCTGTCCAAGCCGCTGCGCCTCCGGCCACCCCTTCGGGTCCCACCCAAGGCGTTCCTGGTAGACCGGATGCTCGGGCACCGACTGGTAATGGACGCCGACTCCGATCTTCTTCTGCGCCATCGATTCGAGGAACGCGTCGCGGGACACGCCGACCTTGGCCTCGTCCACCATCACCGTGTAGAGGTGGTACGCGTGCTTGGTATCGGCTTCGGGGGGTGCGGGCAGCTCCAGTCCTGACCCTTCAAGGTGCCTGTCGTAGAGGTGCCACAACCGCTCGCGCTTGCCCCAGTTCTGCTCGACGCGGGCCAGCTGGTGGATGCCGATGGCGGCCTGCAGGTCCATCATGTTGTACTTGAAGCCGTACTCGACGACCTGGTAGTGCTTGTAGCCGGAGGAGGTGAAGCGCTTCCAGGCGTCGCGGCTCATGCCGTGCAGTCCCAGGATGCGCAGGCGGGCCAGCCTGTCCGGGTCCTTGGCGATGGCCATCCCGCCCTCCCCCGTGGCCACGTTCTTGGTGGCGTAGAAGCTGAAGCAGCCGAAGTCGCCGAACGTGCCTGCCTTGCGGCCCTTGTACGTCGTCTCGATGGCGTGCGCGCAGTCCTCGACGACCGCCAGCCCCTCCGCCCCGGCGACCTTCATGATCCCGTCCATGTCGCAGGCGCGGCCCGCGAAGTGGACCGGAAGGATCGCCTTGGTGCGGCTGGTGACGGCGTCCGCGACCGCGCTGGGGTCGATGTTCTGCGTGCGCGGGTCGACGTCGGCCAACACCGGGGTGGCGCCCGCGTGCAGGATCGTGTTCACCGTGGCGCAGAACGTCATCGGCGTCGTCACGACCTCGTCGCCCGGCTTGAGGTCCAGCGCCAGCAGGCTGAGGTGGAGCGCCGCGGTGCACGAGTTGAGGGCGGCGGCGTCCGGGACGCCCTCGTACGAGGCGAACTGGCGCTCGAAGGCGTGGACCCTGGGGCCGGTGCCAAGCCAGCCGGACTTGAGGGTTGCCAGGACCTCCGCGACCTCGGGCTCCTCGATGAGGGGGGCGCCGAAGACGAGGAACTCCTTGCGGGGCGGCCGGCCGGGCCGGCTCACGCGGGGGCCCCCGTCTCCATCCGCAGGACACCGAGGAGGTACTCCTTGAAATCGGGGGACATGCGCGCCGCGAGGGCTTCGAGTTGGGCCCGGGTGATGAAGCCCATGCGCCACGCGACCTCCTCGAGGCAGGCGACCTTGAGGCCCTGGCGGGACTCGATGGTGGCGATGAACTGCGAGGCGTCGAGGAGGCTGCGGTGCGTGCCCGTGTCCAGCCAGGCCACCCCGCGCCCGAGCTGCACGAGGTTGAGCTGGCCGCGCCTGAGGTACTCCTTGTTGACGTCGGTGATCTCCAGCTCGCCACGGGCGGACGGCTTGAGGGCGGCTGCGATGTCGAGCACCTGGTTGTCATAGATGTAGAGGCCCGTGACCGCCCAGTTGGACTTGGGCTGCTTCGGCTTCTCCTCGAGGCCGACCACTTTTCCGCCTTGGTACTCCGCCACGCCATAGCGCTCCGGGTCCTTGACGTAGTATCCGAAGACGGTGGCGCCCTGGTTGGCGCGCACGGCGCCCTGCAGGAGGCCGCTCATCCCATGGCCGTAGAACACGTTGTCCCCCAGGATCAGGGTCACGGGGTCCTTCCCGACGAACTCGCGCCCGATGAGGAAGGCCTGGGCAAGGCCGCCGGGCCTGGGCTGCTCGGCGTACTGGATGGTGATCCCGAGGTCCTTGCCGTCGCCCAGGAGCTCGCGGTAGAGGGGAAGGTCGCGGGGCGTGCTGATGACGAGGATGTCCTGGATGCCCGCCAGCATGAGGGTGGTGAGCGGGTAGTGCACCATCGGCTTGTCGTAGACGGGCAGCAGCTGCTTGCTGACGACGCGGGTGGACGGGTGCAGGCGCGTCCCGGAGCCCCCCGCCAGGATGATGCCCTTCATGCGCGCACCGCCGGACCTCATGGTCAGGCCATGCGAACCCTTGGATTGCGCGCTCATGCCTTCCTCCGCAGCCACGCGATGGTGTCGGATAGGCCTTCCCCGAACCTGGTGCGGGGCGCCCAGCCCCTGGCGCGCAGCTTGGAGTCGTCCAGGGAGTAGCGCCAGTCGTGGCCCGGCCGGTCCTTGACGTAGGTGATGAGGGACTCGGGCTTGCCGAGGGTCCTGAGGACGGTGCGGACGACCTCGAGGTTCGGCTTCTCGTCGCGGGCGCCGACGTTGTAGATGCCACCCCAGTCCTTGAGGGCGAGGACGGTGTCGATGGCGGCGCAGTGGTCCTTGACGTAGAGCCAGTCGCGCACGTTCATGCCGCTGCCGTAGATGGGCAGGGGCTTGTCCTGCACGGCAAGGGACACGACCTTGGGCAGGAGTTTCTCAGGGTGCTGGCGCGGCCCGTAGTTGTTGGTGCAGCGCGTGATCGAGGCCTTGAGCCCGTAGGTCGTGTGGTGGGCGAGCACGAGAAGGTCGGAGCCGGCCTTGCTTGCGGAATAGGGGGAAGCCGTGTGGAACCCGTCGGTCTCCTTGAACGAGCCCGTCACGCGGCTGCCGTACACCTCGTCCGTGCTGACGTGCAGGAACTGGCCCACGTCATGGCGGCGGGCTGCGTCCAGCAAGGTCTGCGTCCCCAGCACGTTGGTCTTCACGAAGACGTCGCCGGCCTCGATGCTGCGGTCGACGTGGGACTCGGCGGCAAAATGGACCACGACCTCCGGCTGGAACTCCCTGAACGTGGCCTCGATGGCCGCAGCGTCGGTGATGTCGACCTTGGCCAGCTTGTACGCCGCATGGCCATCGACGCCCTTGAGGTTCGCGGGGTCGCCAGCATAGGTGAGCTTGTCCACGTTGAGGAGGCGAAGGTCCGGGTCGGGCTTCGCGGCAGATCCGTAGCGGGCGTGGTCCGGGCAACAGCCGGCTGCGGGAGCGCCAGCCTGGGAATGCAGCACATGGTGGACGTAGTTGCTGCCGATGAAGCCCGCACCGCCCGTGACGAGGAGCCGGGTCATGCCGCCGCCCCCAAGGTGTCGAGGGCAGCATCGAACTGGAGCGGCCTGGCCAGGCGCGCGACCTTCGAGACATCGAGGCTGGAGTCCCGTGGCCGTCTCGCGACCCAGGCAAGCTCGGCCATGGAGACGGGCTCGATGGGCGCCGGGTCGAGGCCGTCGTGCGCCGCGATGCGCTGCGCCATCTCGAGCCGGCTCAGCCTTTCCGACCCCGCCGTGTGGAACACGCCTTCCGCACCGGCCTCGACGAGCGCGAGGACCTGCCGCGCGAGGTCGTCGGCGGCCGTCGGCGTCACCCACTGGTCCCGGGCCGCGCGCACCGGCCTGCCTTCGCGCAGGGAGCGGCGGACCCAGAGGACGAAGTTGTTGCGGTCGGGCCCGAAGACCACCGACGTGCGCGCGATGCAGAGGCTGGGCAGCGCCGCCTCCGCGCGCAGCTCCCCGTCCCGCTTGCTTCGGCCGTAGGCGCTGAGCGGGTTCGTGAGGTCGTGCTCCGTGTATCGTCCGCCCGGCTTCTCGCCATCGAACACGTAGTCCGTGGACACGAGGAGCATGCGGGCGCCGTGCCGTGCCGCCGCCCTCGCCAGGTTCTCGCACCCGAGGGCATTGACGGCCTCGGCCCGGGTGGGGTCGCGCTCGCAGCCGTCGACGTCGGTCATGGCGGCCGCGTGGACGATCCAGTCCGGCCGCTCGCGCGCGACCACGGCGTCCGTGGCGGCCGCGTCCTCGATGGCGAAGGCAGCGTGCCCGGGGGCCGACACGGCGCGTCCAGCGGCCTGGCGAAGGAACGCCTTGCCGAACTGGCCCGAGCCCCCGGTCAGCAGGATGCGCATGTCCTGGCGGAGACCGCCGCCGGGGTCATGAAACCGGCGGCCCGTGCGGGCACCCGCACGCCCAGCCGGCAGGCCTCTTCGGACCCCTCCCGTCCTAGTCCCAGCGCAAGGGCAGGGCGGCGGGATGCCAGCCGGGCGCCCTGGCGTCCTTGTCGGCGACGAGGGGCTGCGCGATGGGCCAGCGGATCCCGATCGTGGCGTCATCCCACCGGATGGAGCGTTCCGCGGCAGGCGCGTACTCGGCGCCGCTGACCTTGTACGCGACCTCCGTGTCGGCCTCGAGGGTGCAGTAGCCGTGCGCGAAGCCGGGCGGGACCCAGAGCATGTTCCCCTTGGCGGCATCCAGCTCGACGCCGTGCCAGCGGCCTTGCGTCGGCCCGGGGCGGAGGTCGACGGCGACGTCGAAGGCACGGCCGCGCAGGCAGCGCACCAGCTTCCCCTGCGCTTGCGGCGGGACCTGGTAGTGCAGGCCACGCAGGGTCCCGGGGGCCGGGTTGGAGGCGGAGTTGTCCTGGACGAAGGGTCCCGGGATGCCGTGGGCGGCGAACTCGGAGGCCTTCCAGGTCTCCTGGAACCGTCCGCGCGCGTCGCCGAAGATGCGGGGCAGGACCTCGACGACCCCGGGGAGGGCCGGGACCGGATGGAAGGTGAACGGCATGGGTCACGCAGACGTCGGGGTCGGCCGGAGCGCGGCGCGCTGGATGATGCGGGGGAGGATGTTGAAGAGGAGGCCGGCGAAGAGGCCCACGATGCCCACGAGGGCCGTGAACATGGTCACCATGATCCACGCCAGGGGCACGACACCGGTGCGGTCGTGCTCCCCCAGCGTGCGCGCCGCCGCCGCGATGGACATGCAGAGGGACAGGACGCCGGGCACGCCCAGGAACAGGAGCGGATGCCGCACGCCCACGGCGACCAGGAGGTCGTTCAGCACCCCGGAGGCGTGCCTGAGCGGGGTCTCCGTCGAGGAGTCGACGTCGTAGCGGCAATGGATGCGCGTCTCGTCGATGCGGAGGCCCTTGTCGTGCGCGTCGATGAGCAGTTGGGACTCCACGGAGAACCCGGCCTCGCGCGGCTCGATGGCCTCCAGCGCCTTGCGCGAGTAGGCGCGGAACCCGCTCTGGGAGTCCGTCAGCTTGGGCCCCGTCCCCTTGGTGCCGGACTCCGACGCCATGGCGGTGCCGTAGTCGAGGACGCGCTTGCCGACCTTGCGCCAGACGGGCATCTGGGTGCTCTCGCCCCAGCGCGCGCCGATCACGAAGTCGTTGCCCTCCGCCAGCTTCGCCAGCAGCAGCGGGACCTCGTCCGGGTCGTGCTGCCCGTCGCCGTCCAGGACCACGAGGGCATCGTACCCGTGCTTGCGGGCATGGGCCCACACCGTGCGGTAGGCCTCGCCCTTGCCGCGGTTCTCCGGGTGACGCAGCACCGTCGCCCCCGCGAGGCGCGCCACCTCCGCGGTGCTGTCGGTGGAGCCGTCGTCGACGACCAGGATGTCCTTGGCGTGGCGGCGGGCGCGCAGCACGACGGAGCCGATGGCCACCTCCTCGTCCAGGCAGGGGATCGCGCAGAGGACTCGCAAGTCGCCCTTGCACCAGGTGGCCACGCTTCAACCCACCGCATCCCTGCCTGCCCTCGAAGCCTTGTGGCGTGCCTGCCGTCGCCAAGAAGGGGCCGGGGCGGGGGCGCCAGGGGAGCCCTTATCCGGACCCTGGGAGTGCTTGCGTGCCGGCCCCATGGACTGCCAGGCCCTGTTCAACACACGGTGCTTCCTTTTCGGGTTCCTCCCCGTGGTCCTGGCGGGCTACTGGCTGATGCCTGGACGCACCTGGAAGCTGGCATGGCTCACCGCCGCGAGCTTCCTGTTCTACAGCTTCTGGGACCTCCGCTTCGTGCTGCTGCTGGTCGCCGCGGCGGCCGTCGACTTCACCATCGCGCTGGGGCTCGAGCGTTCCGTCCGCCACCGCAAGGCCTGGCTGGTCTCCTCCATCGCGTTCAATTTGGGGGTGCTGGCGGTGTTCAAGTACGCCATCTTCGCCGCGGCCAACGCGCGCAGCATCCTCTCGTTCTTCGATGTGCCCGTCGCGATCCCCCTCTTCTCCGTGGTGCTGCCTGTCGGCATCTCGTTCTTCACGTTCAAGACGATGAGCTACACGGTCGACGTCTACCGCCGCGAGGTCCCCGCCTGCCGCGACCCCCTCAAGTTCCTGGCCTTCGTCTCCCTGTTCCCGGAACTGGTGGCCGGCCCCATCGTGCGCTACCAGAACATCTCGCACCAGATCGACCATCTCCCGCAGCGTCCCCGCTGGCACTTCTTCGGCGTGGGGGTCACCCTGCTGGTCATCGGCCTCGCGAAGAAGGTGCTGGTGGCGGACACGGTGGCCTCCTACATCGACCCGCTCTGGGCGGACGCGGGGCACCTGACCCTGGGCTCCGCATGGACGGCCGCCCTCGGCTACACGCTGCAGCTGTACTTCGACTTCAGCGGCTACTCCGACATGGCCATCGGCATCGCCGCGATGCTGGGCCTCCGGTTCCCCATCAACTTCCGCGCCCCCTACCAGGCCCTGGACCCCAGCGACTTCTGGCGGCGCTGGCACATCACGCTGTCCACGTTCCTGCGCGACTACCTCTACATCCCGCTGGGCGGCAACCGCCGGGGCAAGCTGCGCACGGAACTGAACCTCGTCATCGTCATGGCCCTGGGAGGGTTGTGGCACGGCGCCTCGTGGACGTTCGTGCTGTGGGGCCTCTACCACGGGTGGCTGCTGATGGTCCACCGCATGCTGAAGGACCCATGGGCCCGGATGCCCAAGGCCGCCCAGCGCCTGCTCACGCTCTTCCTGGTCGTCCTCGGATGGGTGCTGTTCCGCGCGCCCACCATCCATGTCGCTGGCCAGGTCTACGCGGCCATGTTCCACGTGGGGGCGTGGGGAACGCTGGCCGCGCCCCTGCTGCTGGCCTGCGTCGCTGTCCTGGCGTGCACCATGGTGCTGCGGCCCTCCGTGGAGCTGCGCATGCGGCCCTTGTGGATGCGCGCGGGGGTCGCCGCCGCGGCGTTTGCCCTCTCCGTGGCCCTGCTCGAACGTGAAAGCCCCTTCCTCTACTACCAGTTCTGACATGACCGACGATCCCCGGCTCGAGCAGGTCCTGCAGCAGGAGGAGCGATGGGACATGGAGGGCGACCCGCGGTGGGCCGGCTACGTCAAGGCCTTCGTCGCGGTCGTGCTGCTGCTCTTCGCCGGGGGCATCGCGACGAACATGGTGGTGAACCCGCGCGGCGAGTTCCCCCACCAATGGCTGCCCCCTGTGCCCTCCGAGGACGCGGCCTACAAGACGTATCTCCTCGACAGGCAGCCGCCTCCTGAAGTTCTGGTGTTGGGGTCGTCCAGGATGCAGAAGATCGACCCGCAGGACATCCAGAGGTCCGGGAACCTGACGGCGTTCAACTTCGCGGTGGCCGGGACGCAGCCCGCGGATTCCCTCCGCGTGTACCGTGGCCTCGTCCAGCGCGGTTACCATCCGAAGGAGATCCTCGTCGGCCTCGACATCAACCGCATCGAGCCGCACGAGGACGAGCACCGCACCCAGGCCGCGTTCGGGCCGTTGCACGAGGACGCGGCCGGGCTCCGGGACCAGGTCATGGCGGGCCTGCGGACCTTCACCTTCCAGTACCTCCGCGATTCGGCGACGAGCCTCTACTTCGCCTTGGAGGGTCCGAGGCCGATCGGGATCACCTTCGATGAGGACGGCCTGGCCCATTTCCGGGCCTGGGAGGAAGCGGAGGCCAATGGGTCCTTCGACCTGGACAAGAGCCTCGCGGCCGCCATCGGCGCGGGAGGATACCTTCCCTACGGGGGCCTCGACCCGGTCCAGGTCACGGCCCTCCAGGAACTCACGGCACGCGCCTTGGCCAACGGCACCACCGTGCGCATGGTCATCACGCCGATCCACGCGCGCCTGGAGCAAAGCTACGGCGTCTCGGGCTACCCTCAGGCCCGCCAGGCGGTCGTGGACCTCGCGCGTTCCCTGTGCCAGCCTGGCGTGCATGCGTTCAACTACACGCGGGTCGCGGGGTTCGGAGGGCTGGAGGGCGGGTTCTTCGATGGTGTCCACTACAACGCCGCGAACGCGGCGCGGCTGGTCGAAGGCGTCTACTCAGGCCGGGGCGACCTTTGCGCCTGAGGCCGATGCCGCCATCGGCACCGTCTTGATGCTCCGGCGTCTCGACCGGCCGTGGTCGGACCGTCGCCCGTGCCCGCCAGGACTCCCCTGACGCCCCGCCGGCCCAAGCCCCACGTGCTGTTCTACCCGACCATGTTCCTCATCATGGCGGTGCTCCTCTTCCTGGGCCTGGCTCCAAGGATCGGCATGGGGCCGCTCAACGTCGGCCTCGCCCTGGCGGGGGCGCTCGTGTTCACGTTCGCGATCTCGCGCTGGGACGCATAGATTCACCCGCGCACGAGGCGCAGGCCCCGGCCACGCATGTCCTGCCGCATCCAAGCCCCGTACGCGAGGCCGATGGCCATCCCGCAAAGGTGCGCGAAGTTGCCGATGCCCGAGTACGGGTTGAAGGCCCCCACGAGGTCGAGGGCAGCGTACCCGATGCCGGCCAGCCACATGGGGACGGGCACGACCCCGTACACGTAGATGCGCTCCCGGGGCAGCAGGACCATGACGACGCCGAAGAGGGCCATCAGGGCGCCGGAGGCCCCCAGGGCGCCCCCGCCGTTCCCGAACGCGTCGGCCAGGTGGACCTGCACCACGCCGGAGACCGCCCCGGCGGCGAAGAAGAGGACGGCGAAGCGGCGCGAGCCCAGGATGCGCTCCACCAGGGGACCGAAGAAGAACAGGAACAGGCCGTTGAAGAGGAGGTGCGTGAGGCCGGACAGGGAGTGCGCCATCGTGCTGGTCACGAGCGTCCAGGGGCGCCACACCCAGTCGGTGTCGATGATGAACGTCCAGTAGGCCAGGTCGAACCGCACCCCGTGGTACGGGATGGTCCCATGGAATCCGCTGAGGACGAACTCGAGCACGTAGACGCCGGCCATCGCGGCAAGGAGCGTGTACGTCGCAAGCGGGCGGGCCGGGCGCGCCGAGGGGGGCGCCGCCGCCGACCGGTCCCACACGCGCTCATGCACGGCCACGCCCGCCGCAGGCCGCGGGTGCTCATCACGCTTGCGCGCCCCCGCCCCAAGCCTTTTCCCCGGGCGGCAGGCATGGAGCGCCGTGGCGGAGTACGAGTTCCTGCATTTCCCGGCGGCGGCGGTCCAGGTGGACCCCGTCCGGATGGGGCGCCTGCCGGACTCCTGCCGCAGCGTCTTCGAAGCCGTGAAGCGCCTTGGTCCCCTGACGCACGCCGACCTTCGGCAGCAGACGGGGATGCCCGCCCGGACGATCCGCTTCGCGGTGGCGCGCCTCAAGGAGGCGGGCTTCCTTGACGTGCGCTGCAGCCTGAAGGACTGCCGCACCTGCTACTTCTTCGTCAACCGGAAGTGCGTGGGGCTCGAGGCCCTCGAGGACGCGCGGCGGCGCGCCGAGGCCTCCGGCAAGGTCGTCGAACTGGCCTAGCCGGGGACCTGCGCGGCCAGGGCAGGCGGTGTGTAGGCGCCCGCGTCGGTCAGGAGTGCCGCGTAGTACGGGAACAGGATGGTGGCCTCGAAGCTGCGCGCCAAGGCATCGCGCGCGAGGGCCATCTGGTCGGGCGGAAGGCCCGGCGTCTTGAGGTCCGCCTCGTCGCCCAGGAGCGCGACCTTCGTCATGTTGTCGAGCGTGTCGCGCTCGTTGTGGATGCCGATGGGGTTTCCGCGCAGCGTCTCGCCGTTGAAGATGAAGTACGCGGGGATGCCGGCGGCGGCGAAGGGCGTGTGGTCGCTCTGGGCGTTGACCTTGGCAAAGCCTGTGGCCTGCCCGGAGGCGATGCCCTCGTAGTACCACATCTTGCTGCCGTTGTGCTGGTCCGGGAACCCGAACCATTCCGTCTGGAGGGTGCGCGCGAACCCAAGCAGGCTGTCGGCGATGGGTCCCAGGGACTGGCCTTGCGCGCCGGTGGGGGAGTCGGGTCCCGCCGCGATGACCACGGGCGCGGGGTCGAGGACCGGGGTCGGCCAGCTCATGCCGATGACGTCGAGGTTCCAGTAGGACAGGACCTGCGCGCGGGCCTCGGGGTGCGTCTGCAGCCAGAAACTGCTGCCCAGGATGCCGTTCTCCTCGCCGCCCCACAGGGCGAACTTGAGCGTGTGGTGGAACTTGTAGGGGGCAAGGGCGCGGGCCAGCTCCATCGTGGCCACGGTGCCGGAGGTGTCGTCGAACGCGGCGTGCGTCGTGGCGGGGACCATGTCATAGTGGCCGCCCGAGACGAAGATGACCTTGCCGGGGTCGGTCGTGCCCCGCTTGGTGGCCACGATGTTGGCCACCGAGTCCGCGCAGACGCGGCCCTCCGCGCCCTGCCCGACGCAGCCGGTGGTGTCCGTGACGCCGACCGTGCCGTAGGGATCGACCTCGACCTCGTAGCCGAGGTCGCGGAAGTACTGCGCGAAGTACTGGATGGCCTTCGCGTAGTTGGGGTACCCCGGGGTGCGGTGGGGGAACCGCGCCTCCTGGACCTCCTCGAGCTGGATCATCGACTCGCCCGAGATCGCCTGCTGGCTCGACGGCGGCAGGGTCGTGGTGTCCACGGTGAGGACCGAGCCGTCCACGGTGAGCTGGAGGCGGTGCGCGGCGGGCGCGGGGAGGAAGGTGAGGTTGCGGCCAGGGTCCACGGTGATGGCGCCGGTGGGCAGCGAGAAGGAGGCCTCAGGGTCGTCGGAGCGGACTAGGAAGGTGTGGTCCGGGAGGGTGACCTGGACCGCCTTGGACCCGAGGTTGGTCAACGTGCTCAGGGCACCTGGGGCGTACGCCACCTGCACGGGCACCCCTTGCCCCGAGAAGCCGCTCTGGTGGTAGAGGGAGTCGGACCCGAGGCTTGCCACCGTCGAGGAGGAGGCGGAGTCGGTGGGGTCCGAGGCGGTGCATCCTCCGAACACGGCGGCGAGGAGAAGGAGGACGGGCAGGGCGCGCATGCGTCCGGGTGGCGTTGACCCGTTAAGGGGTTTATCTTCCTGGATGGAGGGAAAACCGTATGTAGATTCGAGTCCCAGTGTAGGGTATGCTGGTCGTCGAGCCGATGCGCAACGCGGACGCGGTGCCGGTGGCCCGCCTTGCCGCCCAGAACCTGAGTGAATCGTACAGCCCGGAATGGCTTTCGGAGAACGCCGCGCCGGCCAGGACATGCCTGGTGGCGCGGGACGTGCCCACGGACAAGGTGGTGGGGTTCGCGGTCGCGGCCAGCGAGGCCTGCGAGGGGCATCTTCTGGCCTTGGCGGTGGACCAGCGCTACCGCGGCGTCGGCATCGGCTCCGCTCTCCTGCGGAACGTCGGGCGGGAACTGACGCGATCCGGGGCCATGCGCCTCAAGCTCGAGGTCCGCGCCGAGGACCAGGCCACACAGGGGTTCTACCTCCGGCATGGCTTTGCGCCGGAAGGCCTGGAAGAGCACGTCTACAGCGATGGTGGCGACGCCGTCCGCATGGCTCGCCCCCTGTAGCGTCACGACTCAGCCTCAGATTGCCCAGATGCTCCCAGAACCGCTTCTCGGGGGAATCTGAGTCGTCGGAGGGACCGCCACGATCCGTCCATCGACGGCCAGGGCCGGTCATGGGGCGATGTGCCCCGGAATGACGTGTCGCCGCAGGTTCAGTGGGCCAGGGCCGCCAGGGCGAAGGCGGGGAGGTTGCGGTCACGGGAGTTGCCCATGGCCTGGTCCTCATCGTCGTCGTCGCTGGTGGCCGCGGTCGCCAGCCGGATGAAGCGTTCGCGCAGGCGGGCTTGGTGGTCAGGGTTCCCCTGCATGACCACTTCGCTCAGTCCCTTGCCGAGGAGGAAGACGGCACGCTTGTGGTCCGTCTTCGACTTGTGGATGTGCTGGGGGCTGACGCTCAGCCCTTCGTACTCCTTGAACTCCCCCACCAGGGGCAGCCCACACTCCTCGAAATACCGCTTCATCTGACACAGCAAGCTGTGAAGCTGCAGCAGCTCGTCTTTGTGCATCCCATGTGGTGGAACGAAACCGTCCAATATATATCTTCACCAAGAAGGACCAGGAGAAAAGACCGATAATCGGGTCGATACTCGATTCTGGTAGCAAATGAACAGGGTCAAGCGGGGGGGAAAGAGCGCTGGAATTTGTCGAGGTTTCAGGGTCCCGAAAAACATGAAAGAAATGCGTGGAAACAAGTAAAATAGTGCGACCTTGGCTTCATGCGGAAGGGCGCGGAAACTGCGCGGAAACATGCGTGTCCCCGGCAGTCATGGCCGCTTCTCCTCCGTCCTGGCGAGAGTTCGAACCTCAGGCTGTCGGGCGCTCCGCGTTCAATTCTGGCGACGGCTCGCTTCCGACCTTCAAAACGAAGGTCGATCACGTTGCGTCGTGCGTTCCTCGACCGCACCTGGCCCCTCCCAAGCTGACACACGCGACACGAGGGGCCGCCGGTCCCTCAAGGGACAAAGGTCCTCACGGATTCTTTGACGGTCCAACACCCCTGTGACGGTGGGGGCGTCGAGCACCAGAATGATGCCGCCAAGCTTTGCCAAGTAGCCATGTGCGGCCGCAGGCCGCACGACGCAGGGTGTCGACGGACCTTTCCGTCGGCGTGGAGCGCACTGGCGTCGCCCATCGGTCCACTGATGCCACCGAGCCCACGGAAGATTTGGACCGGTGCTGTCGGCGATATCGGGAATGGGTTTCGGCGGCCCGCTTCGTGCCCCCCAATCCCATCGCTCGCTACAGCAGGACCCCGAAGTCGTTCTGGCCGTGGTACGCGCGGCCGTCGGAGGTGCCGGTTGGCTGGAATTGCTCGCCACGAACGACCGATGGGTCGTCCTGCAGGGGTTCTGGCTTGCGCCCAGGTCATTCCGCGGATTCCGCGGTCTCCGCGTGCAGGTGGGCTTGCAGTCGGATTACTGCAGGTCGTCCCTGGTCAGGATCTCGACGGTGTCGGGAACCTTGGTGACGTTGCCCATCTTGACGCCCACGACGGTCGCGATCTTCTTCTCGGCCGCGATGTCCAGCAGGCGCTGCGTGATGACGCCGTCGAACACGACCGCGTGCACCCCGTCCTTGGAGCCCTTCAGGGTGTCCGCCAGCTCGCGGACGGCCAGCTCGCCCTGCACCGTCTTGCCCGTGTCGTCCAGGAGGACGGCCTTCAGGGAGCCCGAGAGGGTGCCCAGGATCTGCTTGAACTGCACGCGGGGGTCGCCCTCGCGGACGGCCACCGGGGCCGCCTCGACGGGGGACTCGGAGGCGGAGTCCTCGCCGGACTCGTCGCCGCCCTCGCGGCCACCGCGGCCGCGTCCGCCACGCCCGCGGCCACCGCGGCCACGGCGGTCGTCGCCGCCCTCGCGGCCGCCCTCGCGGGGCTCGCGCATCTCGCGCTCGCCGCCCTCGCGGGCCGGG
>DATLBS010000024.1:0-103477 GCA_035526765.1 Thermoplasmatota archaeon | reverse complement strand
CTCTTCATCAACAAGGTCGACCGCCTCGTCAACGAGCTGAAGGTCACCCCCGAGGAGATGCAGGCGCGCTTCATCAAGATCATCAACAAGGTCAACGAGCTCATCAACCGCAACCTCCCCGAGGAGTTCCGCGGCAAGTGGGGCGTCCGCATCGAGGACGGCTCCGTCATGTTCGGCTCCGCGTACCACAAGTGGGGCGTCTCGCTGCCGTACATGAAGAAGTCCGGCGTCTCGTTCAAGGACGTCTACAACCACTGCAAGAACGACACGCAGAAGGAGCTCGCGAAGATCGCCCCCGTCGCCAGCGTCGTGCTGGACACCGTGGCCGACCGCATCCCCAGCCCCAAGGTCGCGCAGGAGTACCGTATCCGCCACATCTGGCACGGCGACCAGGACACCCAGGCCGGCAAGTCGATGCGCGAGGCCGACCCCAAGGGCGTCGTCGCGTTCATGGTCACGAAGATCATGATCGACCCGCACGCCGGTGAGATCGCCATTGGACGCCTGTTCTCGGGCACCGTCGAGCGCGGCGTCGACCTGTACGTCGGCGGCACGAAGACGAAGAACCGCATCCAGCAGGTCGGCCTCATGGTGGGCGCCGACCGCATCCCCGTCGAGAAGGCCACGGGCGGCAACATCGTCGCCGTCACCGGCCTCAAGGACGCCATGGCGGGCTACACCATGACGTCGGACCCCGAGATGGAGCCCTTCGAGCGCATCGTCCACGTCTCCGACCCCGTCGTGACCGTGGCCGTCGAGTGCAAGCACATGAAGGACCTCCCCAAGCTGGTCGATGTCCTGCGCCAGATCTCCAAGGGCGACCCCTCGGTCTCCGTGAAGATCAACCAGGAGACCGGCGAGAACCTGATGTCGGGCATGGGCGAGCTGCACCTCGAGGTCATCACGCACCGCATCGAGCGCGACTTCAACCTCCAGATCGTCACCTCGAACCCGATCGTCGTCTACCGCGAGTCCGTGAAGGGCCCCAGCCCCACCGCGTTCGAGGGCAAGTCCCCCAACCGCCACAACCGCTTCTTCGTCGAGGCCCACCCGCTGCCCGACAACATCGTGCAGGCGCTGCGCGACAACGACATCCCGTCGGACCCCAAGAAGCACCAGAAGGAGGTCCACGAGAAGCTCACCGCCCTCGGCACCTTCCCCAAGGACCTCACGAAGAAGGTCAAGGCCATCGACGGCACCACGATGCTGGTGGACGGCACGAAGGCCATCCAGAACCTGCACGAGACGTTCGAGCTCATCATCGAGGGCTTCAAGGAGACCATCCAGAAGGGACCCCGCGCCGGCGAGCCGGTCCAGGGCGTCATGTTCATCCTGACGGATGCCAAGCTGCACGAGGACGCAGTCCACCGCGGCCCGGCGCAGACCATCCCCGCCATCCGCAACGCCATCTACGGCGCCATGACCACGGCGGGCACGGTCCTCATCGAGCCGATGCAGAAGGCCGTCGTCACCGTCCCTGACAACGTGATGGGCGCTGCCACGGGCGAGTTCCAGAAGCGCCGCGGCCTCATCCAGGACATGCAGCAGGAAGGCGACTCGACGACCATCACCGCGAAGGTGCCGGTGGCCGAGATGCTGGGCTTCGCGGGCGCCATCCGCAGCGCCACCGGCGGCCGCTGCCTGTGGTCCACGGAGAACACCGGCTTCGAGACGCTGGCCCCGGACCTGCAGGAGAAGGTGACGCGCCAGATCCGCGAGCGCAAAGGCATGAAGCCGGAACCCTATCCGGCCAGCTACTACGCCGAGTAGGCCGTCGGCAGGCACGCCTCGATCGGTCTAGCGCAAGCTAGGCCTCTTCAGCTCCGACCCGGCCACGACCCCTTCACGCGGAGGTCGCGGAAAACGCGATACGGTTTGGCTTAGGACCCACGCCGGGCGCTGCCCGTCACCGTCCACCGACGTCGTTGCGCCATCCCCATCGGCACCCGCCGAGGCGCCACGCGGCAGCCTCATCAAGCGGCCCCCCGGCTCCCGGGACGATGGCCAACCGCGGCAAGGACGGCACGAAGGCCCGGAAACCGGACCCTTCGAAAGGCCCCGCCCCGGACCTTCCCCCTCCACCTTCCGAGACTCCCTCCCCGTCCCCGGCGAACCAGCCGCCCCAGAAGGGTCCATCGACGCAGAGTGGCACCTCGACCGGCGCATCCGCCAGCGCCACCGCACGTCCGGGCTCCATGCCGGTCTCCTCCGCTCCGCCGGGCCCCTGGTACGCCCTGGGAATGGGTGGCCAGCTCCTGGCCACCAACGCGCTGGCCTTCGGGCTCGTCGTCGCGGTCACCTACCTCGCCGGCTTCGCCCTCCTGGGCGCCCTCGTGAGCCTGCTCTGGCTCATGCTCTTCGGCCTGTGCTGGCCCTGCGGCTCCGTGTCCGCCACCTGCTCGGGCCCCGATTGCGGCCCCTCCCCGCAAGGGTGCTGCCCCTGCAACGGGCCGGCCTCCGGCTCCAGCGGCGGTGGTTGCTGCTCGGGCTCCGCGTCGGGTTCCACGGGTGGCAGCGGCTGCTGCTCAGGCTCCGCCTCGGGATCCGGGTCAGCGGGAGGGGGAGGCTGCTGCTCCAGCTCCACCTCGGGCTCCGTGGGCACGACGGGCAGCGGTGGCGTCTCGGTGAAGGCGACCGCGGCAGGGCCAGCGGGCGCCGCGACGCTGCTTGCGGGCTCCGCCTGGTGGCGCGCCCGTCCCGCGCCGGGGGGTCTGCGCGACACGTTCGCGCACCACCCCGATGCACCCGCCTTCGCGCAGGACGTCTTCGAGGCATGGGGCCTGCGCCTCTGCGTCGGATGCGCGACCGTGGCCCCCTCGTTCCTGTTCCTGTCGGCGTGGCTGGCCCTGGCGCCGCTGCCCACGTGGTGGATGGGCTTGGCCGCTGGCGTCCCGCTGGCCCTGGTGCAGGCCGTCTCCAGCGCGGGGCATGCGCGGCGGCGGTGGCAGAAGGCCGCCGTGAAAGCTTCCCTTGGCCTCGGTCTTGCCCTCGTGGTGTCCGGCGTCCTTGCCTCCCCCTGGCCCCGTGCCGCCAAGGTCGCCCTCCTGCTTGCCCTCATGGGCCTCTCGTGGCTGTCGACGCTGCCCCGCCGGCGCCGCCTGGACGCGTGGGCCGCCGAGCAGCGGTCCTCGACGGCCCAGCAGCCTTAAGCCCGCACGGTCCGCTGCCCGCCGCATGGCTCTTTCCACGCGCCAACAAGCGACCCTTGGGCTCCTCGCGCTGGCCGGCATCGCCGCCTTCCTGCCCTGGGCCACGGCGGAGATCTTCGGGACCAGCATCAGCAAGAGCGGGATCGACGGCGGCGACGGGTGGCTCGTCGTGCTGGTGGCGGGCGCAGGCATCGCCTCCATGTTCGTCAACCATCCCACGGCCAGGGTGTGGGGACCCCCCGTTGCCGGCATCCTGCTGGCCGTCATCGGCATCGTGGAGTACGGGATCTTCCGCTCCGACCTTGCAGACGACGCAAGCGGCGTGGCGAGCAGCATCGTCCACGTGGGCATCGGCATCCCCCTCATCGTCCTTGGCGGTGCAGCGGCCGCCTTCGCGTCCTGGCCGCGCAAGCCCACCGCCCCCCAGCCCCTGCCCCTGCAGACGACATCCGCGGCGCAAGGCAACCCCGTCCAAGAGGTCCCCGTCGCTCCGCCAGCGCCGCGGGGACCCTAGCCCGGCATGCCCGGCATCTGCTGAATCCAAATCCATCCGGCGAATCCGCACCCTAGTGCGCTCTGGCATCGCGTTCCCCCACCGCCACGCGCACGAGGCCGCCCATCTCCGGCCGCTGATGGATCGGCTGCACGACGTCATGGCCAGCCGGCAAGGCGACGCGCGCGTGGTCGTGCTGGCCGAAAGCCGCGCACCGGTACGGGGGGCCTGGAACGTCCAGGTCTTCCACGGCCTGGGCGACAAGGGTTACACCTGCAATCCGCTGTTCCTGCAGCGCGGCCGCTTCCCTCGCCTCCGGACGGCGGTGAACCTCCCCCTGTCGCGCCTGCGCCTGCCCGCCCCCTTCCTCAGGCCGCCACGCCACGCTGGCCGTCGCCGCAGCCGCTACCAGCAGGTCAACGCGTACGGCCCACGCTGGGCCGACCTGTTCTCCGACCTGTTGCGCGACGTGGAGGTCAGCCGGTTCGGGCATGTGGCCCTCAACGACGCGGGCGGCCTGCATGCAGATCCCGACGGCCCCCTCGTATGGTTGCCGACCTGGGACAACCGCGCCTACATGGGCGGGGCCGACCAGTCGAGCCTCGAGACCTTCGCCCAGCGGGTCATCGCCGTCGCGGCCGACACCCCCGTGCTGGTGAAGCTGCATCCCCTCACGGTCCGCCACGGCCAGGCCAAGGCCGTCCGGCGCCGCCTCGCCGCCACCCCGAACGTCACCATGGCGCCCCCGGAGGCCAGCGCCCATCGCCTGCTGGAAGGCTGCCGCGGCGTGCTGACCGACACCAGCAGCCTCGGCTTCGAGGCCTACTGCTCCGGCCTCCCCGTCGGGATCGCCCGCAACCCAGGGGTCCACTTCGAGGGGCTGCACGCCGAGCTTGCGGAGCGGACCCCCGTCTTCGCCCCGGGGGGCGAGGGCCTCGCCGAATGGGCACGCTCGCCCGCGCCCGCGGCCGACACCGCCTGGGCCCGGGACCTGCTGTACGCGCCCGAGCCGCGCCGCAACGACGCCTTCGCCGCCCAGCTGCGCGAACGCGCCCGGAGGGCCTGATGCTGGCGGCTTCCACCGAGCCGCGGTTCCTGCTGGCCGTGGCGATGCTGCTGGGCGCGTCCCTGCTGGACATCCAGACTCGCCGCGTCGCGAACCTCTACTGGATCCCCTTCCTCTGCTTCGCCGTCATCCTGGACAGCGTGGACCTGTGGACGACCGGCGACCTGGTGGGGCCTGCGATGGCCCTCGGGCTCTGCGGCCTGTTCTACCTCTTCTGGCGGTTCCGCCTGTTCGGCGGGGCCGACGCCAAAGGGCTCATGGTCCTGGCCCTCCTGCTTCCGCCCACCACGGGCGGGTCGCCGGTCCCCACCGTCCTGGGAAGCCTGGGGCTCGCGTCCGCCCTGGCCGGCCTCGGCGTGCCTCTTGCCATGCTGGCGTGGAACCTGGCGCACGGCCGCTTCGTGCTGCCGGCCATGCTGCTGGGCGCGCCCATGGACCTGGAGCGCGCCCGCCGCGCGCACGTCTGGCCCATGCAGGAGCCGGCGCCCACGGGGGGACTGCGCTGGCGCTACCTGCGCCACGTCGGCTCCGACGTGGAGGCCCGTCTGGACGCCCTGCAGGCCGCGGGCGTTGCGCGCCCCTGGGTCACGCCGAAGGTCCCGTTCATGCTGCCCCTGATGCTCGGGGTCGCCGCCTGGCCCTCGGTGGCGGCCCTCTTGGAATGGCCCCGCCCATGAGGGCGTCTCTCCTGATGGCCTGCGGAAGGCGTTCAACAACGGTTTCAAAGAGGGGGCGGGTGGGGCACCCGTGGCCGATCGGCTGACCACCGGCATCGCGGGCCTGGATGCCCAATTGGGAGGCGGCGTGCCCCCCGGCACCGTGCACCTGCTGCTGGCCGAGCCGATGAACGCGCAGGAGCTGTTCACGTACCACTTCGCGGCGGGCGGCATCAAGTCCTCCGGGCACTGCACGTTCGTGGTCACCTCCAACTCCGCCGAGCAGGTGCAGGCCGGCATCAAGATGGTGGGCTCCGACCCGTCCAAGGCCTCCGTCACGTCGCTGGCCAACAGCAAGACCTGGAACGTGCCCGAGCCGGACAAGGGCCGCTACGTGCTGGACTCCCTCAGCGAGGTCGTGCTGCACCAGACGTGGGACAAGATGTTCTCGAGGCTTGCCGACATGCGCGCCAAGGCCCGCGAGAACGGCGCCGTCATCCTCCTCACCGCGACCCCCGACCTCCACACCCCCCGCGAGGTGGCCCTCCTGAAGATGTGGGCCGACGGGGTCATGGAGCTGGGCTTCGACCGCCAAGGGTTCGGCCTGTACCCGTTCCTGAAGGTCACCAAGATGCGCGGCGTGCCGGACTCCGCCCGCTTCCTGCTGTTCAAGGAGACCGACCGCGGCCTCTTCATGGAATCGACGCGACGCGTGTTCTAGGCATGCACCCCATGGCCCGGAAGCCGGCTTCGGAAGGGTTTTCCTCCTGCAGACCCCACGCCCCCGCGATGGGCCGCCCTGTGCTCCGCCTCAGCCGCGACACCGCCGGCGTGAGCCCCGTCATCGGCACCGTCCTCGTCCTTGCCATCAGCGTCCTTGGCGTCGCCGGCATCCTGGCCTGGGGGGCCCCTACCATCGACCGCATCCAGACGCGCAACTCCCAGGTCGCCATGGAGGGGGAGTTCGAGGGCCTGCGCGATGCCAGCCAGGAGCTCTCCGTGCCCGACCATTCCCGCTTCCCGACCATCGCCATGCCGGCAGGCACCCTCGCGGTCCAGAAGGGGACGCGCTTCCTCGTCACGTCGGACCACGACCCCTCCAACCCGTCGTGCGACTTCCGCGTCACCAAGTGGGCCGACACCGCCAGCATCAACTCGGTGGCCACCTCCTCCTCCGGATGCCGCGGCGGCTCCACCCTCGAGATCTACTCGGTGGGCGGGACCACCACCGTCAAGCAGACCATCACCTCGGGCGGAGACGGGTCGCAGGTCCTCGCCGCGGGGACCGACTTCACCAAGGGCGACTGGATGTTCCGCCTGACCCACGCCGGGTGCCCCGCCAACGTGTGCGCCGAGGCGTGGCTGCACTCCTCCGACCAGTTGGCCTGGTCCCTCAAGGCCTCCACGGGCTCCCGCGAGCTCTTCCTGGACGGCGGCGCCGTGTTCTCGCGCTCCGACGGCACGTTCTTCCTCGAGAAGGAGGCCACCATCGGCGACACCTCCTTCGGCGGCGGCTACTACGGACTGTGGCTCCGCAGCCTCCTCGCCACCTCGTACACGTCCATCGAGGGACAGGGCAGCCGCCAGGTCTTCCTGTCCCTGCTGGGCAACTCCGTGCGCACCGACAGCTCCGTGGTCACGAAGCTGCGCCTCGACTTCTCCGGCACCCTCGCGCAGGCCTGGTGCAACGCCATGGTGCTGCGCGACCCCCGCCTCATCGATTCCACGGGGAAGTTCACGGCCGTGTACAAGGCCGACACCGCAGCCACGTGCGCCACAGGCGACGCCAATGGGGTCCGGTCGATCTGCTACACCCAGTTCGCCGCCACCACCAGCACCGCCGCCATCAACCCGTGCACCGCCAGCGGCACCGCGTTCCAGCTCAGGTTCCTCCATGCCCGCATCGACACCAGCCTGTCCGTCTAGGACCCCCTCATCGGGGCGCAGCGCCCACGACGCCGGCGTCAGCGAGGTCATCGGCCAGATCCTCATCTTCGGCATCGTGTCGGTGCTGCTGGTCATGTCGATGATCGCCTTCAACGCCGCCCAGGCCGGCGCCCGCGACCGCGTCGTGGCGCTGCGCGCCGACTCCGCCGCCACCCGTGTGGCCGGCATCGTCGTGCAGTCCTCCCTCATCGCGGAGCAGCAGGGCACCTCCTCCAAGATCACGTTCCTCGTCGACCTGCCGCAACAGATCGAGGGCCTCTCCTACACGGTCCGCCTCGTCCCCAAGTCCGCCACCGTCCCCCCCGTCCCCGCCCACGTGGACGTCGTCGTCCCTGCCCTGCGCATCACGGCGACGGCACCCCTGTTCTCGGCGGACCAGCCGACCAGCTTCGACGTCTGCCCCGCCACCGTCCCCGGGGGGCGCGTGGCCGTCCGCTTCGACACCCGGTCCGCCGCCATCGTCCCCTCCTACCCCTCGGCAACCCCGCCCGTCGCGGCCGGCTGCCCCGCCGGCACGAAGCCGGTCGCCCTTTTCCTGGAGAGCACCGCATGAAGACCCCGCCCAAGGCAGAGAAGGCCGACAAGCCGTCCGACGAGCAGGCGCCGCACCTGCGCGCCGACCCGCCGGGTGCCCCGCCACGCCCCGTGGCCGAGGTCGACGCGCCCCGCCCCGAAGCACCGCGCCCCGAGGAGAAGCGCCGCAACCCCCTGGCCGCCGGCCTGCTGCGCCGCGGCCCCCGCGACGTGCCCGGCCCGAAGGCGAAGGCCCCTGCCATCGGCTCCCCCTCCTCGCACGAGTCGCCGATGCCCATCCCCCTCGGCCCCTCCCACCCGGCCCCCGCGCCGCGGCCGCTGCCCTCGCCCACCCGAACCCCCGCGCCGGCATCCCCGTCGGCGCCGCCTGCGGCGCACGCCGCCGCGGTGCACCCGGCGCCAAGCCAAGGCGTGGCCGCCGCCACCCCTCCGCCGGAGCCCGAGCCGGCCCATCCAGCCAGCCCCGCGGCCGCCCACCGGAACGAAGCCACCCCTTCCGCCCCGACGCCGCCGGCCAAGGAGGACCGAGCGACACGCAAGGCCAGACGCAAGGAAGAGAAGGCGAACCTCCCCGCCGCCTCCCCACCTGCCCGCCACACCGAAGGGATCCCGGGCCGCAAGGTCGAGGAGCCCCCGGTGCGCAAAGGCGAGGACACACCGACGCGCAAGGCAGAGGCCGGCGACGCGCTGACCACCGACAAGGCGGCCATCAGCTCGGGCCGCCGCGACATCGGCGCCGACCGCGCCGCCTCCATCGACTCAGCCGTGCAGCGCCGCGCCGTGACGCCGACCGCGAAGCTGCCGGAGTTCCCCGCCGCCGTCGTCGAGCGGCCCGAGGAGCTCAAGCGCGAGGAGGCGCGGCGCACCGCGATCCGCGCCCACGAGGCCGAGCGCCGTGCCCGCCTGCGCGAGCAGACCAAGGACGAGATCGTCCTGCGGAAGCTGGAGGCCGAATGGGCGGCCGAGGACGCGCTCGAGTACCGCATCGACCCCGACGACGTCGAGCTCGAGATCTACCCGATCAACCCGCCGTACGGCTACGTGCAGGTCATCCGCAACCAGCGCACCCATGAGGTGCTGTACCACGTCATCGAGCCGAAGCTGACCCATGACGAGGCGCTGCTGCTGGGCTTCATCGAGCAGACGCTGGTCGATGTGCTGGACCTGCAGCCCTCCGAGCTGGACAAGGAGGAACTGGGCGACTACATCCGCAAGAAGTTCGACTCCGTGGTGGAGGACTACTCCATCCGCCTGGGCGACGAGGAGTCGACGGAGGAGGAGTCGCGCGACCGCCTGCTGTACTACGTGCTGCGCGACTTCATCGGCGAGGGGCCGCTGGACGTGTTCTCGCGCGACCCGATGATCGAGGACATCTCGTGCGACGGCCCCCACCAGCCCATCTTCATCTACCACCGCAAGTACGAGTCGCTCACCACGTCGGTGCGGTTCCGCGGCCACGAGGTCCTGGACTCGTTCGTCATCCGCCTGGCCCAGCGCGCCGGCAAGCACGTCTCCATCGCGGAGCCCATCCTCGACGCCACGATGCGCGACGGCTCCCGCCTGCAGGCGACCCTCGCGAAGGAGGTGAGCACCTTCGGCAGCACCTTCACGATCCGCAAGTTCCGCGAGGTGCCCTTCACCCCCATCGACCTCGTCCGCTTCGGCACGATGTCGAGCCAGATGCTGGCGTACCTGTGGATGATCATCGCGAACCGCCAGAGCGCCATCTACTCCGGCGGCACCGCCTCCGGCAAGACGACGGCCATCAACGCCATCATGCTGTTCATCCCGCCCGCGCTCAAGGTCATCACGATCGAGGACACGCGCGAGCTGAACATCCCGCAGCCGAACTGGATCGCCGGGCTGACCCGTGGCGGCTTCGGCCCCCGCGACGCGCACGGCCGCCAGGCGGGCGAGATCGACATGTTCCAGCTGCTGAAGAACGCCCTCCGGCAGCGCCCCGAGTTCATCATCGTCGGTGAGGTGCGAGGCGCCGAGGCGTACAACCTGTTCCAGGCCATGGCCACCGGCCACGCCGCGTACGGCACCATGCACGCCGACTCCGTGGACGCCGTCATCCACCGCCTCGAATCGGACCCCATCAACATCCCGCGCGCCCTGCTGGAGGCCCTCGACGTCGTGGCCGTGCAGATCCAGACCCGCGTCGGCGGCAAGCGCGTGCGCCGCACCAAGCAGATCACCGAGATCGTCGGCCTCGACCCCAACACGCGCGAGATCCTCACGAACGAGGTCTTCCACTGGGAGCCCGGCTCGGACCAGTTCATCTTCTCGGGCGTCTCCTACTCGCTCGAGCGCATCGCCGCGGAGACCGGGCTGGACTCGGAGCAGGTGATGGCCGAGATGGACGACCGCCGCCGCGTCATCGAGTGGATGGTGCAGCAGCAGATCCGCGAGTACAAGCTGGTCGCGCACATCATCACGATCTACTTCTACGACAAGAAGGCCGTCATGGCGAAGGTCGACGGAGGGCTGCCGTGGCAGGACTGAGCCCGATCGACCGGTTCGCCTACAACCTCCTCGGGGAGCGGGCTCGGACCGCCAAGACGCTGCCCAAGCTGGAGGAGTCCCTCCGCAAGGCGCAGATGCCCGTGCGCGCCGAGGCGTACCTGGCCAAGTGCATCCTGTTCGGCGGCATCGGGGCGGTCTTCGGCTTCGTGCTGGGCCTCGTCCTCATCTCCGTCCTCGTCCTGCAGCTGGGCCTGCCCGCCGCGACGTGGGTGCTGGTCGTCTTCGTCCCCCCCATGGTGGGCTACACGACGTACGTGGCGATGTTCGCCACACCGGCCTCCAACGCCAAGAAGCGCGGCAAGAACATCAACCAGCGCCTGGCCTACGCCACGAACTACATCGCGGCCATGGCCTCCGCGGGCGTCATCCCGGCCGAGATCTTCAAGAGCCTCGCGAAGCAGGAGATCTACGGCGAGGTCGCCAAGGAGGCGGCCATGATCTACAAGGACCTCGAGGTGCACGGCAAGGACATCGTCACCTCGCTGCGCCGCGCCATCGACCGCTCCCCCTCCATCAAGTTCCAGGAGCTCCTGCAGGGCGGCATCACCACCGTCAGCTCGGGCGGCGACCTCACCGCCTACTTCCAGCAGAAGGCGCAGCGCTACCAGTGGGAGAACCGCGTCGAGCAGAAGACCTTCATCGACACCATGGGGCTCATGGCCGAGACCTACGTGACCGCCGCCGTGGCGGGGCCGCTGTTCCTCATCGTCATGGTCGCCATCATCGTCCTCATGGGCTCCGGCACCATGGTCCAGCTGCAGCTCATCATCTTCCTGCTGCTGCCGGTCATCAACTTCGGCTTCATGTTCGGCCTCAAGAGCATGATCCCGGAGGTCTGAGATGGCCGACGCGGACAAGGCCGCGGACAAGGCCGCGCAGGAGGAGCGCAAGGCCGCGGAGAAGCGCGCCAAGCAGCAGGCCGCCGTCGACGCCCGCCGCCAGGCCAGCCGCGCCAAGGAGGAGGAGCGCAAGGCCGCCCAGCGCGCCAAGGCCGAGAAGGACAAGGTCGCCCGCCTCGAGAAGGAGGCCAAGGCCGAGGCCAAGGCCGCCGTCCAGCGCGAGAAGGACAAGGCGAAGGCGGAGCGGGACCGCCTGCGCAGCCTCAAGGGCGACAAGAGCCGCAAGGTGATGCTCGACCTCCTCGTGGTCGCGGCGCTCCTGGCCCTCGTGGCCGTCGTCGTGGCGGCCATCGGCATCCTGCCGCTGGACATCGCGCAGCAGACCTACGCCCTTGCCGCCGCCACCGCCATCCTGGCCGGGTGCTCCTACCTCTTCAACACGATCCGCTGGTCCGACATCCGGCGCGAGGAAGGCCACCAGGTCCTCAACCGGGGCAAGGCCGACCTCCAGCTCACCATCGTCAGCATCGTCGCCCTCGTGACGGTGGTGCTGATGGCCGTCATCGAGTTCTTCGCGCTCCTCGTGTTCACGGGCGCCATCTCCGACGTGGGCTCGGCGGGGCTGCAGTTCGCCGCGAACTTCGTGCTGTTCCAGACCATCATGCTCCTCGTGTACCTGGGGGCCCTCGTCGTGCGCGAGAACACCCCCTCGCACTTCGAGCCCAAGCCGGGCGCGCGCCTTGCGGCCAACGTCCTCACCCCGCTGGCCGGCGTCGCGGTCCTCCTCGGCGTCCTGCTGGCCTCCGGCGCCGTCGAGCTTGCCGGCATCCAGGTCCACCAGGCCGTCTACGTCGTCACCCTCGGCGTCCTCATCGAGTTCGTCGCGATGCGCATCCGCCTGCGCCTGCCCTCCCTGTGGTCCCTGTTCTCGCGCGCTTTGGCGCAGGCCAAGCGCCCAACGGACGAGATGAAGGACGTCCTTCGCAAGCGCGCCCAGCGCACCTACGTGGCGGGCGCCATCTTCGTCGCGATGAGCATGGCCTTCGCCGGGGCCATCGCCACCGGGGCCGTCGGCCTCGGCGGCAACGGCATCGTGCTGAGCCTCGTCATCTTCTACGTCGGCACGGCCGTCATCCTGCTGGGCCTGGTGGGCATCCGGCTGCTGCAGACGCGCGCCCTGGCCCCCAAGAAGGAGGGGGCCGACGAGCTGTCCCGGCTCGTGTCGCAGCGCCGCCGCAGCCCCGAGGACGTCCTGCGGATCTCGGTGTACTCGGTGGCGGGGTTCTTCGCCTTCGTGGCAGCCCTGCTGAGCGTCCTCACGGGCTTCGACAAGATGCCCTGGCACCACAAGTACGCCACCGACCTGTTCATCCTCGCGGTGATGTTCGCGGCCGGCCCGTACGGCTACTTCTACAACCGCGAGCTCAACCGCATCGCCGCGGTGGACAACAAGTTCCCCGACTTCCTGCGCGACCTCGCGGAGTCGGCGCGCGCCGGCATGACGCTGCCGCGCGCCCTCGTCACGGCCTCGCAGGGATCCTACGGCGCCCTCACGCCCGAGATCAAGGTCATGGCGGCGCAGGTCGAGTGGGGCGTCGAGTTCGGCGACGCGCTGGCCCGCTTCGCCATCCGCTGCAAGACGCCGCTCATCGACCGCACCGTGGCCCTCGTCGTCGAGGCGCAGCGCGCCGGCGGCTCCGTCGTGGACGTCCTCACGGCGGCCTCCGAGGACGCCCGCGAGATCAAGCAGATCGTGTCGGAGCGCAACACGCAGATGAGCATGTACAACGTCGTCATCTACATCTCTTTCTTCGTGTTCATCGTCGTCGTCCTGGTGCTGGCGGGCCAGTTCATCCCCGCGTTCAAGAAGGCCGTCGGCGCCGCCTCGGGGCAGCAGGTCGGCGGCCTGCGCTTCATCGACTTCGACCCGGACGACTTCAACACGATCTTCTTCCAGGCCGCGGTCGTGCAGGCCATCGGCGGCGGACTCGTGGGCGGCGTCCTCACGAAGGGCAACGCCGTGTCGGGCTTCATCCACATCGCGGTCATGCTGGCAGCCGCCTGGCTCAGCTTCCGGGTCCTCGTGGGGCTGATGGGGTGACAAGGGACGCGAAGCGGACCTCGGCACAGCGGCCCTTGGGCGGGGTGAGCGTGCGCCGCGAGGAGGCAGGCTCCTTCCTCGTCGTCGAGGCCATCCTTGTCGCCGTCATCATCCTCACCGCCATCCTGTTCTTCACGAGCGTGCAGCGCCCCACCGCCGGCAGCGAGGCGCGCGGCGTCGACCTCGGCCAGGTCGCCACGGACACCCTGGGGATCCTGCAGCGCCGCAACTTCACGGGGGGCTCGAGCCCCGATGTCGAGGAATGGGTCACCAAGGTGCTGGGCGGGGACGCCGCCAAGGCCGCCCTCGTCGACGACTTCGTGGGGCAGGTGCTCCCCATCGGGTCCAGGCATTACGTCCGGCTCAGCAACGGCGTCGGCAGCATCGACCTTCTTCCGACTTCGAGCCCGGGCCTGCCGCGGGGCGCGCGCGCCGCAGAGGTGCCGTTCTTCCCGCACTGGCGCGCCTTCAACGCCAGCCTTCCCTCCAGCATCTCCCTCTTCGTGTCGCCCGGGCAGCCTGTGGATGCGGCGACGGTGCCCTACCAGTTCACCGCGGCCGGCTCGCAGCCCTGCATCCAGTCCCCCACGGGCTCGAGTGCCGGCCCGAAGGGACCCTGGGCCTCCGCCACGTACTGGAAGGCGTCCCCCGGGACCATCCCCGCGTGGGCCATGTACGGCGTGTGGAAAGGCTTCGCGAACGCAGACTGCACGGGCACGGCCACCTATCTCGCCGTCACGCTGCCTGGAGCGCATGCCCTCACCGACGGGGTCGTGCTGGCCGGTTCCCTCACCACGCTCACCAGCGCCAGCGCGCCCTTCACGCAGGGCGACGTCGGCCGCCTCGTCCTGGGCACGGGGTTCGCCGCAGGCACCGTCATCACCCAGGTCACGTCAACGACGGCGACCCTCAGCAAGGCCGCCGTCGCGGGGACCGCCCTCTCCGCGACCTTGGCGCCCGGCAACGCGTATCCACTCTATGGCCTGCAGCTGGTGGTGTGGTTTGGCGCGTGAGCCTGCGCGGCCGGCAGGCCGTGGCGCCCCGGACCTGCGCGGCGATGCGTCCGCGCAGATGATGCTCCTGACCGCCATCGTCCTGCTGATCGGCTTCATCGCGCTGGCTGGCATGGTGTCCCGCGTGAGCCTGCTGACGCAGCAGGCGGGCCGTGAGCAGGACCGCCCGCTGCTGCGCGAGGTCGAGCCGCTGCAGCGCGGGCTCAATGCGGCCCTCGACCCCGCCGCCTCCGGCAAGGGGCTCGGGTCCATGGGCCTCACGCCTGGCACCGCGGCGTGGGACGCGGGCGTGCAGGGAGTGCTGCAGCACGTGCGGCAACTGGAGGCGGAGCGCGGCTTCATCGCGCGCTGGACGCTCGAATGCGACGGCGGCCTCACCTCGAACGGGTTCGCCACGTTCACGATCAGCGACGGGGAGCTCAAGGTGACCCTCAAGTCGAAGGTGCCGGGAGCCACGGGGTACTTCGCCCGCCCCACGTGCACGACCCTGTCGGGATGAATCGGCCGCCCCACCCTGTCGGAGAGTCGGCAGATGTGCCCCGTGCAACAAGCCTTTAAAGCGCCAAGCCAGGCTGGAAGAACCGATGCCGACCCCCCGCCTCAGGGCTGATGAAGGCGCCCTCGCCACCAGCGTCGTCGCCTTCCTCGTGGCCGGCCTCATCTTCACCGGCAGCATCGGGGCCGTCCTCATCATGAGCAAGGGCAGCGGCGGCGGCATCGCGGCCTCCAATGCGCCCTCCGCGGCCCTCAACGGGCAGGCCAAGAGCCTGGCCCAGTTCCTCCTGGACAGCCCCGGCTACTCGGCCACCGGCGACGACTGGGTGGCCAACGGCATCGATGGCTCCTCCGCCACGATGCCCAAGTCCCAGGGCGAGACCCTCAAGCGGCTGGGTCTCAAGAGCGCCACCAGCAGCGACCCGACCATGCTGGACTTCTCCAAGTTCCAGAACCTCCGGCAGGCCCCGTACGCCGCCAACGCGGGCGACGGGTACGTGAACTACGAGGAAGCCCGGCAATGGCTGGGGCTGCAGGAGTCCGGCCTGGACTTCCACATCCGCGCGTACCCTTCGCTGCAGAAGGTCGCCGAGCTCTTGGCCACGGGGCACCGCGACCCGAACCTCAAGATCACCTACCTCGGCGACATCGACGTCGTGAAGACCACCTCCACGGGGCCCGCCATCTCCCCCACCGCCGGCCTCACGGTCACCGACCCGGTGTGCATCGTCTCCCCCCTGAGCGCGTCCGGCACCCCGCAGGCCTACCGCCTGCAGACCACCGTGACCAACGGCGGCAGTGTGGGAACCCAGTTCACGGCCCTCTTCACCTACAAGCTGGGCACGGCCCCCTCCCAGTCACAGAACGCCAACTCCTACGTCATCCCCGCCCACACCAGCACGACGCTGTTCGTGGACGTCCCCGCGACCTCCGGCCGCTCCTGCGCGGCGGGCTCGACCATCTCGGTGCAGGTCAGCGACCCCGGCACCGTCGCCATGCCCGTGCGCAGCGTCACCCTCACGGCCGCGGTCGCCCCCACCCCGGGCGCCACGGTGGCGGCGCGGGACCTGTGGCTCGACTCCGCCCGCCCGTACCGCCTCAACACGGCGGGGACCTCCTGCGCCAACAAGGAGAAGTCGCAGGTGGCCTACTACGGCACGAACCTCGCGAAGAACGAGTGGATGGCCCTGAGGGTCACCACATCGGCGGGCGCGGCGGTCTCCATCCCCACCCCATCGTTGTCGTTCCAGGTCCCCGCGGGGAAGGGCCCCTGGACCATGGACCTCGGCTGCATCCCGGCCGGCGAGTACGTGGCCACCATCTACTACTGCGGCGCCAGCGCCTGTCCCACGCCCCTCGGCAACGACAAGGTGCGCGTGGTCGAGCAGCTGCTGGTCAGCGCCACGGAGATGCCCGCCTACACCCCTGACGGGACCACGACCACCTCGACGTCCTATGTCGCCTCGGCGCACGCGAAGGCCGAGATCGAGTACCTCAACACCCTCGTCAAGCAGTTCTGCCCCACCTACTTCGACTCCAGGACGGCCAGCCCCATCGCGGGCAAGGACTGGAGCCTGCCCGCCAATGGCATCGACGCCAGCGCCACCGGCGACGACAACTGGGCGACGCGGTGCACGTTCCTGGCGGGGCAGCCGGTCCCCCGCGACGTCCAGCCGGGCGACGTGTTCCCCGACTCGAAGCAGATCATGAACGTCGACCTGCCGGCCCGCCTCCTCCGCGAGGACGCCACGGGGACCCTGGTGCCCGACTACAGCATCACCAACGTGCTGGTCGCCGGATCCAACCTGGACCAGACCGCGATGACCAGCCAATCCGCCAAGGGCGCGGTGGCCGACTGGGTCCTGGGCGGCGGCACCCTCATCGTCTTCGGCTCCACGGCGCAGAACGTGAACTGGCTGGAGCCCATCTTCCACTCCGCCATCCGCTCCTCCTCGGGCGCCCTTGGCACCCCGGACGCCGGCCACCCGCTGCTGCACATCCCAGACGAGCTGGACTACCCGCACTACGACAACGCCGACCGCGTTTGGAACTTCAACGGCCAGACCGCCCAGAACCAGCAGAACTGCTCCGATCCAGCCGCCACGGTGGCGTGCTGGTTCGACAACGTCGTCGTCGAGGGCGCAGACCCCGTGACGACGCTCAGCAACTCGGGCGCCTTCGGCAATGGCCGCGTCGTCCTCACCACCTGGATGCCGTACGACCTGTACCAGCCCGACCGCGACGCGGACACCATGAAGGCCGAGGCCCTGAAGCTGATCAACAACATGCTGATGCAGGGGTACCAGGGGCTCTTCCTCGACTACGGGCCGCCCTTGCCCGCCAACACGAACGTCGTCCCCGCGGTGCGCACCGCCCAGGTCCTGTCCCCGGACTTCACGGAACCCGTTCAACTGCAGATCGTGGTCTTCGTCTTCAAATAGTCCAGAGGCGCCGGAAGGCGCACTATAAGAGGACGCCCGAAAGGGGTATCACCAGGGACCACCAAGGACGTCCCAATGCTCCGCGACACCGCCGGGTCAGGGCAGGTCATCACGTTCCTCGTCGCAGGCGTCGTCTTCCTGGGAGCCGTCGGTGCCGCCCTTGTCATGAGCAGGGGCGCCGGGCAGGCCGACCACGGGGCCCACGAGGCCGGCCAGCAGCAGGAGGCGGCAGGACTTGCCGACCTCCTCGTGGGCAGCGCCGGCCTCGGATGGTCCGCCGGCCCCGACCAGGTGGGCCGCCTCGGCCTGCGCGCCACCAACGGCTCCGGCCTGCAGCAGGAGAGCCTAGAGGCGCTGCGGGGCGCCATGTTCGCCTCCGCCAGCAACGGCAAGGTCGACTACGCGGACGCCCGCGCCTCGCTGGGCCTCACCGGCACGCAGGACTTCCACCTGCGCGTCTACCCCGTGGCCCTCGGATCGGTGTACAAGGCCGCCGACTCGGCGCAGCGCACCGCCTACATCGGCGACTGGGTGAGCCTGCCCCCGGTCACCGTCCCCCTCGGCCCCGCCTCCGCGGAGCTGTCGGGCACGCAGGCCGCCCTCAACGCCACCATGTTCGCGCAGACTGCCGCCGAGCGGCTCGCCCTGCGCGACCTCGGACTCCGCTTCACGGACTCCGTGTTCCTCCTGCCTGCCTCCCCGGTGACCATCGTGGACCGGCCGCTCCCGCTCCTGGACATCCCGCTGCTCACGCAGCTGAACGTCCCCTACGTGGCGGGCGACGTGTACCCCGACATCAACGGCTACATCGACGCCACCCTGCCCAGCCGCCTCGCCTACTACGACCTCCTGATCGTGGGCTCAGGCGTCGACCAGAACGCGATGACGTCGGGCGCCGTCAAGTCCGCCATCCATGACTGGGTCGTGGCCGGCGGGACCCTCGTGGTGCTGGGCTCTGACAAGCTCAACTACCAGTGGCTGCAGCCCCTGTTCGGCTCCGGCGTCAAGACCGCCAACGGAGCCGCCAGCGCCCCCGACCCCTCGCATCCGCTGCTGCAGGAGCCGCACGTGCTGGACTGGACGCACTACGACGACCACGGCGTCACCTGGGCCATCAGGGCGCAGGACGCGGAGGGCTTCAGCGACGTCATCGTGAAGGGCGGCAACGACGTGCTGGCCATCTCCAACGACGGCTCCTTCGGCAACGGCCGCATCCTCCTCACCACGTACCTGCCCCGTGAGATCGCGGCCACCATCGGCCAGAAGGAGGCGGAGGACTTCCTGGAGAACATCGTGCTCTTCACGGACCACAGCAAGTTGTACCTCGAGTACGGGCCGCAGCAGCCCACCAACGCGCCGGTGGCCGTCGAGGTCCGCCAGAGCTACCTCTACGACAACACGCTCGGACAAGTGCCGGTGCGCATCGAGGTCCACTACTGGGGCTCGTAGCCAGACCACCCAGTTTCCCGCACCCGGCCACCACGACTAGAGGCCGTTGAGCATGGCCCACGCCTGGCGGCCGAGGTAGGCGGCAAAGCCGACGAGGAACAGCACCAGCACGGCGCGCACCAGCCAGACGGGCTCCTCGAACCGCTGCATGCCCGCCCAGCGGCATCGGCCCTTTAAAGCGCCGGGGCTTGGGCGCGGCGTGGACGCCGAGGCTGCCTACCGTCTGGTGCGCGGCATCGCGGCGGAGGCCGTGGGCGAGGACGAGCTGAAGGCCCTCTGCCAGGACGCGGCCCTCGGCAAGCGGCCCAAGGCCTACATCGGCTTCGAGCCCAGCGGCACGGCCCACGTCGGCTGGATGGTCTGCACCGACGCCATCCGGCGCGTGGCCGAGGCGGGCTTCGACGTCACGGTCCTGCTGGCCGACTGGCACGCGCAGATCAACGACAAGCTGGGCGGCGACCTCGCGGCCATCCAGCGCTGCGGCAAGTACATGGAGGAGGCGTTCGAGGCCCTCGGCGTCGTCCCCAACACCGTCACATACCGTTACGCCAACGAGTTCGCAAAGGACCCCGGCTACTGGGCGCTCGTCGTGAAGGTGATGCACGGCACGACGCTGGCCCGCATGCGGCGTGCCATGACCATCATGGGCAGGAAGGAGGAGGAGGGCGACGCGGACATGTCGAAGTTCCTCTACCCGGCCATGCAGGTCGCGGACATCTTCCACATGGGCATCCGCCTCGCGATGGGGGGCATGGACCAACGCCACGCCCACATGCTGGCGCGGGACGTCGCCCCCAAGCTGGGGTTCGCGGCACCGGTGGCCCTGCACACCCCTCTCGTCCCTGGTCTCAAGGCGGGCGCCGGCCGCATGGACCCCGTCGAGGCCAAGATGAGCAAGTCCGACCCGGACTCAGGCATCTTCATCCACGACTCCCGCGAGGACATCGTGCGCAAGCTCAAGGGCGCCCACTGCCCGGCCAGGGAAGTCGACGGCAACCCGGTCCTCGACCTCCTTCGCCTCGTGGTGTTCCCCCGCATCTCGGCCGCCTCGGGGGCGTTGCGCGTGAACCGTCCCGAGAAGTTCGGCGGCAACAAGGCGTACCCGAGCTACGAGGGTGTCGCGGCGGACTTCGCGGCAGGGGCCCTTCACCCCATGGACCTCAAGGCCGCCGTGGCCGATGCCCTGGACCAGGAGCTTCAGTCGGTGCGCGCCTACTTCGCCAAGCACCCCGACAACTGGCAGTTCGTCCAGGGACTGCGCAAGACTCGTTGACGACGCCACCCGCAGAGGCCGCAGAGTCCAGGGAGTCCCAGGGTCCGAGACAAGGCTACCCTGCGTTCCCTGTGCCCTCTGCGGACGGTGCGGCCGTCGGCCAAGGAGCAAGTTCCCGTAGATGACGCGCCAAGAGCATCCCTGCGTGCGCGTCCTGCACATGGTGCCCGATGGAGTGCGGCCCCACCCGCCCGGCCTCCGGGTCCCAGCGCAGCGAATCGTACTCGATGCGCTCCAGGACGAGGCCGTTGGCGCTCACCAGGCGGAACCGCGGATGCGCGTTGCCGGCCGCCAGCCCGTGCGCGATGGCCTCCAGGGGCGCTTCGCCGCGTCCCACGCAGAGGACGGCCGAGACCATGCGGCGCACCTGGTTCCAGAGGAACCCGTCGCCCTCGACGCGGAACACCCACATCCCGCCCTCCTCCCCCACCGTGAACGCGAAGACGTTGCGCTCGGGGTCCCGGCCCTCCTCCAGCTTGGCGAAGGCGCGCATGTCGTGACGACCCACGAACAAGGCGCACGCCTGCCGCATGAGGGCGAGGCCCTCCGTGCGCGGCACCGCGTGGTAGCGGTAGTGGCGCCGCCGCGCATGGCGCGGGTTCCAGTGCGGCACCACGCGCGCCGCGGCCGTGACCCAGAGGCCCTCGGGCAGGTTGCGCTGCAGGGCCGGCACGAGGCCGCGCAGGTGCGGGCGGCGCACCGTGGCCTTGCACACGTTCTCGAGCGCGCTCACGCCGGCATCGGTGCGGCTGCCCGTCCTGAACGTGCCCTCGACGTACCCTTCGAGGCGCAGCGCCGCGATGAGGTGGCCCTCCACGGTCGAGGCTCCCGGGTCGCGGGCGTAGGAGTCGAACCTCCGGCCATCGTAGGCAAGGCGGAACGCGACGGGGATCTCCTCCGCCGTCACCCCCTCCGCCCCCGGCCCGGGGGCCTCGCGGCCTGGCTCCGCCTCCATGGGGTGGCCAATCCCGCGGGGTGCATCAGCCTGCCCATACCGTGCCTCTCATCGCCCGCCCTCCCCAAGCAGGGGGCATGGTCGAGTTCGTGGACGCCGACGAGGTCGAGGAGGCCATGGGGGACCGCGAGGCCCGCATCCTCAACGTGCTGCCGCGCGCGAAGTACGACCAGCGCCACATCCCCTTCTCCATCAACATCCCGCTCGACGACCCAGACTTCGAGTCGCTGGTGCGCCAGGTCTGCCACCGCCAGGACCAGCGCATCATCGTCCACTGCTCGAGCCTCGCCTGCGACGCCTCGACGCGGGCGGCCCTGCGCATCGAGGCGATGGGGTACACCCATGTCCTCGAGTTCAAGGCCGGCATCGCGGGCTGGGCCGCAGCGAACCGCCGCTTCGAGGCCGGCCAGGCCACGCGCCGCGGCGACTTCCCCCCGCGCGGGCCCAGGCCGGCCAGCCAGGCGCGCGCCGGCGCGTCCCCGGCGGGCGAGGCATCTCGCCCCGGCGGGGCTTCCCGCAAGCCACGGCCATAGGCGCCACGACCCTGGTTTCCTCTGGAAGACCCGGCAAGCCGGCCGCTCCCTTTATTGGGGGGCGACCTTCCGCACCAGGTCAGGCCCGATGGGACACCCCACCAGCCCGCACGCCGCCCCTTCTCCGGGGCGCGCTTTCTTGGTCCTCGAGGACGGCTCCGTCGTCGAGGGCGAGGCCTTCGGACATTCCGCCACCGTGTACGGCGAACTGGTGTTCACGACCGGCATGACGGGCTACCAGGAATCGCTGACCGACCCCTCGTACCACGGCCAGGTCCTGATGTTCACGTATCCGATGATCGGGAACTACGGGGTCAACGCGGACGACTGGGAATCCGACAAGGTATGGCCCCGCGCCGTCGTGGTGCGCGAATGGTGCCAGCAGCCCAGCCACCGCAAGTCCACGATGACACTGCATGAGTGGCTCATGCAGCAGAAGATCCCCGGCATCTCCGGCGTCGACACCCGCGCCCTCACCATCAAGGTCCGCGAGAAGGGTTGCCTGCGCTGCTTCGTCACCCACGACGCGGCCGAGGTCCCGGCCCTCAAGGCCCGCATCGGCTCCATGCCGTCGGTCGAGGTCGAGAACCTCGCAGGCCAGGCCTCCGTGAAGACGGCGCGCCGCTACGGACGCAACGCCAACGGGCAACTCCAGGACGGCTCCCCCTTCGATCCCAAGGCGCGCACCGTCGCGGTCCTGGACACCGGCATCAAGCGCAACATCCTGCGCAACCTCGCTAGGCGGTTCAACGTCCTGCACCTGCCGTGGAACGCCTCTCCCTCCGACATCCTGGGCAAGGCCGACTGCCTCTTCATCGCCAACGGCCCCGGCGACCCCGCCCACCCGGACATCGGCAGGTCCACGCTGCCCACCATCCGCGCCGCCAGCGAGAAGGTCCCCACCTTCGGCATCTGCTACGGCAACCAGCTGGTCTCCCTGGCCTGGGGCGCCAAGACCTCCAAGATGAAGTTCGGCCACCGCGGCGCCAACATCCCCACCCGCGACGAGACGACGGGCATCGTGCGCATCACCAGCCAGAACCACGGCTTCCACGTCGATGCCGCCTCCGTCAAGGGCACCGGCCTGGTGGTGTGGGAGAAATGCCCCAACGACGGCGTCGTCGAGGCGGTCCGCCACGAGTCGCTCCCGATCTTCACGATGCAGTACCACCCCGAGGCAAGCCCCGGCCCGTGGGACTCGAACCACTTCTTCGACCAGTTCCAGCTCATGGTGGAGCAATGCAAGACCGGCCAATGGAAGGCGGGGCAGTTCCCCAAGGTCCCGGGGGCGCACTAGAATGGCCCCCTACCTGACAGATTTCACCGATTCCACAGATGCCGAGGTTGGTTCGGTGAAATCTGTGCAAGCTGTGGTTCGTCGGGCGTCGTTGGGGGTCGCATAATGCCGAAGCGCACCGACGTCAAGAAGATCCTCATCATCGGTTCCGGCCCCATCCAGATCGGCCAGGCCGCCGAATTCGATTTCTCAGGCTCCCAGGCGTGCCGCGCCTGCCGCGAGGAGGGCTTCAAGGTCGTCCTCGTCAACTCGAACCCGGCCACCATCCAGACGGACGTGGAGACCGCGGACGCCGTCTACGTCGAGCCGCTGACCCTCGATGCCCTCACCGCCATCATCGCCAAGGAGCGCCCCGATGGGGTGCTGGCCGGCATGGGCGGGCAGACGGCCCTCAACCTCGTGTCGGAGCTTGCGGAGGCTGGGGTGCTGCAGAAGTACGGCGTCCGGCTGCTGGGCACCCCGCTGCAGGCCATCGCCGACGCCGAGGACCGCGACCTGTTCAAGAAGGTCATGGAGCGCATCGGCGAGCCCGTCGCGAAGGCGAAGGTCGCCACCACGGTCGATGAAGCCCTCGACATCGTCCACGACTACATCGGGCGATACCCCGCCCTCGTCCGCCCCGCCTACACGCTTGGCGGATTGGGCGGTGGTGTCGCGCACAACGACGCCGAGATGAAGGAGCTGGTCGCCAAGGGCCTTGCCTACTCGCGCATCCACCAGGTCCTCATCGAGGAGTCGCTGCTGGGCTGGCTGGAGTTCGAGTACGAGGTGATGCGGGATGGCAAGGACAACTGCATCATCATCTGCAACATGGAGAACCTCGACCCGATGGGCGTCCACACCGGCGAGTCCATCGTCGTCGCCCCGTCGCAGACGCTCTCCGACCAGGACCACCAGCTCCTGCGCACGTCCGCCCTGAAGTGCATCCGCGCCCTGAGGATCGAAGGCGGCTGCAACGTGCAGTTCGCGCTCAAGAAGGAGACCGGCGAGTACCGCGTCATCGAGGTCAACCCCCGCGTCTCCCGCTCCTCCGCCCTCGCCTCCAAGGCCACCGGCTACCCCATCGCGCGCGTCGCCGCCAAGATCGCCCTCGGCATGACGCTGGACGAGATCCCCAACGCCATCACCGGCAAGACCGTGGCCGCCTTCGAGCCTACCCTGGACTACGTGGTCACGAAGATCCCGCGCTGGCCCTTCGACAAGTTCCGCACCGTCGACCCCCGCATCGGCACCCAGATGAAGTCCACGGGCGAGGTCATGGCCATCGGCCGCAGCATCGAGGAGTCCCTCCTCAAGGCCGTGCGCAGCCTCGAGATCGATGCCGACTCGCTCGACGCGCCGGCCCAGTGGGACGACCAGAAGCTGGCCAAGGCCGTCGAGGTCGCCACACACCAGCGCCTCTTCGCCGTCGCAGAGGCCCTGCGCCGCGACTGGAGCGTGGAGCGCGTGCACAGGCTGTCCGGGTACGACCCGTTCTTCCTGCACAAGATCCGCAACGTCCTGCAACAGGAGAAGGCCCTGGCGGCCAAGCCCGGCGACCTCGCGCTGCTGAAGGCCGCGAAAGGGTCCGGCTTCAGCGACCCGCACATCGCCCGGCTGTGGGGATGGGGCGAGGACGAGGCCCGTGTCGCCCTCCTGCGCCACGCCAACGGAGTCCTGCCGGACTACAAGATGGTGGACACGTGCGCCGCCGAGTTCGAGGCCAAGACGCCGTACTACTACACCTCCTACGATGAAGTCACGCCTGCCACCTCTCTCCCGGCGGCGAAAGGCAAGAAGCGCGTGCTGGTGCTGGGTTCCGGCCCCATCCGCATCGGGCAGGGCATCGAGTTCGACTACTGCTGCGTCCACGCCGCGTGGGCCATCAAGGAGGAAGGCATGGAGGCGATCCTCCTCAACAACAACCCGGAGACCGTCTCCACGGACTTCGACACCTCCACGCGCCTGTACTTCGAGCCTCTGACCCTGGAGGACGTCATGCACTGCATCGAGCGCGAGCGCCCCGACGGCGTCCTCGTCCAGTTCGGCGGCCAGACCGCCATCAACCTCGCCCTGCCGTTGGAGGCTGCCCTCAAGGCGCGCCCGGACCTGCCCACGAAGATCTGGGGGACCAGCCCCGCCGCCATCGACCTGGCCGAGGACCGCGAGAAGTTCAACACCCTCATGCGCAAGCTGGGCATCCCGCAGCCCGAGGCCGGCATCGCCTTCGAGGCCGAGGAAGCGGTGTCGAAGGCCGGCACCATCGGCTACCCAGTCCTCGTCCGCCCCAGCTACGTGCTGGGCGGCCGTGCCATGCAGGTCGTGCACAACGAGGCGGAGCTCCGGGACTACATCCGGGACGCCGTCCGCGTCAGCAAGAAGACCCCCGTCCTCATCGACCGCTTCCTCAGCCGCGCCATCGAGATCGACGTCGATGCGGTCTGCGACGGGAAGGAGGTCCTCATCGGTGCCGTCATGGAGCACGTCGAGGAGGCGGGCGTCCACTCCGGCGACTCCACGACGGTCATCCCCACGCAGAACATCCCGGCCGACGTCCTGCGCACCCTTGAGGAGTCCACGCGCAAGATCGCGCTGGCCCTCGACACGCGCGGCCTCATCAACATCCAGTTCGCCGTCCAGGGCAAGACCGTCTACGTGCTGGAGGCCAACCCGCGTAGCAGCCGCACCGTCCCCTATGTGGCGAAGGCCACCGGCATCCCGCTTGCGAAACTGGCGGCCAAGATCGCGGTCGGCAAGACCCTCAAGCAGCTGGGAGCCCATGAGCCGGCCCGCGTCCGCCACGTCGCCGTCAAGGCCCCCGTGTTCCCCTTCCTCAAGCTGCCCGGCGTCGACGCCGTCCTGGGCCCCGAGATGAAATCCACGGGCGAGGTCATGGGCATCGCCGCCGACTACGCGACCGCCTACGCCAAGGCGATGGAGGCCGCGGGCAACAAGCTCCCCACGCAGGGCACGGTCTTCGTGTCGCTGGCCAAGCCCGACCGCCCCCGCGCCCTGGAGGCCGTGCGCCAACTCGCTTCCCTCGGGTTCGAGCTCGTGGCCACGGAGGGCACGGCAGCGGACCTGCGCGCGGCCGGGCTCGCTGTGACCACGGTCTACAAGCTGTCGGACCGCAAGTCCCCGGACGCCATCGACCTCATCCGGCAGGGCAAGGTCCACCTCATCATCAACACCCCCAGCGACCAGATGGAGGGCCCGCAGAAGCGCGACGGATACCAGATGCGACGCGTGGCCGTCGAGGGGCAGGTCCCCTTCCTCGCCACCGTCGAGGCGGCCCAGGTCGCGGCCCAGGCCATCGCGGCCAAGCGCCGGCTGGCGGGCAGGTTCGAGGTGCAGAGCCTGCAGGACTACGCGGCGGCCAGTGCCGCCCACGTGGCGACAAAGGCAATCTGAAGACTACTGGAGACGACCGGCACGCGGCGAGCGCGGAGGATCGCGGAGGGGCCCTCACCCGACGTCTTCCGCACGGTTCGGCGTGGTTCCACGCTCTCCGCGTGCAGCCTGGGGGGAGGCGTCCCAAGGCTCAAGACCACGCCTCCTCTGGCCATCCCGTGCGCAAGGACCTCCTGGAGATCGTCTGCTGCCCCGTCCACAAGTCCCCCCTGGTCGCGGCCGTGACGAGGCAGGACGAGGCCGGCGACATCCTGGAGGGCACGCTCACCTGCAAGGAGTGCCGCTTCGCCTACCCCATCGAGGAGGGCATCCCGAACCTGCTGCCCCCCGAGTACCACGTGGACCAGGTGCGCGAGCCCGCCCCGAAGCCCGCCAGGGCCTCCGGGAAGGCGAAGGCCGCGAAGTGACCCGCACGGTGCTGGCGGTCACCAGCGACCTGCTGTGGGTGGGCAAGGTCAGGTCGGCCGCGACGCGGCTGGGCTGGCACGTCGAGGTCCCCCAGCGCAACCTGGACGTCACCCAGATCCTCCTCGACGGTGACACGAAGCTGGTCCTCCTGGACCTCCACCACCCCCGCATCGGGGCCGTCGAGACCATCCGCCTCGTGCGGGGGACGCGTTGGGACGCCCGGCTGGTCTGCTTCGGCCACCACACCGACACGGCCCGCCTTGCGGCGGCGCGCGAGGCCGGCGCCACCGAGGTGTGGGCGAACTCCGAGCTGGACCGCCGCCTGCCAGAGCTGCTGGCCTGAGCCCGTCGCCCGCACAGGTTCGGTTCTTCGGCGAAGGGACACCGGACGGCTTTTCAGGCAGTCCGCACGATTGCAGCCCCATGTCAAAGGCCTTGGCCATCCTCGGCATCGTGGGCGCCGTCCTGGCCGCCCTGCTAGCGTTCGCGGTCTCCGGCGACTTCGTCCCGGTGCTCGTGCTGCTGTTCCTCGTCGTCTGCGGCGTGTTCCTGCTGCTGCGCCGCACCGGCCTCACGACGGTGATGGGTGTCGTCCTCATCCTGCTCGGCCTGTCCGCCCTGCTGTACTACAACCCCATCACCGGCAAGGACGGCGCGGTCTACCTCGCCCAGCTGCCCGCCTACTTCCATGGCGCCTTCATGCCGACCCTGGTCCTGCTGGGCTGTGTCGCCATCCTGGTGGCCGCCCGCGACGACGTCGAACCCGCCTGGGCCGGATACCTGGGCCTTGCCGCCGCCGCCCTCGCCATCATCCTGGTGGCCTTCGTCGCCAACGACCAGTTCGGCAACTTCGCCAACCCCCTCGGCATCGGCGTTGCCATCCTGGCCCTGCTGCTCCTGATCCCCCTGGTCGCCCTCGTACGTGGCCCCCCCGCCACCGTGGCCCCCGTCCAGCGCACCACGACGACGACGGCGACGACGACCCGCACCGTCCGCAAGTAGCCCTTCGGCGACCTCCCCACGCTGAGCCTCCTCAGATGCACCCAGAAACAGGCGTGCGGTCGGAGAGAATCTGAGCAATCCGAGGCGCCCAAGCTGGTGCGCGGGTTTTTTCCGCTGCCCCCAGTGGCCCCCGCGATGACCCTGCAGGCGACCCTTCCCCCATCCGGACTGCGGACGCTCGGCTGCGGCCAGGTGACCCCAGCCCACTACGGCACCACGCAGTCGTTCGCCGGCTGGGTGCATGCCCTGCGCTCCAAGGGCACGATGGCGTTCCTGGTGCTGCGCGACCGCACGGGCCAGGTGCAGTTCGTCGTCAAGAAGGAGGCCACCCCCGAGCTCTTCGACCAGCTGGTCGTCCTGACGCCCGAGTCCGTCGTCTCCATCACGGGCCTTGTGCAGGCCACCGCGAAGGCCAAGGCGGGCTTCGAGGTCGTGCCCAGCGCCGCCAAGGTCCTCAACGTGGCCGCGACCCCCCTGCCCTTTGCACTCTGGGACGACAAGATCGAGACCGGCATCGACACGCGCCTCGACAACCGCTTCCTGGACCTGCGCGGGCCCCGCAGCAAGGCCATCTTCACGATCCGCCACAAGGTCCTGGAGTCCGGCACCGCGTGGCTGCGCGCCAACGGCTTCACCGAGATCCACACCTCCAACATCCTGGGGCAGTCCTCCGAGGGCGGCACGGACACCTACAAGTTCGACTACTTCGGCCGGCCCGCGTTCCTCGCGCAGTCGCCGCAGCTGTACAAGCAGATGATGATGGCCTCCGGCTTCGACCGCGTCTTCGAGGTCGGCTGGTACTTCCGCGCCGAGAAGCACAACACGGTGCGCCACCTCAACGAGTCCACCGCCTTCGACCTGGAGCTCGCCTTCATCGAGTCCGAGGAGGACGTCCTGCGCGCCATCGAGGGCCTGCTGTCCGCCATCTGGGCCGCCGTCGCGAAGGAGTGCCCCGAGGAGGTCAGGCTGCTGGGCGCCGACGTCCCCGTCCCCACCCAACCGTTCCGCCGGGTCCCGTACGACGAGGCCCTCGACATCATCAACCGGGAGCTCCAGTCGGCCACCGACCTCCCCCACGACCTCAAGATGCCGGCCCTGAAGTTCGGCGACGACATCGGCAGTGCCGCGGAGAAGGTCCTGTGGCGCGCCATGAAGCGCGAAGGCCATGACTTCTACTTCATCACGAAGTGGCCCCTGGCCCCGAAGCCGTTCTACGTGATGCCCGAGGACGGCACCATGGACTCGCGCCTGTGCCGCGGCTTCGACCTGGACTACCGCGGCGTCGAGCTCATCAGTGGCGGGCAGCGCATCCACGACCCCAAGCTCCTCGAGCAGGGCATCGTGCGCTGGGGCCTCGACCCGAAGGACTTCAAGGACTACCTCGAGGCGTTCCGCTACGGCATGCCCCCGCACGGCGGCTGCGGCATCGGCATCGAACGGATTCTCATGATGATGCTAGGCCTCGGAAACATCCGGGAAGCGATCCTGTTCCCGCGTGACGTCAACCGCATCCAGCCTTGATTCGGCCCCACCTAACCACAGATTTCACAGATTTCACAGAGTGGGCGTAGCTCGGGCGTGAGGACAGCTTCCGTGAAATCTCTGTCATCTGTGGTTAGGTTGGGCGCGTAACACGCACGCAGGATAACTTCTGTGAAATCTGTGTCATCTATGGTTCGTTGGGGCGCGTAACTATAGGAACGCGAGCAAGCCAAACACCACGAACGGCACCGCCACCGCCAACAACGCCCCCCGCTGGTTGATCAATTTGGAGGCGCGCTCCGGCAGGTGCAGCCGCTCGCCGAACGCCAGCACCGTGGTGACCAAGAGGGTGGCGGCGATGAAGGCGTAGACTGCGATCATGACCTTGTCGAAGAGCGTCAGGGCTCCAAGGGGGGGCAATGCGACCGTCTGGCTGATGTGGAACCCCACCGCGGTGATGAGCATGCCCGTGCCGAGGCCGAGGCGGTTGGAGGCCTGCGAGCGGTCGAAGAAGAAGCTGAAGCTCGCCACCAGCATGAACGCGATGGGCGGCAGGAAGGTGCGCATGGCGCTGGAGACCGGCTCGCGGCGCAGCGTCAGCGTGTACTGCAGCCGGGCGTAGGACTCGCCGAACGGGTACTCCTTCGTGGTGACCAGCGCGCTGAAGTCGGTCTCGCGCCAGCCCGCAAGCGCCGCGTCGTCGTCGATCGTCGTGTCGGTGGCCACGTAGACCAGGTCCGCGTCCGTGTGCACGGTGTCCTCGAGCTTGATGGTGAGGCGCTGCGTGTCGAAGGGGTAGTTGCCGAAGTCGGGCGGACTGTAGAGGCTTGCCTGGATGCGGTACCAGACCTCCCGCACGGTGCCCTCCAGGTCGTCGGAGAGGACCTCGCGGCTGGCCGCGCGCCCGTTCATGAACTCGAAGGTGGCTGGCGTGAAGTTGGCGGGCGCCTGCGCCGTGTCCCACCTCAGGTGGAGGTAGAAGTCCATGAGGTAGGTGCCCTTGGCGGTGTCGTAGTTCCCCACGCTGATGAGGTGCAGCCCCGCCTCCACGCGCACGGGTCCTTCCGGCGCGGCCGCGGCGGCGGGAAGCCCCACGAGGAGGATGGCCAGCGCGGGAAGGAACAGGCGGAGGCTCTGCACGCGGCGCGCATGCCCTCGCGGGAAAAACCGTTGCCGTGCGCGGCCCCGCCAGGGAGGGCCGCTCCCGTTCGGGCGACGCTGGCGTTCATCAACCGGGGCCCTGTGGCGCCCGCATGGCGGCCCTCGTCCCCATGGTCAAGGAGACCCTCCGCCAATGGATCGGCGACAAGGCGCCCCGCCTTGCGGCGGCCCTCTCCTACTACACGGTCTTCGCCCTCGCGCCGCTGCTGATCCTGGTCATCGCCCTCGCCGGGGCCGTCTTCGGCGCGGACGCGGTGCGCGCCGCCGTCATGGCGCAGGCCACGGACCTCGTGGGCCCCGCCGCAGCGGGCACGATCGACGAGGCTCTGGCGAACGCGCAGCACGCCAAGGGAGGCTGGCTGGCCACGGGGATCGCGGCCATCGGATTCGCGCTGGGCGCCACGGGCGTCTTCGGGGCGCTGCAGAGCGCCTTGAACAGCATCTGGGGCATCGACGTGCGCAGGGGAGGCTGGCGGCACGTCGTGAAGACCCGGGTGCTGTCGTTCAGCCTCGTCGTCATGGTGGGGTTCCTCCTGCTGGTGTCGCTGGTGGTGAGCGCGGGCTGGGCTGCCGCCTCGGCCCACCTTCGGGGCATGCTGCAGGGGCGCTGGATGCTGGCCCTCGGTGGCGCGGTGGACGTGGCGGTCACGGTGGGCCTCTTCACGGCCATGCTGGCCGCCGTGTACAAGGTGCTGCCCGATGCGAAGGTCGCGTGGCGGGACACCTGGGTGGGCTCCCTCGTCACCGCCGTCCTCCTGACGCTGGGGAAGTACGCGATCGGGCTGTACCTGGGGCAGAGCCGCGTCGGGACGACGTTCGGGGCGGCCGGTTCATTGGCGGCCATCCTCGTCTGGCTCTATTACACGGGGCTCATCCTGTTCCTGGGGGCGGAGTACACGCAGGTGCATGCCGAGATGAACGGCCGGCCCCTCCAGCCCAAGGCGCACGCCTTCGCAGTGCAGACCGTGGACCGCGAGGACGTCCGCAAGGCCCCCAAGCCACGCGGCAAGGCTACGTGACCTAGCCGGGGCCGGTCGTCGCCGCCTGGCCGGACACGAGACGCAGCACGGAACCCCCAAGGTCGACGACGTGGAGTTCCCCGTCGGGGTCCTCGCCGAAGCTGCTGATGTTGCGGTCCGTGTCAAGCAGGAGGCTGTTCGTGGGGGGCGAGCCGGGCAAGCCGGGCATGATCCCCCAGAGTTTTCCACTGCCGTAATCCGCATAGAGGTAGGTGCCGTTCAGGGCGGGGATGGCGTGGCCGCGGTAGACGAATCCTCCTGTCACGGCGGAGTTGCCGCCGGCGTGGCTGTACTCCCAGACGGGAGGAACGGAGCCTGCGTTGACCCTGTCCTTGTCGTGGACGTGCGTGCCCTCCATCCCTGACCAGCCGTAGTCCTCCCCGCCCTTCGAGCCAGCCTTCTGCATGTCGATCTCCTCCCACTGGTTCTGGCCGACGTCGCCGATCCACAGGTCGCCCGTCATGCGGTCGAAGCTGAAGCGCCACGGGTTGCGCAGGCCCCACGCCCACACCTCGCCGCGGGCGCCTTGCTGCCCCAGGAACGGGTTGTCGGAGGGGATGGTGTATGCCGCGCAACCGGAGCCGCTGCAGTCCGGATTGCCGACGTGGATGCGCAGGATCTTCCCCAGCAGGGAGGACTTGTCGCGGGCGTGGTCCTGCGGGTCGTCGCCGGAGCCGCCGTCCCCCATGCCGATGTAGAGGTGGCCGTCGGGTCCGAAGGCGAGGGCGCCGCCATTGTGGTTCGCGTAGGGTTGGTCGATGCGGAGGAGGACAGCTTCCAGCCCGAGGGTCTTCGGCCCGGACTCGCTGCCGCGGTCGCCATGGTAGGCCGCGATCACCGTGTCCCCTTCCTTGTCGGTGTAGTCGACGACGAAGCGGCCGTCCGCGCTGGACGGGTCGAAGGCGAGACCCAGCAGGCCCTGCTCGCCGCCGCTGCGGAGCTCGCCGCCGAGGTCGAGGAAGTGCGCCAGCTCGTGGCCGTCCCAGCGCCAGATGAGGCCGCCCTGCTGCGCGATGTACAGCAATCCGTCAGGCCCATGCACCGCGGCGATGGGCTGCTCGAGCCCGGACACGACCGTCTCGAGCGAGAGGTGCGTCTGCGCCAGCGCCCCTGTCGGGGATTGGTCCTGCTGCGGGTCAGGGGCCGATGAGAAGCATCCCGCCAGCAGGAGGGCGACCAGGGCGAAGGCGACGCGCATCGTTCGGGCAACACCAAGGGGGAGGTTAGGGCTTCGGCATGTGCGCTGCATGGACGACCTTCACGCGAAGGTCACGGAATTCGCGGAGTAGCCGTCGCGAAAACGGGATCGTGCAGGCCTTCTTTCTTGCTACCCAGGTCTTCTGGCCCGGCTTCGCGCCCCACCGAACACAGAGGTCGCGCCCCACCGCCGCAGGGGTCGCAGAGAAACGGGAAATTGACTGTTCCAGGCGTCAGCAGCGACGCTCCCCCGCTCTGCGTTCTCGGCGGCTGGGTAGTGGATTGGGCGCTCAGCTCACGGTGACGGTGCCGGCCATGCCCAGGTTGTGGTGGCCCGTGGGTCCGCCCTGGTTGCACCACATGTCGAGGGCGCCCTTGTCCGAGTCCTTCGGGGTGTAGAGGAACGACAGGGAGCCTCCCGGGACGACGGTGTCGGAGCCCGCCAGGATCGTCGGATTCGTCGGGTCCCAGTGGCCGATCTGCAGGTCATGCGTCGTGGAGTGCACGTTGGGGACCTGGATGAGGTACGTCGTGCCCGCCTTCAGGTCGATGTGCGCGGGGATGAGCGCGTAGTTTCCGAGGTCCACCTTGACGGGGGTCGCCGAGATGACGCTGACCGCCAGCGCCGAGGTCGTGGACTTGTCGCCCGTCGTGTCCGTGACCTTGAGCGTGTAGTTGCCCGCGTTCGGGAAGTCGAAGGCGGCGAACGTGTTGACGGCCTCGGTGGAAGGGATGGTGCGCGTCTGCCCTGCGCCCTCGATGGTGAGCTGACCGTGGTTGCCCTGGACGTCGAGGAGGAGGCGGGGCGTCGTGAAGGTGCTGACCGCCAGGGTCTGCGCGGGCACCGGCTTGCCGTCGAGGGTGCGCAGGGTGCCGCCGATGACCTGGACCGGCAGCTTCGTGACGAGGTCGGAGCCGGCGGAGGCCGTCTTCTCGGCCAGCCAGTGGTCGAACTGCGCCTTCGGGACCGCCTGGATGGCGGCGCGCATGTAGGCGTGGCCGGGGTTCAGGCACATCTTGTTGCACTGCACCATGTAGGAGCCGGCGGGGAAGTTGGCGGTCTGCAGCGCGTACTTGTTGGCGCCCAACGGGTTGGCGTCGTTGAACATCACGAAGGCGCGGTTGGCGTCCAGCACCTGGAAGGCGTGGATGACGTCGGCGCTCGTGATGTTGAACAGGATGTTGGTGTCCTGCGGCACGAGGAACGTGTTGGCGACCGAGACGTTGCCAGTGGTCTGGTCCGGGTTGGACAGAAGGGTGACGTTGCTGCCATAGTCGAACTGCCAGTTCCACTGCGAGCCCTGCACCTTGATCTCCATGGCCGTCTGGTCGATGGGGATGCCGTGGTCGAGGGTGACGAGGCCGCCATAGGCGGAGTAGCCGATCCACATGACCAGCGCCAGCGGGACCAGCGTCCACGTGAGCTCGGCCTTGAGGGAGTGGCGCTCCTTCTCGCGGGTGGACTTGCCGTGGCCGGTGCCCTCGCGGAAGCGCCAGATGACGACGACCAGCCACGCGAACACGATGACGAACATGATGATCCCGAGGATGGTGATCATCTCGTACAGCCCGCCCACGACCTTGCCGCGCGGCGTGAGCGCGTCCGGCATCCCCAGGCCGGCCTCCGCGGCGGGCGCCAGGACCAGCAGGGCAAGCAGGAGCACCAGGGAGGCGGAGGCCAGGCGGCGCATGACGACGCGCGGACCGGCGCTGCCGTAAAATGCCTTCCTTTGCCACGGCCCAACACCGGATTCCGGGGATTTCGGGGACCCCGCGAGTCGGCAGCCGGCGTCTCCCTGCAATCCCCGGAATCCCTGTTTCGCGGGAGGTGCGCAAGCCAGCGCTTCCCAACACCGTTTTGTAGGCTCCCCTAGTGGCCGGCCCCAGCATGGCCGCCGCCGAGTTCGTGATGGCTCAGACCGTCCACAAGCGCAAGGGACCGATGCGGTGGATCACGACGACCGACCACAAGGAGATCGGCCTCATGTACCTCTGGGCCGCGTTCCTGTTCTTCATCCTGGGCGGCATCGCGGCCCTCCTCATGCGCCTCGAGCTGTACCAGCCGGGGCTGCAGTACGTCTCCGGCGCGCAGTTCAACGAGCTGTTCTCGCTGCACGGCACCACCATGGTGTTCCTGTGGATCATGCCGGCGCTGGCGGGGCTGGGCAACTACTTCGTGCCCATCATGGTGAAGGCCAAGGACATGGCCTACCCGCGCGTCAACGCGCTCTCGTTCTGGCTCATCCCCCCCGCGGGCCTTCTCCTGTACCTGCCCCTGGTCATGCAGGGCGTCACCCTCGTGAACGTCACCTGGGTCGGCTACCCGCCGCTCTCGACAAGCTACGGAGTCGGCACCATCGAGGGCCTCGGCCTGGACATGTGGATCTTCGCCCTCATCCTGCTGGGCATGGCCTCCACCATGGGCTCCGTCAACTTCCTCGTCACCATCTTCAAGATGCGCGGCCCCGGCGTGACCCTCCACAACATGCCGCTCTTCGTGTGGGCCCAGCTGGCCACCTCCATCCTGCTGGTGTTCTCGCTCCCTGTCGTCACGGTGGCGTTCCTGATGCTGCTCTTCGACCGCGACTTCGGCACCCATTTCTTCACGGGGGCGGGGGTCGGCGCGGAGCCCATCCTGTACCAGCACCTGTTCTGGTTCTTCGGCCACCCCGAGGTGTACGTCCTCATCCTGCCGCTAATGGGCGTCCTCAACGAGGTCATCCCCAAGTTCAGCCGCCGCCCCGTCTTCGGCTACACCTCGATGGCGTACGCCATGCTGGGCATCGCCATCGTCGGCTTCCTGGTGTGGGCGCACCACATGTTCACCACCGGCATCAACCCCACCGTGCGCGCGGTGTTCATGTTCAACACCATGCTCGTGGGCGTCCCCACCGGCATCAAGGTGTTCAACTGGCTCACCACGATGTGGGGCGGCCAGATCTCCCTCAAGGCCCCCATGAAGTACTGCCTCGGCTTCATCTGGCTCTTCGTCATCGGCGGCATCACCGGCGTCATGCTGGGCGCGATCCCCGTCGACTACGCCCTGCACGACTCCTACTTCGTCGTCGCCCACTTCCACTACACGATGGTGGGCGGCGCCGTCTTCGGCATCTTCGCCGGCGTGTTCTACTGGTACCCCATGCTGGCCAGCGGCCGCATGTACAACGAGCGACTGGCGAACTGGCAGTTCTGGATGATGTTCGTCGGGTTCAACCTCACGTTCTTCCCGCAGTTCCTCCTGGGCCTCAACGGCATGCCGCGCCGCGTCGTCGACTACGACGCCCTGCCCAGCCTCACCCTCATGAACCAGGTCAGCACCATCGGGGCGTTCCTCATCGCGGTCTCCGTCCTCGTGTTCCTCATCAACGTCGCCGTGAGCCACAAGCGCAACCTGCGCGTGGTGGCCGACCCCTGGGGCGGCGCCCGCCACATCGAGTGGAAGCTGTGGGAGGAGGGCCGCGTCGTCCTGGGCGAGGGCCTCATCGTCGACCATGAGCCCGAGCCGCTGGCCATCAAGGAGGCCCGCCTGCGGGCCGCCGACCGGGAGGCGTACGCTTGACGGCCGCGCAGCCTGCCGTCGCGCACGCGCCCCCCGGCATCGGCGAGCCCCCGGCGCCGCCGCACGCGCACGGCCACGCCGAGGCGCACATGCACCTGCCGCATGGCAGCATCTGGCCGTTCTGGCTCGCCCTCGCCATCGCGCTCCTGGGCACGGGCATCATGGCGCTGGGCCAGAGCCTGCGCATGAACGACCCATACGCCCCCCACGTCGCAAGCCCCCTCAGCCTCATCCTGCTGGGCCTCGGCCTTGCCGCCGTCGTCGGGTCGCTGGCGGGCTGGTTCTTCGAGGACTACCGCTGGTGGAACAGCCTCACCGGCACGGGCACGCACATCCCCAAGGCGGGCGCCCTCCTGTTCATCAGCAGCGAGGTCTTCCTCTTCGGCGCCCTGTTCACGAACTACTACACGTTCCAGGCGCTGAACCCGGGCCACTGGCCGGACGCCGGGATCGAGCTGCCGCTGCTGCGCACCGCCCTGTTCAGCCTGTTCCTGTTCGGCAGCAGCGCCACCATCCACGTCGCCGACAAGGCCCTCAAGGAAGGCCACCACCGCAAGTTCGTGAACTGGTGGGGCCTCACCATCCTGCTGGGCCTCGTGTTCCTGGGCGGCCAGGTCTACGAGTACATGCAGCTCATCGCGGAAGGCCACACCCTGGGCTCGTCGCAGTTCATGTCGGCGTTCTACATCCTGACCGGCACGCACGGCCTGCACGTCTTCGGCGGCCTGTGCATCCTCACCGTGATGTGGCTGCGCGCCCGCAAGGGCCAGTTCACCCCCGAACGCCATGCCGGCCCGCAGGTCGCCTCGATGTACTGGCACTTCGTGGACCTGGTGTGGGTCTTCGTGTTCGTGATCGTGTACGTCCTCAACTCGCACCTCTTCGGGTGACGCGTGCATAGCCAGGGCGACGAGCGTGCCAACGTCACACGCCTGATCCGCGTGCTGGCCCTCTTCGTGGCCTTCCCGACGGTCACGATCGGGTTGGCCCTCATGCTCTTCGACCCCGGCGGCGACCATCTGCTGCACATGGGTGGCTTCCTCGTCCTGGGCGCCGTGGCCATCGTGGCCTTCGCGGCAGCACCAAGGCTGGCCCAGAAGTTCGTGGCCTAGGACAAGGCTCGCAACGGCACGCGTCGCAGGACGACCTTGCGGTGGCCCGCCCAGACCGTGTGTCCCTCCACCCGCGGGGTCCGCCTGCACCGGCTCCCACACACCCGCCGCGGCGCCAACAGGAAGAGGGCGCGACGCTGTCCTTGGGCTTCCCCCTGCGGCCATCCTTGGTGCCTTCCACCGGGTGGTGTGCCGGGCCGTCGTCCCACACATCCCTTCCTCCCGGGGGCGCAGTACATGTGAGGCCTCCAAATGCCCCTACCAAACCCCCGAACCAGCCTGCGCCGCGCCGCGATCGCCCTTGCCGCCATCACGGCCGTCCTCGTGATCGCCAGTCCCGCCATGGCGGCCACCCAGCCCCCCAAGGCGCCCAAGCAAGTCACCTGCACCGCGCAGGGCGACGGCGTGCACGTCACGTGGGCCGCCGTCACCGGCGCGACCAGCTACAACGTCTGGCGCAAGGTCGGCAACAACGGTGCGTGGATCATGATCGGCAGCACCACGACGACCGGGTACGTCGACAGCACCGCGGCCTCGGGCCAGCTCTACCACTACGCGGCCTCGTCGGTGGGCGCCGGTGGCGAGTCGGACCGCGGCGGCACCTGCAACGTCGTGTCGATCCCCTTCTTCCCGAGCAACCTGGCCCTGGGCGCCGCGACCGTGGGCGGTCTCGGCCTCACCCTGCTGGTGTTCCGCCGCAAGAAGTGAGCCGGGTGGAGCGGCGGATCCTCCGCGCGCCCCCACCTCCCTTGGCCAGGTAGCCCCATCCCGCTGCCTGGCCAGGGCCTTTTCCTCCGCTTTTTTGGCTTGGCTAGGTCGCGGTGAGCGTGCCGACCATCCCCGCCCACTTGCCGTCCGGGCCCTTCGCGGCGTGCAGGACGCAATAAAACTGGAAGGTGCCCGCCGTCGGCATCCGGAACCACACCACGACCGTCCCGCCCGCCGGGATGTCGACGGCAAGTCCGATGTCGTCCTGGTTGAACACGTGCCCATAGACGTCCTTGTTGACGATGGTGAGCTTGACGACCTTCCCCGCGGCGACGGTGATGGAGTCGGCCTGCCACAGGTCCTTTTCTGCCGTGAGGTTGAGTTCCAGGTCGGCCTTGATGCCCACGGCCTCGCCTCCCCCCGCAGGGGCGAACGCGTGCAGTTGCCAGGCCGTCGCGACGCCGCCGACCCACAGGGCGACGACCACGGCGAGTGCAGCGGCCCCCAGGGGCGTCAACGCGGCCGGGACCCGCCCATCCTTGCCCTGCTGCCGGATGTTGACGATGGCGGCCACCAGCATGGCGGGGGCGAGGGCGACCTCGAGCCAGAAAAACGTGTACTCGAGGAAGCGGTCGGGGCGCAGGAACCCAGGGTCGCCCTGGGAGGAGCCGACGGCCAGGAACACCATGAGGAGCGCCGCGACGAGGAGCATCCACCGGTTGGGCCACCAGATGGCGGCAAGTCCGATGAGGGCCATCGGGACCACGATGTAAGGGATGGGGCCGAAGTGGAGCCACGCAAGCCCGGTGAAGACGGTCAGGTACAGGATGGGCAGGAACGAGCCGATGACGAGGAACCACCGGGCCGGCGTCCAGCGTGGACGGGTCGGCGGAGGCGGGGCAAGGACCGTCGTTGGCCGCGGGGCCGGGGTGGGCGTCACGACGATGGGCTTCACGGGTGCGACAGGGGCCCCGGTGGGCAGGTGCGGCTTCGCGGCGGGCTTCACGGTGGTCGACGATGCGGCAGCCACGGCGCGACATCGTGCAGGGTGTGCAAAGCGGCTTCGCTTGGGTTTCGCCCCGGACCCACCACAGATTCCTTGGGCGAAGGGCCTCGGGTTGGTCCACGGCCCCCACGAACCACAGATGACACGGATTTCCCGGAGAAGTGCTTGCGGTGTTACGCGCCCAACCGAACCACAGATGACACAGATTTCACAGAAGCTGTTCTCACGCCCGAGCTACGTTACTCTGTGAAATCTGTGGAATCTGTGGTTAGGTGGGTGGCGTGGAGTAGGGAGCCCCAAGCCACCGCGCGAACACGAGGAACCCCGTGTGCCCCAGTCCCTCGAAGGAGGGGCGGGAGCCGCGCTCCTTGACCTCCCAGCCGCGCTCGATGAGCTCGAGGCAGCGCACCTGCGCGAACCCCAGCTGTTGGAGCGTCCGCGCGGTCTGCTCCATCTGGGAGACCTGCGGCGTGTAGCAAGCGACACGGGCGCCCGCATCGAGCACCGGCACGACGTTGGGCAGCGCCAGCCATGGCTCAGGCTGGTCGAGGAGGACGGCCTGGAACTTCCCCTCGACCCCGGGCGCGAGCCCCAGGGTGAGGTCGCCGATGACGGTCTTCAGGCGGTTTGCAAGGCCGGCGCGCTCGAGGTTGGCCCTTGCCCAGTCGGCGAACTCCTCCCGCAGCTCCTGCGCGACGACCTGGCCGGATTCCCCGACGGCCCAGCACAGCGGGATGGTGGCGGCGCCGGAGCCGATGCCGGACTCCAGGACGCGGTCACCGGGGCCGACCCCCAGCTCGGAGACGATGCGGCTTGCGTCCTTGGGGGTGATGATCTGCGCCTTGCGCTGGAGGGTGGCCACGAGGTCGCCGAGGGCGGGGCGAAGGAGGGCGACCTGCTTTGCCCCAACCTGCTGGACGGTGCCGTAGGCAACGCCTGCGAGGCGGGCGGGGTCGATGATGCCGAGGCCCTTCTCCTTCCGGGTGCCCTTGCCATCGACGTGGAGGAGGTAGGCTTGGCCGGTGTCCGGCTCCAGGGCCAGCACGCGGTCCCCTGCCTGGATGGTCGCGGGGGCGGGGGCGGCCGTTCCGGCGGCTCCAGCCGTTCCAGCGGCTGCCTGCATCGTGCCTGCGGCGGGCATCACGCCTTCGCCTGCAGGGCGGCCTGGATCTTGGCCTGCAGGGCCGTCATCTGCTCGCGCAACTGCATCTCCTGCTTCTGCATGCGGGTGATGCGGACCTCCATGGTCTCCGCGTCGTCCTTCAGGCGGGCCTGCGCATCCCCCTTCTTGTCCTGCACCAGCAGCGAGCCGACGGACCGGTAGACGGGGGCCTCGTCGGGGAGCGCCTGCAGGGCCTCGAGGGCCTGCTCGGATTCCGCCTTCATGGCCTCGTACTGGGCGCGCTGCTGGGCCGTGCCCTGCAGCTGCTGGTTGAGCGCCTGCAGGGTCTGGAGCTGCTGCTGCACCTGGGGGGACAGGGTGGGTTCGGCCATGTTGCGCCGAGGAAGGGGCACCTGAAAAAGGTCCCCAAGGGGCGGCTCAGGCGGGGTTCGGCTTGGCCGGGGTGATGGCCTTGGCGTCCTTCGGCTTGGCCTCCCCTCTGCTGGCAGGGTCCTGCGTGGCCTTGGCGAACAGCTGCAGCCGCTCCCGCGGGGCGTGCGCCAGCGGCAGGGAGAAGCAGAACGTGGAGCCCTTGCCGGGGCCCTCGCTCTCCGCCCAGATGCCGCCGCCCAGCTGCTCGATGATGCCCTTGGAGATGAACAGGCCGAGGCCGGTGCCCCTGGGATTGCTGGGGGCGGGGTCGTGCGGGCGGGAGAACGGCTGGAAAAGCTGCGCGATCTGCTCCACGGTGAGGCCGACACCCGTGTCCCGCACGCGGACCACGCCGCTCTCCTCCCCCTTTTCCATGGTGACCGTGATGCGTCCGCCCTTGCGCGTGTAGTGGATGGCGTTCGTGACGAGGTTGAAGAGGACCTGGCCGACGCGGTCGCGGTCGGCGGCCACCATGCAATCCCCCTGCGGCGCCACGACCAGCCCGATGCCCGCCTGCTGCGCCGTGTCACGCAGGCTGGCGGCCACGTCGTCCACCATGGCCGACAGCGCGATGTCCTCCACCTTGAGCTGGTAGCGGCCGGTCTCCAGGCGCGAGGCATCCAGCATCCCCGTGACCAGCTTGCACAGCCTCAGCACGTTGCGCTCGATGAGCGCCAGCTGCTCCCGCTGCTCGGGCGTCAGGTTGGAAGCCTCCTTGAGGACCTCGACCTGCAGGCGCAGCGGCGTGAGGGGCGTGTTCAGTTCATGCGAGGCCTCGCTCAGGAAGGTCCGGCGCAGTTTCTCGAGCCCCTTGAGGCGCGCGACCTCCGCCTCCTCCACCTCGGCGGCGCGGCGGGCCACCTCGACGAGTCGGGCCGCGGTGACGTCGTGGCCCACGCTGGTGGAGCCGACGACCTGGCCCTCCGCGCCGTAGATGGGGCTCACGGTGACGGCCGTGTGCACGAGGTGGCCGTCCTTGCATCGGCGCACCGTCTCGAAGGGTGGGATGCGCTCCCCCTTGACCAGGGCGGCGCGCACGCGCGCATCCTCCTCGAGGCGGTCCTCGGGGACGAGGAACTCCTCGATGGGGCGGCCGATGACCTCGTGCCGGGTGTACCCGAACAGCCGGGTGGCGCCCTGGTTCCAGTCCGTGACGAGGCCCTTGATGTCGTTGCCCACGATGGCATCGTCCGCGGCGTCCACCACGGCGGATAGGCGGTCCTCCAGCACCTGCCGCCGGGCGCGGTCGCGCAGGTTGATGATGCCGGCCGACAGGTCGCGGGCCAGTTCGCGCAGCAAGGACACCTCCTCGGCGTTGAAGGCGTCCGGCTCGAGGGCATGGATGGTGAGGACGCCCATGCCGTACTGGGCGAACTGCAGCGGGAGCGCGCACGTGGCGCTGTAGCCGAAGAGCTGCGCCTCCTTCCGCAGGACCGCGTAGCGCGGCTCGTGCAGGATGTTGCGGGCGACGTAGGGCCGCTGCTCCACGACGGCGCGGCTGGTGGGGCTCTGGTTGGACAGGTCGTTGGCCCACGTGATCTTGAGGGCGGAGAGGAAGTTCGGCTCGAGGCCGGCGTGGGCCACGGGGCGGACCTCCTTGGCGGGTCCCTCCTCGGCCAGCCCGATCCAGGCCATGAGGTAGCCGCCGTACGAGATGAGGTGCCGGCACACCTCGGCGTGCAGGGCCTCCTCCTCGTAGGCGCGGATGACGACCTGGCTGACGAGGCTCACGGCCTGGCGGGCGCGGTTGACGCGCCGCAGCACCTCGGCGGCCACCACGACCTCCATGGCGCCGTCCTGGCCGGGGGCCTTCGGGACCGCGATGGTGACCGGCTCCTCTGTGCCCAGGGGGGGAGGCGAGATGACGGCGTCCTGGGCGCCCGTGAGGGGGACGGAGGGGGCGGGAGGGACCGCGGTGGCAGCGTTGGCCACGTTGACCCCCTTGGCCGCGGCGACCGGGGGCTCGCCGCGCGCCGGCCGCGTGGCGCGGTCCGGGCGGTGCCCGCGGTCCGGGCGCTCCGGGCGGGCAGGGCTCTGGCTGTCACCGGGCTGCGCGCGGTCCATGGGGAGTGCAGCGCCGCCCTCCCCTAGGCCCTTTGCCAGGCCTGACAGGTGACGGGAGGCCGGGCGGGGGCCTTCCCGCCGTGGGCACGGCCCCAGCCTTGAAGAGGGATGACGGGTTCTGTGGGTGGTGACTGGTCAATGGCGATGACGGAGCTGTTGTTCCAGGTGGAGCTGCCCGAGTGGCCGGTGGCGGCCTTCACGCGGGAGACCAAGGATTCCCGCGTCATCATGAACCACATCCGGTTCGACGACGACCACTTCCCCACCCGCAACGTCTTCACGGTGCTGTCCGAGCCCGACCAGTACCGCCGCCTGCTGGCCTCCCTGCAGGAGATGTACCAGCACATCCAGGTGCTGCGCGAGGACCCGCACGCCCTCTCCGTCCTCGTGGAGCCCGCCGCGGACAAGATGAAGTTCCTCAAGGCCCCCTTCACCGCGGCCCTTCGCGCCCTCGGGAACGACCGGATCCTCCGCCCCATCATCATCAAGGACGGCTGGATGACCGTCGGCATCGTCACGGCGGCCAAGGTGGAGATCGGCGACATCATCCGCACCGCCGGCGACTCGTTCAAGAAGGCGGGGCTCAACATGAAGCTCATCCGCTGGGGCGAGTACCGGCCGGAGGACCACCCCATCGGCGACTTCGAGGAGAAGCTCACGCCCAAGCAGGTCGAGATCGTGAAGATGGGCCTGGCGCTGGGGTTCTACGACAACCCGCGGCGGTGCAACCTGGAGACCCTGGCGGGGGTGTTCGGCATCAGCAAGGCCGCGGCGCACAACCGGCTCAAGTCGGCGGAAAGGAAGATCCTGACGAGCTATTTCTCGTAGCCACGAACCCACGAAACCTGGAAGGGGATGGCCTTCCGGTCAGGAAAGGTCAACGCCCGTCTCGCGAGGCCTCACGCGCTGCTCGCGGGTTCACGCTGATGTCACGGATGGGGCAGTGAATCCACCGCAGGGCGGGGAATCTCCGCGTGTTCCGCGACATCCGCGTGCAGTCGGTCCTGACGCGGAGAGGCTTGTTGGCATCCTGCCAGGCTTACGCAACACGAGCCGCTTGGCGGGGTTCACGCGGATGTCACGGATGACGCGGAGAGGCTTGTTGGCATCATGCCAATTCACGCAGTGCACAATTGGTTCGCGGGGTTCACGCCGAGGTCGCGGCCGACGCGGAGAGGGATCGCTGGAATCCGTGCACAAATCGTCTTGTGGTCAACCTCGGCCCTCCAAAATTCAGCAAAAGCCCCACCTGGACACCGGATGCGCGGAGGTAATTGACCACTTGCGCCTCATCCGATTGGGGGGTTCCATGCTTCGCCTTGAGCTCCACCACGACCCCCTCCACGAGGAAGTCTGCCTTGTAGGTCGAAGGGATCACCTCGCCTTTGTAGGTCACTTGCAGCATGGCTTCCCGCGTTGACACGATGCCACGCCGCCGAAACTCGATCTCCAGGCAATCCTGGTAGACTGCCTCCATGAAGCCGGGCCCAAGCACGCGATGGACCTCGATCGCGGCGCCAAGGATGGCATGGGTGGTCGGCGCCGAGGTCTCGTCAAGCATGGACTCATCCAAGCCTTGGAAGTCCTTGAGCAGGCAAGGCCAATGGTTGGTCTCCGCGTCCTCCGTGCCCTCCGCGTGAAAGGCAGGCGTGGTCTCCAACACTCTATTTCTGGCCCAGCAGGCGCTTGATCTCGCCCAGCAGGCGCTCGGGGCCGTTGCCCTTGGGAACGAAGGCGTCGACGCCAGCCTCCACGGCCCTGTCGGCCAGGGCGTCGTCGACGAAGGCGGTGACGAGGATGCGGCCCGAGTCGGGGACGTGGCTGGCCGCCTTGGCAAGGAACTCCAGGCCGTCCATGCGCGGCATGCGGTAGTCCGAGATGACGACGTCGACGGAGTTGCGCGCCAGCAGGTCCAGTCCCGCGTGGCCGGTCGAGGCCGTCAGCACCTTCAGGCCCGGGAACGCGTCCTCGACCAGCAGCCGCATGAGCAGCAGCATGTCGGGCTCGTCGTCCACGATGAGGACCTGCTTCTTTCCTTCCAGCGCCAGGAAGAGCACTGTGACCATGACGCGGCCTACGCTGGGGCCCTCTCTTAACGACAGTGGTGGCTACAGGGGGGCGGGAGGGGTCTCCAGGAGGGCGAACTCCCCGGCGGGCTGGAGGGCAAGCCCCACCGTGTCCAGAAGCGCCTGGGGGGAGACGCCCTTGCGGAGGAAGTAGTCGACGCCGGAGTCCTGCAGGGCCTGGCGCTCGACCTCGGGGTCGCTGTAGGCGGTCATGAGGATGCGGCGCGCCTCGGGCCGGCGCCTGGCCGCCTCGTACAGCATCCTGAGGCCGTCCATGGCCGGCATGCGGTAATCGCACAGCACGACGTCGAAGGGCTCGCTCTCCAGGGCCTGCAGCCCGTCGGCGGCGTCCCAGGCGGTGCGGATGGTGACCTCCGGGAACGCGTCCTCGAGGACCATGCGCGTCAGCAGGAGCATGTCCCGGTCGTCGTCCACCACCAGGACCTTGCCGTGCTCGACGACGGGGACACGGCTCTCCACGAAGGGCGCACTGGCCTGGCCCGCTTGACCGTTTTGGGCCACCGAACATGTCGTGGGCCCTCCTGTCCCGCCGGCATGCTTGCCACCGTGGGGCGCGTGCATGCGGGCCTGCGGCATGAGGGTCCCAGGTCCCCCCAGACACCGTTAAGAACCACCCCCCAGGTGCCCGCGCCAAGGCCGTTCATGACCCGCGTCATCACCTCCAAGTGCATCGGGACGAAGGACACCAGCTGCGTGGACGTCTGCCCGGTGGACTGCATCCACCCCAAGAAGGACGACCCCAAGTTCGGCAGCGAGACGCACCTGTACATCAACCCCGACGAGTGCATCGACTGCGGCGCCTGCGAGTCCGCCTGCCCCGTGAACGCCATTTTCCCCGACGACGAGGTCCCCGCGGGCGAAGAGAAGTACACCAAGATCAACGCGGATTACTTCAAGTGAGCCGGCCGGCCGGCTTCCGCTTCGCCCCCGCCGTCCGTCCGATCCCCAGGTCCTTCGCAGGGGCGGCCAGCTTCCCGAAGCGACGAGGGTCCTGAAGGCAGCAGGGTCCACCATCGCTGGGCCTCCCAAACAACCTTCATCCCCCCGGTCCCTCGTGCAACGGCCATGAAGTGGACCTTCCCCCTGGTGGCCCTCCTGTCGCTCTCCCTTGCCGGCTGCGTGCAGGGCGGCACCCCGGCCACCGACACCGGCACCGCGGGCATCTGCCTCGACGCCGCGGCCGCGACCTGCCCGCTGGGCCAACTGGCGCCGAAGGTCGATGCCCGCAAGACCCTCGACGACCTGAAGGCCTTCAGCGAGGCGTTCCCGTACCGCCAGTCGGGCTCCCCCACCCATGTGGCGGCGCGCGACGACCTCGCGGCACGCTTCAAGGCCGCGGGGCTGGAGGTCTTGCGGGAGGACTTCCCCTCCGGCAAGGGGGTCGCCGCGGGGCAGAGGCTTGCCTACGACGGCCAGAACATCATCGGCGTCAAGTGGGGCACCGACCGGACGCACTTCATCGTGGTCGGGGCCCACTACGACGTCACGGAGGGCGCAGTGTACGGCACCTACGACGACGGCTCCGGCACCGCCATGGTGTTCGGGCTGGCCGAGGCCTTCGCGAAGGTGCCGACCGAGCGCACGATCCTCTTCGTCCAGTTCGACCAGGAGGAGCTTGGCCTCGTGGGCTCGCGGTACCTCCTGAACCAGACCGAGACCGGCAGGTTCCCCCTCCCGGGCATCGTGGAAGGGATGCTGGACCTCGACATGGTGGGCATCACGTGGCCGCACCCCGCGAAGCTGGTGGTCTGGCAGGACTCCCCCTCCCTCAAGGCGCGCATCGTCGAGCTGGCCAACGCCACCGGCATGCCGGCCGACCACCTCCAGTTCCGCAAGACGCTGGGAGGCTCCTCCGACGGACAGACGTTCCTCGACGCCGGCATCCCCACGGCGTACTTCTGGAGCGACTGGGACGAGTACATCCTCCCCGACGGCTCCGTCCTGCCCCGCACCGGGCTTCCCTCCGTCGGCGGCTACGCGGGCTCCTATCCCTGGTGGCACAAGGCGGACACCTACGACACCATGGTGGCAAGCGCCGGCGACGAGACCATCCTGCAGGCCGGGTTCCAGACGACCCTCGACATCGTGAGCCCCCTGCTGCTGGACATGACGCGCAGCTCGTTCCTGCTCGACGTGGACGCTTAGCGCCCATCCAGGCGGCCGACGGCACGCAGATTACGCAGGGACTTCGGGGTCTTTTCCCTTTGACGCCTAGGCCAAGGCGGCAGATTCGGCGCCCGCCCGCAACCCCTTTCATCCAGGCCCCCGGTCGGGCGGCCCAATGGGCGGTCCGATCCAGTTCAAGCCGAACCTGCGCCTCTTCGAGGCCATCACCATCATCGTCGGCTCGATGATCGGGTCCGGCATCCTGCTGCTCCCCGCCGACATGGCCGAGCTGCTTCCCAGCCCCGGCGTCATCCTCCTGGTCCTCGTCACGGGCGCCCTGCTCACCATCGTCGGGGCCCTCACGTTCGCGGAGCTGTCGTCCATGTTCCCCCGCGCCGGCGGCCAATACCACTTCCTCAAGGAGGGCCTCGGCCGCTTCTCCGCGTACCTCTTCGGCTGGACGCAGTTCTGGGTCATCCAGTCCGGCATCGTGGCGGGGGTCGCCGTCGCCTTCAGCCGCTTCACCAAATACTTCGTCGAGCGGGCAGGCTACCACATGCCCGGCCACTCGGTCGCCCTCACCACCAAGCTCGCGACCGGTCCGTGCGTCACCTCGAACGCCAACGGCGAGTGCCTGCGCCGCCTCATCCAGGTGGACCCCATCCAGATCCCCCCATGGAGCGAGGCGTTCCTCGCCATCGGCATCATCCTGCTGCTGGCCGGCCTCAACGCGCGCTCCACGAAGCTGGGCGGCCGCATCCAGAACGTCGCCACCATCGCCAAGGTCGCGGGGCTTGCCGCCCTCGTCTTCATCGTCTTCGCCATCGGCACCGCGCTGGGCAAGGTCGCACCCGATGCCTACGCGGCGCGCGGCGGCGGCTTCCTGCCCGCCATGGACGCCACCGGCCTCACCATCGCCTTCGGCGGCGCCCTTGCGCTGAGCCTGTTCGCCTTCGACGGCTGGCCGCAGGCCACCTACGTCGCGGGCGAGGTGCGCAACGCCCGCCGCAACCTGCCGCTGGCCCTCACCATCGGCCCCCTCGTCACGTCGGCCATCTACATCGCGCTCGCGGCGGCGTACTTCTACGTCATCCCCATCGACCAGGCGGTCGACCTGGGGGTGCGCGACGCCCGCATCGCGCCCGAGGCGGCGGGGGCGGTCCTGGGCACGGTCGGCCGCGACTTCATCAGCGCCGTGGCCCTCGTGTCCGTCTTCGGCACCGTGAACGGCTTCATCCTGACGGCGCCCCGCATCTTCTACGCCTTCAGCCGCGACGGCGGCCTGCTGCGCGGCATCGGCACCCTGAACCGGCACGGGACCCCCGCGTGGTCGATCTACTTCACCGCGATCTGGGCCAGCTGGCTGGTCCTCACCGGCGGATACCAGCAGCTCGTCACCATGGTGGTGTTCGGCATCTTCCTGTTCTACATCCCGACCTCGTGGGCCCACCTCAAGATGCGCGGCGTGCGCTGGCTCGGGCTGCCCGGGACGAAGCGTGACGTGGAGCGCCCCTTCCTGACACCGTGGTACCCGTTCGTGCCCATCGCGTTCCTGCTGGCCTCCATCTTCGTCGTCGTGAGCATCCTGCTGACCTCCCTGGCGCAGGCCCTCATCGCCCTCGTGCTGCTGGCCCTGGGCATCCCCGCCTACTTCGCGCAGAAGGGGTACCGGGACGGGTCGCGGAGCGCCGAGTCTCGGGCAGAAGAGGCCCAGGCGCACGGTTAGCCCGAACCGCTTCGGCCCAACCGAACCACAGATTCCACAGATTTCACAGAGCGACGTAGTCCTGGCGTGAGAACAACTTCTGTGAAATCTGTGTCATCTGTGGTTAGGTAGGGCGCGTACCCCCACAGCCTGACCAGGACACTCGTTGGATTCTAAGTCGGACGCGTAACCCAAGGGACCAAACTCAGATCCGCCACCCAGAACCCTTTAGCCCCCCGCCCTGCTCGATGCGGCCGTGACGGGACCCGAGACCGCCGCGCCACGCAGGACGCTGGGCCTCACCACGGCCACCACCATCATCGTGGGCGCCATGATCGGCTCGGGGATCCTCCTGCTGCCCGCCAAGATGCTGGCGCTGCTGCCGTCGCCCCCCTTCGTGATGGCGGTCTTCCTGGTGGCTGCCCTCCTCACCGTCGTGGGCTCCCTCACGGTGGCCGAGCTCTCCGGCATGTTCCCCAGGGCCGGGGGGCAGTACGTCTACCTCAAGGAGGCCTTCGGGCCGTTCCCCGCGTACCTGTTCGGATGGACGACCTTCTGGGTCGTGCAGACCGGCACCATCGCCGCCGTCGCCGCCGCCTTCGCCTCCATCCTGGGCACCCTCGTGCCCCTGCCCGGGGACGCCTTCGACGTCGTGACCGGCGGCTCCGGCACCCTCATCGCGCACGCCCTCCACGCCAAGGGGGACGGCACGACGCTGTTCACCATCCCCGCGTACGGGGAGGCCTTCGTCGCGATCGCGGCCATCCTGCTGCTGACCGCCATCAACTACCTCGGCGTCCGCTTCGGCGGCCTCGTCTCGAACATCAGCACCTTCGCCAAGGGGGCGGGCCTGGTCCTGCTGGTCCTGGTCGTGCTGCTGTTCTACCACGGGCCGAGCCACCTGTTCACCCCGGCCAGCCCTGCCCCCGTGGCCAACTCCAGCTTCACGGGCGACGTCTTCCAAGGGTTCGCGGCGTCGCTGCTCCTCATCCTGTTCGCCTACGACGGCTGGTACATGGCCACCTACGTCGCGCACGAGATGCGCAACCCGCAACGGGACGGGCCCCGCGCCCTGACACTGGCGCCCCTTGTGACGACCGCCATCTACCTTGCCGTCGCGGCGGTCAGCCTCCACGCCGTGAGCCTCACCGACGCCCTCGACATCGTCGCCTCGGGCAAGGGCTACCTCGCCGGGAAGGCCGCCGACCTGGCCCTTGCAGGGTTCGGGGTGGCCGTCAGCCTCCTCGCCCTGGTGTCCATCTTCGGCACAACGAACGCGTACGTCCTGACGGCGCCCCGCATCGCCTACGCCCAGGCGCAGGACGGGCTCTTCATGCCCTCCATGGGCCGCCTGGACCCCAAGCGCGGGACCCCGGCGTACGGCTCCATGCTGTGCGGCCTGTGGGCGTGCTTCCTCGTCATGACGGGACTGTACGACCAGCTGGTGGCCGCCGTCGTGTTCGCGGTGTTCCTCTTCCACGTCCTCACGGCCGCCGCCCACCTGCGCCTGCGCCGCACCCGCCCCGGCCTCGACCGCCCCTACCGCACCCCCGGGGGGGCCGTGATCCCCGTGCTCTTCCTCGCCACCAGCCTCCTCGTGGTGCTGGCCACCCTCGCGTACCCCGACTACCGCCCCCAGGCCATCCTGGAGCTGGTCATCATCGCCGCCGGGGTGCCAGTGTACGCCCTCCAGCGCCGCAGGGCCGCCAGGAAGGCCGCGGCGCCCCCGGCATCCCCCCCTGTTGCCTGAGCCTGGGGGCGGCATCAAACCGGGCCCTTCAAGACCGTCCAGGAGGTCCAGGCATCCGTGCCACCAGGGGTAGCGAGCCATTTCCTGCAGGTCCTTGCAGGGGACCAGCGCTCCGCCCGCGGCAAGGTCGTCCTGACCGCGATCCTGGCCATCGTCTTCCTCGGGTTCGCGGCCTTCCTCGGGGGGGCCGCCGGCATGGGGGTGCACGCCGCCGCCGTCCTGGCCGGCATCGTGGCAGGCCTCCTGGTGGCGCGCTCCACCGTTCGCCGCTACGAGTCCAGCATCCGGGGGACGTGGACGCAGTGGATGCGCTTCGCGGTGGCCGCCGAGACGGTCCCCGAGATCCACCGCAAGGTGCGCGGCCGCCAGGGCCGAAACCTCCCCTTCGTGTACGCCGGCATCCTCACCCTGTTCTGGGGGCTCGAGGCGGGCCTGCTGGTGCTGGCCTTCGTCAACAGGTCGGTGCCCAACGGCGACCTGGCCCTCGCGGCACCCATCCTGGTCCTCAACGGCCTCCTGCTGGGGGGCCTGCTGGGCTACTTCTTCCACGTGCACCGCTGGTTCGGGGCGTTCCGGGCCACCGTGAGCGAGATGGTCGACTCAGGCGAGATCGGCGTGTGGGGGGTCCTGTAATGGCCCCCGGCGCGCGGTCCAAGCCGAAGCCTGCGCGCACCCCCAAGAGACCTGCCAAGCCCCGTCCCGCCCTGAAGCTGGCCAAGAAGGGGAAGCCCAGGACAGTGAAGGCGAAGGTCATCGTGCGGAAGGCGACCGGGAAGGGGAGGACCTCGGCCAAGGCGACGCCGGCCCGGACCGCGAAACCCGCGAAGACCACGAAACCAGCTCCCAAGGCGGTCAAGGAACCTGCCAAGCCCGCGGCAAAGGATGTTGTGGCGAAGCCGGTCTCCAAAACCGCGCCGGCCCCCCAGAAGGCCGCGGTCAAGGCCCGCACCACCGCGAAGGGGGAGCCGGACCTCTCCGTCGCGGGCCAGGTCTACCAGAAGGGCAAGCTGGTGCCCGCCGTCCTGCACATCGACACCCAGACGGGCCGCATCGTCCGCATCGCCAAGAGCACGGAGCTGGAGACGCACCTCGACTTCGGCGCGAAGGCCATCCTGCCGGGTGCCCTCGACCTGCACGTCCACTTCCGCGAGCCCGGCCACACCCACAAGGAGGACTTCCTCTCCGGCTCCACGAGTGCGGCCTTCGGGGGCGTCACGGGCTACGTCGACATGCCCAACACCCTCCCCGCCACCGTCACCCTGCGCGCCGTCAAGGACAAGCTGGCCCTCGCGGCACAGAAGTCAGTCGTCGACTACGCCGTGTGGGCGGGCGGCTCCTGGTACACGGGCGAGCTCCCCGAGATGCTCAAGCGCGCGGCCGGCATCAAGACCTACCTCGGGGCCACCACGGGGGACCTCCTGCTGGAGGACGCGGAGCGGCTCCGGCTCATCCTCACCGCGGCGGGGGCGGCCGGCAAGCCGGTCGTCCTGCACGCCGAGTCGCAGCGCATCCTGACCCAGATGCGGCGCAGCGAGACCTCCCTGCACGACCACGACGCGACACGGCCGCCCCTGGCCGAGGTCGAGGCCATCTACGACGCCATGAAGGCCAACACCGGCCTCAAGAAACCGGCGCGCATCCACATCGCCCACATCGCCAGCACCGACGCCGTGCAGGCCGCGGCCGCCGCCGGCTTCAGCATGGGCGCGTGCCCGCACCATCTCCTGCTGGACACGACGGCCACCCTGTCGCACGCGTACGGCAAGATGAATCCCCCCCTGCGGAGCCCCGACGCCCGCAAGAACCTCGTAAAGGCCTTCGCGGACGGCAAGATCCCCATCCTGGAATCCGACCACGCGCCGCACACGCAGGCCGAGAAGGAGGACAACTTCCACGCTGCGCCCAGTGGGGTCCCCGGCGTCGAGACGATGCTGCCCCTCATGCTGGCGCAGACCCGGGCGGGTGCCAAGCTGGACCTCCAGACCGTCGTGGACGCCGTCACCCTCCACCCCGCCCGCCTGCTGGGGCTCACCGACCGCGGCGCCCTCGAGCCCGGCATGCGCGCCGACTTCGCCGTGTACGACCTCAAGGCGCCCGCCAAGCTGACGGCGAAGATGCTGCACTCAAAGTGCGGCTGGACGCCGTACGAGGGCCACAGCGCCGTCCTGCCCACCCACACGTACCTCGCCGGCCACCCCATCGTTCAAGAGGGGGAACTCGTGGCGCAGCCCGGGACCGGGCGGAGCATCCTCCCCCAGCCCAAGGAATAGACCCGGATGGACTGGCTGGGCGCCCTCATCGTCTTCGTGCTGGCGCCGCTGCCGCTCATCGAGATGCGCATCAGCATCGGGCTGGGCCTCTTCACGTTCCACCTCGGCGCCTGGACGACGTTCGTCATCGTCACCGCCAGCAACCTCCTCTTCATCCCCGTGGCTTGGTCCCTCCGCAACCCCGCCGAGCGCCTGTTCCGCCGGAGCCAGACCCTCAGCGGCTTCCTCGACTGGGTGTTCGCCCGCGCCAGGAAGGAGGTCTCCCACCGCCGCGAGGTCCTGGAGGAGATGGGGATGTTCGTGATCGTGGCCCTGGTGGGCGTCCCCGTGCCGTTGCCTGGATCAGGCATCTACACGGCCCTGCTGGCGGCGTACATCTTTGGGATCCCCATGAGGAAGGCGTACCCGTGGCTGGCGGGGGGCGTCGTGGTGGCGTGTGCGACGCTGACGCTGCTGGGAGTGGCGGGCGAAGCGGTGTTCACTTAGGGCATTAACCCTGAATACCGGGTCCTCGGTTGCGATCCATGGCAAGTTCGGACCTGAACCAGATCACCCAACAAGTGGTCGCCTTTCGGGACGCCCGCGACTGGAAGAAATTCCACAACGCCAAGGACTTGGCCATCTCCCTTGCCCTAGAATCGGCAGAAGTACTGGAACGCTTCCAATGGCACGAGGCGCAGGCCGCGATGGATTCGATCGAGAAGAAGCAAGCCCTCGCGGACGAACTCGCGGACGTCCTTTACTGGGTGGCGCTCCTCGCACATGAGGCTGGCATCGACCTGGGCCAAGCCATCGAATCAAAACTGGCGAAAAACGCGCTGAAGTATCCCATCGAAAAAGCACGTGGCAGTCCGAAGAAGTACTCGGAGCTCGGCTGATGGACCTGTACCAGGGAACGGCGGCGGAGTTTTCGGCGGACGTCGAGCTGAACCGAATCGTAGACAAGCTCACGGATGCCTGGTTCGCTTATTTTGGTCACAACGCACAGCCCACCGAGATCCGAGCTTGGCGGAACAGCCTGCGGGCTTTCAAGGACGCAGTAAAGATGGCAGGACTTAGCAGGCAAGGGATCCTCATAGAGTACCGCCTGCCGATGAACTCCAAACGGATTGATTGCATCGTCACAGGAAGGTCGCATGCCTTGCGAGATTCCGCGACGATCGTGGAGTTGAAGCAATGGGAAGAGACGCAGGCAGCTGATGGCGAACACGTGGTCACTTTCGTGGGCGGGGGGAACCGGTTGAGCCTGCATCCGTCGGTGCAATCCAACCGATACAGACAGTACCTTCTGGAAGGACATACAGCATTCTATGGAGAAGACGCGATCGACCTCTATGCCTGCGCCTACCTGCACAATTATGCCTTGAAGCCAGGGGACCCCCTCTCGGACGAGAAATTCCACGGCGTAATGGAAGAGACACCGCTTTTTGACGCGCCGGCCGTCAAGCCCCTCAGCGAATACATCCGCGAACGTTCCGGCTACGGCGACGGCATGGACATCCTACATCGGGTGCAAGCCTCCGTCTATCGCCCCTCGAAGCCACTGATGTCCCATGTGAGCAGGATCATCAAGAAACAGGAAAGGTACATCTTGCTTGACGAACAGTTGGTCGCCTATGACCTGGTGAGGTCTTTGGTCAAGAAAGCCTGTGGGAAAAAATCCATCGTTGTAGTGCAAGGCGGACCCGGCACGGGAAAATCGGCGATTGCAATCCAGTTGTTGGCGGACCTGTTGGCCGAAGGCCATGCGACCCACTACGCCACGGGCTCCAAGGCGTTCAACGAGACTTTGTGGACCGTTTTGGGGCAGACCTCTCGCCAGCTGATCCGTTATTTCAACCAGTATGGATCCATTCCTGTTTCCAGTCTAGAGGTCCTCATCCTCGATGAGGCCCATCGCATCCGCAAGACATCCAACCACCGGTTCACGCGCAAGGAGGCACGCTCCAACAAAACCCAGATGAGGGAACTCTTGGACGCCGCCCCTCTGACCGTGTTCTTCATCGATGGGGCGCAGACCGTTCGCCCAGATGAGATTGGATCAGCCGACGAGATCATGGACGAAGCCCGACGCGTTGGCGCTGAAGTCCACACCGTGAACCTGGATGCCCAATTCCGCTGCGCGGGAAGCCAATCATTCGTCAATTGGATCGACAACACTTTGGGAATTCGCCGCAAGGCGGATACAATCTGGGAAGGCGACGACGCCTTCGACTTCAAGATCGCCGAAAGGCTGGAAACCTTGGACGCAGCCATCTCCGAAAAGGGCCGGCAGGGGTTTTCCGCCCGACTTACGGCCGGCTATTGTTGGCCATGGTCAAAAGATCTCGAGCCCGATGGATCACTGCGTGAAGATGTTGCCATTGGTTCGTGGAAAAGGCCTTGGAACGCTCGGCCAGAGGTAGTCGGTCTCAAGCCCGGCATTCCCCGGGCGTATCATTGGGCCTACGATCCCGGAGGCGCCGGGCAAGTCGGATGCATTTACACGGCGCAAGGCTTCGAATTCGACTATGTCGGGGTAATCTGGGGCCATGACCTGCGTTTTGATTGGACCAAGATGGATTGGGTCGGAGACCCCAGCCATAATTTTGATTCTCCCGTCAAGAAGGACAAGGCGGCCTTCCTGACCAACGTCAAGAATACCTATCGGGTCCTCATGACGCGGGGCCTCAAAGGATGTTATGTCCATTTCATGGACAAGGACACGGAGAAATTTGTAAGGAGCCGCATGGCCGCAGGAAGGTCGTTCCTCGACGACTGAGCCGCTGAGATCTGGCGCGGGGCCATCTTTCTGCTCGGACAGTGGACCTACCTCCCCTTCGCCGCCTTCTCCAGCTTCGCGACGTCCAGCTTCTTCATGTCCATCATGGCCTCGAAGACGCGTTTGGCCTTCGCGGGGTCCTTGTCTTCCTGCATGTTCCTGTTGAGGGCCCTGGGGATGATCTGCCAGGAGAGGCCGTACTTGTCCTTGCACCAGCCGCACTGCTCGGCCTCGGGCACGTGTGAGAGGGCCTTCCACAGGCGGTCGACCTCGGCCTGGTCCTCGCAGTCGACCATGAAGGAGACGGCTTCGTTGAACCGGAAGTTGGGTCCGCCGTTGAGGGCGGTGAACCTCTGGCCGGCCAGCGTGAACTCGATGAGGAGGGCGTCGCCTTCCTTGCCGTTGGGGTAGTCGCCGGGGGCGCGCTGCACCTTGTCGATGCGGGAGCCGGGGAACAGGGAGACGTAGTACCTGGCGGCCTCCTCGCCGTTGCGGTCGAACCACAGGCAGGGCGTGAGCTTGGGCGTCATGGATCACTTCGGCGTCCGGCCAAGGCCAGGCGGCCTGCGCGGCAGGCGAGTCGTCCCGATAACCGTGGCGACCGTACCCACACACCCCACCTCCACCAGGCCTTGCCGACGGCTTCGAGGCCGGCACAACCTATATCCACCCGATGCACCTATGAGCCATAGGTACCTAATTGGCCGATGACGCTAGCCGCTGGACGCAGCAGTTCCGCAAGGGCAGCACCCGCCTTGCCATCCTGCAGCTGCTGGGCGAGCGCGAACGCTACGGCTACGAGGTCATCACGGCCATCCGCGGGCGCACCGGAGGCGTGCTGGAGCTGGCGGAGGGCAACGTCTACCCCGCCCTGCACGCCCTCGAGAAGGAAGGCCACATCACCAGCACGTGGCGCGAGGTGGAGCCCGGCGTCCCGCCGCGCAAGTACTACAAGCTCACGGCGACGGGCAGGAGCCATCGCGCAGCCCTCGTCAGGGAATGGAAGGAGTACGCAGGCGCCGTCGCGCGCCTCCTGGAAGGAGACTGACCCCATGCAGATGACCACCGAAGCACGCACGTGGCTCGACGCCACGGTCCGCCGCATCCTAGCCCTCCACCCGCTGGGCGACCCCGAGCGTGCCGGCGTCACCTACGAGCTGATGAGCCACCTGCACGCAGCCGGCGAGGCGCGCGCGCAGAAGGCGGGGCGCACGGAGGTCACGCGCGAGGACCTGGAGGCAGCCCTCGGGGACGCCGGCGGCGAGGTGGGGCTCGCCAACGCGTTCGTGCAGCCCCTGTCGCGCCCCGTCGAGCGCGTGCTGTTCTGGCGGCGCCTCGGCGCCTTCGCGGTGGACGCGCTCCTGATCCTCATCGCGGTCGGGTTCGTGCACGGCTCCGTCACGATGCTGTTCCACCCCTTCGTCCACGGTCCCGCGCCGGTCAAGCCCGAGACCGGGCTGTGGAGCCTCTTCCCCTGGGGATTCCACGACACGACGCTCCCGGTCTCCCTGCAGGCCTTCATCGCGCTGGCCAGCGGGGGCGCCGTGATGCTGTACTTCACCTGGTTCGAGGGGCACGACGGCCGCACCTTGGGCAAGCGCGCACTGGACCTGCGTGTCCTGCGGACCGACGGCCGCCCGGTCACGTACCGCGACGCCTTCCTGCGCAACGTGGCCAAGCTCTCCCCCTTCATCCTCCTCCTCGATACCATCATGATGCTGCTGGTCTTCGGCAAGGACAAGCAGCGCATCAGCGACCGGTTCGCCCAGACCATCGTGGTGAAAGCATGACCCCTCCCAGGACCCACCGTTTGACCCTCCTCCTCGTGGCGTGCGCCATGGTGGCTGGCTGCCTCAAGCCCGCCGCCGAACCCCTCCCCGACCCCGCCCTGGTCGTGCCCACGAGCTTCGTCGCCAAGGGTCCCGCCGTGGGCCCCGACCTCAATGCCACCACGGCCGCGGCCCCCCGCCTCGTCGAGGGGGAATGGTGGCGCATCAAGTTCGGCTCGCAATGGATCGCGGCCCAGGACGTGGAGCTGCTGCGCGTCGTGGCCAACGCCACCGAGGAAGGCTACGTCTTCGGCATGCCGCACGGCGCCTGGCTGAAGGAGGCCATCTCGTTCCATGCCCCGGCCTTCGGCGACATCGGCCGCGACCTCTCCTACGCCGTGCACAACGAGCGCTTCACGCCCCTCAAGTTCCCGCTCGTGGCCGGTGCCACCTGGACGACCGACTTCGGCCCCCTCTCCGGCCTAACCGCGACGGTCGAGTCCGCCGACCAGCACACCGCCGAGATCGTCCTGCGCTCCCCGCCGGCCGAGACCAGCGCCACCAACAACCCCGCCACCGACCTCCTCGGCCTCACCGGCGGCGACGGGGTGGCCCTGCGGCTCACCTACGATGCCCGCATCCACGAGGTCACCCACCTGGAATCCGGCCTCGGCTCCTGGGACGTCATCGAGCACGGCTACCAGTTCCGAGGCTGGGTCTCCGTCCCCAAGGGCGAGCACACCGCCATCGACTACGGCGTCTTCGGGCCCGACCAAGGCAACCCCCTTCCCACGCGGACCGTCCACGTCGACGAGTCGTTCAACCGCATCACCGTGATGCACTTCATCATGGGCATCAGCCCCGGCCTCTACCGCATCACCTCCACGACGCCCAAGGGCGAGAAGTTCGTCACCGAGCACCAGGGCGCAGCCGGGCAGCAGGTCGCGTTCTTCGAGGTCGGCGACCCCGGCGGCGACTGGACCCAGGAAGACCTGGGCGTGGGGGCAGGGGCGACCTACACGATGGGCATCGCCTACCAGCAGTACGACATCCTCGTGCCCGAAGGGGATCGCCGCCCCACGCATGGCCACGAAGTCGTGCGCTGACACGACGCGCCCGCCAACGCGACCCTGGGGACCGGCCCCTGCTGGAATTCGCCTATGTACCCGATCCAAGTGGCCATCGCATGGAATCCCGCCGCCTTGCCACCCTTGGACTGTGGGTCTTCGCGGGCGGCATGCTGGCCTGGGCCATCGCCAACGCCACCCTCGACGGCTGGGTCAACGTCCTGACGGACCTCGTCATCCTGGCAGGGGCCGTCGTGGCCGCCATCGGCCTGCCGCGCGCGCTGGACGGACTTGGCCCCAACGCCCTGCGAAGCGGCCTGTTCGCGGTGGCGGCGGCGCAGCTCCTCCAGAACGCCTACACGATCGCGACCAGCCTCTCCGCCACCAATGCCGCGCCGGCCCTCGTGGTGGCTGCGGCATCGGCAACCCTTGCCATCGGCGCCAGGAAATGGCAGGACGACGGATGGGACCTCGCGGCGGCACCCTGGGTCGCCGCAGGCTTCGCAGGCTACGCCTTCGAGCCGCTCTACTACATCGGCCTCGGGTTCGTGCAAGGCCAGGCTCCCTTCGGGGTGTTCTTCCCCGGCTCGGTCCTCGTCGCGACCGGTGCCGGCCTTGCGGCGTGGGCGTTCCTGCGCCCCGATCCGGCCCCTTGAACGCACGCCTTCCGGCGCCGGATCTCGAGGGCCTTCGCGCTTACTGGGCACTCATCTGGTGGCGGAGGGCCGGCGCGCGCGTCCCGAAGGTGTGGATCAATCGCGAGACCGCGCCCACGAACTCGTCCAGGTTCAGGGGCTTCGTGAAGAACGCGTCCGCGCCCAGCTCAAGGCAATCCCGGCGGTTCCTGGCGTCGCCCAGCGACGTGAACATCACGATCGGAGTGCCGTGGAGGGCGGGCATCTGGCGCAGTCGCCGCAGGGTCTCGATGCCATCCAGGCCGGGCATGTTGATGTCGAGGATGATGAGGTCCGGGGCGACCCTGGAGGCGACGCGCAGGAGTTGGCGAGGGTCGGCCTCGAAACGGACCTGCGGGGCGACGTCCATCTCCCCCAGGGCAAGCTGCACCAGGCGGCGATCCGCTGGACTGTCCTCGGCCCACAGGATCACGGGGGCAGTCCGTGCGCGGGGACGGTGCCTTGAGGGGCGCATGCCTTCCATGTTGCGGCCTGCGCATGAGGTGCCATATGGAACAGGAATCGAATCGAGACCCTAGATTGCCTTGCAGACCCCACATGTACAGCAAAGGCGGCAACCGGTCGAACATCCCGCGCCCAAATCGGCCCACGAATCCGATTGAAAATTAGTAGCGGGGGATAGATTTGAACTATCGGTCTACGGGTTATGAGCCCGTCGGGATTTCCTGGCTACCCCACCCCGCTGGAATGAGTGCGGCTCCCGAGGCCGCGCATTTTGTCGCACTGGGGTCCATGATATGAACGCGACGGTGGACACGGAGTGGCGACCACCTCTGCGTTGCGTCGTGGCGGCGTGGCGGGCAGGCACACGGTCTCGCAAGTCCCTGCCCGTGGGGCCTTCCAACAGGAGGCGCCGACCCAAGCGTTCATCCCCGGCGGCAAGGTCTCGGCGAGCATGGACCGGCATGGGGTCGCTTGGCTCATCGCGGGCACCGCCGGGGAGGGCCTCGAATCAGGGGGCGAGACGTTCGCGCGCGCCCTCGCGGCCCTCGGGTACCGGCCCACGACGCAGCGCGATTTCCCGTCGCGCATCCGCGGCGGCGACACCACGTTCACGGTGCGGCTCACGCCTGATGGCCGCCTCGTTCCGCCGGAGCGGATCGACCTGGCCCTTGCGTTCAACGACACCGTGCTGCCGCGCATCGATGCCCGCATGCACGGGGATGGCCTTCTCCTGCTGGACGAGGGCGCCGCGGAGGCGTACGTGCCGAAGTCGGGCTGCGACACGCACCAGTTCCCCTTCACGGCCCTTGCCTCGAAGGCGGGCCTCCCGAAGGCGAAGAACATGGTGGCGCTCGGGGCCTCGGCGGCCTTGCTGGGCGTCGACCTCGCCACTTTGGGCCAGTCCGTGCTGGAGCAGTTCGGCCGCAAGGGCGAGAAGGTCGCGGAGCAGAACCTCGCCGCCATGCAGGCCGGACATGCCGAGGCGGTCGCCCGCTTCGGCGCGGAGCCCCGCTTCCCGACGCCGACGCCTTCGGCTGCCGCGGCCCTGTTCCTTTCCGGCAACGAGGCGTGCGCCCTCGGCGCCCTTGCCGCAGGCTGCCGGGTCGCGGCCGCGTACCCCATCACGCCCGCCAGCGACATCCTCGAGTACCTCACGCCGCGGCTGCAGGCCCTCGGCGGCACGGCGCTGCAGATGGAGGACGAGCTGGCCGCCGTGAACATCCTGGTGGGCGCGGGGTTCACGGGCGCCAAGGCCCTCACCGCCACATCGGGGCCCGGCCTGTCCTTGATGACGGAGGCCATCGGGTTGGCGGGGAGCGCCGAGACGCCGTGCGTCATCGTGGACTGCCAGCGACCCGGGCCGAGCACGGGCATGCCGACGAAGCACGGGCAGGAGGACCTGTGGCAGATGGTGCATGGCGGCCATGGCGAGTTCGTGCGCGTCGTCCTCTCTCCCGTCGACGTCGCGGACGCGTTCCACGCCACGAGCGAGGCCTTCCGTCTCGCCGAGCGGTTCCGCTGCCCCGCCTTCGTGGCCCTCGACCAGCAGGCCAGCCTGTTCAAGCAGACCGTGGCCCCCTTCGACGTGGCTGCGGAGGCGGCGCGGCACGCGGCGCGCGGCCCCAATCCTGCGCCAGCCGGCTCGCACGCGTGGGAGCCCTCGTACAGCGCGTACGGCGACACGGGCGCGCAGCCGCACCGCGTCGCGCTTCCCGGCGAGCCCGGTGGACGGTACTACAGCAACTCCACGGAGCACTCCCCGAACGGCTTCACCACGGAGGACCCGGCCACGCGGGTCAAGATGGTGGACCGGCGCCTCGCCCGCTTGCAGGCCATCGTGGCGGACACCCGTGACCCCCTGCTGGTGGAGGGGGCCGGCGCCAACGACGCGGACCTCGTGCTGGTGTCATGGGGTTCGACGGTGGAGGCGTGCCGCGAGGCCAGCCACCGCCTCCTTCGCCGGGGCGTGAAGGCCCGCGTCGTGGGCGTGCGCCTGCTGTGGCCGTTCCCGCGCGAGGCCTTCCAGCAGGCCGTGGGGGAGAAGGCACCCATCCATGTGGTGGAGGCCAACGCCTTCGCGCAGCTTGCGCGCCTCATCCGCTCCGAGCTGCCCCTGCATGGCCGTATGAGGTCCCTCCTGCAGTACGATGGCCGCACCATCGCAAGCGACGCCATCCTCGCGGCGGTGGCGGCATGACCCTGCTGGACGACGAGGTCGGGGAACGGGTCGTGGTGACGCCCGCGCTTGCCGCGTGGAAGCGGAGGATGTGGACCCTGTGCCTGGTCCTCATGCCCCTGGGCCTGCTCCTGATCCTGGTGGGCGCGATGATGGCCTGGGGCAGGACGCCGATGCTGGGCTTCCTCGTCGGGGCCGGCGGGATGTTCGCCCTCGTCATCGGGGCCCTGTGCGGCAAGTTCGGCGCGGCGGGACCCTACCCGCGGGGGCTGGCATGACGGGCCCTCCGGCGCCGCAGGCGGTCACGGTGCCGTCCTTCAAGGACTTCAAGGGCAAGGACCCCATCTGGTGCCCCGGCTGCGGCGACTTCGGGGTGCTGACCGCCATGCAGAAGGCGGCCGCGAACCTGGCCCTCGACCCCCACCGCACCGTGCTGGCCACCGGCATCGGCTGCAGCGGCAACATCACCGCGTACTTCCGCACCTTCGGCATCCACGGCATCCACGGCCGCGTCCTGCCGCTGGCCACAGGAGTCAAGGTCGCCAACCCCGCGCTAACGGTCCTCGCGGCCGGCGGCGACGGCGACGGCTTCGGCATCGGGCTCTCCCACTTCCTTCATGCGGCGCGCCGCAACGTGGACCTCACGTACCTCGTCATGGACAACCAGGTGTACGGGCTCACCAAGGGCCAGACCTCCGCCACCTCGCCCACCGCCATGAGCACGAAGGCCAGTCCCCTGGGCCCTCTTGCCTCCCCCCTCAACCCGCTGGCCCTGGCCCTCTCCGCCGGGGCCACCTTCGTCGCGCAGGGCTACTCCGCCGACCAGAGGCAGCTCGTCTCGCTCATCGAGCAGGGCATCCGCCACAAGGGCTTCGCGTTCATCAACGTCCAGAGCCCCTGCGTCACGTACAACCTCGTCAACACGTACGACTGGTTCAAGGAGAACGCGCAGCCGCTGGCGGGCCACGACCCTTCAGACTGGGATGCCGCCATGCGTGTGGCCAACGACCGCGGCGGGGTGCCGACGGGACTCCTGTTCCAGGCCCAGCGCCCCACCCTCCACGAGATGAGCCACCCCATCCCCGCCGACGAGGCCGCCCTGGACCCGGTGGCTGCCGCCGCTGACCCGTCGCAGGCGGTGGCGGCAAGCCAGGAACGGTTCCGCTCCTGGCTGCGCGAGTTCAGGGTGCGTTGACCTGGACCCCCGGCGCAAGGATCCTTCAGCGTGGCTCGAAGTGAAACTGGGCTTCGGACCTTGTGAGCGCTGGACTTCCTGCGAAAAGAGCAGAGGATGCCTTCACTTCTGCGTTTTTCGCATGAAAACATCAAATACCGGAGCCTTGTCGGCCCTGTTTGCCCGTTCTGCGCAGGGACGCGCGGACTCCAAAAGGTGCCCCCATGACCCAGACCCTCCAGCCGACCGCCGAGCCCCTCGAATGCCCCGAATGCGCCGCAGCCATCACTGCGCGCCCCACCCTCGCAGGAGAGGTCCTCGACTGCACGGGCTGCAGCGCCGAGCTCGAGGTCGTGAGCCTGCAGCCCCTGCTGGTGCAGCTGGCCCCCGGAGTCGAAGAGGACTGGGGCGAGTAAGTGCACCCCCTCCAGCCCCGCGGCCCACGCGCCCCCGTCTGGGACATCGACGACATCACCATCCCGCCGCACAGCCGCGGCTCGGCGGCGGCCTAGCATGGTCCACATCGGCATGGTGTACAGCCGCGGCCGCGTCGAGGAGAAGATGCTGCAGGACGCCGCGCGTCAGCGTGGCGTCGCGCTCACCCCCGTGCAGGACGACTCCCTGATCCTCGACCTCGACGCGGGGGCCCTCCCCTACGACGTCGTGCTCGAGCGCTCCGTCAGCTACACGCGTGGCCTCTACGTCCTCAAGTTCTGCCGCGCCCACGGCGTGCCCGCGGTCAACCGGTACGAGGTCGCGCAGGCGTGCGGCGACAAGACGGAGACCAGCCTGCTGCTGCGCCGCGCCGGCGTCCCCACCCCCAACACGAAGGTCGCCTTCGACCCCGAGGCCGCACTGCGCGCCATCGAGCAGATCGGCTACCCCGCCGTCCTCAAGCCGACCCTTGGGTCCTGGGCGCGCATGGTGGCCCGCGTGGACTCCCGCCGCGAGGCCGAGCAGCTCCTCGAGCACCGCGAGCAGCTCCCCAACCCCGTGCAGCAGGTCTACTACATCCAGGAGTACGTGAAGAAGGAGACCCCAGCCCCCGCCGCGGTCGCCGCCTTGCCGCAGCCCCTGCTAAACGGCGCCATCCCCAACCTCGCCCACCCAGCCGGACCAGGCGCGATGGCTGCATCCAACGCATCGGCCCCATCCAGCCTGCCATCGGCCCAATCCCCGCACTTCCGCGACATGCGCGCCTTCGTCGTGGGCGACGAGACCATCTGCGCCATCTGGCGAACCTCGCCGCACTGGATCACCAACACCGCCCGCGGCGGCAAGGCCACGGTGGCGCCCGTCGACGCCGAGCTGAACGAGCTTTGCCTCAGGGCGGCCCAGGCCGTCGGCGGCGGCGTCCTCGCGCTCGACCTCATGGAGGGGCCGAACGGGCTCACCTGCCACGAGATCAACCACACCATGGAGTTCCGCAACTCCGTCCAGCCCACGGGCGTCGACATCCCGGGCAAGATCATCGACTTCTGCGTCCGCGAGGCCAAGCAGTGACCCCACGGACGGCGGCCATCCTGGGCGGATCCGGCTACACCGGCGGCGAGCTCCTCCGCCTTCTCCTGCAGCACCCCCACATCGAGCTCCTGGGGGCCACCAGCCAGGGCCACGCCGGCGAGCCCGTGCACCGCTCCCACCCCAACCTCCGTGGCGCCACCGACCTGAAGTTCGTGCCCCGCAACGAGCTGCCCGACGCGGACGTCGTCTTCACCTGCACGCCGCACACGGAATCGATGCACGCCGTCCCCGACCTCGTGCGCGACGGCCGCCTCGTCGTCGACCTCTCGGCCGACTTCCGCCTCAGGGACGCCGCCGCCTACCAGCAATGGTACGGTGTGCCCCACGCAGCACCCTACCTGCTGGGCCAGGCGGTCTACGGCCTGCCGGAGACCCGCAGGAAGGAGATGCCCGGCGCGACCCTCATCTCGGGCGTGGGTTGCTTCGCCACCGCCACCAACCTCGCCCTCCTCCCTCTCGCCCGCGCCGGCCTGCTGGAAGGCGCCCGCATCGTGGCGGACGGGAAGATCGGTTCCAGCGCCGCGGGAGCCGAGGCCAACGCCGCCGGCATGCATGCCGAGCGCAGCCGCAGCCACCGCCTCTACGCCCCGACCTCCCACCGCCACGTCGCAGAGGTCCAGCAGGAGACCGGCGCCCGCCAGGTCCACGCCTCCGTGCACACCGTGGAGCTGGTGCGCGGCGTCCTCAGCACCTGCCACGTCCTGCTTGCGTCCCCCGTCGCGGACGAGAAGACTGTTTGGAAGGCGTACCGCGCCCAGTACCAGGACGAACCCTTCGTCCGCATCGCCAAGGAGCGCACCGGCATCCACCGCGGCCCCGACCCCAACCTTGTGTCCGGCAGCAACTACGCCGACGTCGGCTTCCACGTCGAGGAGGGCGGCCACCGCATCGTCGCCTCCTGCGCCATCGACAACCTCGTGAAGGGCGCCGCCGGCTCCGCCATCCAGTCCATGAACGTCGCCCTGGGCCTCCCCGAGAAGAGCGGACTCGCCCAGCTCCCCGTCCACCCGGTGTGACCATGACCAAGCCCTCCCCCGTGGTGGCCTGATGCTCGTCGTGAAGCTGGGCGGAGGCAAGGACCTCGACCCCGAGCCGCTGCTGCGCGACCTTGCCGCCCTGCAGGAACCGTGGGTGCTGGTGCACGGAGGGAACGCCGAACTGGACGACCTCACGCGCCGCCTCGGCGCGGAGCCGCGCTTCGTGACGAGCCCCAGCGGCCACACCAGCCGCGTCACGGACGCCAACACCATCAACCTCATCCAGATGTCGTACCGCGGCCGCATCAACAACGACCTCGTGCTGCGGCTGCAGCGGCTCGGCTGCAACGCCGTCGGCCTCTCCGGCATCGACGGCCGGCTCCTGCAGGCGGAGCGCAAGGAGGCCATCCGCGTGGTGGAAGGGGGCAGGAAGTTCCTGCTGCGCGACGACCTCACCGGCAGGGTCCGCACCGTCAATGCCGCGCTCCTGCGCCTGCTGCTGGACAATGGGTACCGCCCCGTGGTCACGATCCCCGCCCTCGCGGCCACCGGCGAGGCCGTGAACGTGGACGGGGACCGCGCCGCCGCCGCCATCGCGGCCGCCCTGGGCGCGCACACCCTCGTCGTGCTCTCCAACGTGCCGGGCCTCCTGCGCGACCTCAACGACCCCGGCAGCCTCATCCGCACGGTCAGCCGCGACGACCTCGAGGGGGCCTCCTCCTTCGCGCAGGGCCGCTTCAAGAAGAAGGTGCTGGGGGCACGCGAAGCCCTGGAGGCCGGCATCCCCCGCGTCATCCTCGGCAGCGCCCACGGCGAACGCCCCCTGCAGGCCGCCCTCGCCGGGCAGGGCACGGTGCTCACATGACGTCCCTGGCCACGACCCCGGCGCCACCCACGCCGGAACCCAGCGGACCCGCCGTTGGCGCCGCCACGTCCCAGAGGCCGGGGGGGCCCGCCACCGCCATCGACCTCCTGCCCGGCGAGCGGCACCTCTTGCGCGGGTTCCCCGCGAAGCCCATCGTGGCCCAGCGCGCCGAGAACCACATGGTGTGGACGCGGGAGGGCCGCGGCTACATGGACCTCGGCGGCGCAAGCCACGGGGTCGCGCTCATCGGGCACAACCATCCCCGCGTCGTCGCCGCCCTCCGTCTGCACGCCGACCGCCTCCTCCACGTCGCGCAGGGCATCCAGAGCCCCGAGCGCGCCCGCTTCCTCGAGCTCCTGCACGCCCGCCTCCCCGCCGCGCTCAGCAGGACCTTCATCGCCAACTCGGGGGCCGAGGCCATGGAGTGCGCGCTCAAGATGGCGGCCGTCGCCACCGGGCGCGACCGCTTCGTGGCCGCGCAGGACTCCTTCCACGGCCGGACCGCGGCCGCCCTCGGCGTCACGCACCGGCCCGGCTTCCGCGACCCCTTCCAGGCCATCCTGCCAGGCTGCGACTTCACTCCCTTCAACGACGAAGAGGCGCTCAAGGCGGCGGTGGGGCCGCGCACCGCAGCCATCGTGCTGGAGCCCGTCCAGGGCGAGGGCGGCATCCGCGAGGCGACACCCGCCTACCTGCAGACTGCGCGCGACCTCGCGACCGACCGCGGCGCGCTCCTGGTCCTCGACGAGATCCAGAGCGGCCTAGGCCGGACCGGCACGTTCCTGGCCAGCTCCCCCAGCGGCGTCGAGCCCGACCTCGTGACCCTTGCCAAAGGCCTCGCCGGCGGCCTCCCCATCGGCGTGTGCTCGATGACCGAGGCGGTCGCGGCGAGACTTCCCCCCGGCGGCCACGGCTCCACGTACGGCGGCGCTCCCCTCGTGTGCGCGGTCGCCTCCGAGGTCCTTGCGGTCCTGCAGGAGGAGCGGCTGGAGCAGCGGGCCCTTTCGGAAGGCGCCCGGCTGCGCCACCTGCTGGAGGGCATGCGGCACCCCGCCGTCAAGGCCGTGCAGGGCCGCGGCCTCATGGTAGGCCTGGACCTGCGCATCCGCCCCGCCGCCCCCCTGGCCGCCCTCCAGGAGCGCGGGTTCCTCGCCCTTGCCGGGGGCGGCCTCGGCCTCCGCTTCCTCCCGCCGCTCACCACGCCCGCCGCCGGCCTCGAGGCCCTGCGCGAGGCGTTGCCCGGGTGCCTCGGATGAGCAGCGACACCGCCCCGCCACCGCTTGCCGACCTCGACCTCCTGCGCGCGCTGGTCGCCATCCCCAGCCCGACCGGGCAGGAGGCCGCGGCGGTCGCCTTCCTGCAGGAGCAGGCCCGCCGCGACGGCTTCCGCGTGCAGAGCGACGGGGCCGGGAACTTCCTGGCCGAGGCTGGGCGCGGGACACGGCTAGTGATGCTGGTCGGCCACGTCGACACCGTCCACGGCCACATCCCGGTCCGGGAAGAGGCTGGCGAGCTGTGGGGCCGCGGCAGCGTCGATGCCAAGGGCCCGCTGGCCGCGTTCTACTGTGCCGCACGACGGCACCTGGACGACCCCGACCTGCGCATCCTCGTGGCGGGTTGCGTGGACGAGGAGGGGGACTCCCACGGCGCCAAGGCGCTGCCGCGCGACCTGCGCCCCGAGGCCATCGTGGTGGGCGAACCCTCGGGCGTCGATGGCATCACGCTGGGCTACAAGGGCATCGTGCGCGGCGTCTTCCGCGCCGAGGTGCCGGCGGTGCATGGCGGGCACCCTGGGCAGACTGGCCCCGACGCGCTGGTGGCGTGGTGGTCGGGCGTGCAGCGCGCCTTCGCCTTCCAGGACGGCTTTGCCACCCCGCACGGCCACCTCGACCACGTGGCGACCACCAGCGACGGCCTGCTGGGCGTCACCGTGGCCCGGTTCCAGGTGCGCCTGCCTCCCGGCCTTGCCCCGGGGTTGGTCGCGGACCGGCTGCAGGAAATGGCGCTGGACGTGGGCGCCACCGTCGAGGTCACGGAGCGGATGCCGGCGGCGGAGACGGGGCGGCGCAACGCATTGGTCGCCGCGCTGTCGGCCAGCATCCGCCAGGAGGGCCACGTCGTTCGGCCCAAGCGCAAGACCGGCACCGCGGACTTCAACCACCTCGCCCAATGGCATGCGGGCGTGCCGATGGTGGCCTATGGGCCCGGTGACTCGCACCTTGACCATTCCCCCAGCGAGCGCGTCGCCCTGGCGGAGTTCACCCAGTCCGTGGCTGTGCTGGACCGCGCCCTGGCCACGCTGGCCCGCCTCCCGCGCGCGTTGGACCCTGCTGTGGTGGCGAGCGCGGTTCAGTAGCGCGCGTGGCGGCCGCGCGGCGGCAGCGGCGCCACCGCCTTCGTCGGACGCTCCTTGCCGCCCTTCCTGGCCTTGGGCTTCAGCTTGCCCTCGCCCAGCCAGGCCTTGCGGCGGCGGGTCGCCGCGGCGTCTCCTTTCAGCGGGCTGACGACCACCTTGTCCGGCGGCAGCTCGGCCAGTGGCACCTTGAAGGTGCGCAGGCGGCCCTCGCGGAACACGACGATGTCCACGGGGTCGCCCGGCTTCCTGGCCGACACCTGGTCGCGGAAGAGCTCGGGCCGCCACCGGTACCCCTCGGCCGCCATCAGCTCGTCGTCGGGCTGCAGCACGTGGAAGCTGGGCATGTCCTCCCAGATGCGCGCGATGGCGGCGGGGGCCCCGGGGGGGCCGGGCTTGAACTCGACGCCCAGGCCAAGCCGGGACTTCGGGTCCTTCCGCTCGCGCCGCACGTTCCAGCCGAGGGTCTTCAGGGCGCGGTCGATCGGCAGCTCCTCCGTGCCATGGATCCACGCGTCGAGCTTGCGGCGCAGGTCGATGCCGGTGGCCTGCTGCACGAGATCGGGGAAGGCGTCCTCGGTGACCCCCATCCCGGTGCGGCCATGCTTGCGCCACATGTGCCGCATCACGGCGTCGAGCCCGTCCCGGACCCCGCGTCGGCGCAGCTCGGCATCGAGGCAGAGCCCGATCCACATCCCCTTGGCGTAGTAGCTCACGTTGCGGTTCACGTTGTGCTCGAACGGCTGGTACAGGAGGCTCCAGGCCAGGCGGCTGGCGGTGGCGACACTCGTGCGCTTGCGCCCAAGGGCCTTGGCGTACATCTCAAGGTCCTCCCCAAGCATCTTCCCGAACGCGTCGGCGTCGCACACCTTGGCGCGGTGCAGGATGGGCAGCTCGTAGTAGGAGGTGAACCCCTCGAACAGCCACAGCAGGCCCGTGTAGGATTCCCGCTGCAGGTCGTAAGGCTGGAACGCGGCGGGGAGGACGCGCTTGACGTTCCAGGCGTGGAAGAACTCGTGCGCCACCAAGGGCAGGAACCGGGTCTGGATCTTCTCCTCGCTCTGGAAATGGCCGGGGTCCGCCCCCAGGACGGTGCTGTTGCGGTGCTCGAGGCCGCCGCCGTGCTCCTGCGCCACGTGCGTGAGGAACGTGTAGTGGGCGTAGGGGACCTGGCCCCACACCTTGATGGTCTCGCGGCACACGGCGGCCATGTCGCGGTCGATGCGGGCCCAGTCGACGCCCTGCGGGGGCTGCCAGACGACGTGGCGGTGCCGGATGCCCTTCACCTGGAAGTGGCTCACGTGGTACGAGGCGGGCGGGCCGCACTCGATGGGGCAGTCGACGAGGTGGTCGTAGTCCTGCGCCGCCTGCAGGCGCCCGTCCTGCGCCGCGCCCTCCAGTCCCGTCCAGGCGCGCCAGCCCGGCGGCATGCGCAGCGCGACCTTGTGCGGAAGGCCGCGGCTGGGTCCGTCGTACATCGCAAGCGTGCCGGGGAAGAGGTGCGCGTGGTCGGAGGTGACGTGGCTCGTGTCGACCGTGAGCTCGCGCGCGTACACGGAGAACCGCAGCTCCACAGCGCGGCCGGCCGTCCCCGCGACCGCCCACTCGTCCTTGCCCAGCTGCTCCACCTGGGCCGGCCTGCCCGCCACGCGCGCGCTGAGGTCCTGGACGTGGCGGCCGAAGTCGCGGATCTTGTAGCTGCCGGGGATCCAGGCAGGCATCCGGAAGTGCCGCGTGGGGGCAGGGGCGGCGGGGAACCGCTGCGTCACCTGCACGAGATGGGTCGCCGGTTCGCGGACGTCGAAGGTCACCTGGACGGCGAGGCTTGGCACAGGCCGGTCATACCGGCCCCCGCTTTAGCGGCTCGGTCACCGCAGGTGCGTTGCCGGATGGATCTGGCAAGCGCATGTTGGTCACCGTCTGGCTTGGCAAAGCCACGGAGTTCACGGAATGCACGGAGAGGGGGTGGGCCATGACTGCCTTTCGTGGTTTCCGTGCCTTCCGTGGCTGCCAAAAGGGGTACGACGGCGATCAGGTCAGCAGCGTGACCTTCCCGCACTCGGGGCAGCGCAGGTTCACGGGGCGGGCCTTCGTGGCCCACAGCATCGTCTGGCAGCCGCTGCACTTGCCGCGCGCGAGGTCGGCGGGCACCGGTCCCTTGCCGGCCTTGCGGGCCACGACCAGGGGCGCCTTCTGGGCCAGGGGCGCCGCCACAGAGGCAGGCGGCCGGGACGCGGCTCGCGGCGGGGAGGGGTGCGCCGGCTGGACCACGGGGCGCACCGCCTGGGCGACCGGCGGACGCGGGACCGTGCGGGGCGGGGCGGGCACCGAGGTGAACTCAACCTCCTCGTCCTCCTCGACCGCCGGCTCCTGCCTTGCCTTCCTTGCAGCCTCGCGCTTCTCCCCCAGCGTCTGCCCGGAGGGGACGAGGCGGCGGGCCCGGCGCACGGGCTCGTCCACCTTCTCCTCCTCGGCGGGGATCACTGGCATGCGCTGCGAGTAGCGCGAGGGGGGAGCAGGCTTCGGCGGCAGGCCGGCCAGCGCGCGCTGCAGGGGGGACTCCAGGTCGATGGCGGGCGACCCGGGCAGGGAAGGCTGGGCGCCGCGTGCGGCGGACCGCGAGGCCGGCGGGGGCAGCGGCGGCGGGGGCGGCGCCGGGTCGACGGCGGCGTCGTCCTCGTCCTCGGGGAACATGTCGGGTTCGGCGTACTCGACGTCGGGGACCATGGCCTGCGGCGCACCCGCGGAGGAGCCGGCGCCGGCTGCGGCCCACGCCACCGCCAGCAGGGCGACGAGGCAGGCACCAGCCAACACAAGGCCCAGCGTCGCCGTGGGTGCGGTCGCGCGGGTGAGGAGCAGGCCCAGGATGCCGATGGCCGCCGCGACGAACGCGAACGCCCTGAGCCCTGTGCGCCCTTGCAACGCCATCCCTGGTGCGGATGCGGGCACCTCCTACTTAGAGGACGCGAAGCAGGGCCCGTCCGATGGGGGGCTCACTTGGCGGGCTTCAGGACGACGACGTCGATGCGGAAGCCCTGGTTGGCGAGGTCCACGTTGGATTCCTTCATCCCCTTGACGGTGGCCTCCGCGGCGGCGCGCACGATGTCCTCGAGCTTCTTGCCCTTGCCGCCCGCCTTCATGCCGTCCTGCAGCACGTGCTCGGCCTGGCTGGCCTCCTTGCCCAGGGCGATGCCGACGCGGTCGGTGGCGTTGCCGTCGACGTCGCAGTGGTAGATGACGGGGTCGTTGCCGTGGCGGTCGAAGCCGGCCACGATGATGCCGACGCCGAGGGGGCGGCGGTAGCTCATGCCCAGCTGGTGGAGGTAGTCGGACAGCGCCAGGCTGGCTTCCTTGGGGGAGACCTCGGAGCCGAGCACGAACTTGTGGTTGACGGCAAGGTCGCGCAGGAGCTGGCGGACCTGGTTGGTGTCGCCGCCGTGGCCGGTCACCAGCACGACGCAGTCGCGGGAGACCTGCACCATCTTGTCGGCGTTGTTGTAGAGCGGGTTGCCGTCGCGGTTGACCGTGGCCACCACGACCTCACGGTCGTTGCGGGCGGCGATGATGGGAAGGCCCATCCCGAGGGTGATGCGGGCGTACTTGATGGCGGGGATGCTGCCGGTCTCGTCGAAGTGGAGGTAGGCGGCGTCGACGGTGGGCTTCATTGGGGCATCTCCAGGGTGTCCTCGACGACTTCCTGCGCGAACGTGAACGTCCGGAGGGAATACTCGCCCTCGTTGGGCAGCGTGTAGACGATGAGGCCGTTGCCGGAGGCCACGTCGCGCTGCGTGGCGGCCCGGATGGCGCGCTTGGCCAGCTCGGTGGCCTCCTTGAGGCCCTTGACCTTGTTCCAGTCGGCGGACTCCAGGACGCCGACGGCGGGGCCCGTGCCGGACCCCGTGACGGTGTAGTCGCGCTTGGGGATCAGGGACCCGTCTCCGCCGACGTCCCAGAGGTGGGCGCCGTCGTTGCCGCGGGTGGCGAGGATGAACTGCCCGTAGATGCCGCCGGACTTCTGGATGGAGTAGGCGGCCATCTTGGCCAGCTCCTGCGGGGAGAGGGACCAGCCGCGGCGGCCCTTCGTGTACTCGAGGTTCAACCGCAGCATGTGGGCGTAGGCCTGCGCCTGGGCGACGGAGCCGGCGATCGTGATGGCGGAGTCGCCGTCGAGGGGCTCGATCTTCACGACGTCCTTGTCGGCGACGTAGTATCCCATCGTGGCGCGCCGGTCGGTGGCCAGGATGATGCCCTCGGGCGTCTTGATGCCCACGGTGGTTGTCATCGGCTAGGGAATGGTAAGAACTTCGTAAAAAAGAGTCCGTTCCGGGAGATGTAGTGGCACGGACCTGTGCAGGGGACGCCGCGAAGACCTGCCCTGTCCCTGTCGGCGCCCGCCCCCGCACACACCCAAGCGCCCGGAGATCAGGCGAACGGCAGGAGCCGGCTCTGGCCCGCCTTGCGGGGCACCCATGCGGGGACCGGGGCAGGGAGGATCCCCAGCTGGGGCTCCAGCACCCGCTCCACCGCCGCGAGGAAGCGCTCCTCGGCCCCGCGCGGGATGGTGGCCCCCGCGGCACCGGGGTGGCCGCCGCCCTCGCCCCCCACGGAGGCCGCCGCCTGCCGCATGGCGAGGCTGAGGTCGATGCGGCCCTTCAGCTCGTGCGGCGCGCGGCTGCTGACCTTGGTGCGGCCGTCGCCGCTCCACGCGAACGCGATGAGCGGGCGGTCCTTGCGCAGATCCAGGGCGCCGCCGAGGGCCATGCCTGCCACGATGCCGACGACGGTGTCGCGAACGGAGTCGCGCAGGTGCACCCACTGCAGGCTGGGGCGCTCCTGCACGCCGCCGCGCGCGAAGGCCTCCAGCGCCCCCACGAGGTGTTTGCGGTGGTCCTGCAGCAGGTCCAGGGCCTCCGCGTACGCCGCGCTGCGGTCGCCGCGCGCCAGGGCGATGCCGACGTCGGGGCGGTCGTAGCGCGCCGTGCTGTTGAGGAGGGTGCCGAACTCCTGCAGCTCCCGCGTGGGGCCGGCCGGCTCGTGCGGCAGGGTGATGACGGGGCGCACCAGCCGCTCCGCCTCCGCGGCAAGGCCGAGGTCGAGGAGGTGGTTGGCCAGGGCGCTGCGGACACGGGTGCGCTCGGTGTCGCTGAGCATGGCCCACGTGCGCTCAGCGCCCTCGACCTCCAGGTCCACCTGGGCATCGCGCAGGAAGCGCTCGACGACGGTGGCGTTGCCGGAAAGGCCGGGCAGCTGGGGGTCGCTGGCGAGGGCGAGGAACTTCCGGAGGGGCCGCGTGTTGGGGCCGAAGAACGCGAGGTCCCTTGCGGAGCGGGCCATCCCGAGGTCCTCGGCGTGGCGCAGCAGTCGGGCGTTGGTGCCGTGCAGGGCGGGGCGGTCCTGCCGGTCCGCCGTCGCGCCGACCAGCGCGAGGGGGAGCTGGTCGGTGTTGCGCGCGTCGAGGGCGGCGGCGACGAGGTAGGTGCAGCCGGCGCCGCTGACCTCCTGGCCGTCCAACCCATCGAGCAGGGGGTTGAGATGGGGGAAGGATTCCTCGCCGCCGTCCCGCACCAGCTGGTGGTGGTCGCACACCAGGCGCGGCGTGTGGGGGAAGTGCATGTAAGCGGTGGAGCCCAGGTCGCAGAACCAGAGGGCCTGGGGCATGGCGTCGCGGATGAGGCCGAGGTGCAGGTCGTCGAGGGACTTCACCGGCAGCAGCACGAACGGGGTGCCTGAGCGCTCCAAGGCGGTGGCGGCGACGGCCCCCGCGCTGACGCCATCGGCGTCGATGTGGTGGACCACGGTGACGGTCCGGCCCGCCTGGCGCTGCTGGTGGACCCAGGCGGCCGCACGCCGGGCGCGCGCCGCCAGGCGCGGGTCGAGCCCAGGGGGCAGGCCATCCACCTTCCCTCCAGGGACTGCCACGATTTGAAAGGGCTCCGGCCCCGTGAAAGCACCCGCCTCCCCACCCTCCTGCAACGCCGCACCACGTAGGTCACATGGCTGCCCAACCCCACCCATCCCACCCACACACCCCCCCACCCATCCATGCCCCACCCACGCCCGCCACCAACCCCACACCCAACCCGCACGCAGCCATGCCACGCCTCCATTCCTGGCGGACCCCGCATGGCGCGACGCAACCCTCGAATGCCGGCCCCCTCATGCGGAGGCATGCAGGTCACCCTCAACCCCCTCACCGCCGCGGCGCGCGGGGTGACGCTCTGGCTGGGCACGACCCTGGTCCTGCTGGCCGGGCTCGCAGCCGCTGGCGCCGCCGAGCCTGCCTTCGTCAACGAGGCGCCCGTCCTGGCCGGCTGCTTCCTCCTGGGTGCCCTGGTGGCCGCGGTCGCGGTGTGGCGTGGCGAGCCTCCCGTGGCGGCGCTGGCGTGGCTGCTGTCCAACGCCCTCCTTGCGGGGCTCGTGCTGGCGTTCCCTGTCGCGCTGGGGCTCGCGCGGTCGCCGTAGCCGCTGGACGGTCGGTTTCAACTATCGGGCCCTCGATGCCGGTGCGTGGAGACGTTCCCCGGCGAGCCGCTTCCCCCGATCCCGGCGATGCCCGCCCCCCACCGCCTGACGTCGCTGGCGTGGGGCTTCAGCGCGGCCTGCGTGCTGGTGATCCTGCTGCAGGCCTCCGTGCCCCTCTGGCTGTCGACGGCCTCCCGCGCCCGCGCGGTCGGCCAGCTGGCCATCGTGTGGGAAGCGTGCCTCGTGGTGGCGGTCGGGCTGGCCGCGGCCGGCTTCGTGCGGAAAGAGCCCAAGGCGAAGGCCACCTTCATCGCCCTGGCCGCGGTGCTGGCGGTCCTCGCGGCCATCGTGGCCCTCGCCATCCTCTCCGCCCGGACCTGACGACGCGCAAGGGCAGGTAGACCCCCGCGCCTCGGCGTGAAGCCAGGCCGGACGGACCCATGCGGAGGTCGCGGAAACCGCGGGGATGGACCGGGCGTGCGCTCAACGCATCCCGCTCCGGCAGGCAAGCCTGCCCGTCTTCCGGGTTGGCGACAGCCCACTCCTTATCTGGGACCCTCCCCTCGCCCCTTTGACCCATGGCGATGGACCCCACCCTGGCGGCCATGCTGGACCTGAAGTTCTTCCACGACAACGGGTACCAGCGGCGCATCTGCCCCACGTGCAAGGACGCGTTCTGGACGACGGATGCGGAGCGGGTGCTGTGCGGGGACTCCAACTGCGTCGAGTACGATTTCCTGGGCAACCCCCTCACCACGAAGCCCCTGTCGGTGGCGCAGATGCGCACGGCGTTCCAGTCGTTCTTCGAGAAGAAGGGACACAGGAAGGTCCCGCGCAACCCCGTGGTGGCGCGCTGGCGGGACGACATCTACCTCAACATCGCGAGCATCGCCAACTACCAGCCCCACGTCACCTCCGGCGAGGTGCCGCCCCCCGCCAACCCGCTGGTGGTGTCGCAGCCCTGCATCCGCCTCAACGACCTGAGCAACATCGGGCGGTCCGGCCGCCACTTCAGCTGCTTCGAGATGATGGGCCACCACGCCTTCAACTCCACGGCGTACGGCGAGAAGTACTGGACGGAGGAGTGCGTCGCGTACGGGGTCGAGTTCCTGACCAAGGTGCTGGGCCTCGACGGCAAGCGCATCACGTTCAAGGAAGGGTACTGGAACGGCGGCGGCAACGCCGGCCCCTGCGTGGAGGTGTTCGCCGGCGGCCTCGAGGTCGCGACGCTGGTCTTCATGTGCCTCGAGGAGGTCGAACCCGCCCGGGTCGCCCCGGGCGAGGCGACGTACGTCATCAAGGGCGAGACGTACCGCAAGATGCCGATGCGCATCATCGACACGGGCTGGGGCCTGGAGCGCCTTGCCTGGGCCTCCACGGGCACCCCGACGGCGTACGACACCGTGTTCCCGGACACCCTGGGCCAGCTGAAGGGCCTCGCCACGACACCGGTGCGCGACGACGACAAGGCCAGGCGCATCATCGCCGAGCACGCCCGGGTGCAGGGCATCCTGAACCTCGACATCGGGCAGAAGCTCGATGGCCTGCGCGAAGAAGTGGTCAAGCGCCTTGCCAAGCACGGCATCCAGACCGACGTGCCGGAACTCAACGAGATCATGGGCCCCGTGGAGTCGGTGTACGCCCTCGCGGACCACCTGCGCTGCCTCTCCTTCATGGTGGGCGACGGCATCGTGCCCTCCAACGTCAAGGCCGGCTACCTCATGCGCCTGGTGACGCGCCGCGCCCTTCGGTTCATGGAGGTCCTGGGCATCACGGCGCCCCTCGGCGACCTGCTGGCCTCCAACATGGAGCGCATGGCCTCCGAGTTCCCCGAGTTCAAGGCCGCCATCCCCCGCGCCCGCGAGATCATGGCCCTCGAGACGGAACGCTACATCGATTCCCGCGACAAGGGCCTGCGGCTGGTGCAGCGCACCCTGCAGAAGAAGCCCCAGCTCAGCACCGAGGACCTCGTCGACCTCTACGACTCGCACGGCCTGGGCCCCAACCAGGTCGCGGAGGCCGCGGCGCAGATGGGCATCACGGTCCTGGTCCCCGACGACTTCGACATGGTGGTGGCCGCGCGCCACGGCAAGGGCGCCAAGCCCAAGGACAAGAGCCTGCACCTCCAGGTCCCCGCCACCGACCTGCTGTACTACAAGGACCAGGACAAGCGCGGCTTCACGGCCAAGGTGCTATGGAGCGGACCCGTGGACGGCAAGCCCGCGGTCGTGCTGGACAAGACCTGCTTCTTCGCGGAGACCGGCGGTCAGCCCGGCGACCAGGGCACCCTCAAGCTGCTGGACGGCACCGCCATCACGGTCCTGGGCACCACGAAGGACAAGGAGCACGCCATCCACCACGTTGCCGAGGCCATCCCCGTCAATGCGACCGTCCATGGCGAAGTGGACTGGAAGCTGCGCATGGACCACACCCGCAGCCACACCGCCACGCACATCATGAACCAGAGCGTCCGCCGCGTCCTCGGCGCCCACTCCTGGCAGGCGGGCACCCAGAAGTACGCCGACTGCGCCCGTGTCGACATGACGCACTACCGCCGCCCCACCCGCGAGGAGGTGCACGCCATCGAGCAGCTGGCCAACCAGGTCGTCCTCGACGGCCGCAAGGTCAGCCGCACCTGGTTCAAGCGCGAGGAGGCGGAGGCGAAGTACGGCCTCACGCTGCTGCAGGGGGGCATCCCCAAGGGCCGCGACGTGCGCGTCGTCATGGTGCACGGGCAGGTGCTCGAGGGCATCGAGGACAAGGCGTTCTTCGACGTCGAGTACTGCGGCGGCACCCACTGCCACACCACCGCCGAGGTCGGGCCCATCAGGCTGTGGCGCACCGAGCGCGTCCAGGACGGCGTCGAGCGCTTCGAGTACTCCGCCGGCCTGCACGCCGTCGCCCGCTGGCAGCAGGAGGAGGACCTCCTGCGCGCCGCAGGCGAGGCCATGGAGGTCGCCCCCGCGGAGACGCCCAACGCCGCCAAGCGTTTCTTCCAGGAATGGAAGGACCTCCGGAAGACGGTCGAGGCGCAGTCGGCGCGCCTGGCCGAGCTGGAGAGCAAGGAAGCCCTCGGCAACGCGCAGGTCATCGCCGGCATCCGGCTCATCGCGGCCGTGCTGCCCGCCGCGGCCCTGCAGAAGACCGCCCAGGAGATGGCGCAGCAGCCCGGCACCGTCGCGCTGCTGGGCTCCACCGACCAGGTCCGCCTCGTCTTCGCGCGCAGCCCCGACGTCAAGGTGGACGTCGGCGCCCTCCTGCGCGAGGTCATCCCGATGGTGGGCGGCAAGGGCGGCGGCAAGCCCGACTTCGCCCAGGGCGGCGGCGCCGATGCCGCCAAGGTCCGGCAATGCCTGGAGGCCGCCAAGGCCCGGGTGGCGCAGCAACTGGTGACGGTGTGATCGACCACCTCTCCTAGGTTCCACCGCCCGGGGACCGAACGGCCGGGGGCCCCGGTCAGGCGGAGAGACCCCCCCCCCCGCTCAAGCTGCTGGGGCCGCGGGGGTGGTCTTGCCGCCCTGGCCCAGCGTGAAGTAGAACGTGGCCCCCTCGCCGGGCTTGCCTTCCGCCCAGATGTGGCCGCCGTGGCGCTCCACGATGCGGTGCACCGTGGCCAGACCGACGCCGGTGCCCTCGAAGTCGGACGCGAGGTGGAGGCGCTCGAACGGCTTGAACAGCTTCCCCGCGAGGTCCATGCTGAAGCCGGCCCCGTTGTCGCGCACGCACAGCAGGACATCCTGGCCCTGCCCCAGCGACCGCAGCTCGATGCGGGCGTCGGGGGTGCGGCGCGTGAACTTCCATGCGTTGTTGAGGAGGTTGTCCAGTAGGGTTGCCAGCAGGACGGGGTCGCCCTGCACGACGATCCCCGGGTCCACTGCCCACTCCACCTTCCGTCCCTGCTCCGCGGCGGCATGCTGCGCCATGGCCTGCTCCGCCATGAGGGACAGGTCGACCCTCTTGCGCTGGAACTCGACGCGCTGGACGCGGCTGAGGTCCAGCAGGTCGTCGATGAGCTTGCCGAGGCGCACGGCGCTGGTGCGGACGCCGTCCAGGAGCTGGATGCAGTCGGGCGCAACGGCGCCCACGCGGCGCGCCAGCAGCGAGGAATAGCCGTGGATGGCGCGCAGCGGCTCGCGCAGGTCGTGGCTGACCGAGTAGCTGAAGGCCTCGAGCTCGCGGTTCGAGGTGGCCAGCTGGCGCGTGCGGTGCGCCACCAGGTTCTCCAGCTCGTCGCGGCTGCGCTGCAGCTCCTGCTCGGCGGCGCGCAGCTCGAGGGCGCCCGCCAGCATGTGCGCCACTGCCTCCAGGAACGTCTCGTCCTCGGGGGTGAACTGGCGGGGGCGCCGCGAGTGGGCCCCGAGGATCCCGAACAGGCGCGAGCGGCTGCGCACGGGCGTGCTGAGGCCCGCGACGCAGCCGTGCTGGCGCAGCACGGGGGCGGGCGTGAAGGCGCCCCCCTCCCGGGGATAGGCCACGGGTCCGGCCGCATCCAGGACCACGCGCGCGTGCGAGCCGGGGGGCGTGGGCACGAGCCCTTCCTGGCCGGAGACCCCGCTGGCCCAGCCGGCGCCGGCGCGGAACCGTAGATGCCCGTCGTCGACGACCTCCAGGAACGCCGTCACCTCGACGCCCAGGGTGACCGCCAGGTCCTGCACGACGGACTCCAGCAGCGGGTCGAGGTCGGCGTGGTGGAGCGCGTCGCGGCCGAGGCGGGCGAGTGCCGCCTGCTGGCGCTCGCGCTGGCGCAGGAGCTCGGTCGCGGCGCGGCGCTCACGCTCGAGGCGGACGATGTCGCTGACGTCGCGCACGAAGCAGCGGCTGCGCACGAAGCGGCCCTCCGGGTCGACGAGGACGTTGGAGTGGATCAGGACGTCCTTCCAGGTGCCGTCGCGGGCGCGCATGCGGGACTTCATGTTGCGCACGGTGGCGCCGGAGGCAAGGCGGAACAGGAACGCCTCCATGAGGTCCTGGTCCTCGTGGAACTCGTGGATGCGGTGGCCGACGAACTCGTCGTGCGTGTACCCCAGCAGGTCCAGCTCGGCCTGGTTGGCCCAAAGGATGGTGCCGTTGGCATCGAACTGGTGCAGGGCCTCGGGCCCCTCCGTGACGAAGTCGCGCAGCTCGGCGTCCAGCACCTCGAGGACGTGGTCGCCTTCCAGGGAGACGGGGAGCCCGGAAGGGAGACGGACAGGGACGGGGGCCTGGGAAGACCCGGTGAGGGTGGGAAGGGGCCTCTGGGGAGAGAGGGACACTTGCTGCATGCCGACTGGGACGTCGACAACGGTCGGCGGAAAAGAAGGTTGCGAACGGATGCTTGCATCCGGCCGAACATGTCGGAAAAACCAGGCGGCGAACAAGTGCGGCCGGCGAAGGGGCGCTAAGGCAGGTCCTGGACCTTGAGGCCGCGCCGCCGCAGCCGCGCCGCCAGGACGAAGCGGTGGCATTGCCGGGGGTCCCGCTCGTAGCACACCATGGCCGTGGGCTGGAGCAAGGCCTGCCGCACCAGGGCATCGAGGTCCTTCCTGCCGTCCCTGAGGTGGGCGGCGTAGGCGGCGCGGAAACGGGGCAGCGCCATGCCGGCGCGCTTGGCCTGCCTGAGGTCGCGCGGCGCTCCCAGGGCGCGGGGATTCGAGTAGCCGATGCCTTCCTGCCCGAGGCAGGTGCGCAGCGGGGTCTTGCTGAACCCCTTCTTGCGGCTCAGCGGCAGGTCGCGCACGTCGGCCACGTGCCGGATGCCGTGCCGTCGCAGCAAGGCCACGAAGGCGTCCTGGTCGAGCCCCTCGTACCCGAGCGAGAAGACACGCACGCCGCGCAGAAGCCGCCCTTGCGGAGGGACTTTGCGGAATGGTCAGGGGGCGGGCGGGCCGAGCCGCTCCAGCCACCCGTAGCCTTCGCTCCTGTGCTGGATGCGGAAGGGCGTTGGCCGTCTGGGTGCGTGTCGCGAACCCGTCAGAGTCACGCCTTCAGTTTCGCAGTCCAGGCCTTGCGGAACTTCGCCAGCTTGGGCCGGATGACGGCCTGGCAGTAGCCCGCGTGCGGGTTGCGCTCGTAGTACCGTTGATGGTAGTCCTCGGCGAGGTAGAACTTGGGCGCCGGGGCGACCTCGGTCACGATGGGGTCGTCCCAGACTTTTTCCCTGTCCAGCTCGGCGATGAGGGCACGGGCGGTCGCTTCCTGCGCCTTGGAGTGCGTGAAGATGACGCTGCGGTACTGCGTCCCCTCGTCCGCCCCCTGGCGGTCCTTCGTGGTGGGGTCGTGCACGGAGAAGAAGAGCTCGAGGGCCTCGCGGTAGCTCAACCTGTCCGGGTCGAAGGTCACCTGCACGACCTCCGCGTGCCCCGTGTCGCCGCCGCACACCTGCTCGTACGTGGGGTCCGGCCGGTCGCCTCCCGCGTACCCGCTGATGGCCGAGTGGACGCCCGCGATGGAGTTGAACGCCGCCTCGACGCACCAGAAGCAGCCGCCGCCCAGGGTCGCGGTCTCCGTCTTGGCCATGCGTGCCCAGCCCAGGGGCCCCACATCAACGTGCGGTTCGGGGCGCCCTCGCCCAGAGCAAGCGGACGGGAGGCACGGAGGACACGGGGGGAGCAGGGAAGCCGGGCCTCACGGAGGGCGCACAGAACACCCGTCCTCCGTGGCCTCCGTGTCCTCCGTGGCCGCCGGAGCCAGGCCAAACCATCACGGCAGCACGCACACTGCCCGGTCGGCTGCCTCTGCGGGTCGGGCGCAGGTTGCCAAACCCTATCTGCTGCATCACCCGCTCCCCGCCGTGCGCCTGCGTCCCGTCGCCGCCTGGGCCTGCATCGGCTTCGGGCTCCTCGTGGCCGGCGCCGGTATCGGCCATTCCGTCGCTTCAGGGCGTGTCGCCTTCGTCGAGCGGGGGGGTTTCGACTCCCGGTTCCGCCTCCTGCTGGCGGTGGGCTGGATGCTGCTGTGCGGCGGTCTCCTGCTGGCCTTCGCCGGATTGTCGCAGTTGCGCGCAAGGCCTTGGGCAATTCCTCTTGGCTTGGTCACCTGCGCGTTCCTCCTCGGCACCTTCTCGATCCTGTACACGATCGGCGGCCCGGTCGGCATCCCCGCGGTCTTGACGCTCGGCGTCTTGCTGGTCATGGCGCATCGGACAGCCGGTTAGGAATGCGGGCGCGCCGGGTTTCGGCAGGCGGCTTCGCCGCGCCCCATTCCATCTCTTGCAGGAACAATCCGCCGCCGCCGTCACAGGAGTGTTGGGGGGACTCTCGTTTCGTTGCGACCGATGGGTCGCGATGCGGCGTGTCGACGGAGCCAGCCGTCGTCAACCAGGCAACGTGAACCGGAAGATGGCACCCTTGCCGGGCACGCCCTCCGCCCACACCTTCCCGCCATGCCGCTGCACGATGCGAGCCACCGTGGCCAGCCCGATGCCGTTGCCCTCGAACTCCGAGGGCTTGTGGAGGCGGTGGAACGGGCGGAACAGCTGGTCGACGAAGGCGTTGTCGAAGCCGGCGCCGTTGTCGCGCACGAAGTACACGGTCTCCCCACCATCCGTCTGGGAGCCGACCTCGATGCGGGGCCGCGCCGTCCCCTGCGTGAACTTCCAGGCGTTCCCCAGGAGGTTGTCCAGCACGACGCGCAGGAGCTGCGGGTCGCCGCGCGCCTTGAGGGCAGGGGCGACCGTGACCTCCACCTGCCTCCCTGGGTGCCCCTTCTGCAGGCCCGCCACGACCTCGCGGGCGACGGCGGCCAGGTCGACGTCCTGGCGGACCATGCTGATGCGGTGGAAACGGGACAGGTCCAGCAGGTCCTCGATGAGCTGGCCCATGCGGATGGCGCCCTCGTGGATGTAGCCCAGCAGTTCCCGCACCTCGGGCTTCAGCTCGCCGCCGTGGCGGCGCAGCAGCAGGTCGCTGAACCCGCCCATGGTGCGCAGCGGCGCGCGCAGGTCATGGCTCACGGAATAGCTGAAGGCCTCCAGCTCCTTGTTCGACTCCTCCAGCAGGCGGGTGCGGTCGCGCACCAGTTCCTCGAGGTGGTCGCGGTGGCGGCGCAGCTCACGGTCGACCTGGGTGCGCTCGATGGCGGAGGCCAGCAGGTTCGCCACCGACTGCAGGAAGTGGATGTCGTCCTCGTTGAAGGTGCGGCGGGTGGCGCTGTGCACGCTCAGCACCCCGTAAGGTTGCTCGGGGCCCTTGATCACGACGCCCATGCCGCTCACGATGCCGTGCTCCAGCAGCAGCGGCGTGGGGCGGAACCGCGTCTCCGTCGCGAAATCGGTCACGATGGTGGTGTCCGAGCCCAGCGTGAAGCCCGCCATGGTCCCGTCGGCGGCAGGCAGCCGGACCTTGCCCACCACGTCCGTGCGCCAGCCATGGCCGGCCCGCACCAGCAGGGATCCGTCCGGCATCACCTTGAGGACCTTGCAGAACTCGACGCCGAGGGCGACCGCCGTCTCGCGGGCGGCGTCCGACAGAAGGGTGTCGAGGTCGCGGGTGGAGAGGGCCACCTGGCCCAGGCGCGCGACGGCGGCGTGCTGCCGGTTGCGGCCCTCCAGGAGGTCCGCCATGCGGTGGCGGTCGGTGACGTCGCGGTAGTACAGCCAGAGGCCGTCCTCCACCGGCAGCACGGTGTTCTCGAACCAGGCCCCCGTGGCCGGGTAGAAGGCCTCGAAGGTGGAGCGCTCCCCCGTGTCCATCGCCTCCCGGTAGCGGGACTCGAACTCGGTGCCCACGACGTGCGGCTGCGACTCCCACAGGATGGAGCCCTCGAGGCGCTGCTTCATGCCAGGCCGGTTGGCACCGCCCGCGATGGGGTTGGCGTACGTGACGCGCCAGTCGCGGCCGATGTGCATGAAGCCGTCCACCATGGTGTCCAGCAGGTCGCGCGCGGCCTGGCGCGCCTGGTCGATGTTGCGGCGCTCCGTGATGTCGGTGGTGAAGCTGCGGGTGTGGACGAGGCGGTCGCCATCCATGCGGGCGCTCGCGCTCACCAGCACGTCGCGCACCGAGCCGTCGCGCGCCCTTAGCCGCGCGGGTGCGCGGGTGACCGTCTCGCCGCGCTGCAGCGCCGACCAGATCGCATCGAAGGCGGCAGGGTCGACGTGGAGGTCCCGCACGCTGTGGCCGATGTACTCGTCCCGCGCGTACCCCAGCATCGCGGCCTCGGCGTGGTTGGCCCACAGGATCCGGCCCGAGGCGTCGGCCTGGTGGAGGCCTTCGGTTGCGTGCTCGAGGAAGTCCGCCCACAGCATCGCCTCGTCGGCGCCTGCCACGGGCCAGGGCTGGCCCCGGTCCCGGGGCGGCGGCTCGGTCTGGGTGGCCACGGTCCCTCCTGTCAACGCGACTCATTCCTGGGACGAACATAAGTCCTTGTGGAACGGGCAGGGGCTTGACGGCCCCCAGGTCGGACGGGTTGTTCGGGAGGAGTCCGCAGCCAGAAGCGCCTCAGGACAAATGGGCTGTCGGGGTGCGGGAGTCCGCAGGTTCCGCAGGGAACCACGGCGGTCCTTGGCCTTCGCCTTGTCCGGTTTGACCAGGCCACGGAACGCACGGGACTTCATGGAAACCGGACCCGCGAAGGTCCCCGCTTCCGTGGGTTCCGTCGGCAGAATCTGCGTCCAGGGTGTAGTGGAGCTGGATCCAAGGGGGGTCGTTATGGGACGCACATCGGCCCGGTGCTGCGGGGCGGTCTCAGGCCCGGGCGTACGACACGATGGTGTGCACGGCAGGGGTGAGGCCGGCGAAGTCGAGGGGCTTCTGGACGCAGTGGGCGCCCAGCTTGCGGCAGGCCGCGATCTCCTCGGGCCGGTTCGTGGAGCTGAAGACGACGACGTTGATGCCACGCGTGCTGGGGTGGTTGCGGAGGGCCTCGAGGGCCTGGATGCCCCCCATGCGGGGCATCTTGAGGTCGACGACGACCAGGCTGGGGGCGCGGCTGCGCAGGCGCTCGAGGAGCTCCACGCCGTCCGCGACGAAGGTGATCTTGGGCGGGTCCTCCATCCCATGGAGGGCCTCGCGCAGCAACTGCTGGTCGAGGGGACTGTCCTCGGCCCACAGGATCTCGGTCGCCACGCCACGCACCTGCTCCTCCACTGGTCTCCTGGGGAAGAACCTTCAGGTCACGACAGGACGCCGCGCGCCCACTGCAGCCCCCCGTAGGCCAGCACCGCCGCCTGCACCCCGACCAGCATGGCCAGGAGGGCCAGCGGCCCTGTTCCATGGGCTGCGGCGGCCAGCAGCAGGCACGCGGCGCATGCGCCCCACAGGATCCACCGGAGACCACGCTCGGCAGCCGGCCTGCCCTGGGTCCGGAGGATGCCGTGCAGCAGGGCGACGCACGCGAAGATGGCGGCAACCCCGCCCGCCAGGAGCCAGCGCAGGCCGTCGGCGACGACGCGCCCCTCCGCCCCCTCGGCGGCCAGGACGGTGAGTGTCGCGGCGGCGGTCGCGGCGATGGCCATGATGAGCGGGAGGTGCAGGTAGCTGCGCGCGATGCCGGGCAGGAGGCCGGGCCGGGGGGCGCGGCGGTTCACGAGGTCGAAGTAGAGCCACCACGTCCCGAACGCCAGCAGCATGCCCAGGCCGCCGGTGGCCAGCGTCCGGGCGTCGGGGTGGCCATGCGCGGCGACCCCGTTGATCACGGACACCACGGTCTCACCCAGGACGATCAGCACGAAGAGGCCGAAGCGCTCCGGCAGGCGGCTGCTGGAGTAGCGGGGCATGCGGGCCTGCAGCCTGAGCGTGGTGAGGGGCGTGAGGAAGTCGATGGCGAGGGCCAGCATCCACAGGGCGAAACGGAGGGGCGCCTCCACCCACAGGGAGGCCACGAACAGCGCGACCGAGGTGAGGAAGCCGAGGGTGTAGCGGTCGGTGGTGGGGCGGGCGCGGGCGTCGTGCAGGCCGGCGCGGAACCACAGGAAGACGATGAGGAGGCGGCCGGCGACGTAGGCGAGGGCGAACTCGCGGGAGGTGGACCCGGTGCCGTCATGCGCGTAGATGGCCATGGCCGCCACGGGGAACATCTGCAGGAACGTGAAGAGGCGGTGGCTGAGGTCGTCCGACTCGAACCGCTCCGTGTAGAAGGTGCCGCCGATCCACAGCCAGTACGCGGGCAGGAACAGGATGGCGAAGGAGGCCAGCCCGTGGCGGTCCGGGTGGGTCGCCAGGAGGTGCGCCAGGGCCGCCACGATGACCACGAAGACGAGGTCGTAGAACAGCTCCAGCCAGCTGGTCTTGCGCTCCCGGCCGGCCTCCTCGTCGGTGCGCAACTGGGGTTTGGCCCACCACACCGGCCGCCCGCCCCCGCCCTCCGCGCGGGCGTGGGGGCCGGAATGCGTCGCACCAGCAGCACCAGCCCCGGCAGCATGGCCCTGCTGGAAGGGCGCCTGCGCTGTGGCAGGTGGGGCCCCCGCGGCGGTGGGCGGGCGGGTCACGGGGCCGCCAGTTGCGCCACGAGGCCGGGCGCGTCCCAGTGGCTCCACAGTTCGGCGATGCGGCCCCCCTCGACGCGGAAGAGGGTGAGGCCGGTGGCCTTCACCCTGCGGCCCGTCGCGGGCCTCTCGGCGAACGTGCCCTTGTGGGTGCCCATGAACTCCCAGCGCACCGCCGTCCGGTCGGCCTCCCGCACGCCGTCGAGGACGGTGTACGCGCAGTCGGGGAAGGCCGCGAGGAAGCCGGCGACGACCTGGCGGGCCGCGGCGGGGCCCAGGATGTCGCGCCCGTTCACGTGGCCGCGGTAGCCGGGCGCGAGGACCGCGTCCAGCAGGAGGGCGTCATGGCGGTTGTAGGCGTCGTAGAAGCCCTGCACGGCCGGCGGGAGCACGGGCGGGCAAGGAGGGCTGGATTCATGAGCGTGGCGCGGCCCGGGTCACGCCGCGTCGGCGCGCATGCCGTGGCCAGCATGGCGGCCGCGGCGGGTCACCTGCAGGACGCCCATGGAGAGCTCGCCCGTGGGCAGGGTGACGGCGCAGGTGCGGATCCAGCCCCGTCCCTGCAGCGACCGGAGGGTGCCCTGGGCCGTGCCGGCATCCCACCCGAAGGCCATCATGAGGTCGGAGTCCCACAGGATCTTCCTCTCCTGGTGCCGGCTGATCCAGAGCAGGACGGAGGAGACGGAACCCATGGGGGGACGACCTAGGACTGTCTTGGCGTCCTGCGGCCTTAGGGTGCGGTCGCACCCTGACATGTCTCCCCTAGGCGGCACGCATGCAGTGCCGGACCCCGGGGAGGAAGCTCTCCGGCAGGAGCGGCTTGGCGAAGAAGAGGCAGAGCCCCAGCGCCCAGGCGCGCGCCTCGAGGGCGGCGTCGCTGTAGGCCGACATCATGATGCGGGGCGTCGTGGGGGCCACCTTCGAGGCCTCGGCAAGGAACTCGCAGCCGTCCATGCCGGGCATGCGGAAGTCCGTCACCACGAGGTCGAAGCTTTCCTGGCCCATCCGCCCCAGGCCTTCCCTGGCCGAGGTCACGGTCTCCACGTCGGCGTCGATGCCGTGCTGGATGAGGGTCGCCACGGATTCGAGGACATCGGGTTCGTCGTCGATGACGAGGATGCGCGGCCGGCGCGGCATGGGTGCGCGGCCCTTGAACAAGCCCATGGACGGACCTGGACCACCCCGGCGACGCTTAACCGTTGCCGAAAGAATCCCCATGGTCGAGAAGGCATCCTGGAGGGGGGCAGGGCGAGGCTCCAGGAGTGGCCAGCGATGCGCCAGGTCTGCGGCCAAAGGGGGGACGGGCGACCCCGGGCGCAAAGGTGATGCCAGGGAGTGCGGTGGACGGGCGTGGCCGACCCGCTGTTCTTCGATGCCTACCGGGGCGGCAAGCCCCCCTGGGACATCGACCGGGCGCAACCCGCCTTCGTGGAACTGGCCAACGCCGGCCAGATCAAGGGGTCGGTCCTCGACGTGGGGTGCGGCACCGGCGACAACGTCCTGGAGATGGCGGAGCGCGGCCACGACGCGTGGGGCATCGACATCGTGCCCATGGCGATCGACCAGGCGAAGGCCAAGGCCAGGCTTCGCGGCATCGAGGCGACGTTCCTGGTCGGCGACGCGCTCGAGGTGGAGCACCTCAACCGGACGTTCGACACCGTGATCGACTGCGGGCTGTTCCATACCTTCTCGGACCCGGAGCGCATCCTCTACGAGCAGCAGCTGGCGAAGGTCGTCCCCCCCGGCGGCGTCGTGCACATGATGGTGATGAGCGACTGGGAGGAGTCCGACTGGGGCGGCCCCCGCCGCATCAGCCAGGCCGAGATCCTGGACACGTTCCGCAGCGGCTGGCGCGTCGACGACATCCGCGAGGCCCGGTTCGCCACCCTGATCCCCCGCATCCGCGCCCACGCCTGGCTGGCCACCCTCGTGCGCGAGTCGAAGGCCCCCAGGAAGAAGGCCAAGACGCCGCAGGCGAACCCCGCCAAGCCCGTCGTCAAGGCCAAGCCCAAGGAGAAGAAGCTCCTGCCCATGGCGGCGCGGTGAGGCGCACGGCAGGCAGCATCGAGGCCTGCATGCGCTGCGGGAGCCGCGAGCTCAGGTGGCCGGCCGCCTCCGATGGGGCCATGGTGGGACAGGCCGCGAACCTGGCCGAGCGCGTCTGCCAGAGGGGGCACGTGGGGGTGGCGCTGCTGTTCGACGACGAGGCAAGCTGGAGGGCGTTCGTGGGTTCCCTGAAGCCGTGAGGAAAGCGAGCGACCGGCGCGACGGTAGGTCCATGCCCGGATTGCCTCGAAGGCGCCTCCTCCTTCGCCGTTTCGCGACTACTTGGCGCGCGAAGCGACGGTCTTGCCTTCCTGGTGGACGAAGCCGCGCGCGGACCGGATGCCGCGGCCGGGGCGAGGCGGCCCCTGCATGGGCAGCGTGATGCCGAAGGTGCAGCCCCGACCCGGCCCTGGGCTCTCGGCCCAGATCTCGCCGCCGGATTCCTCGATGATGCCCTTGGCGATGAACAGGCCCAGCCCAGTGCCCGGCGGCGCCCCCGGCTTGTCCTCGTGCAGGCGCCCGAACGGGAGGAACAGGTTGCCCCGGTCGGTCTCGGAGAAGCCCAGCCCCGTGTCGGCAATGGTCGCGAGGGCCTGGCCGTCGAGTTCCGCGGCCGTCACCGTCACGGAGCCCCCGCGCGGCGTGAACTTGATGGCATTGCCGACCACGTTGAACAGGACCTGCATGACCCGGTCCCGGTCGGCGAAGGCCGGGACGGCCTGGTCCGCCGCAATGTGCAGGGTGACGCCCATCTTCTGGGCCTGCGGCCGGAACGAGGCGACCGCATCGGAGACGAGGTCGCGCAGGTCGATGGGGGAGGGGTTCAGGTCGAGGCGGTTCATGTTGAGGTCCGCCGCCGCCAGCAGGTCCTTGACGAGGACGGCAAGGCGCATGACGTTGCGCTCGATGGAGGCAAGGCTGAGGACCTGCCGCGCGTCGAGGCCCTGGACCTCCTTGAGCGACTGCACCTCCAGGAGGACGGGCGTGAGCGGCGTGTTCAGCTCGTGCGAGGCCTTCGCGATGAACTCGGTGCGCATGCGCGTGAGCTCCTCGAGGTGGAACACCTCCTGCTGCTGGCGTTCCTTGGCCAGCGCCGCGCTCTGGGCCCGGCCACTGTCGCCTGTGTCGTTCTCGATGAAGGAGGCCCCAAGGACCTGGCCGTCGGCGTCCACGATGGGGCTGGCGGCGAGCGCGACCTCCCGCGTGCTGCCGTCCCTGCACCGGCGCGTCGTCTGGAACTTGCGCAGCCGCTGGCCCGCCATGAGGGTCGCGACGGTCCCCTCCCATTCGGTGCGGCGCTCCGCCGGCACGAAGACCTCCACGATGGGGCGGCCGACCGCCTCCGCCTGGGTGTAGCCGTAGAGGTTGGTGGCGCCACGGTTCCAGCTCCGGACGATGCCGTGGATGTCGATGCCGATGATGGCGTCGTCGACCGCGTTCACGACGGCCTCGAGGCGCAGGCTCGCCAGCTGGGCCGCGCGCACCTGGGTGAGGTCGCGGATGAACGCCTCGATGACGCGCTCCCCGACGGCGACGCCGGGCTGCGCCTGCACGTCCACCCAGACCTGGCTCTCGTCCCGGCGACGCAGGCGCAGCTCCAGCGGCCTGTACGGGGGCCCGACGTGGAGGATGCGCTCGATCTGCCGCACGTCGGCCGGCTCCAGGTGGTCCTTCAGCGTGGCGGCCGTCTGGTCTTGCAGTTCCTGGACAGAGACGTACCCCAGCAGCTTCGCCAGGGCATGGTTGGCCAGCAGCACCCGGCCGTCGAGGCTCACTTCCATGACCGCGATGGGGGCGTGGTCGATGAGGTCGCGGAACCGGCGCTCGTCCCCCTTCAGCCGCTCCGCCAGGAGGTCAGGAGCTTGCTGCGGCGGGTTGCCTCGGGGCATTCCTGGATCGGACGGACATGCAGGGCAAATGGGTTTGCAGTCACGAACCTGTCAGGCTGGTCGGTGCCTGGGGGACCCGAATTTGCAAGTGTCCGCCTTGTCCGACCCATCGCGTGTTGGCATAGGATGCAGCCAACCGGCACCTCCGACGGCGGCGCGCACCAAGCCAGAACGCATTCGTGTTCGTGTTGCAGCAAGCGATGGAATGGGGGCGCGCGAAGCGCGCCCGCCGAACCTGGCCACGGAACGCACGGAATTTGGAAAATGGATTCGCGAAAAGGGTTCCGTGGCTTCCGTGGGTTCCGTGGCACAAAGGGGGCACCTGCGGAAACTGCGTCTGGCGGGGAGGCAACGCATGGGTCGGCTCCCTTGCGCTTGCACCTTGCGCTACTGCTTCGCCATGGGCAGCTTCCTGCCCTTCCCTGTCACGGCGCGCCAGACCTTGGCCAGCGGGTCGTGCTCGGACACCACGCGCTCCTTCAGCGGGATGATGGCGTTGTCCGTGATCTTGATGTGCTCGGGGCAGACCTCTGTGCAGCACTTCGTGATGTTGCACAGCCCGATGCCGCCCTGTTTCCACACGGAGCCATCCGCGACGCGCTCGCCAGCGTCGGCGGGGTGCATCTCGAGGCTGGCCATGCGGACCATGAAGCGGGGGCCCATGAACTCGTCATGCAGCTTGTGGGTGCGCAGCACGTGGCAGACGTCCTGGCAGAGGAAGCACTCGATGCACTTGCGGAACTCCTGGACGCGGTCGACGTCGCGCTGCTGCATGTTGAACTCGCCCTTGGCCTTCTCCTCGGCCGTCATCGCGCGCGGCGTGAAGGGCTGGATGCGCTTGTTCTGCTCGTAGTTCCACTTGACGTCGGTGACGAGGTCCTTCACGACGGGGAACGCCTTGAGGGGGGCGACCTGGATGGCCTCGCCCTCGGGCAGGTCGCTGATGCGCGTCATGCACATGAGGCGGGGGACCCCGTTGACCTCCGCGGAGCAGGAGCCGCACTTGCCGGCCTTGCAGTTCCAGCGGCACGCGAGGTCCGGCGCAGGGCCGGCCTGCACGCGGTGCACGGCGTCCAGGACGACCATGCCGGTGTCAAGGGGGACCGAGTACTCCACCCAGTCGCCGCCGCCTTCGTCGCCGCGGAACAGCTTCAGCTTGACGTCCTTGCCCGTCGAGGCCGACTCGACGGCCTTCGCCTTGGAGGCGCCGAGGATGCCGGCGACGCCGGGGTCCAGCTCGGCCACTCAGGCACCTCCTGCGGCCGGGGAGGATGGGGCAGTGGCGGGCGTCATGATCTGCGACACGTCGGACTCGATGGTGGCGCGCACGTCGGCCGGCCATTCGGGCAGCGGCACGGTCTCGATCTGCATGGCGCCGTCAGGGCCCTTGCGGGCGACGATGTTGACCTTGGACCAGCGGCCCTTGTCGGTCTCCGGGTAGTCGCCGCGGGTGTGGCCGCCGCGGGATTCCTGGCGCAGCTTGGCCATGCGGGCGACGGCCTCGGAGGCCACCAGCATGTTGCGGAGGTCGAGGGCGAGGTGCCAGCCCGGGTTGAACTGCTTGTGGCCGGTGGCGCGCACGGTGGCGTAGCGCTTCTGCAGCGCCATGACGTCCGAGATTGCGATGGCCAGCTCCTCCTCGTAGCGGATCATGCCCGCGTTGCGGTCCATGGTGGCCTGCAACTCCTCGTGGATCGCGGAGGGCAGCTCGCCCGTCGTGCGGTCCAGGGGCGCCATGGCTTCCTTGATGGCGGCCGCCAACGCCTCGGGCGACACCGTGGGCGCCCGTGCATCCTTGGCGGCGCGGGCCGCGTGCTCGCCGGCGCGCTTGCCGAAGACCAGCAGGTCGGACAGCGAGTTGCCGCCGAGGCGGTTGGCGCCGTGCAGGCCCGCCGCGGTCTCGCCGGCCGCGAAGAGGCCGGGCACCGCGGTCATCTGGGTCTCCGGGTCGACGCGGACGCCGCCCATCGTGTAATGCATGGTGGGGCCGACCTCCATGGCCTCCTTCGTGATGTCGACGCCCGCCAGTTCCTTGAACTGGTGGTACATGGAGGGGAGCTTGCGCTTGACGTAGTCGGCGTCGCGCCAGGAGATGTCGAGGAAGACGCCGCCGTGCGGGGAACCCTTGCCGGCGCGGACCTCGCTCATGATGGCGCGGGCGACGACGTCGCGCGTCAGGAGCTCGGGGGGGCGGCGGGCCTCCTTGTCGCCCTCGAGCCAGCGTTTGGCCTCCTCTTCCGTGGTGGCGAAGTCGCCCTTGAACATCTCGGGGACGTAGCGGAACATGAAGCGCTCCCCCTCGGAGTTCCGGAGGATGCCCCCCTCGCCGCGCACGCCCTCGGTGACGAGGATGCCGCGCACGGAGTACGGCCAGACCATGCCCGTGGGGTGGAACTGCAGGAACTCCAGGTCCATCAGGTCGGCGCCCGCCTCGTAGGCCAGCCCGTAGCCGTCGCCCGTGTACTCCCAGGAGTTGCTGGTGACCTGGAAGGCCTTGCCCATGCCGCCGCACGCCAGCACGAGGGTCTTGGCGTTGAACAGGTGCAGGACGCCGGACTCGCGCTCGTAGGCAAGGCAGCCGGCGATGCGGCCCTTGGGCATGGAGGGGTCGGAGGTGTCCTTCAGCAGGCGCGTGACGGTGTACTCCATGAACACGTCGATGCCGGAGTGGACGCCCTTGTCCTGCAGCGCGCGGATGATCTCGAGGCCGGTGCGGTCGCCGACGTGGGCGAGGCGCGGGTACTGGTGGCCGCCGAAGTTGCGCTGGCTGATCCAGCCGTCGCTGGTGCGGTCGAACACGGCGCCCCAGCGCTCGAGCTCGCGCACGCGCTCAGGGGCTTCCTGGGCGTGGATCTGGGCCATGCGCCAGTTGTTGAGGAACTTCCCGCCCCGCATGGTGTCGCGGAAGTGGACGCGCCAGTTGTCGCGCGCATCGGCGTTCGAGAGGGCCGCGGCGACGCCGCCCTCGGCCATCACCGTGTGCGCCTTGCCCAGCAGGGACTTGCAGATGAGGGCGGTCTTGGCACCCATCGCGGCGGCCTCGACGGCGGCGCGCAGGCCGGCCCCGCCGGCGCCCACGACGACGACGTCGTAGGTGTGCTCCTTCGGGTGGGGCAGGTGTCCGCTCATGCCGGCACCCCCAGGATGGTGGTGACGTGGTGCATGCCGACGTACCGGATGTAGACGTCCGTCAACGCCACCGAGAACAGGGAGGCCATCGCCCACATGGCGTGCTTCGTGTTGAGCCGGGTGACGTACTGCCACCACGTGTAGCGGGTCTGGCTGATGGCGTCGCAGGAGTAGCAGTCCAGCTTGCCGCCGACGAGGTGGCGGAAGGAGTTGCAGCCGAACGTGAAGGCGCACAGCAGGATGACGTTCACGACCATGAGCAGGTTCCCGAGGCCGAAGTAGAGGTGGTTGCCGGCCACGCGCGCGTACTCGCCGGTGGCGGGGTCGAGGGCCATGTTGGGCACCCAGATGCCACGGAAGGCGTCCCAGGCAAGGAAGAAGGTCACGAGGATGGCAAGGTAGAGGAAGTAGCGGTGGACGTTCTGGAAGACCATGAGGCCCTTCTCGCCGCGGTACCTGACGCCCTTGACCGCCTCGACCGCGCAGGCCGCCGGGCGGGCCACGAAGGCGCGGTAGTACGCCTTGCGGTAGTAGTAGCAGGTGAAGCGGAAGCCCGCCGGGATGGGGAGGATGAGGAACGCCGGGTTGGTGAAGAACACCCCGACGAAGGGCAGCCCGGCCAGGAACGCCGGCACGAAGGGCGTGAGGTCCGGGGTGCCGAAGGGCGACAGGTAGTGGTAGTGGCCGTTGTCCACCTCGAAGAAGCGCGTCGCCATCGAGTTGCCCTCGAAGATGCGCAGCGTCGCGTACATCACGAAGCCCACGAGGATCGCGAAGATGACCGCGGGCTCGACCCACCAAAGGTCGCGGCGCTGCGTCGCAAGGGCCCCAGTGGCATGGGGCGCCGAGGTGTCCATGCGCGGCCCACCCAGGGGTCCGGTTTAAGCCATTCCGAGAACGCCAGGGGGAACGTGGGAGCCATGCGTGGGCGCGGGGGCGGCGGCCACGCCCATGCCACGCGGTGCCCTGAGGGCAGCGCCCTTTTCCTGCCCCGCGCTGCGGGGGGCGTGGACGGGCCAAGGCGGCGACGGGGACTTGCGCGCGTGCACCCCATCGCGGCAGCCGCCGCCGTGGCCTTCCTCTCCGCGGCCGCCTGGCTGCCCCTCGACGTCGACGGCGATGGCGCCTCCGCCTACACGGAGCTGCGCGGCGGCACCGACCCCACCCGCGGCGACACGGATGGCGACGGCCTGGCCGACGGCTGGGAGGCCTCCCACGGGCTGGCCCCCCTTGCCAGCGACAGCGACCGGGACGCCCTGGGGGACGCCACGGAACTGCGGCAGGGCTCCGACCCCAAAGCCGCCGACTCGGACCGTGACGGCGTCCCCGACCGGCAGGAGCCCGCCCGCGACTGCGACCGCGACGGGACCCCCGGCGTGCGCGACGGCGACGACGACGGGGACCACCGCGCTGACGGCCTGGAGGCCCCGGCGGCGCGGTGCCAGCGCGACGAGGACGGCGACGGCGTCCCCGACGGCTACGAGGGCAACGCCGCCTGCCTGCCACGCCCCGACTGCGACGGCGACGGCGTGCCCGACGCGCAGGAGAACGGCACCGCCTTCGACGCCCTCGACCCCGACACCTTCCGCGCCGGCGTCCCGGACTCCGTGTCGTGGGCCTTCCAGGAATCGGGGCAGGCGCCCGGCACCGACGCGGACCGGGACGGCATCCCGGACGGGTGGGAGCCCCCCGGCGGTCTCGTCGACTGGGGCGACCTGCAGCCCGTGGCCGGCCAGAAGGACCTCCTCGTCGAGTACCTGCGGGTGGCCGGCCCCGACTCGGGCCGCTTCGGGTGGCTGGACTTCACGCCCGGCTACCGCCCCGTGGCCGCGGCCTTCCTGTCGGAGCGCGGCGTCCACCTGCGCTGGACGGAGACACGCGTTCCCCTCGCCACGGAACCGGCCCCGCCGCTGGTGCCGACCTCGACGGACCCCTACTACGCGGACCTGCTGCCGCGGGGCCGCCACTCCGCCAACCCGTACGTCACGACGGTGGTCCTCAACCCGCAGCACGACCAGGGCCAGGTCCTGCACGCCGGTGTCGCGCCGATCCGGGGCGTCCTTGCGGCGGTCGACTACGGCGCCCACGTGCGCGTCTCCTTCCGGGCCGCCAACGGGGCCGGCCTCACGGTGGCCCCCATCCTCGAATCGGTGGTGCGTGGCGGCCGCTCCGACCTCCTGGCCGAGGCCGGCTTCGACCGCGGCGGGTCCCTGCCCAACGGCGACATCTCGCTGCACAGCACGGACCTCTACTCCCTCACCTGGACGCCGTCCTGGTTCCGCACGCCGCCTCTCGTCCGGTACGACGGCGGGAGCCTGCTGCGGCTCAACCAGACGGGCGCGACCGTCGACCTTGCGGACCTCTCCACGACGATCCTGCACGAGCTGGGGCACACCCTTGGGCTCTGCCACTCCCACGAGCCCGACTGCAACGCCGCCTTCACCGCCCCGGACCGCGCGCAGCAGGCCACCTCCAGCATGAGCTACGATGCGCCCTCCGGCACCCTGCACTACCTGGGCTCCGAGTGGTCGACCGTCCTCACCTACCTGACCTGCCCGCCGCAGCAACCCCTCCTCGCCCTGGCCCGCCACGAGGGGGACGCGGCCGTCCGCGCCGCCAAGTACGCCTACGCCGATGCCGGGAACACCAGCCAGGACGTCCGCGCTTGCGCCGACTTCACCCGCCTGCCGCACGGGTTCCGCCCCGACGAGCCCAGGCCTGCCTCCTTCACCCTCCCGCCCGCCCTGGCCACGCCCAGGACCGCCACCCGGTCCCTGCTGCCGACCGGTGCCTACGCGGCGGGAGCCCTCGTGGCCTGCGGCCTCGTGTCCCTCCTCCTGTGGCATCGCCGCCGCGCCCCCGGCCCGCCAGGGCCGGGCGGTCCCACGGCATGGCCGTGAGCCGGGGACGACCCTGCCCCGCGCTGGGGGGCCCGGGGCGAAGCGGTCTTAGGGAGGGCCACTGTGCGACGGGCCATGGGCCGTTTCGCCAACTCCTGGTCGCTGACCAAGGCCTCCCTGCACATCGTCTCCCAGGACAAGGAACTGCTGGTGCTCCCCATCCTGTCCTTCCTGGCCTCCGTGGCCGCGTTCCTCGCCGTCGTCGGCATCGGCTTCGGCGCCCGCATCGTGCCCGACGTGACGCTGGCCAACGGACAGCCGAACATCCCCGGCATCCTGCTGGCCGCCGTGACCTACCTTGCCCTCGCGTTCGTGCAGGTCTACTTCGGCGCGGCCGTCGTCGCCGGCGCCTCCGAGCGCCTGGCCGGCGGCGACCCCACCCTGGGCTCCTGCCTGCGGGCCGCCAACCGCCGCGTCGGCCGCCTCTTCGTGTGGTCCATCTTCGTGGCCGTCGTGAACATCCTGCTGCAGATGCTGCGCGAGCGCGGCGGTACCCTTGGCCGCCTGGCGGCGGGCGTCGGCAACCTCGCGTGGTCCCTGGCGACGTACTTCATGATCCCCATCCTCCTGTTCGAGGACCAGCCCGTGACGAAGTCCATCGGGCGCTCCGGGAGCCTGTTCAAGCAGACGTGGGGGGAGACCGTCATCGGCACGGGCGGCGTGGGCCTCGTCTTCGGCATCGCCATGTTCGTCCTGGGCCTCATCGGCTTCCTGGTCGCGCAGCCCCTCTACGCCTCCGGCGGCATCCTCGCCCTCCTGCCCGTCCTGGTCCTCGTGGTCCTCGGCATCGTGCTCCTGGCCACCCTCCAGTCCGTCCTCGGCGGCGTCTACAAGGCGGCGCTGTACCGCTACGCCACGACCGGGCAGATGGTCCCCGGCTTCGAGCCCAACCAGATCCAGGGCGCCTTCGTCCCGAAGTAAGCCGAGTTCGTGCGCCGGCCACGGCGGCCGACACGACACGCGGAACGCGGGCTCCCACGGCAATGTCTTCCCTCAAGGGCGGCGCAGTCTCCGCGTTTCCGCGTGCAGTCGGGCCCTGATGCATGCGGGCGTGAGGCCTCGTCAGGACGAATGGATGGACCTCCGTCGTCTCGGTGCCCTCGGTGGCTGGGGGGGCGGTGGGCCGCCTCAGTCCACGACCATGGCGTCGGTGCGCCCGCCCCTGACTTCGCTGAAGACCTCGCGGCCATCCATCGCGTCGAGGTCGATCTGCCCGTTGCGGCCCAGCATGCGCCACACCGGGCGGAAGTGGACCCCCAGGCTGCGCACGCGGATCATGTCGGGCGTCGGCTCGACCTTGCGGCGCTCCGTGTACATGAGGGAGTTGCGGTGGTCCGGGATCTTGACCTCGACGCTGCGCACGTGCTTCCTCGTGATGAACTGCCGGGCCAGCTCGAGGGCGCGCTCCTCGGGGATGCGCACGACGCGCTCCGTGACCGTGTAGCCGTGGTTGGCGGTCAGGAGCGTTGCTGCCTCCGGGTTGGCGATGTCGGGGTCGACGTCGAGGACGCCCTTGTCGCTGGCGTTGACCTGCACGCGCCCGTCGTGGGTGTCGTAGGCGAGGCTGCCCTCCTTCAACTCGTCGCATTCGTAGTCGAAGAGGTGGACCGGCTGCAGCAGCAGCTCGATGCGGTCGATGCCGAAGAGCTTGTCCTTCACCTTGCGGCGGGCCTCCTTCTCGTCGAGGCGCACCGGCAGGAGGGGGCGGCTGGCCAGGGGCCGGGGCGAAGAGGGCGGCGCCACCGGGAACGTCGGGGCCGGCGGCGGCGAGTAGGAAGGTGCAGGCGGGTTGTAGGCGGCGGGCGGGAAGGCAGGCACCTCCACCTCGGGGATGCGCATGGGCGTCTCCTCGGCAGCGGACGTCACCAGGGCGGCAAGGTCCAGGCCGGTCATGTCCAGTTGCACCTCCGGCTCGTTGAACGCGGACGGCATCAGGTCGGAGACCGATTCGGCCACGACGGGGCCACGCACGGGACGGGTGGGCTCCAGGGGCAGGGAAGGCAGGTCATGTCCCAAGGCCCCGCACAGCTGCGCCTCGCCCAGGACGCGCACGAGCTCGTCGCGGCTCCACAAGACGACGCGCCCCTGGCCGGCCGCGCTGGCGTCCGCGGAGAGAGGACCCAGGTGGACGAGGACGCCGAGGGAAGCCCCCGTGTCCACCACGGTCTCGGCGAACGTGGCCACACGGTCCGCGGGAAGGGGGGAAAGGTCCAGATGCCCGGTCACAAGGATCGCCATCTCGCGCTCGGCAAGGATGGGCACCGTGTAGACGGCGCCGCTGCGGCCCTCCAAGTCGGCGTCCCGGCCCACGGTGTACCCGTGGCGGCCTAGGAGTTCCTCAAGCAGTTGGACGACCGTCCCCATGTGCATCCCAGGCCAGCACCGGCTCCAAAGGAAATGAAGCTGCCGAGTGGCGGCGTGCGACGGAAGGAGCGCCTTGCTACCAGCGCACCATGGCATACCACGGTCAACCGGGGTTCAGGCGCCCCAAGGTTCCTGCAGGTTCCACGTGGAACCTCGTGGAGAAGGAGGCCTGGCGGGTGCGCCTGAGGCGGGGAAAACCTTCCCCATCCCCTCCCAAAACGGCAAGTGCGGCCTCGCCATGCGACCGTCGTGGATGCGCAGGCGGCAGTCCGGCTCCTGCTGGAGGGCAATGGTCGAGACCAACGCCCTCTACCTCCTGCCCGCTATGTCCCCCTGCAAGCCCAGGATCCCGGCCCTGTCCATGCGGTCGACGGCAGCCACGCCGTCCTCGTCGACAATGGTGCCGTCTGGGTCGTCGCCACGCGTTCCGCCGCAATCCGATGGCCCGGTCTGCAGCGCGAGCTTGAGCCGGAACTGCATGCCTGCCGCGCGGAGGAGGCGCAAGCGCTGCTGGATGCGGCCTACGCAAGGCACGGCCTCGAGCCGCCGCGCGCCGGCAGCGCAGCAGCTTGGGCGGAGGCCTGGCGCGGGTTGCGCGAGCACGAGGCAGCGCTGCGCGCCGTCGCGGACGCCCAGCAGGGCAGCCTGGTGCTGGTCGATGGCGCCCTCGTCGGCTTGCCTCCGCTGGCGCAGGCAATGGCGGACCGCCTGCGCAACGCGGCGGCGCGCCATGCCTTGCGTCTCGTCGGGGTGTCGAAGCGCAGCGGATTGGAACGAGGAGGGGTCCCGCTGGTGGGCCATCTCCATGCCCATGGGCCGGCAGGGGCCTGGAGCGTCGAGGTGGAACCCGGCGTGCATGTCGCGCGGCTCCACGGCCAAGCCCCATGCGCCTTCCGGGTCGATGCGACGGATGGAGCCAGCATCGGTGCACTGCTGCCGCTCGCCAGGGACGCGGTCTACGCCGGGTACCCGTATCCTCTTGCGGTGGCGCACAACCAGGTCGCGCTCACGGCCGGCGTGGTGGCGGAGCTGAAGGCGAGGCTGGCCTTGGAGGCTCGCAGGGTGGGCGGGTCTGAGGCGGCGCGCTTGTTCGCCGACTTCCATGAAGTGTTGGACCGCAACGTGCCCGGTTAGTCCGCCTGCGACGGCTCAGATTCGCCCAGGACTGCGTGGCGGCCTAAGGGCCTCTGGGCCATCGGAGCTTAGGCAGTCGCCGGTTGGTCCACAAGAGGCGCCGGCCCCTCGTAGCGGAAGACGACCATCCCCGCGCCGGACTCCGATGCCACCACGTGGGTGGGATCGGCCCACCATGCGTCGAAGGCGCTGCCGCCGCCATTGGACACGAAGGCATAGGCGACGGTGCGCGGGTGGAGGAGATTGGCGTGGTCGTGGATGTCGAACACCCAGAAGCCGGCCGAGTAGCTTGCCACGACGACGCGTCCCTCGCGCAGGTCGAAGTAATGGGGGCCGCGGCCGCCGCCGGCGGAGTCGGAGTCGCCGGGGATCTTCCAGTTGCTGAGGAACGCCGGATGGGCAGGGTCCGTGACGTCGATCATCGACATGTATCCGGTGGTGGGCTGGTTGGAGATCTCGGGTTCGGCCACGACCACGACCTTGCCGTCGATGAGCCCCTCGGATTGGCGCGCCATGTGGATCTCGCGGGTGGGCGCCTCGCCGAAGTCGGTGGCCGCGGCGACCTTCGTGGGGTGGGCGGGGTCGGTGACGTCGAGGATGACGACTCCCAGGTCCCAGTAGGCGACGTACGCGTACGTCTTGTTGGTGATGGGGTGCACGGCGATGCTGACGTCGTGCGGCATCTTGCCCGCGGTGGGCATGACGGGGTTGGGCTCGGCGGCGTCGGGGTCGATGTAGGTGGCGACCTCCTTCATCTGGGCGATGGGGCCCGAGGTGTCGAGCCTGTAGATGACGAGGCGCTGGATTCCGGGCGGTGCCAGGGGCGGGGTGCCGACGGAGGTGCCGACGTACTGCCACGAGTACACGCTGGCGAAGAGGTAGTCCTTTCCGCCGATGCTGGCGTAGGTGATGCTGTGCGGGCCATCCGTGGCCACCGGCGTGTAGCCAAGCCACTTCGGGTGCGCCTTGTCGGAGATGTCGACGATGTGGATGCCGCGCGGGGCGACACCCAGCGGGTCGGCGGGGTCGGGGACGGCGGGGTTCACGCCTGCGCGCTGCGTCTCCCAGAACGCGTAGTGGCCGTCGTCGGTGACTTCGACGTCCGCCTCGAAGCCCGCGTCCAGCTTGATGTAGCCGACCTGCCTGGGGTTCTCGATGTCGTGCACGTCGAAGATGACGAGGCCCTCGTCGGGGCCGGTGCGGCACAGGTACGCGTAGCCGTTCTTGACCGCGGTCTCCACGTAGCTCTCGACAGGCTGCGGCGTGCGCTCGGCGGGGCCGTTCAGCGTCGCGCTGCGGTTCAGGTTGACGAAGGCGGGCATGGCGGGGTCGGGTCCGGCCTGCTTGAGGGGCTCGCCGATGCGCGCCTCGATGGCATCGTAGAGGGCCGCCTCGTTCGCGAAGGCCCGCGCCGTCTGCTGGGCCGGGTCCGCGGGCGGATCGACGCATCCGGCCAGGAGGGGGAGGGCCACCAGGAGCGCGAACAGCTTGTGCATGCGCCGCTGACAGGGGGAGGGGTGATGGAGGTTTTGGCGTACACTGCACTGGCCGTCAAATTCGGAAGCGCGCGGGCAACACTGAGAGTTACATCAATTCGTCGAACCAGCCGATTGCCTTATCTTAGGCATATCTTTGCCCCGCTTTCATGGTGAATCGCGTGCCATGACCAACTTAGGGAATACGCAAAACCGTGGCCCCAATGTTTGGCCGCTCGTCGAATCTTATAACAACATGGGCCGTGCAACAGGCGGTTGCTCTAATCCTGTTCAGATGCGGCACCACTATCCTCCGTCCTCCTCATGCAATTGCTATCCAGAGGCTGAATGGCGTGACGCAACTTACGTCATCAACGCCAAAGATTGGTACGATGGCGCATGTTGTGAATACGACAGTTGGGACCCGGATGAAACTGCGCACCTGGGGCTGGGCGCCAATCATGAACTTACTCACAATGCCGCGGACGGGCATCATCCTTTCGATGGTTCAGGATGCGATTTCAATATGATGGTCAACTACGACGCGAACGGAATCGCTGTTCCTTATTGGTGCAAGAACTTCTGGCGCACCCAAGCGGAAACGCTGTCGGTCGTCAGGAGCCATGGGTACCCCTACATGTCGTAGTGCCTCGCCAGCATGAACAAAATCCTAATCGCAATCCTCGTCTCCGCGGCGCTCGCGGGGTTCATTGTCTGGGATTTCTTTACGACGGGGCCAACCCAAGAGACCATTCTGAAGTTCACATCTTACAGCGGTCCCACGACCACCTATGCCTACAACTTAACGGATGAAGAAGCAAGAAGCCTGCCGGGCCGACTACCCGAAGTGTTCAACCAGGTTGATCACGAAGGATTGGCGCTGGCCAAATTCACCAATGAGAAGGAGCTGCAACGATTTTTGCATGCTATGCAGTATTCCGATCACCCAGATTTTCCGCACCTAGTACGGTACCATGATAAGACCTACGAGTGGTCATGGACCGTTTCCTGAACAGAAAACTTCAGTCGGAAACCAGGACCATTAGAGCAGGAGAGCGAATCCACCCGTCACCGCGGACCGGCCCGGTGGTTCTCGGTGTCTCGGTGGGTAGGATTGGTTGAGGGGCATCGGGCGCGAAGCACCTTCAAGTGCGACCCCACAATCGCGGCGCGTGGACGCAGTCGTCGCGACCGACCTCCGGAAATCGTTCGGCGACCTGAAGGCCGTCGACGGGGTCACCCTCACCATCCCCACGGGGACCTGCTTCGGCCTGCTGGGCCCCAACGGCGCCGGGAAGACGACGACGATCCGCATGATGCAGGCGCAGAGCACGCCGACCTCCGGCACCCTTGAGGTCCTGGGGATGGACACCACGAAGAAGGCGCGCCAGGTCAAGGCCCGCGTCGGCATCGTGCCGCAGGAGAACAACCTCGACCCCGACTTCACGGTCCACAAGAACCTCACCGTCTACGCGCGCTTCTTCCGGATCCCCGCCAAGGAGGCGACGACCCGCGCCGACAAGCTCCTCGAGTTCGTGCAGCTGGCCGACAAGCGCGACTCCCTGATCCCTACGCTCTCTGGCGGCATGAAGCGCCGTCTCACCGTCGCCCGTGCCCTCATCAACGACCCTGACCTCCTCATCCTCGACGAGCCCACCACGGGCCTCGACCCGCAGGCGCGCCACACCATCTGGGACAAGATCCGCAGCCTGCGCCGCCAGGGCAAGACCATCCTCCTCACGACGCACTACATGGACGAGGCCGAGCAGTTGTGCGACACCCTCGTCGTCATGGACCAGGGCAAGATCCTCGAGCAGGGCACCCCCAGGGACCTCATCCAGAAACACACCCAGGGCGAGGCCGTCGAGTTCGTCGTCGGCTGGAGCGAGGATGGCGGCAACACGGCACGGTGCGCGGCCGGCCTCAAGGCGCTGGGCATCCAGTACGAGAAGCTGCCCGACCGCATCGTGGGATACGGCGACAAGGCCGTGGCGCAGGTGCCCACCGCGCACGAGAAACTGGGGGCGAAGGAGGTCATCCGGAGGCGGGCGACCCTCGAGGACGTGTTCCTCCGCCTCACCGGGAGGGCGTTGCGTGACTGACGCCTACTTCCCCCACCTAACCACAGATTTCGCAGATTTCACAGAACTTTTGGGGTCGACCTGTGGCGCAGCCGCCGGTCCAAGGGCATCTGTGAAATCGGTGAAACCTGTGGTTCGCATGGGAGGGGTCGCGTAATGTCCGAATGGCCAGCCCCCATCAAGGGCAATTCCAAGGCGCCCGTGGCACCCCTGGACATCGACGCGCGCGGCGCGTGGCAGATGGTGATGCGCAACCGCGACGTCTACCTCAAGACCTGGAAGACGAACTTCATCCCGCCCCTCCTCGAGCCCCTGCTGTACCTCCTCTCCATCGGCATCGGCGTGGGCGCCCTCATCGCGGGCATCGACGACGGCCAGGGCCACCACATGAGCTACCGGCAGTTCGTGGCGGGCGGCATCATCGCGATCACCATGATGCAGGTCAGCTTCGGCGAGACGAC
>DATLBS010000023.1:0-32505 GCA_035526765.1 Thermoplasmatota archaeon | reverse complement strand
GGCCAGCATGTACTTGCGCACCAGCGGGGCCATCTTGGGGAAGTGCTTGAGCATCAATTTCACGAAGGTGGGGAACTTCGCGTTGGCGACCTCCATCACGGTCTTGCCGTCCAGGATGTCGGCGAGGCGCTCGAAGTCACGGTCGGTGAGGTTCTCCATGAAGTAGCGCATCTTCAGGAGCTTCTCCGTGACGGCGCCCTCGTCCTTCGTCCAGTACTCGTTGACGTAGGGGTGCAGGCGGGCCTTCGAGACGTCCCCGGCGCGCAGGGCCTCGCCGCCCACGCGGGCCGCGATGATGGCGGCGCGCATGGCGATGATGATGCCGCCGCCGTGGATGGGGTTCACCAGCTGGGCCGCGTCGCCGACCAGCATCACCCCGTCGGCCACGGGTTCGGGCACGCGGGAGCTCACGGGGATGCCGGAGCCGTTGATCTCGGTCACGGAGGCCTTGGCGAAGAGCCGGGGGTTGCGCTCGATCCAGCGGTCGAGGTAGTCCTGCGCGCGGTTGCCCCACTCGGATTCCTTGGCCAGGATGCCGATGCCGACGTTGGAGACCCCTTTGCCCTTGGGGAAGATCCAGACGTAGCCCTTGGGGGCCACGTCCTCGCCGAAGTAGAGGTGGAGCCAGTTCTCCTCGTAGCCCGTGACGCCCACCATCTCGTACTGGAAGCCGGCGTGGTAGTCGCGCACGCGGTTGAGGGTCCGCAGGCCGGCCCATTTCCCGATGAAGGAGTCGATGCCGTCCGCCCCGATCGTGAGCTTGGCGCGGATGTCGAACTGGGTCCCCATGAACTCCGCCCGGATGCCCGCCACCGCGCCGGTCTTGTCCTTGAGGAGGTTGACGGCCTGCGTCTTGGGCATCATCTTCGCCCCGGCCAGGATCGCGTCGCGGGCGAGGTGCTTCTCGAACACCTTGCGCTCCACGACCCACCCGTACGTGTCCTTGGACTCGAGGATGACGCGCTTGCCGCTGGGGGCGTAGATGGCGGCGCCCTCGATGCGGCCGTACGCCCACGCCGGGTCGGGCTTCACCCCGCACCAGGCCAGCCCTTCGTCCGAGACTCCCTCGGCGCAGCGTTTCGGCCAGCCGAGCTCCTGCTTGCGGTCGATGCCCAGCACCGTGAAGCCCTGCTTGGCGAACTCGCGGCACGCGATGAGGCCGCCCGGCCCCAGCCCCACCACGAGGACGTCCACGGTGGTGTCGACGGCGCGGGGGATGGTGCCCGGCGCAAGCGACGACAGCCGCTTGTCGGTGACGGTCAGGGCGGGGGTGCCGGCCAGCTCGGGCATGCAGCCGGACCACCGGGGGCAGGGATAAAAACGGGGGGTCGGCGCCGCTCCCCTACTGAACCACAGATGGCACAGATAGGCCAGATGCTTCGTCGTGTTTCCCGGCGTTTTGCAGGGGGCCGTCAGGCCCCAAACAGCCTTGGCACGGATTGACCCATCGGTCCGTCGAAAAACCGCAACCGGCCAAACACTGCCTGTGGCGCCGACGCCGGTTTTGCACGACCACGTGTTGGTGTGGCGAGCGATGGAATGGGGCGCGCAAGGCGCGCCCGCCGAAACCGCGGGACTCGCGGAGACCGCGGAATCCATCCTGTGCGAATGGTAGTCCGTGCGTTTCCGCGGTCTCCGCGGTTTGGTCGGGGCCGTGCGCTCCGCCACCCAAGGACAGGTTTTCCTGGTACTGCACGCCCCCACCGTCCAGGGATTGTCAGACTCGGACTCGTCCACAACCGAACGCGGAGCCATCGACAGCTTGGAAACCGCCTCCAGACCGAGCGGGAGCGCAAGACCAACCGAGCATGGCGATCCTACACGAGGATGACCCGGTCAGGCTTCCGCGTGGGAGCCACGATGCCATACTCGTTGCCCGGGGTCAAGGCACCCACGGGGCAGAACTGGATGCACAGCCCGCAGCTGATGCAGGGGCCCTGGTCGATGGCGAGGTGGAGCTCCCGGAGGGTGATCGTGTCCACGGGGCACACGCCCACGCAGCCGGCGCAGCTGATGCAGCGGCCATGGCTGACCTCCACCTTCACGGGGCGCAAGAGGGGACGGGCGTAGAAAAGGGGGACGTTGGCGTCGAATAGGCCATATACCGCCCCCAAGTCGCGGAGACGTCCAAGGGGTGCGCCCCCTTGGGTCTGTTCCCGGGTCACCCCAGGGAGGCAAGCTTCGGCGATGATGCCTCCCCGCAGCGCCCGGGAGCAGTAGGGCCCATGGGGTAGCTTGGTATCCTAGCTGCTTGGGGTGCAGTTGACGTCGGTTCAAATCCGACTGGGCCCACTCGTCGCCGCAACGGCCGCCATGCCACATGGTTGTCGTTGCTTGGACAGGTCTGGGTCCTGCACGCACCTGAACCCCTTTGCCAGCCACCCCCTATGCCTGGGTCCCATGCTTGACCCCCGCTGGGTCGTCAGCGACGGCCGCCACCGCTTCCTTGCTTCCCGTGCCCAGGCCTCCTGGGCGCCCGACATCGGCCGCGCCATCGTGTTCCACGAGTACTGGGACGCCGTGGCCTGCCAGCAGGCCGCCGGGGGCCTCATCCTGCCCTGGAGCCTTGCCATGCAGGTCGCCGCAGGGACCACGGGCACCACGGGGGCGGACGCCATGGATGCCCTGGCGTAGGGACGTCACGATGGGAAAGGCCATCTTCAAGGCCAGGCATGTAGGGTTCCCCATGCACGCCGACCTCACGCGCACCATCGAAGCCGTCACAGGGACACTGTCGGCGGACGCGGCCAAGGCCGGCGTGCGCCTGCGCAGCGTCGTCGCAAGCGGCCTGCGCGCCAGCGTCGACCAGGTCCTTCTGGAGCAGGCCCTCTACCTGACGCTGCTGGACACCCTGAAGAACTCCCCCAAGGGGGGCGAGGTCACGCTGACGGCGGACCGCGAGACCGACGACTGCACGGTGCGCCTGTCGAGCGCGCGGCAGACGGCCTGGTCGGGCGATTCCCGCCGCCTCATGGAGGACGTGGTGTCCCGCAGCGGCGGCGACATGCGGGTCCGCCCTTCCGGCGTCGTCGTCCGGCTGGCGCGCAACTAGGCCCTGGCGTCGCGACTGCTGCACGGTTCCTTCGCCCCCGGTCTCCGGGTCGCGGGTCCGCCGGGTCGTTCGTCGCCCTTCCAGGTCATTCGTCGCCCTTGAGGAACGACCATCCCGGAGGCGGCGCGGCCCCGTACCAGATCGTCACGAAGACCGACCATTCCTGCTGGTACGTGACCCAGTCCTCGTCGGGGCTCATCCCGAGCCCGAAGCGCAGGTCCTTGGGGAGCGCGTCCCCCAGGATGGTGACGTTGCACGGGGAGGTGCAGTAGTCGTCGAGGTAGTCGCCGGAGTCGAGGCCGTCCAGCACCCAGTAGTACTCCGTCTGCCCCTCGGGGTAGTCCTGGACGGAGTCCTCGCACGCCGCCTCGATCAAGGTGGTGTCGGGCTTGCTGTCGGCGCGGAAGTAGAAGTAGCACTGGTCGCCCTGCGGCGGGACGGTGCCGTTGGCGAACGAGCGCACCACGAGGTCCACGGCGAAGTCCGCAAGGCCCTGCCCAACGGCATCGTACGCCTTGAACTTCAGGGTGGTGTGGTACGGCTTGGGCGTGAGGTCGGCGGGAAGGATGATGCGCATCTTGGCCACCTCGCCCGCCACCACCTCGGCCGTGCTCTGGATGGGCAGGTAACCGGTGGCGTTCACGCGGACGGTGTACAGGCCCGGCTGCAGCCCCGACACGGTGAACAGGCCGGAACCGTCCGTCACGGTCGCGAACGCGTTGCCGGTGAGGTTCGCGCGGGGGACGGGACGGATGCCCTCGTCCACCACGACCCCGGAGATGGACCCGGTGCCCTCGCCGATGATGTCGACCTCCTTGAGGCGCAGGTCCCCCGTGGGCGGCTCCGCCTTGCCGGAGCATCCGCCACGGCCAGGTCGAGGAAGAGGAGGAGGGCCATGGGGGCCAGGCGTGGGCGCGCCATCAGCGGCCTGGCCGGATCGCGACGACGAGGCGGTTGGCCAGAGCGTTGCGGGTGCCGGCGGGGGCGTCCAGCACCAGCTGCAGGGCGTCGCTGAGGCGGCCGCAGTAGTGCACCTGGATCTTCGCCAGCACGGCGACGTCGATGACCAGCGTGCCTTCCAGGGATGCGGGCACGACGGCGTGCGTGTAGCCGACGGCGGCCGCGGCCTCGATACGCTGCAGGGTCGCGCGCACGGGGCGCAGCTCGCCCGACACCGCGACGCTGCCGATGAGGACGTGCGTCTGGCGCACGGGGATGCCCTCGAGGGCGCTGACGGCGGCGACGGCGGCGGCCATGCCGATGCCCTCGACCTCCGTGTCGGGGTGGCTGACCAGCGCGTCGATGTGCAGGTCGTGGTCGGCGATGCTTGCTCCCTTGAGCGTCTTGAGGATGGCGCCCACGTTGGCGACACCGTGCCCGTGTCGGTTGGCCAGCTCGGGGCCAAGGACGATGGTGCCGGAGTGGCGGCTCATGGCGGGCACGACGGCCGCCTCCACGGGGATGAGGAAGCCGGCGGGCTCGCCTACGTCGCCGGTGCCGATGAGGCCGACGCCGTTGGCGGTGCCGACCTGCTGGCCCGTTACGAGGAAGTGGTTGTCCGCCATGTGGGCCTGGATCTCGGACTCCGTCATCTGCTGCTCCATGCTGCGCGCGGCGGCCTTGGCGGCCTGCACGTGCGCCTTCGTGACCAGGGTGGCGCCCGCCGTGTTGGCGAAGTCGCCTGCCGTGCGCACCAGGCCACCGAGCTCACGCAGACGGAGGGTGAGCTTGCCGGTGCGGCCGGCCCGGCGCTGCGCCTCGCGGATGATCTCGGCCACCGCGGCGCGGTCGAAGTGCTGGATGCGGCCGTCGCGCTTGACCTCCTGCGCGATGAACTGCACCAGCTTGAGGCGGTTGGCGTGGTCGTCGTCCATGATGGAGTTCACGAAGACCTCGTACCCGTAGCCGCGGATGCGCGAGCGGAGGGCAGGGTGCATGCCCTTGTCGAAGCCGTCGGGCTCGTGCAGCGCGTCCTGGTTGCCGGCCGCCACCAGGATGAAGTCGGTGGGGATGGGCTCGGTGCGCACGTTGCTGCCCGAGGAGGACTGGCTCTGGCCGGAGACGGAGAACTCGCGGTCCTGCATCGCGGTGAGGAGGGCCTGCTGCGAGGCCAGGCGCAGGACGTTGATCTCGTCGATGAACAGGACGCCCTTGTGGGCGCGGTGGATTGCGCCGACGTCGACGCGAAGGTGCGGCGGCGTCTCGAGGCCGCCCGACTGGAAGGGGTCGTGGCGGACGTCGCCCAGGAGGGCACCGGCGTGGCTGCCGGTGCCGTCGATGTAGGGCGCCGTCTTGGCGGCCGTGCCGTTGTCGATGAGGAGCTTGGGCACGATGAACTCGGACTTGGGGCGGCGCTGGCTGAGCGCGTACACGACGCCGAGGCCGATCATGAGGCTGAACAGGAACACGAGGGTGCCCTCGGCGGGCGTCTTGAGGTAGCCCAGCCAGACGCCGAACGCGATGATGCCGAGGCCGGTCCCGAAGGTGAGCAGGCGGTGGCGGGCCGTGGCGACCTTGGCGCGCTTCTCGTACTTCTGCACGAGCTCCCGGCCCTTGCCGCCGTCGACGGCGAGGATCTTGGGGTTGTTGGCGTTCTTGTTGTTGTGGTACGTGACGAGGTCGGGCAGCTGCGCCGCCGGCAGGATCTCCGCCATGGCGCGAGCCAGCATCGACTTGCCGGTGCCGGGGTCGCCGATCAGCATGAGGTTGCGCTTCTGCTGCGCCGCCTTGAGCGCCACGGAGACCGCCTGGTCCTGGCCGATGATCTGGTCGATGAGGCGCGTCGGCGTCGCCACGTCGGCCGTCGTCGCGATGGGCACGTGGGAGATCCAGGCATGCGGGTCGGCCTCCAGCCTCTTGGGGGCCGGGACGGTCGCGATCAGGTCGATGGGCTTGTCGGTCATAGGGTGGGTGCCTCCACGGATTTCTTGGACTTGGCGAGGGCGAACCGCATGACGGCCGCCGTCGAGAGGGTGCCGGCCACGGCGCCGACCAGCACGGGGCTGGTGCTGGCGGCCAGGGTCGGGATGGCGGCCACGGGGCCGACGGGGGGGAAGGCGGGGACGGGGGGGCCGACCTCGACGACCTCGGCGAAGCGGACGTTGCCGTAGTCCCCGAAGGCGAGGAAGGTGCGGTCCTTGCCGCTGCGGTCGTGCGAGACCACGATGGAGTCGTGGGCGTCGTCGAAGTCCTCCGACGTGACACCCACCGTGGTCGGCGGGAAGGCGGGGCGGTTGTTGGGGTCGCCGTACGCGATGGGGAACTTCCCGAGGAAGCGGCCGGAGGCCTGCGCCACGTCGTACGTCTTGGCGAACTCCTGCTGGCCGCCCGTGCCCTGCACGTCGAAGCGCTCCATGAAGACCATGTGGACGGTGCTGCTTGAGGCGACGAAGGCCAGCGCGTTGATGCGGGCCTCGATGAGGCGGGCGCCGGGGTGCGCGGAGGCCTCCGACACGTCACGCCCGTAGTCGTTGGCGCGGCCCCAGTCTGCGCCGCGGATTCCTGCCGTGACCAGCGCCACGGCACGGCCCTCGCGGATGCCGGAGCCGGCGGCCAGCATGGCGCCGTCGCGCAGGCCGTCGGCGCTCACGAGCGCGACGCTCGTGACCGCGACCAGGGGAGGGGCCGAGACGCGGCGGCTGGTCCAGTTGCCGGGGTCGATGGCGTGCACCTGGACCTGGCCGATGTTGCCGATGCCAGGGTAGCCTTTCGCGGCGATGCAGGCGACGTAGACGACGCCATCCAGGGCGAGGGGGTTGCTGATGCCGCTGCAGGGCCCGATACGCTGCCCGGCGTCCATGAGGGCCCACTGCGCGCCACCGTCCTCCTGGGCGCGGTGGGCGACCTGCAGCCACGCCTTGCCGTCGGCGCCGGTCTCGCGCCAGGCCAGCAGGGTCTCGCGGACCGAGGGGACGTCCGTGGCCCGGAGGCTGTCGACCCGGGCGTCGGGGTCCGTGGGGGCGATGGTGGCGTAGCCGCGCGCGTAGTCGAGGGCGTCGCCGAGCCGGCCCATGTCCCAGGCGACGATGCGGTACTGCACGGGCGCGCCGCGTTCCTCGCGCATGGAGTAGAGGCTGGCGATGGTGAGCTCGCCGCGCGCGTCCAGGACCATGGCGTTGTCCTCCCCGAACACCTCGGGGCCCGTGCTGGTGGGCGGAGTGATGGGCAGCAGCGGCGGCGAGGACTGGTGCTCGGTGCCGAGGGGGCTGCCGTAGGGGTTGTCCTTCCAGATGGCGCCGCGGTCCGTCGTGGTGAAGGTGGTGTGCGGCTGGTGGACGAGGTTGTCGCGGCTGTGCGGCGTCGGCTGGGGGTCCTGGGTGGCGGCGCGGATGCCGGACCCCCCATGCAGGGCGTTGAAGGCCAAGAGGGAGGGGTCCCTGCCCACGACCAGCACGGGTTGCGCCATGACGTCCTCGTAGTCGGGGACGGGGGCAGGGCAGACGGTCGCCTGTTGCCCAAGGTCGGGGGCGCTGCTGGGCGCGGCGCTGGAGACGACCGTGGGCGGGCAGGTGAAGGTCACCGAGTACCCGGAGCCGGTTCCCTGCGCTGCGGCGGGCATGGTGAGGGCCGCGAGGGACATCAGGAGGGCGGCGGACGAGAGGACGAGTTGGGCGCGCATGGGTCACTCCGGGTTGGGGACGGGGGGCAGGAGGTGGAGGGGAGGCAGCAGGGAGTCGCCCACGAGGCCACGGCCGTGGTCCTGCACGAGGACGGCCACCTGGGCGTCGCGGCTCTGGAACTCCACCGAGTCGAGGTCCCCGGAGCAGCCGTTGCGGGGCACGCAGCCGTCCGTGATGGAGGCGTACGTGCGGCCCTCCTTGTCGCTCACGATGTCGATGAAGTCCAGCAGGTTGCGGCACTGGTGGGGGCCGCCTCCGCCGCCGCCCAGCCACACGCAGCCCACCTGGACCGGGTCCTCGTCGGGGGTCACCTGGTGGGTGATGAAGGTGGGATCAGCGGACGCGGCATCGTAGCTGGTGGTCACGTAGGCGTGCCACCTCGAGCCACCTGTCGCGTTGGAGGGGGTGGCGCCGGGGTCCTGCTGGTCCCTCGTGCCCAGCCAGACCATGGAGACCTTGCCGTCGTCGCCGGAGGTGATGGCCTGGAAGACGCCGAGCGTGATGCCGGGCGGGCTGATGCGGAAGACGTCGCACGTCAGGAACTTGTCGGTGGTGCGCAGCAGGTAGTGCAGCTGGTCGGTGTGGCGGAACACCATGTAGGCGGTGCCGTCGGGGGTGACGGTGATGTCGGGGTCCACGTCCACCTGGCCGTAGCCGGGGGCGCATTGCCGCGACGTCCAGGTGAGGCCGTTGTCCTCGGTGACCTCGACCTCCAGGGGGCGGCGGCAGCCGTCGCTGGTGAGGGCGGCGCTCAGCGGCAGGACCACGGTGCCATCGGGGTAGGCCGCGGGATGCCCGTTGATGTTGCCGCAGAAGGCGTCGGGGGCGGCAGCCTGAGTCTGGACCGCCCAGTTGAGGCCGCCGTCGTAGGACATCGTGCACCACGTGCCGATGTCCAGGTCGTTCGTGCACATGTAGAGCACGTTGGGGTACACGGGGTTCGCCGGGGGCTGCACGCCGTTGATAGAGTGGTAGCGCGCCGTGACCATCTTCTGGTGGTCGATGTGGGGCAGGCCGCACGCGACAGGGCGCTCCGTCCAGGTGGCCCCTTCGTCGTCGCTCCAGGCAAGGTACGTGCAGAAGCCGACCATCAGGGACTGCATCTGGTCCGCGAAGATGCGGTCGGTGTCCGGGTCCACCCACAGCATGGGGTCCGCGGTGCTGAACTGGTCGTCGGTGACGGGGGAGCCCGGCGTCTTGTAGACGTACGAGCGGGTCCAGGTGCGCCCGTGGTCGGTGGACTTCTGGGTGTCGTCGAAGGTGTTGATGAACAGGGACCCGGCGCTGGTGATGCCGATGTTGGGCTCGGCGCCCGCCAGGGGCAGCAACTGCTCGACGTTGAGGGGGAAGGCGTCGCCGGCCACCGAGGCGGGCAGGTCCCGGACGTTGCCTTGGCCGTCCATGGCGACCGGCTGGTCGAAGGTCAGGGTGCCGCCGAAGCGGTGGACCTTGCCCGATTGCGGCGTGAACAGGTCGCTGGCGGCGGGCCTGTGCAGGCAGCCGGCAAGGAGCAGGATGGCGACGGCGGCGAGGGCGGCCCGGTTCATGGGGACCTCCGCAGGCGGATGCGGACGGCAAGGGCGAGGCTGCCTGCCAGGGCGGCCGCGAAGGCCACCAGCGGGATCCAGGTCTCGGCAAGGAACGTGGCCGCGGTGTCCAGCGTGGTGGGGTTGGCCAGGGCGCGCATCTTGACAAGCTGCGCCGTGCCCGGCGTGGGGCCGTCGATGCGCGTCGCCGTCGGGTCGCCCGAGGCGGGGTAGCTCCACGCGTGGTGGCCCATGGGGTCCAGCACGGCGTCGACCTGCGGCACGACGTGGTCGTCGATGGAGAGGTAGCGCTGCGTGCCCGGGTTGTCGCCGCCCACCTGGATGGTGAGGGACTCGTACTCGCCGATGACCTGGGTCACGTCCATGTGCAGGGTGAGGAGGAAGCCCTCGTCGGTGGGCTCGGGGCCGGTGCGCAGCGCCGTGAACTGCAGGCGGGGCACGGCGTACGCGTAGCTGGAGGTCTTGAGGGCAAGGGCGCGGTGCGACCAGAGGGCCTTGCCGCCCTGGCCGTCGTGGTACGCGATCCAGAGGTCGTTGGCGTCGCCGCTCAGGATGGCAACGTCGTCGCGCTGGTCCCCCGTGATGTCGGGCAGGCGGACGGGGTACGCGAAGGCGCCGGTGGCGGGGATGGTCAGCACGGTGTGGCCGTCGCGGCCGGAGAGGTAGCTGACCTGGTGCAGCGTGACCTGGTCGGGCAGGAACACGGGGTCGTCCACGGGGAAGTCGCCGATGCCGTCGCCGTCAAGGTCGGCTGGCCCGTTCAGGTTCGCCATGCGGTAGATGTACAGCAGGTCGACGGGCGCGCTCACGGTCTGGGTCGCGTAAAGGATGGAGCCGTCGGCGCCGCTCCGGAGCCGCAGCGGGTTCGTGGTGACGTTCGTGAAGTCGCCGCGCAGGGGGCCGAGGCGCTCGAGGTCGTACCAGTCGAAGAACAGGATGTCGGTGCCCTTGTCGCCGTTGGCGTCCCCCAGGGGCAGTGCCGCTTGCGCCGTCTTGGAGTCGAAGGACCACACGGTGTTGCCGGAGCGGCCGTCCAGCAGGGAGACCGTCATGAGGTAGTCGGAGGTGACGGAGACCTGCTGGGCCAGCACGTCGCCGGCGCCGTCGCCGGTGGCGTCGCCGACGGCCTGGACCTTGATGCGGGTGGCATCGAGCGGCCAGACATAGTAGGCGGCGCGCACCCGTTCGCCCGGGATGTCCTGGGCCAGTCCGCGGTCCCACAGGCGGTCGCCCGTGGCGCCGTCGAAGGCGATGGCGTGCGTGTCGAAGCGGTAAGGGCCCTGGGCGCGCATGTTTGGCGTCGGGTTCCACTCAAGGGTGGTGAAGACCGGGTCCGCGACGCCGTCCGCGGTGAGGTCGCCGCAGCAGGCCACGTCGCCCCAGTGGCGGTCGGTGACCTGGGCGGGGATGTTCGGGATCCAGTTCGGGGTGTAGTAGCGGTCCGCGTAGGTGTCCGGCGTCCGGAGGTTGAAGCCGTCGAGTTGCGAGAACGGCAGGACGCTCATGCCATCCTTGGGCACGAAGGAGTCCTTCGCCCAGACGACGTTGCCGGTCTGCGGCTCGAGGCTCGTGAGCTTCTCCATCGGCTGGTAGTCGTTGATGACCGCCAGGTCGCTGTCGAAGCCGGGGGGCGGAAGCAAGGTGCTGACGTAGTGGTAGCTGTAGCCGATGCCCTGCAGGAACAAACCCAGCCGTGCTCCTCCCGTCCGGTCGGGGGTGCGCCCTGCCTCCGGGAGCGCCAGGGTCGGGTTCATGAGCAGGTTCGTGGCCGTGGCCCCGACGTCGGGCACGTTGGCCAAGGTGCCCAGCTCGGAGTGCCTCCACCGGACGGCGCCCGTCGCGGCGTCGAGGAGGTAGACGGTGTGGTTGACGGCGATGACGGTGCTGTCGGCGTCGACGCCCTCGAAGCGGTAGACGAGGATGCCGGTGGCCTCGGGGAGAGGGACCGTGCCCAGGACGGTCTCGATGGCGCAGGTGGTGAAGCCTTCGCTGGGGACGGGGTGCGGCGTGTCCAGGGGCGCGTCCCACAGGCGGCCCCCCGTGGCGCCCGACACGACGACGAGGCGGTGGTAGGGGCCGCAGACCTGCGACGTCGCCAGCTGCTGCACGGTGCCGAAGACGTTCGTGAGGGGGACGCCGGGCGGCGAGCAGCTGAACCCGTCGGCGCAGTACACGTCCAGCGCCACGTCGTCCACGGCGTCGCCATCCTGGTCGCCCACGACGTACGGGTAGGTGAGCGTCGTGTTCTCGTCGAAGCGGTCGCTCACGTCGGGTGCGCCCATGTAGGCGGCCACGGCGTGCGCCAGGGGGACGGCCGAGCCCGGCCCGCGCAGGCCGCGCGTGGCCTCGATGAACGTCGCAAGCGGGCTCCCGCCCGGCAGGGCGGCGCCCATGGGGGCGGCAGGGGCCGCCGGTCCGCCGAAGGCGCCCGCGGTGAGGCCGGCAGCGGGATCCTGGGGAAGCGCATCAGGCAGGCTCGGCAGGTCCACGAGGTGCGGGACGTCTGCGGCGTGGCCGGCCACGGCGGCGCCGGGCATGACCATCAGCATGAGCGCGATGCCCAGCGGGTCGAGGCGGCGCCGGCGGCCGCGCAGCACGCGGGCCATGGGGGCGGCCAGCAGGAGGCCGGCGGCGATGCCGACGGCGCCCAGCGCGAGGGAGGCCAGCACCTGCGGGGTGCCGGGGGACAGGAAGCGGGCCACGGGGTGCGCGAGGCCCTCCAGCAGGGAAGGGGTGGGGGGCGTCGGGCTGAGGACGCGGTCCTGGTTCTCGCGCACGCCCTCCAGCTGCCAGGCGGGGACGCCGTTGGCGTCGAGGAGGCCCACGAGGGGGACGATCTCGTAGCGGCGGAAGAACGAGAACGCCTCCATGTTGACGCCGTACTGGGTGCCGTTGGGGGTGTCCGCGCAGGCGCCGTCCAAGGCCATGAGGTCCATGCTGGCGGTCGACGAGCGGGGCTCCTTGAAGTCCCAGATCGGCACGCGCCAGCGCAGGGCGCCGGCCGCGTCGTAGCGCTCGAGGTCGATGCGCTTGGCGTGGCCCACCGCGAAGGTGAGCTCGGTGCCGGAGCACGGGAGGAGGAGGCCGTTGGAGCCCCAGGACTCGAGGTCGCGCAGGCGCTTGCCGGTCTGCCCGGACAGGACCTGGAAGTGCTGGCGGGCAGTGGCGAGGAACACCTGGTCGGTGCCTTCCGGCTTCGTGTACTGCGCAGGCGTCACGGGGTCCGCGATGCCGTCGCCGTCGATGTCGGCGGGCGCCAGGGCGTCGTGGACCTGGTGGAGGCCGATCTCGTACGAGGAGGAGGAGTCCTGCGCGAAGGGCTGCTCGTAGGACCACGTGGCGACCCCGGCGTGGTCGAGGCCGACGATGCGGACCGCCTTGGCGGGGTACGCGGCACCGGCGGGCGTCACGTCAGGGATGTCGAGGGTCGCCGCGGCCAGCAGGGCGCCGTCGCGCCCGAAGCCGAGCCCGGTGAGGAATCCCCAGCCCTGCTGCTGGTGGTTCCAGAGGGGGGTGCCCGTGATGCCGTCGACGGGGACGAAGTGGGTGCGGTGGCGCCCGTTGGGGGTGCCGCCCACGAACTCGTCCGTCATGTACTGCGCGACGGCGTCGGCGCGTCCGTCCCCCGTGACGTCGGGGAGGATGAGGCCGTAGTTCCACGCCAGGACCTCCACGTTGGACTCGTCGGGGGGCGCCGTCTGGACGACGCCGGGGTCCCAGATGGTGGTGGCCCACATGGGGGCGCCATCCTTGCCGTCGAGGGCGAGGATGCGCATGCCGCGGCCGTTGCGGTAGAGCGGGTCGCCGCTGAGGGGGTTGACCGCCTCGCGGCCGCGCGGGTTGGCGAGGAACAGCTGGTCCATCACGACGTCGGGCTTGCCGTCGCCGGTGATGTCCTCGAAGCCGGCCAGCCACGTGATGTTCGTGTGGGACGCCTCGGGCTGCAGGTTGAAGTCGTGCGTCCACAGCTCGCGGCCGGTGGCGCCGTCCAGCTCCAGGAGGTGCTCGCCCGTCGTGGCCGAGCCGAAGTAGAACTCGTCCCCGAAGGCAAGGCCGCTGAAGCCGGTCCAGTCGTCGACCAGGGCGTACTGCATGTCGGTCGTCTTGATGAGCAGGCGCGGGCCCTCCGGGGTGTCGGTGAGGACGATGCCGGTGGGGAACCCGAGGATGACGTTGGAGCTCTCGGTGCTCCAGAGGGGCTCTGAGGAGTCCTCCTGGATGGCGTGCTGGACGTGGCTCCAGATGGTGGCGCCGTCGCGGCCGCTGAGCATGCGGACCTCGACGTCGATGCAGGAGATGGAGGGGCTGCCCAGGATGAAGGTGCTGTAGTCCTGGCACGGGACGGCGGGGTTGGACGGGTCGGGCGCGGTCTGCCCGAAGGTGCCGAGGGTGGAGTAGTACCCGAACGCCATCACGTCGCACACGCCGTCGCCGTCCACGTCCACGGTGGGGCGCATGTTGGGGGGCGACTGCGGGTTCGGCTGGCCGGGGCGGGCGGAGGCGTAGCCGTGCGCCGTGTTGAGGCTGACGTACCGGTAGTTGTGCACGTTCCACAGGGAGGATCCGTCGATTCCCGAGGTGGCGCGCACGATGGAGGAGCCGGAGTCGTAGGCCGCGCGGTTGCGCAGCTGCATGTCGTTGCTCAGGATGTCCGGGTGGCCGTCGCCGTTGAGGTCGCACACGGGGTCCACGGTGCGGTAGATGCTCTCGGGCGGCGTGAGGTCGCGGGCGGCGTGGGGGCCGTCGGCGCGGTCGAGGAAGGTGGCGACGGCGGCATCGAGGTGCAGCGGGCCAGGATGCGCGCCCAGCCCGAAGAGGGCCTGCGCGGGGTCGGAGGCGAAGGCGGCCGGCAGGGGCTCGGCAGAGGAGGCGGATGCGGAAGGGGAGGCGGCGGCGTCGGCGAGGGCCGCGACGGGGATCGCCGGGAGCGTGAGGGCAAGGGCGGCCAGGAGCCACAGCGGACGAAGCATCAGGAGAGACCCCAACCGGGCCGCGCGGGGCCCACCGTGCAGCGGAGTCGGACGGCTCAGGATAAGGGTTCACCCGTCAATTGACGGGCGATGTTTGGAGTGTCCTGAAGGGGGGAGCTTTCGTCGCGGTGTCGGGGGAAGGAACTCCCTGCAAAGACCGCGGCGACGACGGGTCCTTGAGGAAACGAGCGCTGGCCCGCGCATGGCGGCCTCCACCACCGCGAAGGGCACCCCGCAGCCGATGCCTGCCGCCTCGCCTGTGACGCTGCGAGGAGACCACGTGGTGCTGGAGCCCCTGCGCACGGAGCACGCGCAGGAGCTGTGGCCGGCCGCCTCCGAGCGCGACCTGTGGGCGTACATGGCCTACGACGTGGCCGGCGTGGAGGACCTTCGGCGGTGGATCGCCGACCGCGCGGCCCCGCAGGCTCGCGGGGAGGCGCTCCCGTTCCTGCTGCGCGACGCCCGCACGGGGGAGGCCTTCGGGTCCTCGAGCCTCTTCGACATCAACGCCGCCTTCCACACGCTGGAGCTCGGCCACACGTGGGTGGGGGCAAGCCATCGCCGGACGGCGGCCAACACGGAGGCGAAGCTCCTGTTGCTGGGGCACGCCTTCGTGACGCTGGGAGCGATCCGGGTGCAGCTCAAGTGCGACGCGCGCAATCTCCGCTCCGCCGCGGCCATCGAGCGCATCGGCGCCGTGCGGGAGGGCGTCATCCGGCACCAGCGGCTCCTGCCGGACGGGCACAAGCGCAGCGCCGTCGTGTTCTCCATCACGGACGACGAGTGGCCTGCCGTTCAGGCGCGGCTCTCCTCGAGGCTCGCGCGCTGAGGGCGTCCACTGACTTCAAGCGGAGGTCGCGGAGCACGCGGAGGCACTCCCCCTTTGGCCATGGAACCCACGGAACCGCCGAACTGGGTGCGAGTCTGGTTTCCGTGAAGTTCCGCGTTCCGTGGCGGTTTCGGCGGGCGCGCTTCGCGCGCCCCCGTTCCATCGCCCGCTGTTCCAACACGTTGTGCTGCGCGGCGGCGCCGGCGTCACGGCAAGGTCGGACTGGTTGCGGTTTCATGGACGGACCGATGGGGGTCGAATCGCCGCCAAGGGGATTTGGAGGGAGGCCAGGATGCAGACCTGGGCCTTGTCCCCTGCATGGGCGCGAAGGGCCATCCCGTCATCTGTGGCATCTGGGGTTCATTGGGTGCCGAAACCGGCAGCAACCAGGAAGACCTTGCAGTGTCGGTGTCCAGTGGCTGGGCAGGCGCGCGCTCACGCCAGCTTCAGGACGTCCATTCCCCGCCCGATGTCGCCCGTGAAGACGTAGCCGCCCCATTGCCGAGCGTTCCATGTGTTGATGCCTGGGGCCTGGTACTGGTCCAGGATCCGGGGCTTGGCGGCATCCGAGAAATCGATCAGCAGGACGCCGGCCGAGTACCACGCGATGACGATCTTGTCCTCGCCAGGCAGGACCGTGCCGAAGTGGGCCGTGCAGTTGGGGACCGCCGTGTACGCCGCATTGAGGCCCTGCGCCACGACGGTGGGGCCGGGGTTCGGGTTGCTGGGCGGCGTGGGGGCCACGGGCGTGACGGTGGGGGGGCTGATCCAGCTGAGCAGCACTGGATCGGCAGGGTTCGCGATGTCGTAGAACCACAGCGCGCCCATGGGTGTGGAGGCTCCCGCCGCCTCGTTGTAGGCATAGCAGGCGCCGGGGGAGCCGCCGCCGCGGTGCTCGTCGCCCACGATGAGGACCCTGCCGTCGTTGCTGGCGGTCGCGAAGTGGTGCAGGTTGCGCAGCGGCGTGCTCGTGACGCCTGCGGCGTTGGGGGGGATGGGCGGGTTCGCGACGGGGGACCCCGTGATGGGCGAATCGGCGGCGCCCTCGACGGCGCCCAGGAGCCTGATGCCGAAGCCGTGCACGCGGGGCGCCGTGGTGAGGGCGGTGAGGTCCCAGATCTCGGTGCGCTGGATGGCGGCGCAGTAGGCGCGGAAGTCCGGGTCCCCGAAGCGGCCGTGGAACGTGGTGCCGTGGCAGCCGTACGCGCCGAAGTCGCCAAGCAGGCGGGGGTCGTACGGGTCGCTGGCGTCCACGAGGCCATTGGTGCCGCCCTGCCCCGAGCTGGGGTTGTTGAACACGAGCTCGGTGCCCGGGACGACCGCGATGTTGTGGTTCTTGTCGAACTCGACGACGCTCGCGAACTCCGGGTGGCGCACGTCGGTGACGTTCCAGAAGTGCATGCCATTGGACTGCGTGGCCAGCACCAGCGTGCGCCGGCCGTCCGGGTGCTCGATGAGGTCGGCCTTGCGGGCGAACGGCGTGGGACCGTCGCTGCTGGAGTTGTAGACCAGCACGGGGTGCGCGGGGTCGTGGATGTCCGCGATGAAGAAGCCGTGCGACTGCGCGCTGCCGAAGACGTAGTCGCCGAAGACGACGTTGCCGGAGCCGGTGGGGAACGGCTCTCCATCGGCGCCCATGAGGCGGGCCAGCGGCTCGAGATGGGTGACGACGGCGGGCTGCGCGTTGGGGAAGCTGGGGGCGCGGGAGAACCCCCAGGTGCCGGGGGGACCGCCGGCCGGGCCCGCAGGGGTCCCGGGCCCGGTGAGGCAGCCGGCGAGGAGGCTTGCGACCAGGAGGCCGGCAAGGACGATGCGCATGCCGCAGGAGGTCCCCGGCGGCCGCATAAGCCTTGCCTCGGCTGGGCTGCACGCGGAAGGCGGAAGCGGACCTCGCGGCGGCGTCGAGGACGCGCGTCCTGTGCGGACGGCGCTACCCGCGGACGATGTCCAGGATGTCGAGGCCGCGGACCTCGTCGGACGCGTAGACATGGCCGTCCATGTAGCGGGTCTCCCAGACGCTCGATTCGCCGGTTGCACGCCAGGTGGCCACGGTCTTCGCGTGGGCAGGGTCCGTGAAGTCCACCATGACGGTGCCGGCGGAGTACCACCCCATCACGATGAGGTGGGTGCCGTCGATGACGTCGCCGAGGTGCGTGCTGCAGTACTGCGGCCGCCCGGACTCGCCGCTGCCGGCCACGGCGTCGTACGGGATGTTGTAGTAGCCGACGCGCTTGGGGGCGGCAAGGTCGCGGACGTCGTAGAAGGCCAGCGCCGACGTGGGCAGCTGGGCCTTGTCGGTGCAGGCTGGCGTGGGCAGGATCACCCCCGTGAACTCGTCGCCGATGATGAGGGTCGTGCCATTGTCGGCGTCCCACACGGAGTGGTGGATGTTCACGAGGGGGTCGTCGATGACGGCCACGATGACGGGGTTGAGGGGGTCCGTCGTGTCCCAGACCTGCGTGTCGCTGATGGCGGCGCAGTAGGCGCGGTGGAGCTGTGCGTTGAAGGTCATCTCGTGGCAGGACGTGGCCGTGATGGGCTTGGGGCCGCCGGCCGTCATGGCGACGGGTGGGAAGACGAACATCTTGGAGACGGGGTGCTCGGGGTCCTTGAAGTCGAGGATCTCCGTGTCGCCCTGCTGCATCTGGGACGGGTTGAAGGCCTGGCACAGCGACCAGGAGGCGTACACGACGGTGGTGCCGGGGACGACGGCGACGGTGTGGTCGCAGACCGGGGTCTTGGCGACGAAGGTGACGCTCTGGGGGTTCGTGACGTCGAAGAGCTTGGTGCCGTCCTCGCTGGAGTCCGCCAGGAGCGCGTACAAGTGGCCGTTGGGGTGGTGGATGAGGTCGACGTCGCGGGACTCGGAGTCCGGGATGTCCTTGGCCAGCACGATGGGGTTGGCGGGGTCGCGCACGTCCACGATGCGCAGGCCGTCGGAGCCGGAGCTGAGGTACGCCAGGCCGTCCTCGACCCACTCGCCAAGCGTCGAGTTGCGCACGGAGGCGACCAGCTGCAGGCCCTTGACGTCGGTGGCGACCTTCGGGCCGGGTGCCTGGGGAGCCGTGGTGTCCGTGCCGGTGCCGTTGGCAGGGTTGGCGCCAGGGGAGAAGCAACCCGCCAACAAGGCAAGCAAAAGAAGGCAGGGAAGCAGGGCGCGCATGGGCCTTGACGGGGGCGTGCCGGGGATAAGGGTTGCGCGCCTGCCGTCAAGCGGGTGGCGCTGACTCGCGCAGACAAGATGCTCGGGCGCCGGTGTCCACGCGGATGTCGCGAAGGACACGGAGAGGCGTGCTTGAGGTCCCGGCACCGCGCTTTCCGTGACCTCCGCGTGAAGGGGCAGGGGGGCGGGGGTCAGACCGTCAAGGGCAATGGCCTCGGGACCTTGATGCCGTGCTTGCCGGCGATGCTCCAGAAGACCTCGGGGCTGACGCCCTTGTTGTCGCGGTCCCATTGCCGGTACGCCGCGATGAAGTCGCGCACGTACTCCTTCGTGTGCGCCTCGGTGTGGACCTTGATGTCGTTGGCGATGGCGGTCAGCTGGTCCTTCGTGGCCTCGAGGCCGGCCTCCTTCAGGCGCGCCTCCACGGCGCGGGTGCCCGTGTGCTTGCCGAAGACGAAGCGGCGGCGCCGATTAAGGGTCTCGACCTGGATGGGCTCGTAGGTGAGGGTGTTCTTGATGACGCCGTCCGTGTGGATGCCGGACTCGTGCGTGAAGGCGTTGTAGCCCACGATGGCCTTGTTGAAGGCGACGGGGACGCCGGCGACCTCCTCGACGCGGCGGCTGAGGGCGTAGAGCCTGCGCCGGTCGATGCCGGTCTTCACGTGGTAGAGCTCCTCCAGGGTCATGACGACCTCCTCGAAGCTGGCGTTGCCGGCGCGCTCGCCGATGCCGTTCACCGTCGTGTTCACGCAGGGGATGCCGTGCTCGAGGGCGGTGAGGGTGTTGGCGGCGGCCATCCCGAAGTCGTTGTGCATGTGCACGCCGTACTCCACCGCGGGGCGCTGGATGCGCGCCACCACCTCGTCCAGCCACCAGCCGAACGTGCTGGGCGTCATCACGCCCACCGTGTCGCAGAACAACACGCGCTTGGCGCCCGCGTCGATGGCGGCACGGTAGATCTCCGTCACGAAGCCCATGTCGGCGCGCACCGTGTCCTCCGTGACGAAGGTGACCTTGAGGCCGTGCCCCTTGGCGTACTCCACGGACTCGACGGCCTTCGCGATGGCCTGCTCGCGCGTGAGGTTGAGCTTGTGCTTGAGGTGCACCTCCGAGGCCGCGATGAACGCCGCGATCTCCGAGGCGTCCGACTGGATGACCGCGTCGATGTCGGAACGGACGGTCCGCGCTGCACCCAGCACCTTCGCGTCCAGGCCTTCGGCGGCGATGGCCTTCACGGCCTTCAGTTCGCCCGGCCCGATGGCGGGGATGCCGACGTTCATGACCTGCACGCCGCACTCCGAGACCATGCGCGCGAGCTCGACCTTCTCCTCCAGCGTGTAATAGACGCCTGGGGTCTGCTCCCCGTCGCGCAGCGTCTCGTCCCACCACACGACCTGCCTGGGCCAGCGCCGCGGCGGCGAGCCCTTGACGTGGAAGTTCTCCACCAGCAGGTCTGTCATGCAGGTTCCATGAGCCGGCTTCCTGTTAAAGGATTGGGGCGGAGGGGGCCCTGCATCAGGAGCGGGTCCTTCACGCGGGACGCACGGAGGGCGCGGGATTCGCGAGGCCTTGCCGAAGGCGACGACGGCTCCGCGTTCGGTCCTGGCGAGTGCCAGATTTCCGTTTGCGACGCCGACGTCGGGCCGTCATGACCAAGCAAGACTGTTGGCAGCGGGCGGAGCCCCTGGGCCCGCCGCGGCGCCCCATTCCATCGCTGGAACCCAGGTCATGTTGGCATGCTTCGTGTCCCTTGGGGGGCCGCAGGCCCCGCGTGTCGCGTCTGTTCCTTGGGCCTGGAGGCTATGTGCGGTCGCAGACCGCATGACGCAGGGTGTCAACGGACCTTTCCGTTGGGAGCGAGCCGTGCTGGCCGTGGTACGCGCCGCCGTCGGAGGTGCCGGTTTCCTGGAACTCCTCGTTTCGCAACGACCGATGGTGCGATGACCGCATCTAGGCTGATGTGAACTTCACGCCATGCCGCCAAGCGCCCTGTGTGCGCAGCAGCCGCCGCAGCACCGGCCGAGCCTCCTGCCCCAGCGCAGGCGGTGCAGGGTCCGCCCAGATTCCGACCGTGCGCGCCTTGTCCGGGAACTCGACCAAGGCCACGTGGTAGGCGCCGACCGCTTCCTGCAGGCGTTGGAACTCCGTGGGGGCCGCCCCCGCGCCGATCGTCGTCCAGCTCACCACGCGCCCCTCGGCCAACTTCATGCGCGCGGCGGTGACCTCCTCATGGCGTGGAGGCAGGACGTAGGCTCCCAGCGGGAAGTCCGCCTCGGTGTCCGGCGCGTCGCGCGCCAGGCGATGCCTCTGCCATTCCGGCTCCGGCCGCGTCGGGGCAAGCGCGTAGGTGGCACGGGCCGCATCCTCGACCGCCGGGGCCTCGTCGCGGCCATGCAGGCAGACGCAAGGGCCCAGCGTCGTGGGCACGTCGCTGATGCGGAGGGTCGCGTCCGCGTCGGGGACGAGGCCGGTTCCCTTCCACCACCAAGAGGGGAGGGCGAAGCCGGAGGCCAGGCGGGTCCCAGGCGCGAGACCGGCACGGCGGACGGCTTCCCACGCGAGGCAGACCTCGTCCTCGTCGAAGCTGTACGCCAGCTTCTGGCCGCGCCGGTGCGACGGGAACGTGCAGACGAGGCTCATGCCCCCGCCTCCCAGACATGGACGGCGCACGTGGCTCCGGAGCCGCCCACGTTGTGCGTGAGGGCCTTGCGGGCGCCTTCGACCAGGCGCGCTCCGGCGAGGCCGTGGAACTGCTCGAAGACCTCGACGGCCTGGCCGGCGCCGGTGGCGCCCAGGGGGTGGCCCTTGGCCTTGAGGCCGCCGGAGGGGTTGACGGTGGGGAGGTCCCCGCCCCGCCCCGTGCGGCCCTCCAGGGTGGCGGGCCCGCCCTGCCCGGGCTTGGCCAGGCCGAGGGCCTCGATGGCCAGGATCTCCGCGATGGTGAAGCAGTCGTGCACTTCCGCGAAGTCCAGGTCCGTGGCCCGGGTGCCCGCCATGTCCAGGGCGGTCCCGGCGGCCTTCGTGGCGGCTGGGACGGAGGTGAGGTCGGCGCGGTCGTGCAGGGCCAGCGTGTCGGTGGCAGCCCCCGAGCCCGTGAGCCAGATCGGGTGGTCCGTGAACTCGGGGACGCGCTCCTCCGTGACCAGCAGGACCGTGGCTGCGCCGTCGGTGGTGCTGCAGCAGTCGAACAGCCCGAGGGGGTCCGCGACCATGGGGGCGGCCAGCGCCTTCTCCAGGGTGGTCGGCTTCTGGAACTGGGCGTGCGGGTTGCCGGCGCCGAAGGCGTGGTTCTTCACGGCGACGGCGGCCAGGTGCTCGCGCGTGGTCCCGAACTCCTGCATGTGGGCGCGGGCCATGAGCGCGTAGACGCCAGGGAAGGTGAGGCCCGACATGCGCTCGACCTCGGTGTCGCCGGAGACGCCGAGCCAGTAGCCTCGGTGCGCCTTGGAGTAGGGCGTCATGCTCTCGACGCCGGCGACAAGGGCGGTCTGGATGGCGCCGCTCCGGAGGGCGAGGAAGGCGTCGCGGAGGGCGAAGCCGCTGGAGGCGCACGCGTTCTCGACGCGGTGGGCGGCCGCTCCCTGGCTGGGGGTGCCCTGCAGGTAGAGGGCGCTGGAGTTGCCTGGCTGGTGGCCGCCGAAGCCGACCGTTCCGATCCAGGCCTCGTCCACCCGCCCGTCCCACCCGGGGACCCGCTGCGCCATTTCCCGCCACGCCTCGTCGAAGAGCTGCTTGGGGGTGTCGGGGCGGGCGCCGAAACGGCTCATGCCCGCGCCGACCATGGCCACCCGCTGCATCAGGCACCAGTCCCGGCTGCGACCATCACGACCCGTGGGGGCACGGGAGGGGCAAGGCCAAGCCCTACATGACCTCTCAGAGGAGGGGCAGCACGGGGTGGACGAGGCCTGGGAACGCCACGAACAGGGCGGTCAGCGCCAACGGGTTCAGCAGGTTGTCCGAGACCGGCAGGGGGATGGGGCCGACGAGGTCCATGGCTAGGAACACGGCGGCCGCCGCCAGGGCTCCCCAGGCGCCGACGAAAGGGAGGGCGACGAAGAAGGCGACGAGGGTGCCGGCGGCGGATCCGATGTAGGACTTGCCTTGGCTGTGCGGCCACTTCGAGCGTCCCCACCGGATGCCGAAGAGGGCGCTGGCGGCATCGGCGAAGACGGAGACGCACAGCATCGCGAGGGTGGCGGGCACGGCGGCATCCCAGCGCGCAAGGTCGTGGCCCAGCAGGACGTAGCACAACGAGAGGGCGGCGCTCATGTGGATGTGGGCGCCCATGAGGCCCCCCTCGTGCGAGCGCAGGCGGGGCAGGATGATCTGCTTCCAGGGGTAGTCGGCCTCGGGGAAGCGGAGGCGCGTGAGCTCCACGGGCAGGAGCAGGAACAGGATGGCAAGGAGCGTCCAGGCGGAGAGCAGGTGGCCGCTCCACACCCAGGGGGCCGTCCCCGCGGCAACAAGGTTCGAGGGGGGAGGTGCCACGAGCGAATGCAGGCCCGCGATGGCCAGGAGGAGGAAGTGGGCTGCGCCCACGTAGAAGAGGAGCCCGAAGCCCATCATGAGGTGCGGCAGCTTGCGTCGCGTCTCGTGGTGCATGGCAGGGGCCGGGGGCAGCGGCAGGGCCTGCTTGAGCCGCTCCACGATGCGCTGCAGCCGCAGGGCCGTGAAGAGCAGGGTGAACAGCAGGCCGGCGACCAGGAGCAGCAGCAGGGTGACGCCGAAGGGGGAGGGGAGCAGGTCGGCCCCCCACACCTCGAGGGCCACGGCCAGCGCGGCCAGGCAGACGGTGGTGCCAACGGTGGACCAGCGGTCGGCCAGCTTCAGCCTGAGGGCGCGGCGGGCGTGGAAGCCGCACGCGATGGCGTAGGCCAGCGTCGCGGCCGCGAGAGCGTGCGCGGCGGCGATGGACCCGGGGCCGGCCGAGAAGGGGATGGCGGGCTCCATGGCGTGGCGCAGGCGTGCGCCGATTTAGCCGATGCCCCCGTCTGGTTTCGCCGCGATGCACTCCAAAACCAGCCGCATGCCATCGAAAGGGCAAGCGCTTGCCCCGATCGACCCATCGGTCCGTCGTAAGACCGCAACCCGTCAAGCATGCCGTGACGACGACGCCGTGGTCCAGGGCAACGAGTTGGCTTTGCAGGCGATGGCGTGGGGGCGTGCGAAGCGCGCCTGCCGAAACCGCCACGGAACGCCCGGAAAAAACGGAAACCCTCCGCGGGACATCTGGGGGTGCGGCTCAGATGTTCTTGTCGAAGTAGCCGGTGGTGCCGCCCTCCGGCGTGACGCGGGTGGCCAGCCAGATGCCCAGCGGTGTCACGGCGATGAGGGCGAGGCCCCACGGATTGGAGGAGGTGGCCCATCCCAGCCCGACGATGCCGCAGGTCACCGAGGCAAGCACCAGGGCGATGGCGGCGCCCTTGCGGGCGGCCTCCCGGACGGTGCGGGTCTTGGTCAAGGGGCCCGGGCGGGGATTCGAACCCCGCACAAGGGAGCCACAATCCCATATGTTAACCAGGCTACACTACCCGGGCCATAGTGATTCTCTTTGGTGTATGGGAGTCCCAATCCTGGGATTCCTGCACCTGTGGCGTTTCGCGCGACAGACCGGCCCGATAAAAGGTGAACGGCATGCAGAAACTGACCAGCAACCAAGAGAACCGGTGGCGCAGCATTGAGCGCGGCACGCAGCGGAAGATTGCCGAATTGGGCGAAGCGAACCGTCCTGGGATGAAGCGGATGATGCGGTTCCGTGCGAACATGGACAACGCCGTGGGGTCGGAGTACAATTACGCCCTGTGGGTTCGTAAGGCGGATGCTGCGTGTGGTGAGCGGGATTTCCTAAGTTTGGATGAGGATGACTTGTTGGAGTTGACGCAGGCGTTGCGTCATGGGGTGAAGGTGAAGTCTTGGCACATCGGGGTGCAGTTGTTCCGGCAGCATTTGAAGGGGTTGCTGAATGTTGAGAAGTTGCCGCCGAATCTTGACCGGGCGACGTTTGTTCGGAAGCCGGATGAGGAGTCGGCGGGTCAGGTGATTTCGGATGGGGAATTTGAGCGGATGCTGGTTGTGGCGTCGACGTGGGGGCCTCGCAGGAAGAAGAACCACTTGGGGATCATGTTGGTGGCTTTGTTGTGGTTGTTGTGGGATTTGGGGGTGCGGGCGTCGGAGTTGTTGTCGTTGCGGGTTGGTTCGATTAGGAAGGATGGGCAGGGGATGTGGGTGACGCTCCCGCGTGATGAGGAGGGTTTGAAGACGGGTTCGCGTCAGGTGTATGGGGTGTTGTCGTCTGCTGCGATGAATGTGTGGTTGTCGTTGCATCCGGATGGGGGGAATCCGCATGCGCCGTTGTTCTTGACGCAGTGGGACCGATCGGGAAAGCATGCTTTGCAGTATCAGGGGTTGAATGATTTGATTCATGATATTGGGGATGCGGCGGGTGTCAATGTTGACCGTTTGGAGGCGATTACGGCGCATGATTTCCGGCACACAGCTTGTACTCGGGATGGGGAGAATGATATGCAGGAGCAGAAGATGAGGAAGAAGTATGGTTGGAGTCCGAAGTCTTCGATGCCTTCGGTTTACTGCCATTTGCGGGTGGAACAATTGAAGGAGCATGCGTTGCGGAGTGCTGGGTTGACGGCGATTGGAACGCCTGTGATTCGGCAGGAGTTGTCGGATGCTGAGCAGTTGGCGGCGATTATTGCTCGGATGGCGCAGGGGAAGGCGTTGCCGGGGACGGTCGGGGTTCGTTAGTCCATGGGGCGGCGCCAGTTGATGGGGGGTGCTTTGCCGATTTCGCGGTCGACGTCGTCGAGGATGACGAGTTGCCAGTCGCGGCATTGGCTGCAGATGCAGTCTTGGTTGTGGGGGAGGGGGGTTCCGCCGATGTTTGCGCTGGTTTTGTGAAGAAGTTTGTTGCTCATGTGGCCGAAGGCGCGGTGGAGTTGGTTTTGGGTGTTGTTGTCGGCTTCGTCGTCGTTGTCGATGCCGTAGGCTCGGTTGCTTTCGAAGACGCCGAGGCGCATTTCGTATTCGGTGAAGCCGGCAAGGGTTTGATGGACGTCCATGAGGTTCCAGTCGTTGGTTTTGTAGTTGTGCCATGCGACTTGTTGGGTTTCGTGGTTGTAGCGCATTTTGCGGAAGTCGATGATCTCGCGGCTGCTGTAGTCGAGGACTTGTCGGGCGAGGGCAGTACTGGGTTTGCGGGGTTTGATGCGAAGGTTGCCGTGTTTGCCGTTGGTGGGCCAGTGTTGTTGGGCGTTTTGGAGGAGTTGGTTTTGGAATTTTTCGTAGCCGTGGTCTTTGAGGTTGTATTCTTGGATTGCTTGGGCGTCTTTGCCTTGGATGGTCCATCCGTTGAGAACGAGGTCGATGTGGGGGTGGCGTTTATGGAAAATTTGTTCGCCGTAATCTTGGTAGTTGAGGATGGCGCCGATGCCGGGGCCGTAGGCGTCGAGGAGGGTTTTCCAGACGATTTGAAACCATGCGTCGAGGTTGTTGCTGGCGTCGACGCCCCAGCCTTCTTTGGGGTTGAGACCGTGGTCGTAGATGGGGGCGGTTTGGACGATATGGAGGGTGTGGATTTGTTGGCCTTTGGGGGTGCATTCGCTGAGTTTGTTGAGGTGGTTGAGGACTCGGATGAAGTGTTTGTATTGGGTGCAGATGATGCACCAGGGGATTTTGTGGCAGCGTTTGGGTTGGATTTTGTAGAGTTTGGGGTTGTGGGGGTCTTGTTTGATGTTGTAGTCGAGACTGCATGTTTGGATGGCTTCCCATTGTGCGGGGGCGTGGTCGCGGAGGAAGTGGGTGAGGGTGGGGGCGCGCGCCCAGGTTTTGCGAGTAACGTGGCGGGCTTTGCGGATGGCGTCGGGGATGCCGTCGCGGCCTAAGTCTTCAGGCATCTTTGCCTCCGCTGCATCGTAGGGCGATCTGCTTCATGCCTTCGTTGGGTGGGAAGCCGAAGTCTTCTTCGAAGTGTTTGCTGATGCGTTGCCAGCCGAAGAAGACGTCGTGGAGGAAGTCTGCGAGGGCTTTTTTTTCTGTGATGCTGAGCATTTGTTTGTAGTAGAGTCGGAGGGCGGTTTGGATATCTTTGAGTTTGGGTTTGCTGCTGGCTTCGGTGAGGTAGCGGACGAAGCGTTGGTCTTGGCAGACGCGGATTGCGATGCGGGCGAGGCCTGCGTCGCTGAATTCGGCGGCGACGGTGCGGTCGACGTTGTCGTTTTTCCAGGGGGTGTATTCTTGGGTCCAGTAGGGTTCGGGGAGCCAGCGGATGGCGACGACGCCGAGTGGGATGTTGTCAACGTAGTGGAGGAAGAGGGTCCATTTGTCTTTGGGGTGCCATGCGAGGGCGACCATTTGTCCTTGGGTGGTGGCGACGGCTTCGAGGGTTGGGCTGCTGGTGCTGAGGTTGATTTGGCTGGCGCGGAGTTGGTTTTCAAGGTTGCGCATCATTTTGGCGTCGGTGGCGCTGCCTTCTCCGGCGGTGTCTTCTTCTTCGTCTTTGTGGACGCCTTGGCCGGGGGTGAGGGTTCCGGCTTTGATTTGGGTGGCGATACGTTTGATGGCTTCGGGGAGGTCGCGGTTGGTGAGTGCGAGGTGGTCGCGTAAGTGGCCGGTTTGGATGCGGTTGACGCTGTGAATGACGGCGAGGCTGCAGCTGCTTTTGCCGGTGCCTGTGCCGCCGATGTAGTGGGTGTGGACGTTGCCGCCGGTTTTGAGGCGGTAGGGGAATTGTGCGAAGAAGCGGCAGTGGCGGTTGGTGAGAAGGGCTTTCGCGAGGGCTAGGTGTTGGTTGTAGTCGGTTTGTGGGGCGATGGGGGTGATGCGTTCGACGAAGGCGTCCCATGCCCAGGGGGCCATTTCGAGGCCGAGGTTTTGGAGTTGTTCGATGATGTAGTTGCTGACGTTTTGGTTGGCGATGCTCCAGAGTTGGAAGTTGCCGGCTTTGTTGCCGGTGACGTCGGCGTAGCCGGCGGCTAGGTAGAAGAGGAGTTTGTCACGTTCTCGACCGTACGTGTCGGGGATGAGGTCGCAGCCGGTGTGGTTGCACTTGGGAGTGTCAGTGTTGACGTGGATGGTGTGTTGGGCTTGGTTGAGCATGGTGCAACTGGGGTGTCGATGTTTGGTTGGTTAGGGGGTTGGTTCGAGGTCTGCGCGCACGTCGATTTGGCGCATGATAGGCATGGCGGGGCATCGGGCCTCATGGCGGACGGCGTTGTGGAGGCCGGCGAGAACGATGCCGCAGCAGCGTGCGTAATAGAGTAGCTGGCCGTCGATGTGATCTGGGCTCACGTGAAACCTCCGGAGGGTCGGAGGAAGGGGTGACATGGGAATGGTGGGACAAGGAGCCATGCGGCTTTTTTGAAGTCGCAGGCGAGGCATTTGGGTTGTTGGCCGAGGGTTCGTTTGCAGTTAGGGCAGCGGCGGGTCATGGAGTCACTTTGTTTTGTTGGGATTTGAGGGCGGCTTCGAGATGGGCGAGGCCGGGCATTGGTTTGAGTGATTCGTGGTCTTCGAGGGTACTGGGGGGTGTGGTGGGCCAATGGCCGTATTTGTCGCGGTAGCGGAGGGCGAAGAGTTGCCATTCGGTTTGCGTAACTTTAGGGGTTGGTGGAAATAGGCGTCCGGTGCAGGGTCTGCTAGGATGGTGATAGATTTGGACGGTCCATGAGGTGCCTGCTTGGGCGCCTTTTGTACCGTCGTGAGTGCCTTGAAGGCTGCATGTTTGGCAGGGGGCTTGGGTTGCGATGAGAGCGTCGATGCGGTCTTCGCGGTCTTCCCATTCTTCGTGGATTGAGGTTCACCTCGGGGGGCTTGTTGGCCTGACGTATTTGCGGCAGAGGCGCGTCATGGGAGCTCCTGGGGTGCTGCTTGGTGGATGTTGGTAGTGCTGCGTGCGGCGCTGATGCCGCGAATGAAGTCGTTGGTATCCCGGCCGAGTTCGCCCGACCAGCTTTCGCAGAGGCTGTCGATGAATTTGTCGAGGTCGGGAATCATGACTTGCGGGGCTTCTTGGAGTCCGCCTTCCCAGGCTTCGTCTTGGCAGCGCTGGTTGATGTCGCCTTGGAGGTTTTCGAGGTCGGTCTTGAGTCGGTTGATGGCTTCGATGAAGCGGGTGCGGCCGGGGGTTCCATAGGTCCAGCGTTGGGGGCCGCGTTGGCCCCAGGCGCGACTTACGTCCTGGATGCTGGTGTCGGGAGGTGTTGCGCCGGGGAGGGCGAAGGATTCAGGCATAGTTCACCCGAGTTTGGTTGTCTTGGGAGCGGTTCCGAACCAGCCCTGCGTGTACGCGATGTAGCCGAGGACCAGGACGGCGACGCCGATGCCTGCGTAGAGGGCGATCTTGAACCAATCCATCTTGGTGTCTTCGGGAGGAAGGTCGGTAGCACCGAAGAGGTGTTGCCACCAGCTGCCGACGAGAAGCCAGAGGATTTCGCTACCATAGCCGCGTGGGCGGCGCGTAGTAACGGGTTCAGGATCGCCTTGGACGTGGAGAGTGACGAAGCCGGCGGGGATGGATTCTGGGTTCCAGAAGCGGAGTTGGGGGTCGCAGACGTAGACTTCGCCGGCTTTGCCTGGGGCTTCGGGGTCGAGGGTGATGCTTTCGCGCTCGATAGGGTGTTGTTCGATGGTACCCTTGCGCATGAGGATCACGTCGGTGTTGGGCAGCGTGACCTGTTTGCTTTGCCACCAACGCGGCGCGGCGATGCTGTGGGAGACTTGGTGCGCCGCGACGTTGGTTCTTGGAGTCGCGGGAGGGTTTTTCCTTTGTTCGGCGAGGGCGTTTTGGAGGGCTTCGGTCATTGTTTCACTTCTTTTGTTGCATGCTGACAAGCATGATGATACCCCAGAGAAGGGCGAGGACGCGTAGTGGCATTGAGTAATGGTTCATGGCGACGCATCCGGCGATGAAGGTGCAGGCTGCGAGCAGGAAGAGGACACTGCGCATTTGCTGGTCCTTCCTTCGGGCAGCAAGCACGTTGAGGACGATACCCAAGGGGAGTGGGGCAAGTTCCATGAGGACGGGGAAGTCGGTGCTCTGGACTTCGAGGGGTTCGCCTTGGAGGGTGAGGGGATCGCCGATGTGGGCTGTGATGTTGGCAGTGATGACGTGGAGGTGTTCGTGAAGCTCAAGGAGTTCCGTGGTGATGTTGGCGAAGGCGGTGTAGTCCATGATGATGTCTCCCATGATGGTGAGGTTGAGATGGTCGATCTTGTCGACCAGAGTGTGGAGGTGGGCTTCGTTGTGGGTGATGAGGGCCTGGGTGGCGGCGTCGTTGGCGTCCGCGTGTTCGTGGGCGAGAGCGATTTTGCCGAAGACCGTGGGCGCCGTGCTAAGGTCGGTTGATGAGCCGATGGTGGCCGTCAAGGTTGACAGGTCGCCGCGAATGAGGTCCCGGGCGGCGTTCACGACGCTGAGAGTGTAGGCATCGAGGGTGGTAACGGCAGCGTCGACCTTGGCGTCCGTGTGGGCGTTGATGGTCGTCCGTTCGGTTGCGAGCTGGGAATCAACGTGTGCGTCAATGGTGGTTCGTTCCGTGGCGAGTTGGGAGTCGACGTGGCCGTTGATGCTACTGACGGCGGTGGTCACGTCGCTTGGTGTCGCGTACGTTGTCGGCGTTGCGATGACGGTGAAACTGCCGCCGGCTGGGACGACGCTGGCGTCCATGGTTCTAGCGATGACGGGGTAGGTCCCTAGCGTCGGGCTTGCGCTGACGGTGTACGTGTAGCGGTAGACGCCGTTTGCGATCTCCGTGGTGGCGCCGCCGGTGACAATGATGCTGAAGCTGGGGTTGTAGACGTCGACCAGGGTTCCGGCGGCGTTGCCGGTGCGGGCGCTGCCGTCCGCATTGGTTTCGGTGAGGATACAGAGCACCGTTTGTGAAGCGATGGCTGGGTCGGGGCTACACTTGATGCGGAGAGGGTCCCCGGCGGCGACTGTGGGCGCCGTTGGGGCGCTAAGGGTGTACGTTTTGGTGGCGCTGATGAGGTACGTGTCGGCGTCGATGGTGCTGGGTGCGGTCACGTCAATGGTCTTGGTCCAGGTGCCCGTTGGGGCGCCTGCGTTCCAGAGGGCGAGGGGGCCCCATCCGGCTTGGCCGCCTTGGGTGGCGATGGCGAGGCCAGTTGCGGTGTCGGCGGGGACGACGGCGCCCGAATCCTGCAAGGTGCGGGTGAACGCGAAGGACGCACCGCTCAGGCCTTCGGAACGAGCGTTCGTGAAACGAGTGGCGATGTAGCCTCGATCCGTGTTAATGCGGGTCGCTCCCGCGTCCGCGGACATGGGGGGCGTCGCAAACGTGCCCGAGTTCAGTTGCATGAGGTGGGTGGCCGTGATGCGGGGATCGACGGTGAACGTCGCCGTCTTGTAGAACACGACAATGTCTTGCTTGACGATGGGGCTGGTGACCGTGTTCACGGCGGTCCACTTGACGCCCGTGAGGCCGCTATTGCCGCTAATTCCGACGGCGACGGTGACGCTCGTTGATGCGGCTGGGAACGTATCGGAGACTGTTGTCGAGGTGGACGTGGTGCCGCTGGTGCTTGCGGAGACGGTGGCGCTGCTTCCGATGGGTGTGCCGCCGTCGTAGAGAGTGAAAATGAGGCTGCTTGCGGTTTGGCCGGTAGCACGGTTCGTGTGGGTGGCGGAGACCGTGATGGTCTCGCCTGCCACCGTGTACGCATACGTTGGGCCAGTGGGGTAGCCGCCGTGCGTGACGGTGGCTGCGTCGAGGCCGCACCGGATGGCGCCTTTGTCGGCGCTGGCGGAGTCGGCGTCGTAGACCTGGATGGTGTTGCTGGCGGTGTATTCGCGGACGCGGATGTGGAGGCGCAGGGTGCCCGCGATGGGGGTGCCGCCGCTGGTTCCACTCGTGGTGCAATAGAGGGTGTACGATGTGCCGTCGGGGTCGCAGGACCCAGAGTTCTTGAGAGTCCTCTGGACGGTGGCGCTGGCGTCGAAGAGTGTCTCGATGAGGCACAAGTCGTTGGCGTCTCCGCCCGTGCAGCACAGGAGTGGGGGGCTGACGCCCGTAGTCCAGCTGCGGAAGTAGAGGGTGATGCTGGCGCCGGGGGCGACTTCCCAGGTGCGGTGCGTGGGTGCGGCGGCGTCGTTGGCGGTGCGGATCGCGTATTCGCGGCTTCCGGCGCCGGATGTGCCGATAGCGTGGGCGTCGCCCGCGTAGACGTTGGCGTTCGTTGGGTTCTCGGCTGCGACTCCCGGGAGGAAGACGGGGATGGCGAGGAGGCTTCCGATGAGGAGGGCGCCGACGAGGACGCGCGCGGCGCGGCCCCGCTGGGGTGCGGGCTTCGCGTCAACGTTGACAGCGGGCGCGCCATGCTCTGGGGCACCTCGCAGGATACTGCGTCCGGTGACTGGACACGGGTCCAGGTGCAAGTCCTCGAACATTTCGCGGGCTTGCGGGTCGCCGTGCCGGGGGCACTCAACTTCGCTGGCATGCCAACAGAAGCAGTGCTCTCCCCAGATCTTGCCTCCGCCCTTGTCGATGGATGGGCCGCCTTTCTCGTAGCAGTCGGCTCCATCGCTGTCCTGCCCGGCATAGCCGCATTGGCAGCACGGGACGCAGGTGCAGTCCTCGCTGGACTTGGTGGCTACCATGGGTTGGCCTCCAGGAAGGCGCCCAGGCTCTGAGCGAGGGCGATGTGGCCTTGGCGGTTCGGGTGGATGCAGTCGTAGACGAGGCTCGGGTCGGGTGCGTCGAGGATGCCGTTGCCGGGGGCTGCGTCGATGGCGTCGTAGCGGTTCCACGTCGTGACTCCGTACCGCGCGGCGAGGGCTTCGAGGGCTTGGACGCGTTCGCGTTGCGCCGTCAGGCTGGCGTCGTAGTCGACTCCGATGCATGCGGGGTCGATGGGCATGAGGTTCGCGAGGACGATGTGGTGGCGGCGGACGTGGGTTGCGTTGTAAAGTTCCAGGATGCACGACGCGCTCGCGGTGGCGTTGAGGCCGCCCCGGATGGGGCGGGGGTCATTGTTGCCGAAGGCGAGGACGAAGACTTGGCTGTGGTCGGTGCCGGGCGTGTACGTGGCGCGGTGGGACTTGGCCCAGATGCATCCTTGGCCGTTGCCGTCCTGGTTGTGGTCGGCCGAGGCGAGGGGGTCGTTGAGGTTGCGGTGCCACATGACGAAGGAGTCGGCGCCTTTGGGGGCGAGGCCGCTTCCTTGGCTGTCGAGGGCGGCGACGATGCTATCGCCGTAGGCGAAGTAGTCCTCGCCGTCGTTGACGCCGTTGAGCTCGGTTGCGCGGGCGGTTGGATCGACGCTGCCGACAAGGCATCCGGCGAGCAGGACAGTAGC
>DATLBS010000022.1:0-4070 GCA_035526765.1 Thermoplasmatota archaeon | reverse complement strand
AGCAGAAAGATGCCGCCGAATCTTTGCTCAGCAGCTATGTGCGGCCGCAGGCCGCACGACGCAGGGTGTCGACGGACCTTTCCGTCGGCGCGGAGCGCACTGCCCCGACCAAACCGCGGAGACCGCGGAACGCATGGAAGCCTCTGGGCGAAGAGGGGTTCCGCGGTTTCCGCGAGTTCCGCGGTTCAGTGGCTCGCGAACGTGAATCGCGGTTTCGGCGCGCGCCCTTCCATCGCCTGCAATACCAACACCTGGGTCTGCAAGACGGCGTCGGCGCCACAGGAGCGTCAGGCGGGCTGACGGTTACGACACACCGATGGGTCGCTCGTCCTTGATCCGGCCACGCCAAACCAGAAGCGGGCGTGCCGTGCTTGCGCTAAGCTCGGTCCATGGCCCGCCATTCTGCGGCGTCTAATGCTGCAGGAGACGCTTGTCCTGCTTCTGCTGGAGGGAGTCCTCCAGGTTGCGGTCGGTGAGGGTGATGGGGACGTGGTCCCAGCGGTTGTTGCAGTAGGTGCACGTCACCAGGACCGACTTCTTGATGCGGTCCATCTGCAGGCTGCCGTTGACCTCGAGGGTCTTGCGGTCGCGCGTCTCAATGAGGAAGCCGGAGTCAGAGCCGCACTTGGAGCATCGTAGGAGGACCATGAGGACACCGGGGGACGGACATGTCTAGTCGAATAAGGCCTTTAAAGCAACCTGAGCGGGAACGACCTGCCCGTTCCGTAGTCCCCACGATCCCGACGGGAGGCTGGTGGCCACGTCGCTCGCTCACGCCCGACGGATGGCACCCCTTAGAGGGCAGGGACGCTCCTGGTCCATCCACCCAGGGGACGGCGAAGTTTCCCTCCGTGTTCCTCCACCCCGTGCTCCTTCAAACGTCGGTCGTTCGCGGTAAGGCTGCTCCCTTCCGGGCCTGACCCGGTCCCCGCGTCGAAGGCGATCTCCCTTCCCTCCGGAAGGTGTCCCGCCACCGCCGACCTCGAAGGACGAGGCTTCACTGTAAGACGAAGGCTTGCGCCGGACCCCGGGCGACGCGACAAGGGGTTCGGCAGCGCCATGTAGGCTTGCGCGAGGGGACGCCTAGCTCCCCGCCTAGTCCCCGCCTTTCGCCGGGTGCCATCCGTCCTCGGATGGGCAGGCGCCGCGACGAGGGTCCCGCACTTAAGCGGCGTGGCCCGAGACATCCGTGCCCCAAAGCCCATGAGCCACGGCCAGGTCGGCGCATCGTGCCGCGCGCCAAGGCCAAGCCGACGCTCCCGGCCGCGCCGCAGGCCAAAGCGCGTCGCGCCGTGCGTCCCCCCGCTTCGGGCGCACCCGCGGCCAGCGCCCGCGCGGCAGCCGCGCCCTTGCGTCCCGCCCCGGTCCCGGACCCGGTCGCGCTCGAGGCCGTCGCGGCGCGCGTGCGGACCTGCGTGCTGTGCGGCCTGTGCGAGCTGCGCGACCGCGCGGTGCCGGGCGAGGGCACCGGCGCCTCGGGCATCATGCTGGTGGGCGAGGCGCCTGGCCGCAAGGAGGACGAATCCGGCCGCCCCTTCGTCGGGGCGGCGGGGAAGAACCTCGACCTGGGCCTGCGCGAGGCGGGCATCGACCGCGCCGACTGCTTCGTCACCAGCATCGTGAAGTGCCGGCCGCCCAAGAACCGCGACCCGACGCCCCGCGAGAAGGAGGCGTGCCGGCCATACCTGCTGGAGCAGGTCCGCATCGTGCGGCCGCGCGTCATCGTGGCCCTCGGGCGGCATGGGCTGCATGGCGTCATGGGGGACCTGCCGACGGACTTCGCGAACCTCGCCGGGACGTTCATCGCCGGGCCGGAGGGCGTGCCGGTGTTCGTGAGCCTGCATCCCGCGGCCATCATCTACCGGCAGAAATGGAAGGAGCGGTACCTGGCGGACTGGCGGCGGTTGGGGACGTGGGTACGGGCGATGCCCTCCAGGTGATGCGGCCCTGGTCCGGCGCCGGTCAACCACTGCGGCACCGAGCCTCAGGCGTCGCTGGTTTTCGGGCCCACCTGACCACAGACCAGATGGAGAAGATGCCCCCCGCTTCCTCGACGCACGCATCAAGGTCGCACCACCAGCACTCCAAAGCCACCCGGCCCAATGCGTCGACCCACCGGTCTGTCGTGACCGCCAACCCGTCCAACACTCTGTGGTGGCGACGCCGTCGTCCAGCACAACGAGTTGGCATTGCAGGCGATGGCATGGGGCGCGAAGCGGCCTACCGAAACCAGCGACGGAACGCACGGAACTTCATGGAACGCCTCAAGAAGGGATCCGCGGGCTCCGTGCGTTCCGTGGCAGGAGGACGAAAGCCCGGTCCTCCCTCGGTTTCACCCTGCCCACCCGCGGCTTCTTGCCTCTTCGCGTCCTGCCGGATTCGGCGGTCCGTCCTGGTCCCCTCCACAGCCGGGACGGACGCCTCATTTCCCCCTTCAGACCCTCATTTCCGATGGAACTCCACAGGAAATGAAGGGCTTGCCTCCTCTTGGGGCGGCCCCCAACAGGAGAGAATCCGCCGTCGTCCCACGCCAAGTCCGATTCGGTTAAATATGCCTGGATGAATGGCACTGTCAGACAAATGACACCGATTGGCTCCGCAAGGGGTCACACGGCGTCCTATGTCGGCCCCAGGTGTCAGACACCTGAGGCCACCCAGAAGGTGCCAAAATGGCCGCAAAGACCGCCAAGCAACCGACCGACCGCGTGACGGTGCGCCTCCCCGTCGTCCAGATCCAGCAGATGCAGGCCCTGGTCGACGCAGGCATGTACCGCAACACCACCGACGTCGTGTACAACGCCCTCAAGATGCTCCTCATGAGCAAGGGCGGCGAGGCCAAGGCGACCATCGAGGCGCAACAGGGACTGCTAGAGATCCAGCAGGCCCTGGCCAAGATCGAGCAGACCAAGCGCAAGCTCGGCCTCTCGTAGGGATCAAACTCCTTGCCTCTCGGGGCGGGGATGGGATGCACCGGGTGGCGGGGGGGCGGACGACGACCCCCCGCCACCTCCCAATCAACCCGTCGTCAACACTGTGGAGGAGCTGAACACACCATGCAAAGCCTGATCGGAGCGGCTGTTGGGTACGCCCAAGAGACCGAGCTCAAGGAATACGAGAACTTCGGCGAACCGAAGATCGTCATCGTCGGCTGCGGCGGCGCCGGCGGCAACACCGTGAACCGCCTGCACAAGGTCGGGGTCCGCGGCGCCGAGACGATCGCCATCAACACGGACAAGCAGGCGCTTGACCTCGTTGAGGCCGACAAGAAGCTCCTGGTCGGCAAGACCATCACCCGCGGCCTTGGCGCCGGCGGCTACCCTGAGGTGGCCGAGCGCTGCGCCGAGCAGGCCCGTGGCAAGCTCGAGGAGATGCTCAAGGGCGCCGACCTCGTGTTCATCACGGCCGGCATGGGCGGCGGCACCGGCACCGGCACCGCCCCCGTCGTCGCGGACGTCGCCCGCAAGCAGGGCGCCATCGTCGTCGGCATGGTGTCGACCCCGTTCACCGTTGAACGGGCTCGGATCATCCGCGGCGACGAGGGCCTGCAGAAGCTGCGCTCCCGCGCCGACTCGGTCATCGTCCTGGACAACAACCGTCTCCTGAAGTACGTCCCGAACCTCCCGATCGACCAGGCCTTCTCGGTCATGGACCAACTGATCGCGGAGACCGTGAAGGGCATCTCCGAGACCATCACGCAGCCGTCCTTGATCAACCTGGACTACGCCGACGTGAAGGCCATCATGGGCGAGGGCGGCGTCGCCGTCATGCTCTGGGGCGAGGCAAAGACCTCCGATGGCGCAAGCGCCGTTGTCGGCGAGGCCCTCAACCACCCCCTCCTCGATGTGGACTACCGCGGCGCCACCGGCGCCCTCATCCACATCACGGGCGGACCCGACCTCACCCTGAAGCACGCCGAGGAAGTCGCGGAAGGCCTCACCTACGAGCTCGACTCGCAGGCCAACGTCATCTGGGGCGCCCGCGTGCTGCCCCAGTTCGAGGGCCGCTGCAGGGTGATGGCCATCATGACTGGCATCAGCGCCGACGCGGCGCCGGTGCCCCAACCCTCGGGC
>DATLBS010000021.1:0-43158 GCA_035526765.1 Thermoplasmatota archaeon | reverse complement strand
CACCCCCATCGGCCGCGCGTTCAAGGGCGCCTTCGCCAAGACCCGCAGCGACGACCTCGGCGCCTGGTGCATCGAGGGCCTCCTGCAGCGGACCAAGCTGGACGCCAAGCTGGTGGAGGACGCCCTCATCGGGTGCGCCATGACGGAGGGCCCGCAAGGCTACAACGTCGCCCGCCAGGTCGCCCTCCTCGGCGGACTCCCGGACACCTCCGGCGCCGCCACCATCAACCGGTTCTGCAGCAGCAGCGCCTACGCCATGAGCCTCGCCCACAGCACCATCGAGCAGGGCTGGAGCGACTGCATCGTGGCCGGCGGCGTCGAGACCATGAGCATGATCCCCATGGTCGGCATGACCCCCGAGCTCTACGTCAACCCCCGCATGTGGGACCGCCGCAAGACGTACTACAACGCCATGGGCATCACTGCCGAGGAGGTCGCCGTCCGCTACAAGGTCAGCCGCATGGACATGGACCACTGGGGGGTGCGCAGCCACAACCGCGCCGAGGCCGCCCAGAAGGCCGGCGTGTTCGATGCCGAGATCCACCCCGTCACGGTCCCCGGCCCCGACGGCAAGCCCATGCAGGTCGCCAAGGACGAGGGCATCCGACACGGCTCGACGTACGAGGCCACCGCCAGCCTCAAGCCAGCGTTCAAGCCCGACGGCGCCGTCACCGCCGGCAACGCCAGCCAGATGAGCGACGGCGCCGCCATGAGCCTCCTGACCAGCAGCCGGTTCGCGGAGGAGCACGGCCTCGAGCCCAAGGCCCGCATCCTGGGGGCCGCCACCGCCGGCGTCGAGCCGGAGGTCATGGGCATCGGCCCCATCCCCGCCGTCCGCAAGGTGCTGGCCCAGACGGGGGCCACCATCGACGACCTGGACCGCTTCGAGATCAACGAGGCCTTCGCAAGCCAGGTCCTGGCCTGCATCCGCGAGCTCAAGGTCCCTGAGGAGATCGTGAACCTCGAGGGCGGCGCCATCGCCCTCGGCCACCCCCTCGGCGCCTCCGGCACCCGCATCGCGGCCCACATCCTCAACGCCCTTGGCCGCCAGGGCGGCGGCCTGGCCATGGAGACGATGTGCGTGGGCGGCGGCCAGGGCTTCGCCATCCTGTACGAAGTGTACTGAGGAAGCCATGCCACCCGCCAAGCCGACGGCCCCTCCGACCGCAGGCCACCCCCGCGCACCTCGACGGAGGCGGCGCGCATGACGCTGGATGCCGCCGGGGCGCTGGCCACCGTGGGCGCCGTGGCCGTGGCCGCCGTGCTGGCCTCCGCGGCCTTCCGCCGCACGAACATCCCCGACGTCCTCCTCCTCATCGCCCTCGGCATCCTGGCGGGCCCCCTGCTGCACCTGCTGGACCCCGCCCTCTTCCACGCCCTGGCCCCCGTGGCCAGCATCGCGGCGGTCCTCGTGATCCTCTTCGACGGTGGGCTCGACGTGCGCGCCGGCGAGCTGGCGCGCGGCGCCGGCCCCGCGCTGGCCGTGGCCCTCGCCTCGTTCGTGCTGGCCTCGGCGGGCGCCGCCGCCCTCGCCGTGGCGCTGCTGGGGCTGGGGCTGGCGCACGCCGTCCTCCTGGGCATGTGCTTCGGCGGCGCCGGCGTCGCCATCGTGATCCCCCTCATCCAGCGCATGGGGGTGGGCCGCGACGCCAGCGCCCTCGTGAGCCTCTCCTCCGCCCTGAGCGACGTCCTCCTGATCGTGAGCGTGTTCGCCCTGGCCTCCGCTCTGGCCGCCAGCGGCGCCGGCGAAAGCGCCGCCTTCTTCCCCGTCCTGCTGGCCGCCGGGCTCCTTGTGGCGGGCCTCGTCGGCTGGCTTGCGGGGCTTGCCTGGGTGCGCCTGCTGCGGGGGACGTGGGCGCGGGGGCACGAGTCCCTGGCCACAGTGGGCGCGGTCTTCCTTGTCTACGCCGTGGCGGAGACGCTGCGCGGCTCCGGGCCGCTGGCGGTCCTGGCCTTCGCGCTGGTGCTGGGCAACAGCCCGCACGCCACCGTCATCGCGCGCACCGCGCTGGGCACGACGGGGCCCCCGACCTTCCACCGGCAGGCCGCCCTCGCGGTCCGCGCCTTCGTCTTCGTCGGCCTCGGCGCCACCCTCGACCTCGCCGCCCTGCTGCGGCCGCGCCTGCTGGCCTTCGGCGTGCTGTGCGTCCTGGCCGTGGCCGCGGCGCGCGGCCTGGCCGTGCGGCTGGGCGCCTGGCGCATCCTCCCCGACCGGTGGGACCGGGTCTCGGTGTCCCTCATGTTCCCGCTGGGCCTGCCCACGGCGGCGGCCAGCCTCATCCCGTCCGCGCGCTTCGGCCTGGCCGGCACGGAGGGCTTCCCGGAGGTGGCGGCCGTCGTCATCCTGCTCTCCATCGTCGTGAGCAGCGTCCTTGTGGCGTTGGCCCTGCAGCCCGGCGCACGCCGCCGCCTCGGCGCCCCTGCCGCGTCCGCCGCGCCGTAGCCGCCGGAAGACGTATCTGGGGAGGCCCCCGTCGTCGCACCGATGCGCCTCACCCTCCTGATGCTGGCCCTCCTGGCCGTCCCCGCCTTCGCGGGTTGCCTGCAGGCCCCCGACGACCCCGCCCAGGACCCGTCCGCGTCGATCGCCAACGTGGGGGGCGCCGCCGGCGCCAGCGTCACGGCGGTCTTCCCCGGGACCTACGACTTCAAGGGCCCCTTCAGCCGCGTCCTGGTCCCCGGCACCCTGCCCATCAAGCCCGGTCAGCGCGTCACCATCCCCTCCCCCATCGACGGCCGCGCCATCGAGATGGGCCTCAACCTGCCCGACACGAAGGACAAGGTCCCCGTGCTCCTGTTCGCGAGCCCCTACTTCTTCGCCGAGGGCTCCCCCGGCGGCACCCGCACCGTCCTGGACCGCACCGGCGCCTTCGGGCAGCTGGTGGAGGCCTTCGTGCCGCACGGCTACGCCGTCGTCGCCCTCGCGGTGCGCGGCACCGCCGGGTCCTCCGGCTGCAACGACCTCATGGGCCCCGACGAGATCAAGGACCTCGACGCCGCCGTCACATGGCTGGGCACGCAGGCCTGGTCTACGGGCGCCATCGGCATGACCGGCGTCTCCTACGACGGCTCCACGCCATGGAGCGTCGCCAGCACCGGCAACAAGTACCTCAAGACCATCGCGCCCATCTCCGGTGTGCCCGACATCTACGGGCTCATGTACCGCAACGGCTCCAGCGAGCAGCGCGGCCCCCTCCTCCTCAACGCCCTCTACGTCGAGGGCAGCCTCGCCTCGGGCACGCCGGCGGACGCGCCGTTCCGCCTCTGCGCCGAGGCCGCGGAGGGGCTGGCCCTCTCCGGGGTCGCGGGTGCCGCCGGCACGGACCCGACCGGGTACTGGCAGGCGCGCAACCGCAAGGCCGCCGTCGAGCAGAACTACAAGGGCTCCGTCTTCAGCATCCAGGGCCTGCAGGACTGGAACGTGGACTCCAGCCAGGTCATCCCGTGGGTCGACCACCTCGAGTCCATGGGCCTGCGCACGAAGCAGCTGCTGGGGCAATGGGAGCACTCGTGGCCCGACAGCATCGGCGTCGACGGCAAGGGCCTGGACTGCCCCAATGGCAACGCCGGCGTGAAGGTGTGCAACCGCGCCGACTGGAAGGAGGTCCTGCTGCGCTGGCTGGACCAGGAGCTGAAGGGCAAGACCGTCGACACGGGCGCCCCCGTCCAGGTCACGGACGACACCGGCCGCTGGCGCAACGAGCTGCACTACCCGCCCCACGACACGCTGTGGACCACGTACAACCTGAGCAAGACGTTCCTGCTGCCCGACAAGGCCTCCGAGCGCTCCTCGGTCATGCTGCTGCCGCACGCCGCCGAGGGCATCCCGCCCCAGATGCCCTCCGCCGTGGCCGGCACCGCGCACTCCGCCGCCGACTTCGACACGGCCCCCGTCGAGAAGGAGACCCTCATCGTCGGCTTGCCGAAGGTCCACGTCACCGTGACCCCGCAGGCTTCCGGCGGCTACCTTGCCGCCTACCTCTACGACATGTCCCCTGACGGCAAGCTGCGCCGCATCGGCTGGACCACGATGAACCTCGCCTACGCGGACGGCACGACCACCCGCACCGAGGTCGTCCCCGGCATGCCTTTGCTCGCCAAGATGGAGGTCCAGCCCATGGACTCCGTCATCCCCGAGGGCCACCAGCTGCGCCTGCGCCTCTGGGTCTTCACGGACGGCGACCGCATGCCCACCGTCCCGCCCGGAAGCGTGACCCTCGAGATGGGGCCCGGCATCACCTCGATCCTGCGCCTGCCCACGGTGCAACGCGACCCCGCGGTCTACTTCGAGGCGCCCAGGCTGAAGTAGAGCGGCCAATGCGGCCGGCAGGCCGGGTTGAAGCCGGCCCCGCACGAGGGGCAGCGCGACCCCGAGGCCGCGTACGCGGGCGCCGTCATCGTGGCCCGGCAGGCGCCGCACAGCACCGACGGCTCGTCCAGCCGGTCGGCGGGCCACGGCTGGATCGCGTGGTCCTGCGTCTCCGAGTGGCAGCGGCTGCACGGCCACCAGCCCTCGCAGCACGTGAAGTGGAACGCCACGATGTCGAGGGGGCCGCCCCAGTGGACGCAGCGGGCCTGCCCGTCAAGGGTCCGCCCCCGCACCACCGTCGGGGCGCCAGCCACGCTACCTCGCCGCCAGCGGCACCACGAACTTGAGCCCGGTGTGCGTCGCGCTGACGCGCGCGACCTTGACGTCCTTGAGCCCTGCCTTGCGGCCCGCATCAAGGACGTCCGCCTCGGCCGGGTCCTGCCGCCCCTTTGGGAAGATGACCCACAGCGCGCCCGCCGCGTGCAGCCGCCGCCGCAGGTCGGGGATGCGCTCGAGGCCTTCGCCCGAGGCGACGCCAAGGAGGAGGAGGTCGAGCCGGGTGCGCGCCTGCGCGAAGCCGAGGCCGTCCAGTTCCCGCTGCAGGTCCTTCGGCAGGGCGATGCATTGCACGCGCAGGCCCGCCGCGACGCCCAGCTTGTCCAGGACCGTCGGGGGGTCGCGGATGCGGGCCGCCAGAGCCTCGGCCTTGTCCTCCAGCGGGAACTCCGCCAGGGCACCGGCCACCTGGATGCGCAGGACGCCGCCGCCGCTGGAGACGACGGCCACGTCGGAGAAGCGGTGCTCGCCCTTGAGGCCGCCGCGCAGCACGACGTGGTCGCTGGCGAAGTCAGCACGCACCGGCACGGTGCGACCCGCGACGACGGCGGTGCCCTCCACGACGGTGCCCACGCTCCTGGATGGGCATCGGCTACTTGGAACCGGCGGCACCCCGCAGCACGACGGGGGCACGGGCGCGGCGGTCTTCGCAAGCCGACCGGTCCTGCTGTTCGGTCCCTGTGGAACCTGCGCCTCGGGGGGCAAATGCATGGGTCGGCTCGGCTCCCTGGGCGCATTGGGGTCAGACGAGGCTGCGGATGCGGTCCGCGAACTCGGCCTCCCGGCTGGAGGAGGCCCCGGAGCGCATCACCAGCGGCACCGGGGGGGCGCCGGCCTGGGTGGCGACAAGGGGGAGACGGAAGCCGAACTCCGCGCCCTTGCCTTGGCCGGGGCTCTCCCCCCACATGCTGCCGCCATGGAGGGCGACGATGCCATCGCTGATGTAGAGGCCGAGCCCCGAGCCCTGGTAGGCCGCCGCGACGGATCCGCCCAGCTGGCTGAACGGCTTGAACAGCTTGGCCTGGTCGGCGGGGTCGAAGCCTACGCCGTTGTCGCGCACCGTCACCGAGGCATGGGGGCCCTCCTTGGCGAGGCCGAGGTGGATGGTGCCGCCCTTGGGCGTGAACTTGATGGCGTTGCTGAGGAGGTTGAAGGCGACCTGGATGAGGCGGGGCGAGTCCGCCATCACGAAGGCGCCGGCCATGACCTCGGCGCGCAGCTCGACGCCCGCCTCGCGCGCGGCGTCGCGGTACGCCTCGTAGGCCTCCGTGACGATCTGCGCGAGGTCGACGGCCTTCATCTCGACCTTGAAGTGCTGCGCCTCGAGGCGGGAGACGTCGAGGATGTTCTTGACGAGGCCGTGCAAACGCTCGATGTTGCGGTCGATGACGGTGAGGCACCTCTGCTGCTCCACCGTGAGGGCGCCGGCCCTGCCCCCCATGAGGGTGTGCAGCTGCAGGCGGATGGGCGTCAGGGGCGTGCTGAGCTCGTGCGCGACGGAGTTCAGCAGCTGCGTCTTGAACGCGTTCTGCAGCTGCAGCTGGTCGACCTCGGGCAGGGGCCCCACCGTTCGCGCCTTGGCCTCCTTCATGCCGGCACCTCGGCCTGGCTGGGGTCAAGGCGCCGGCGGACCCACGTCGGCGGGTGGAAGGCCAGCAGGACGAGGAACGCGGCCACGAGTCCGACGAGGCTGCTCACCAGCGGCCACCAGTCCAGCCTGCTCCAGCCGGTGATGGAGCCCAGGATGGAGCTGCCGAACCAGCCCAGGAAGCTGCCGGAGACGAGGGCGATGCGGTACTTCTGGACGGGCTGGTCCACGCGGAAGAACAGCGTGAGGTAGGCGATGGCGCCGATGAGGGGTGGCAGCAGGATGGGCATCAGCACGAGGCCGACCCAGCGCTCCGACTGGAGGTCCCGCGCGAAGGTGAGCTGCGTGCTCCAGCGGCCCAGCGCGACACCGGTGGGGGAGGCCCACGCGACGACGTACAGCAGCAGCAGGTAGCAGGCGCCATAGAAGAAGCCGGAAGGGGCCAGGAGGCGGTCGCTGCCCATGAAGATGTAGGCGAGGTAGTACGTGAGGCCCCACAGGGCGAGGCAGATGGCCAGCAGCTCCGCGTTCGTGAGGGCCACGTGGAGGGCCAGGTTGGTGTACCCGAACGCCGCGGCCATGCCGAAGCCGGCGGTGACGAAGCCCAATCCGGCGAGGGAGTACCACCAGAGCACGAACAGGTGGTTGGCGCGGCGTTCCTCGCCGGCCAGCCGCCGTGTCGCCAGGACGCGGCCCACCCAGGTGTAGGTGAGGGCGGTGACGAGCGAGAGGACGCTGCCCATGAAGGGGCCGGTGGCCAGCATTGCCAGGCGGACGGGGGTGGACGGTAATGAACCCGGCGATGCCGCTCAAGCGCGGCTGCGGGCATCCGAGGAGACTGGCGGGTGCTGCCGGTCCATGCACCACTGCACGACGGCGATGGCGTGGTTGCCGTGGTACCAGTGGGGGCCGAGGCTGATGCGCTGGGCGCCCAGGCCGTCCAGCAGGCGGTACTCGGCCTTGTTGAACGGCACGTGGTCGGAGAGGAGGAAGATGGGATCGGTGGGGAACGTGGCCTCCAGCACCGGCGTGCCTTCCGGGTCCAGCACCAAAGGTGTGCCCTTGCCCTCGAGGTCGTCCAGCAGCTCCTCCAGCCCGAAGGCGGCCACGCTCAAACCGCGCTGCACTTCCTTCCAGTCGGGGACCGACCAGCCGTCCTTGAGGGCCTGCTGGATGCGGGCCGCCGTGGAGCGCTCGTCGGGGTGGATCATCTGGATCTTGCTGCCTTCGATGCGCACGGTGCGTTGCCGAAGGGCGCTTTGCGCGAACACGGAGTACGACTCGACGTCCTCGCGCAGGCCGTGGCTGAGGAAGAAGGCGGACTGGATGTTGCGGCACAGCAGGTCGACGCGCCCAGCCCCCGCGGTGAGGTCGTTGAGGTGCCAGTTGCCGGAGGAGTCGCCGGTGTGGCTGACGGTCACGAAGCGGCGCACAAGCCGCGCAAGATGGCGCAGGGGTTCAGGCTTCCGAACGTGGCGAGAAACCTGCCGTGAGGTTTCGCGTTCGGTTCTGGATCGGGCGCTCCGCGTTCAATTCTGGACGAGTTCCCGTCCTACACTCCTTGGACGGTGGGGGCGTCGAGCACAGTAGGATGCCTTGCAGTGCGGGCGCAGGGGACCCACTAGCACGGAAAGCACGGAGACCTTTGCCGGGGAGCGTTTCCGTGAGTTCCGTGGTCAGCTAGCGCCGGCGGGCGCGCTTCGCGCGCCCCAATTCTAGCGCCCAACAATACCAACACGTCGTGCCGGACGCCGGCGTCGCCACCACAGCATGTTGATCTGGTTGGCGTTTTACGACAGACCGATGGGGCGTCATCGGCGCCCTCTGCATCATCTGTGGTTCCGTGGGGGTAGTCGAGACCTACATCCCCTTCTTTTGCCCCATCTGCCGCCCCATCTGCCGCATCATCTTCCGGTTCGAGCCCAGGCCCTTCATCATGCCCTTCGTCGCCTCGTAGTACTTCAGGAGCTCACGCACCTCGTTCGTGGTGCGGCCACTTCCCCTGGCGATGCGGCTGATGCGGGGGCTCTTGATCAGGGCAGGCTCCTCCCGCTCCTCGTCCGTCATGGAGTCGAGGATGACGCGGAAGTGCCGCAGCTTCTGCTGCGTGCCCTCCATGTCGCGGCCCTGCAGTGCCGCACCCATCTGGCCGGGCAGCATCTGTGCCACCTTGCCGAGGGGGCCCATCTTCTGGACCATGTCCATCTGCCCCATCATGTCGTTGAGGCTGAAGCGCCCCGACAGCATCTTCCGCGCGACCTTCTCGGCGTCCTCGCCCTTCATGGCGGCGTTGGCCTTCTCCAGCAGGGCCTCGAGGTCGCCCATCCCCAGGAGGCGGCCGATGAAGCGCTTGGGGTCCAGGGCCTCCAGCTCGTCGACGTGCTCGCCGGTGCCGATGAAGACGACGGGCGCCTTCGTGGCCGCCACGGCGGAGAGGGCGCCGCCGCCCTTGGCGGTGCCGTCCAGCTTCGTGATGATGACCCCCGTGACCTGCACGGCCTCGTGGAATGCCTTCGCCTGCGACTCCGCCTGCTGGCCGACGGCGGCGTCCATGACCAAGAACTTCTCGTCGGGCTTCGCGGCCTCGAAGATCCGCTTCATCTCCTCGATGAGGGAATCCTCCAGCTTGTCGCGGCCTGCCGTGTCGACGATGACGATGTCGTTCTTCTTCTTCAGCTCCGCAAGGCCGCGCTTGACGATGCCGGCCGCGTCCTTCTGGTCCTTCTCGCCGTAGAACTGGACCTGCACCTTGTCGGCCAGCTGCTTGAGCTGGTCGTGCGCTGCGGGGCGGTGGACGTCGGCCGCGATGACGGCGACGCGCATGCCCTTCTTCTTGAAGTGGAGGGCCAGCTTGCCCGTGGTGGTGGTCTTGCCCTGGCCGTACAGGCCGACCATCATGATGACCTGCCCTGTCCGGAGGCCGATGCTGCGGGGCGTGCCCAGGAGCTTCACCAGTTCGTCGTGGACGATGCGGATGACGTGCTCGCGGTTCGACATCCCCGGCAGAGGCTTCTCCTCCAGGGCGCGCGTCTCGATGACCTTGCTGAGCGCCAGGACCTGGCGGACGTTCATGTCGGCCTGGATGAGCGCCCGCTGGATGTCGCGCGTGACCTCCTTGATGAGGGTCGCGTCGATGCGGCCCGCGTTGGCCAGCTTCTTCAGGGTGGACCTGAGGGAGTCGCCGAGGCCTTCCATGACCATGGGCCGCGCCAGGAAAAACCGCTATTTGAGGTCGGAGGCGTGGGTGGACGGTTCGGGCAGAAGATTCGGCACCGACCTAACCACAGATTTCACATTTCACAGAACCTGCCTCAATCTGTGTCATCCGTGAAATCTGTGGTCAAATGGGGCCCGAAGCCTAAGCCAGGATCAGGTCGAGCGCCGTGCCGATCTCGCGCTCCTTGAGCTCCCTGGCCGCTTGCAGCCGCTTGGCCGCGACCTTGAGGCCTTTCACGAGGTGGCTTGCCCGCTTGCGCGAGACGCCCTCGGCACGCAGGAGATGGTAGCAGCGGGCGCGCCGCCTGCGCCGGCCGAGGAAGTCGAGGCGCCCCGTGCCGAGTTCGTCGCGCAGGGAGGATTCGAGGATGCTGCGTTCGCTGGCCACGTCACTCCTCCAGGATCCTTTGCAGGACGATGCGCAGGCCCGCCGCCGTCGGCCCCTTGGCGAAGTAGTCGGTGCCGGAGGTCCATGCCTTGCTGGCGATGTCGAGGTGCGCCCACCGCGAGTCGCGGGCGAAGTGCCGGATGAAGGAGCCCCCGATGCTGGCGCCGGCGCGGATGGTGAGGCTGATGTTCTGCAGGTCCGCGTAGGCGCCCTTGTTGGCCTCGTCGAACTCCTCCCCCTGCGGCAGCTGCCACGCCTTGTCGCCGGCCGTTCCGGAGTCCGCCAGCAGTTTCTGGGCGAAGGCGTCGTCGTTGCTCATGAGGGCGACGTAGGTGGGGCCGACGGCGAAGTCGCAGGCGCCGGTGAGGGTGGCCATGTCGATGATCCAGTCCGGCTTGAACGTGCGCGCGTGCGCGATGGCGTCGGCCAGGATGAGGCGCCCCTCGGCGTCGGTGTTCAGGACCTCGATCGTGGTGCCGTCCTTGGCCGTCACGATGTCGCCGGGCCGCTGCGCGTTGGGGCCGGGCATGTTCTCGACGGCGGGGACGATGCCCACGACGCGGTGCTTGATGCCCAGCCGGCCCAGGACGGCCATGAGGGCGATCGTGTTGCAGGCGCCCACCTTGTCGTACTTCATCTCCCACATCTTGTCGCCCGGCTTCAGGCTGATGCCGCCAGAGTCGAAGCAGACGCCCTTCCCCACCACGACCAGGGTCTTCCTGGCGCCCTTGGGGTGGTAGTCCATGGTGATGAGCTGCTCCTCGTTGGCGGAGCCCTGCGCGACCCCGCACAGCGCCCCGAAGCTCTCCTTCCGCAGCTCGGCGCGCCCCTTGACCGTCACCTCATACCCGTTCTTTTTCCCCCGCCGCGCCGCCTCGGTGGCGAGGAACTTCGGGGTCGCGACGTTGCCGGGCGTGTTCGACAGGAGGCGGGAGTCGTTGACCGCCTCGGCCAGGAGGATGCTGCGCGCGATCGCCTTCTTCATGGCGGCCGTCGGCGGGACCAGGACCTTCAGGGTCGCCAGCTTCCCTGACCCCGCCGGCCTGGGTTCCGCGGGCTGGCTCTTCCACTGGTCGAAGTCGAGTGCGCCGATGAGGGTGCCCTGCGTGACCGACTGCGCCGCCGAGGCGTCCCCCCATGTGTCCGCCACCAGCGTCGTGACGGCGACCTTGCAGCCAAGTCCCCCGGCGGTGCGGACGGCGAGGTTCGCGGCGGTGCCGATCTTCTCCTGGCTCAGGCGCGCCTTGTCGCCCAGCCCGACCAACAAGACCCAGCCCTTCGGGGTGGGAAGGGCGCGGACGGTCTTGTAGGCCATGGAGACCTCTTTATTGTCCAGGAGGGACCTGAGGGCGGGTTCCTTCTCCAGCCCCAGGGTCTTGAGACCGGGCGCCTTGCGTGCGCCATCGACCCCGACGATGTAGGCGTCCGCCTTGATGTCCTTGGCCCCGGCGGCCACGACCTCGACCATGCGCGGGCCACCCGAGCCGGGTTCAAAACACGCGTGGCGTGGCCCTGCCTCCCCTTGCGCGGGCGGCCACGAAAAGGACAAAACCGCCAACCCTTAAGAGCGGGCGGCCTGGCGACGGCCGTGGACCTGGAGGACAAGGCCCGGCAGTTCTTCGCGGCGCTGGGCCGCGCGGACGTCCGCCACGTCCTTGCCTTCATCGCCGACGATGGCGTCTACCATGTCCAGGGGGTGCTGGATCCCATGGACAAGCCGACGTTCGAGCGCTACCTGCTGGGCGTGCGGCGGCGCCTGCCTGAGGCGGACTTCCGCATCTCCTCCGTGGCCGTGAAGCGCAACGTCACCTTCGTGGAGTGGTCCCGGGGCGGCCGTCGCTCCGACGGGACCCAGGACGAGGGCAACGGCGTGCATGTCCTAAGCTGGGACCAGGACGGCCGCATCGCCCACGCCACCGTGCACACCCTGATGCCGGTCATGAAGCCCGGCGAGCTCAATTAGCACGCCTCCCACGCCCAGCCGCGGGTCCGGATTGTCGTGTTCGGTTCTGGATCCTTGCCAGTCCCACATTCCCTGTGGCGGTGGGGTCGTCGAGCACCAGCCCAAACTCTTCTTGGTGCGCGGAGCCCAGGGCCCCAACGAACGCGGAGACCGCGGAACGCGCGGAAGCGGACCGGGAAGCACTTGCGCATCCGCTCCAGCAGACCGATAGCCGAAAGCCCAACGGGTGGATTTTGAGCTTCACGGAGGGAGCGTGATGTGCCCGGCGGGGCGGGCATCTTCTCATCTGCGTCATCCGTGGTTCGGTTGGCGGCCGAAGCTAATCCACGTAATTCCCGGACGTCGACTTCTCGCCCATCCAGGACCCATGGTACGCCGCGTCCTCGCCCTTGGCGCCCCACTCCGTCACGAAGAGGGGCTTGAAGGTGTCCACCATGACCGCCATCTCGTCGGTCTGCTGCGCCCCGAAGCTGGCCTCATAGCGACCCGGCTGCGGCGCGTGCGGGATGCCTGCGGGATGCAGGGTGATGCTGGCGGCGCCGACACCCTTGCGGCTTGCGAACTGGCCCTCGACGTACCACAGCAGCTCATCGCAGTCCACGCTCGAGTGCGGGTACGGGCACGGGATGGCCTCCGGATGGGTGTCCAGCTTGCGCGGCACGAAGGAGCAGATGACGAAGCTCCCCTTGCCCCCGAGGAACGTGGTGTGGATGGGGGGCGGCAGGTGGACCATGCCCGTCTTGGGCTGGTAGTCGTGGATGCTGAACGCGACGGGATAGGCGGTGCCGTCCCAGCCGACGACGTCGAAGGGGTGGTGCGGCAGGACGCGCTCCGTGAACCTGTCGCCGCGCTTGGTGAGGACCAGGTACGTGCCCTTGTCGGCATCCTTGGCGTCCGCCTGCGAGAGGGCGGCGGGGCGGCGGAAGTCGCGGTGCGAGTAGGGCGCATCCATGCGGAACTGCCCAACGGGGTTGCGGAAGTTTGACGGGACCTCCAGGCCGGAGCGGCACTCCATCCACATGACGTGCGCAAGGGGCCGGCCCGCGCCCCCTTGGACGCCAGCCGCCAGGGGCGTGAACCGGATACGGTGGACGAGGCCGCGCGGGATCCACACGTAGTCGTGCCGGCGGAGCTCCAGCCGCCCCAGCTCGGAATCCAGCACTCCCTGCCCGTCGTGAAGGAACAGCAGCAGGTCCCCGTCGGCATCCTGCACGAGCCCCGTGTCGGCCACGGTGGGCTGGCTCGTGCCGATGCGGACGTCCTCGTTGCCGGCCACGATGCGCAGGGATTCCCACAGCGTCCCGGGGCCCGCGATGCCAGGGGTCACGAGGTGGCGGCGCCGCAGCGGCTGCGGCATGGGCTTGTAGGTGTCCTGCAGCCTGGCGGGGCGGCTGGCGACCTCCATGGCTGGGTTGTTGCGCCGGTACGCGATGGAGTACCCCCCGTCGAACCCCTTGCGGGTGATGCAGTGCTCGTAGTAGACGGGGCACCCGTCTGACGCCGGATCGGAGGCGGGCCGCCGGAACTGGATGTGGTGCTTGGCCGGCATCTCACCCAGGCCGTGGTAATCGATCATTGTCCCCGCCTAGACGACCCCCCTGGAAAAAAGGGGCGCATCCGGCCGTTTTTGGGGCCTTTATCCGTGCCTTGGGGGCCGCGGCATCGCCTATTTACCCGTTGGCCCGAAGCCGCTTATATCCAGGAGGCGAACACCAAGGTTGCTCCTTGAGCGGAGTTGACATTATGCGCGGAATCTACACGGTCGTCGCCTTGCTGCTTTTGCCCCTGGCCGCAGTCCCGTTGGCAGCCGGCCAGGTCACCCTTACTGGCGGCGTCGCCAACGTCGCCCCCGTCGTGGGGGTCGCCTCCTTCGGCACGTCCTCCTACGACCCGACGGCCAACGGCAACACGGCCGTCGCCGCCTCGGTGGCGGTGGTCGACACCAATGGGTGCAGCGACGTCAACGGCGGCTCCGCCACCGTCATGGCCAGCATCGTTCTGGCCACCGACTCCACGCAGGTGCTGGCCGGTCCGACGCAGATGACCGCGGGTAGCTGCACGACCGGGACCAGCCAGGCCTTCACGATCAGCCTCAACATGCCGTACTACGCCGCGGCCACGAACTACAAGGTCAAGGTCATCGCCACCGACCGGGCCGCCGGCGCCAACACCCTCGTGAGCGCGGCCACCTTCGCCTACACCACCCTCACCGCGATGGGATCCTCGACCCCCAACGGCTTCAGCTTCGGCTCCGCCGTCGCCCCAGGCTCCTCCAGCCCCACCGGCCAGAGCATCGCCATCTACAACGGCGGCAACACCCAGGTGGACGCCACCCTCCTTGGCACGGAGCTGACGCTGGCCAGCCCCGCGGCCACCATCCCGGTGGATGCCATCAAGTACAGCATCAACTCGGACATGAGCTCCTCCGGCACCATGAGTGGCAGCTCTGCCACCCTCTCCACCTTCAATCTGGCCGCCGGCAACGCCGCCTCCAAGGCGCTCTACCTGCAGCTTGTCGTCCCGACCCCGACCACGGTGGGCGCCTACCTGCCGGCTGGCACCTATACGGGCACGGTCACCGTCGGCGTCGTCGCCGGCTAGGCCTTGCCATAGGCGAGGGCCGCACGCGGAACAAGGCGAAACGGTAAGGCGGGGGCTAGGCATGCCCGTGCAGTGGCCTGCCCCCGCCTGCTTCCCTTGGCCGTGTTCGCCATGTTGCTGGCATCCGCGCTGCCCGCGGGCGCGCAGCAGTACATCGGGGTGGCCGGCCAGGTCGACATCCACGGTGGCCAGCCGGGCCAGACCTACCACGGGTCGCTCTCCGTGCAGAACCAGTATTCCAGCCCTTTGACGTTCAAGGTCACCATGAACGGCACGGTCGGTGGCTGGACCGTGTCGGACCCGCCTGGACCGTTCACCGTGCCCGCCAAATCGGCGCAGAAGGTCCTGCTCGCCATCACGCCGCCGGATGGCACGGGTCCAGGCAGGAAGGCAGGCGGCATCACGTTCACGACCGTCGAGTCGCAGGGGACGCTCACCGCTTCCGGCGCCACCATCCGGCAATCCGTGACCGTCATCCTGCGCGTGGAGATGGGGGGTGAGGCCAGGCCCGACATCGTGTGGCTCAACGCCAGCGCAGAGGATGCCGTCGTGGGCGAGCCGCTCCTGGCCTACGTTGGCGCGCGCAACGACGGCAACGTCCGGACGGTCGCGAAGGTCCATGCCACAGCGACGCCCTTGGCAGGCGGCGACGTCGCCGCGCAAGCGGATGGCCAAGTGGACATCGAGCCGGGCCAAGCGGGCGTGGCCCGCATCGACCTGGGCTCCAAGCTGCCGGTCGGGCAGTACCTGGTGAAGGTGGAATCGACGGATCCACCCGGATTCAACGCGGCACTGGATGCCAAGGTGCGCGCGGTGGGTTCCTCGGCCGCGGATGGGCGCCTTCTGTCGATCCTCGGCAATCCACGCGTCCCAACGGGCGACCCCACGACGCTGGTGGGGTGGTTCCAGAACACCGGCAAGGTCCCGATCGGGTCGGCCCGCCTGTTCGCGCAGGTCCTGCAGGGGGAGACGGTCGTGGCGCAGCTCAGCAGTGACGCCATGGCCGTGCCGGCCCACTCGTCCGTGAACCTCACCGTCATCTGGACCCCAGGGGCCGCAGGCCTCTACACCCTCGTGGGGCACGTCGAGTACGAGGGCTACCGCACGCCGGACGTGGAGGGCCGCATCGAGGCCATCGGGCAGGGCACCATCCCGTGGCCGGTCATCGTGGGGGCCGCGTTCATCCTGGCGGCCTTGCTAGCCTACCTGTGGGTCCGGCGCAAGAAATAGGCGGACCGCTATGCGGTGCGGCGCGCCAGGACCTTGACCTCGGAGAGCCGCCGCACCGCGTTGCGGGTGGGGCACGACTCGTCCAGGCCGCCGAGCCGTCGCATCTCCTCGGGCGTGAGGGCTGCGAGGTCCGCGGCGTCGACGCCGGCGGCGCGGCCGTCCACGACGTGGTTCCTGCGCACGACGCCCACGCGGGGGCCGGATCCGTCATCGAAGAGAACAAGGTCCATGGGGTCACGCTCAGGCAGGGCGAAGCTTGCGGGATGAGGGGGATGAGGCGGTTGGCGAGGGGGACGGAGTGGGCGTGAGGCGCCCCGCCGCAGAGGGACGAAGGGCGTGCCCGAAGCGCAGCGAAGGGCACCCGTTCGGCCGTCAGTCAACCAGGTACGGGTTCTGCACGGTGCGCTCGCCGGTGGGATGCACCTTGTCGCCGCCGGCCTGCTGGCGCTCGATGGACTCGAAGAGGGCGCGGAAGTTGCCTTCCCCGAAGCCCTGGTCGCCGTGGCGCTGGATGACCTCGTAGAAGAACGGGCCCGCCGCGGCCTCGTTGTAGAGGAGGGCGGCCTCCTGCATGAAGATCTGCAGCAGGTACCGGTTGTCGCGGCCGTCCACCAGGATGCGGCGCCGGCGCAGTTCCTCCACCTCCTCCTTCAGGTTGGCCACGGCGCGCTCGGCGAGGCGGCTGGGGAGCATCTTGTAGTACGCATCCGGCGTGTCGAGGAACTTGAGGCCGGCGGCGTTCATCTGCGGGATGACGTCCATGATGGCGCGGGTGCTGAAGGCGATGTGCTGCACGCCGGCGCCCTTGTTGTCCTCGACGTACTTGGCGATCTGGCTCGCGTAGTAGTTGGGGCGCAGCGGCTCGTTGGTGGCGAGCTTGATGTTGCAGCTGGGGTCCCACATGACGATGGAGTTGAGGCCGGAGCCGCCCGCCATCGTGGGGTTGGAGTCGCGGGTGTGGAAGCGGATGTCCCAGAAGTGCTGGAACCCCAGGATGTCGCGGGTCCAGTTGACGAAGGAGCGCATCTCCCGCGTGTTGGAGGTGACATGGTCCATGTGGGTGAACTGGTGCCGGTTGCGTGCCGGCGAGCCGGCCACAGGGCTGAGGCGGGGATCGACGATGCCTTGCGTCTTCTCCCCCGGGGCCTCCTCCGCCACGAGGGGCCCCTCCTTCTCGAGGAAGCGGAACTCGACGTCCCCCAGCGGGCTGGCGATCGCGAACCACCGGTACCCGGGCTTGCCTTGCACGTCGCCGAGGAAGTTCGCGCCGCGCGACTCCAGGGTCTTCTGCGCGTGCGCAAGGTCGGCCACGCGCAGCGTGATGGCGCGGACGCCGTCGGGGTGCGCACGCAGGAACCGCGCCGCATCCGAGTCCTTGGTGACCGGCGTCGAGCACTGGACGCGCACGCGGGCGGCGTCGAAGACGATGGCCTTCTCGCCCGTCTCCTCCGTGTGGCGGGCGCTCGACTGGGCGGCGACGCCGAAGTCCATCTTGTCGGCGTAGAAGCGGCGGGAGCGCTCGAGGTCCCGCACCACGAAGTCGATGTGGTCGATGGCCCGGATGCCCAGGTTGACCAGCGGCTGGCCCATGCCACTCACCAGGAGTCTCCCCTTTTCACGGTTCCGTCCGGAGCCGCCGCTCCAGAGGGCGCTTATAGGGGATGCGGGGTGGCGCCGGCATGCGGGTCCTGCAGTCCTCCGGCGGCGCGTGGCGCACCACGGAGGAGGAGCCGGAGGCCGCCCGCGAGCTTGCGTGGGGGCCCACGCACGTGTGGATCCGCCTCGAGGGCCTCGACCAGCAGAAGCTCGAGAACCTCGCCGCGACGTTCAACCTGCATCCCCTGGCCATCGAGGACGTGCGCAGCCACCGCCAGCGCCCCAAGGTGGAGGACTACCCCGACCTCACCTTCGTGGTGGCGCGGGCGCCCCGCTGGGACGCCGAGAACGACGAGCTCACGTGGCTCACGGTCGGCTTCTTCCTGGGCCCCGACTTCCTCATCACGGCCTGCATCGACAAGGTCGGCGAGATGGACGTGCTGGAGCGGCGCCTGCTTGCGGCCCGCCCCAGCGCCCGCGTGGGCACCATCGACCACGTGTTCTACCAGGCCCTCGACTCCCTTGTGGACTCCTATTTCCCGATCATGGACGCGCTGGAGGAGCGCATCGAGGAGCTGGAGGACCAGGTGCGGGGCGAGGCGCGGGAGGAGGACCTGCGCCGCATCGAGGACCTCAAGCACATCGTCAGCCAGACCCGCAAGACCATCCTGCCCATGCGTGAGGCGATGGTGAGCCTGGAGCGCGGCGACCACCCCAACATCCGCGACGAGACCCGGCTCTACCTGCGTGACGTCGCCGACCACATGACCCGCCTGGCGGAGCGTCTGGAGCACGTCAAGGAACTGGCGGTGCTGGCCAACGACGCCTGGAACGCGACCCTCAGCAACCAGACGAACAAGGTCATCAAGCGCCTCACCGGCATCACGTTCATCTTCCTCGTCCCGACGCTCGTCACGAACGTCCTGTCGATGAACTTCCACAACAACTTCCCTTTCGAGTGGAACTTCTGGTTCGTGGTGAGCATCATCCTGACCTTCACTGGCGCAAGTTATGCTTGGGTGCAGCACAAGGGTTGGTTGTAGCTGAGCCGGATTTCGGCGCCCACCTGACCACAGATTTCACAGAAGTTCGTTCATGCGTTTTGGTGACCCATCGGTCGCCGCGTAGCGAGAATCTCCAAAACCACCTGGCGCGGCGGCGACGCCGGCGTCCAGTCAAACCAGTGGGTATCACGAGCGATGGCATGGGGGCGGCGAAGCCGCCCTTTGGAACATGCAATCAGTTAGAACCGGGCCCCCGCTCCCCGCCGCCCGTCACGGCGTGTCGACCCGGGCCTGTACCAACACAATAGACCGGCACACAACGATTCGCACCGGTGCCACACAACCCTCAAGCGCAAGCCACGAATGGGCCCCGCATGGCGCAAGCCACCCTCGCGGTCGGGAACAAGATGTACTCCAGCTGGTCGATGCGCCCCTGGATCCTGCTGCGCCACTTCGGCATCCCGTTCACGGAGGTCTTCATCCGCCTTCGCCAACCCGACACCCGGGACAAGGCCCTCCAGTTCAGCCCCACAGGGCTGGTGCCCGCCTTCGTGCAGGGCGACGTCCGGGCCTGGGAATCCATCGCCATCATCGACACCGTGGCCGACCTGAACCCCCGGCTTGCCATCTGGCCCAGGGACCCGGTGGCCCGCGCCCATGCCCGCTCGATGGCCGCGGAGATGCACGCCGGCTTCCCCGACCTGCGCGCCAACTGCTCCATGAACCTGGGCAAGCGGTTCGCCGCAAGGGACCGCGGCGCCAAGGTGCAGGCAGACGTCGACCGCATCGTCGCGATGTGGACGGATGCGCGCCAGCGCTTCGGCAGGGGCGGACCCTTCCTGTTCGGCGGCTTCACGGCCGTGGATGCGATGTACGCGCCCGTGGTCAGCCGCCTGGAGACCTACTCGTTCCCCGTGCCCAAGGAGGTCCGCGCCTACATGGACGTGGTCCAGGCCACGCCCGCCTACCAGGACTGGACGCGCGCGGCCCTCGAGGAGCCGTGGGTCATCCAGGCCAGCGAGGTCGACGAGACCCCCATCGCGGTGCTGCGCAAGCGCGAGGAGATCGCCGCCTAGACGGCCAGCTGGGTCCCGCGCACCGCTTCCGTGACCTTGATGGCGCGCGCCGCCGCGGCGTACGACTTGGCGATGTCGCGCAGGGCGACGGCGCACATCTCCAGCACCTCGGGGCCGGGGGCCTTCATGGAGGGCAGCTCCGCCAGCTCCAGGCTCCATTCGCCGCACCGCATGCCCTCCTCGGCGGACTCGTGGAAGATGGCATCGTTGCCGCTCTGCATCGCGACCTTGGCGCCGAACAGCCCGATGCGCCGGCCCGCCTCCGCGGCCTGCGACACCAGCCTGAGCGCCTCCTTGACCTGGGAGGCCGCCTCGTCGGGGGCGGTCCGTTGGAAGAGCCTGCGGCGTTGCTTTGCCATGCCCCCGTATCCGCGTCCCCGGTCCAAGGCCATCACGGCGCCCGTGACGTGTCTGGCCGCGGCCGCCAGCGGCCGGACATGTGGGTCGGCTGCGCCTCCAGCGTGCCCACACCCGTCCCCGTCACCGCTGCATACTTATACACCCCTTAAGTCGCACAGCTGTCCAGAGGACCGCCCATGGCCTTCGCTGAAGCTGTCAACCGCCGCCTCAAGAAGAAGATCTGCCTCCACTGCAACGTCACCAACGCCGTTGGCGCCAAGCGTTGCCGCCGCTGCCACCGCAGCGAGCTCCGCCTGAAGGCCGTCGAGGCCCGCGGCGGCGCAGCTTAATCCTGCTGCCGGAAGGAAGGAACCGCATGCCTCAGCGGAAGCGCCGCCGTCCCGAGTGGGCATGTGCCGCGCAGGCAGCCGCAGGAAGAACCCGAGACACGCGCCGGACTTCACGCGGAGGTCGCGGAACCCGCGGATCCGACCCAACCACGGGCCCATCTTCAGCATCTGGGCATCTGTGGCTCGGTGGGCGTCGAGTCCATGCCGAGACCTGACTCCCCGGTCTCTGCGTCCTCTCAGGCTGGTAGGGAAAATCCCCGACCTTGCCGCCTACTCGTCGCCCTTGAGGAACGACCAGCCGTCCGGCGGCGCCTGGATGTAGAACGTCGTGACGAACAGGTCGTAATCGATCTGCCCGCTGGGCCAGTTGGCGCCCGTCACCTTCACGTTGTACGGCTTCGTGGAGTTCGCGAAGAGGTCCCCTGGCACGTGGTAGCTGAACGGGAAGTTCGTCTGGCTCCCCCGGCCCACTGGCGGGTTCTCCGTGGACGCAAGCGACCACGCGACGCTGCCGCGCGCCAAAGGCGGGTTCGGCTGGTCGTACGGGTTCTCGAGGTCGACGGTGCCGCGGGCCTCGACCACCCAGGTCCTCACGATGCCGGACGGGACGACCTCGAAGTAGCAGGTGCACTGCAGGGTCCCGGGGGCCTTGTCCTCGATGGTCTTCTGGCCGAGCCACATGTCGACGTGGCCGTGGAACTTCTGCGTGAGGTGGCTGGGCTTCGGGCGGCCGTCGCTGGTCAGCATGACCCGCATCGGCGTCGCGGCGCCGGCCTTGACCTCGGTGCTGGTCTGGACGGTGAGGAAGCCGTCCGCCACCACGTGCACGAAGTAGAGGCCCGGGCGCAGCGCCTCGAGCACGAAGCGGCCCTCCTCGTCGGTCGTCATGTTGCGTTGGCCGGGGACGCTCACGGCGGCCTTGGCGACGGGGCGGATGGCCTGGTCCACGACGACGCCGGCCAGGGCTCCCGTGGCATCGTCCGCCTTGACCTCAGAGGTCGGCACGCTCAGCACGGACTCCGTGGGCGTCTCGGAGGCCTTGGAGCATCCAGCCAGGAGGAAGAGGGCCAGCACGGCCAGGGCGGCCAGGGCGCGCCGCATCACTCGTCCCCCTTCAGGAACGACCAGCCCTCCGGGGCGGCCTCCCAGTAGAACGTGGTGACGAAGACTTCGAAGTCCATCTGGCCGTTGGGCCACTGGTTGCCGCTGACGGTCAGGTCGATCTCGTCGGTGCCGTTGGGGAACAGTTTGCCGGGGACATGCTGCGAGAACGGGAAGTCCGTGTACTGGTAGCCCAGCCCATGCGTCTGCGGCTTGTCGAGGAACGTCCACCAGACCTGCGCCAGCGTCTTGTCCACGGGAGGGGGCGCAGGGGGGCGGGGCGTGCTGGTGGTGCCCTTGCCCTCGACGACGAAGGTCCGGAACCCGGCCTCCGGGTGCGTGGCGAACACGCAATTGCACTGCAAGGGCAGGATGTCAGGCGCCAGGACTCCCAGGTCGAGGTCGGCGTGGCCCTTGAACTTCTCCGTGGAATGCTTGGGCAGCGGCTTGCCGTCGCCCTCCAGCACGATGCGCACGCTCTTGGCCTGCCCGGCCACGACCTCGGCGCTGCTTTGCGAGACCAGGAACCGGGGCGCCTGCACCTCGAGGAAGTACACGCCGGGGCGCAGGTCCAGGACCTCGAAGGCACCGTTGGCGCCCGTCGTGAAGTTGCGCGCCAGGCCCTTCACCTGCACGATGGCGCCTGCCACGGGCGTGATGGTGGGGTCCACGACGAGGCCGGAGAGGGCTCCCGTCGCGGCCTCGGCATCGACGCCGGGAAGGGGAACGGCCGTGGTGCCCGCCTCGTCCGCACCGGGGTCGCGGGCGGCGCTTGCGCACCCCGCCAGCAGCAGGAAGGCGGCCAGGACCGCCGCGGCCCCCTGGGGCTGCATCACTCGTCCCCCTTCAGGAACGACCAGCCCTCGGGGGCGGCCTCCCAGTAGAACGTCGTGACGAAGACGTCGAAGTCCATGGCGCCAGAGGGCCAGAAGTTCCCGTCGATCGTGATCTCGATGTCGGCGGTGCCGTTGGGGAAGGCCTTGCCGGGGATGTGGTACGAGAACGGGAAGTCCGCCCAGTTGCCGGTGCCGTGCGTCTTGGGCGGGTCGTAGAAGCCCCAGTAGGTCTGCTTGTACACGGCGGGCGGGGGCGGCGTGCCGGTCGTGCCCTTGGCCTCCAGGACGAAGGTCTGGAACCCGGCGTCGGGGTGGATGGTCCACGCGCAGTCGCACTGGATGGCGGTGCCCTCGGCAAGGCCGCTGGCCAGCCCCGCATAGAAGTCGGCGTGCCCCTTGAACTTCTCCGTCAGGTGCCGCGGGGTCGGCGAGCCGTCGCCCTCCAGCACGATGCGCACGGACTGCGTCTTGCCCGCCTGCACGTCGACGCTGGTCTGCGACATGAGGAAGCGCGCCGCGTGGACCTCGATGAAGTAGACGCCGGGCCGCAGGTCGCGCAGCTCGAAGGCGCCATTGGCGCCCGTCGTGTGGTTGCGCGCGAGCCCCTTGACCTGCACGGTGGCGTTCCGCACCGGCGTGATGGTCGGGTCCACGACGACGCCCGAGATGGCGCCCGTCCCCTCACGGATGGGCGCTGCCGACGCGCCGCCAGGGCCGCCGCTTGCCGGCGTCGCGCCGGAGCCTGCGGCGGGAGCGCTGCCCGCGCCAGCCCCGCCCGCTGCGGTGGGCGCCGTCTGGTCGGCGCCCGCCTGGGCGCAGCCTGCGAGGGCCGCGGCCACCAAAAGGCAGGCCAAGGCCAGCCCCCGGCGCCCGGATGTCCTTCCCGTGACCCACCGATGCCCAACCATGTGCGTCGAAACACCCTCCACCTATCAAATCTTCCGTGCCACTCCAAGTCTTGGCGGGCCTATTGCGCGGAAAACCACCAATTTGGTTGTCCTTGGGCCATCTCCGACGGACCTTCTCCCCGGGCCTGCCGGGGCCAGGCGGGCTTCGCCCAGGTCGTGGAACGGCGATGGTGCTGCACCTGCGCCAGCCGGGTTGGCAGTGGCTCAGAAGAAATCGGACAGCTTGGCCTTGCGGACCTTGTCGTTGGTGAACAGGGACTCGACGGCCTGCTCCAGGAGAAGGATGCGCTGGTGCGTGTACGGGTCGATCTTGTACTTGATGGCGACCTGCTTCGAGATCTCGAGGTACTTCCGGACGGACCCCTCGTGGACGGTCAGCGTGAGGTTCTCGTTGCCGCAGGTGAGGCAGGACCCTTTGAGGGGCATGCGGCGGAACTTGGCGTTGCACTTGGGGCAGCGGATCTTCTGCTTGCTGAACGACTTGAGGTTCCCCATGAGGTCGGGGAGAAGGTGGGTGCCGATGACGCGGGCGCCCACGTCGGCCTCGTCCACGGCGCGGATCTTGCGGGCCAGCTCCATCTGCGCCGTCATCTTGTCCATCATCGTGGTCAAGGTCTTGTAGGCCGTCTGGGCGGGAGCCTCGTTGATGTCGCGCGTGTCGTGCGTGTAGCCGAGGCCCTCGTACTGGGAGGCCTTGCCGATGCGCGCCTCCACGAGCCCCATCTGTTTCGCGACCTCCTTGGCGTGGGCATGCCGCGTCGTGGCCTGATAGAACTCGAGAGGGTACTTCCACAGCGTGTCCAGGTTGTGCGCCTCCTTGTCGACCTCGTTGGGGTCCAGGCGCGTCGACAGCACCAGGGGCAGGTCCATGAGGCCGCCGCGGCGGTCCGGGACGTAGGTCCGGCTGAAGTTGACCAGGCCGTCCATCAGCAGCATGACCGCGTCCTCGTCGCCGTCGCAGTTGCGCCGCTTGGCCGCGTGGAAGTAGGGGTGCGCGAAGTGGCACTGCGCCCGCGTGTACCCGATGATGCGCGACAGGACACCCCCGGAGGTGTGGGGGGCCAAGCCGATGGTGAGGTGGCCGATGAGGTCCTTCCGGGTGGCCGCGTTGTAGTACGGCTTGAGGCCGTAGAAGCGCTCCAGCAGCTCGTCGAGGTACTTGGCGGTGCGCAGCAGGTACTCGCCGCACTGGTCGTTGAGGACGAGGTCCTGCACCCGCAGCTCCAGCACCTGGTCGTCCCGCTCGAGCGGGCGCCCCTCCATGTCGTGCGTGTAGCCCAGCTCCACAAGGCGGGCGACGCTTGCCCCGACCTCCCTGGGGCGGAAGTGCGTGAGGGGGACGTCGATCATGTCGAAGCGCACCGTGCCGTCCTTGAACGTGTAGATGTCGTGGCGGGCGCGCAGCAACGCCTTCTCGAGGGGCTCGGGGACCTTGTCGGCGTTGATGACGACCTCCACGCCCTTGATGGTCTCTGGCAGGCGGTCCAGCCGCAGGGCCGCCTTGGCGCGCTCCAGCTCCACGCGCACGTTGATGTCCGTGGTGGGTCGCTCGCCCTGGAAGCCCTGCGGTTTCGGCGGGCGCGCCTTGAGGACGGTGTGGCCGCCGCACTCGCAGAAGGTGCGCCAGTTCTTGCGGCCGCACGCCTGGCACAGCCGTTCCCCGACCTCGGCCTGGATGGTGCCGTGCTCGGCGGCGTCCTTGACGAGGCGCTGGATGCCGCCGGCCTTCGTGAGCGGGAAGAGGCCGTGCGGCGGCGGCTTCATCTTGCGCGCATCCGCCTTCTCGGGGCGCCCCATGCGGCCGCCGATGCGGCAGGGCGCCTTCGGCATGACCAGGAACCCGGCCAGCCGCGAGACGAGGGCGACCGTGGGAAAACGCGTGGGCAGGTCGGGCTGGCACGGGTCGTAGAGCACCTTGCGGCGGGGCGTGTCCAGGACGGCGCCCTCCCCGCGTGACGGGTCCTCCACGTCGAGGCCGAGGCAGCGTAGCAGCGGGTATGCGAGGCGGTTGTCGATCCGCAGGCGGCCGGACTCGGTGCGGTGCGTCGCAAGGAGCCGCACCAGCAGGTCCTTCGGGGCCGGCTCGTCCAGCGGCAGCCAGAGGGTGCCCTCCTCCCAGGCGCCCTTGGCCTTCACCCATTCGCCGAGGGCGCGGACCTCCAGCAGCTCGAGGTCGTGCCAGAGGAGTGTTGCGTCGGGATGCAGGGCGACGCCGGTGGCCTCGGCAAGGCGCACCATGACGGGCCCCTCCATGCTCTCGGGCGGGGGAAGGCCTTCCCGGGCGACGGAGGGCATCGCCGCGAGGGCCTTGTCGTGCTCCAGCAGCCACCACTCCCTGCACCACGAGGATTGGGGAAGGTTGGCGTTGTTCTCAGCGAACTCGCCGAAGGGGATGAGGATCTCGCCGAGGTCGACGATCTCCGCGATGGCGGGTCGGTACTCCTTGACCTGCGCGATGGAGACGAAGCGCACGAGGCTGCCGTTCTTCAGGAGGGCGGTGGGGCCCTCGAGGGTGTCGCAGGAGGTGGCGAGGGTGCCCTTGCCTGGGCGCTCGACCTTGAGCTGGGTGCCGACGGCGAGGAAGTCGTCGAGGATCGACATCGTAGCCGGGTGGAACGCGTTGGCGGCGAGGCCGGAGGTGCGGGCGCGGCCGTAGCGGAGGCGGAACGCGCCGGGGCGGCTGGGGTGGCCGAAGACGGGGCGGCCCGCGATGAGGTCCTTGACGTACGTGTTCTTGGGCGTGATGAGGGGCCGGCCATCGGCGTCGGACTGCGCCTCGTCGCCCTTGCCCTTCTTGAGGAACTGGTTGAGGAAATCCCACCCCTCCAGCTTGAGCTTCTCGACGTGCTTCATGACCTTGGGCGCCTTGAGGATCATGCCCTCCGCCATGACGAGGCAGGCGCCGCCGCGCAGCTGGTTGGTCTCGACGCGGGGCAGGTCGCGGTTGCCGGTGACCTCCTCGCGCTCCGTCCCTTCGCCGTTGATGCAGACGGGGCAGTTGCGCGCGATGAGCTCGATCTCGGCGCCCGTGGGGTTGTACTGCAGGTGCGCCTCGACCTTGTAGGCCGCGATCTCCTCCTTGTAGCGCTCCACCTCGCCGTCTGTGGCGACGAAGGTGCCGATGCCCAGCTGGCGGCGCACCAGGTCAGCGATCAGGACCGACATGGCCTGCGCGGTGCCGCCGGCCGCCCGGATGGGGCCCGCGAAGTAGAGGTCGACGTAATCCGTGCCGTCGAGGTTCGCGCCGATCTTCACCTGCGCGATGCCCTCCAGGGGCGCCACGAGGACCCCTTCCGTCAGGATGGAGAGCCCCGTGCGCACGGCCTGGTCGAGGGCCTTCTCCTTGCTCTGGGTGCGGGCGGTCTCGGCGGCGACCTCGGCCGCGACCTGCAGGCTCACGACCTCGCGGCTGCCGAAGCCCAGCTGCGCGGACAGCTCGCGGATGCGGTGCGCGACGCCGACGGGTCCCACCTGCGCCTCGACGCGCGCGGCCAGGTCCTCGGCGGGCGGGATCTCGACCTCGAGGGTGGGGTCCTTGCCCTTGCGGCGGGCCTGCCGCGCGATGGCGTAGCACCGCATCGTCTCCGCGTGAAGCGCCTCGAAGTAGCCCCGCATGGCCTCCGACATGGCGGGCCCGGCGGGCACTGCGACGGCTGGGGGGGCAGGGACCATCGCGGCCGCCGCGGCGGCGCGGTCGGGCTGCGTCGCCAGCAGGTTGGGCACGGGCGCCGGGGCGGCCAGCGGCGCAGGAGGGACGGGGGCTGGAACGGGGGCATCCGTCCCCTGGAGCTGTGTCGCTTCCGCTCCCATCAGGGTCTCGACCGCCCCCCGGCCGTTAAGGCTTCTTGCGAAACAGGGGTGTTCAGGCGGGGACGACCGGCTCGCCATCCTTGCCGAAGGTCCACCCCTCAGGGGGCGCGAAATTGTAGAACAGGTGCGTGAAGACGGTGAAGTCCTGGTTCAGGGCGAACCCTGCCGCGTTGGCGGGGAAATAGGACGCGACGTAGACGACCCGCTCGATGCCGGGGGCCTCCCCGACGCCGGCGGCCTTGAGCTGGGTCGCGTTGTACGACTGGAGGATTGGATCCGGGCCGCAGGTGTCGGGCCCTAGGAGCTTGCCGCCGATGTCCTTGCTGGCGTAGGTGCGCATGCACAGGTTGGTGCCCAGGGTCTGCGTCGGCGTCCACCGCAGCTCGTTCTGCAGGAACGTTGGGGTCCCGTCCACCGTGGAGTAGAAGCGCGAGTCGTCCCCGGTGGGCACGGCGATGGTGAGGAGGCATCCGGTCCCGAAGGCGCCGGCCACGATGAACGAGCACTGCATGAACCCGTCCCATTTCAGCAGCGACACATAGGGCCCCATCCCGGGAATCGCATCAAGCCGGAGTTGTGTCAGCCGGGGCTCCTTGTCGTCAGCCTTCACCTCGACCGAGGCCTGCACCTCGGAGTAGCCCAGCTTGCGCGCGGCGAGGAAGTGCACGCCGGGCTCTACGTCGGAGAACCCGAAGCGGCCCTGGGCGTCCGTCAGGGCGTGCCGGCCGGCATCGCGCAAGGTGACGTTCACGCCAGCCAGCGGGCGCACGGCGGGGTCGGTGACGATGCCGCGGACGATGCCTTTGCCTGGCTCGGCCGCAAGCAGGATGTCGTCGAACGGCACCGTCGTGGTCGCGGAGGCCTGCTCGGCGCTCTGCCGGCCTTGTGGATGGCGCTTTGGCAGAGACCCTCTTGGCGTCAGCGGTATGCAACCCCGACATTGAGGGAGCGAATGGTAAGGTCTATGTCCTGCTGAAATGCGTTAACTCCTGCCTGCCGGACATTCCTTGCGTGGCCATTGGCATCCCGGACAGCCAGGTTATGGAAGATCTCAATCTAATTTTGGGAGACACAAGCTATGCTCAGCACACCCGCTGCTGGCACGACTCGACTACAAATCCCTTCAGCTCATGCGACTCGCCAAGAGTGGCCACCGCCGGCCAATCGCAATCAGGATGGATTTATTGCTATCAAGGCGACTGCGCAACGAGTGCCAGCATTCATGAAACGGTTTGGAACGGCGCACCCCCAAGCGAACCCTATGGCGGAATCGCAAGTGCCTATCGCCAGTGGTACGGCGGTTATTATGGGGTGTGCAACGAGCCGAACGGCGGTTGCTTCTATGGGACGACGGGCCAAGACGTCGCTGGCGTGTCGGCCTTCAACGGTGAGACCATTTGGGACTATGACCCCGGGGTGTACGACAAGGCTGGTTACGGCTCCCCCTGCTCGGAAACATATTACAACAGTGGACAATGGCAGTGTAGTGCCAAGGGAGGATTTGGCGCCTTCCTCGACGTGGAGTAAGAACTGGCCATGATGCCTGGGACTTTGGCAGGTACCTTCTTGGGCTTGACGCTCCTGGCAGGTTGTGTTTCGCCCGCGACCACCGGCAGCACCGTGCCGACGGCCACTGAGCTGCTGAAAGACTACCGGCCGAAGTCCATCTCGTTGATTGAGATTTACGTGAATTCAAGCATCGAGAGGTCTTTCCCTTCTTCCTTCTATCCTGAACACTTCGCCTTCGGGAACGACCATTTCGAGGCCTCGGCGCCGTTTGGCCAGCAAGACAAGACCTTGACCCTGGGGAGTGCGCCCTCGCTCTGGCTGGTCCAAGACCATGACCGGGTCATCTTGGGGCATTACCGGCTCATGTCCAACCTTCATGACATTGCGTTGCAGGAGCGCGTCGTGGGGAACGCCACGGAAGGGACCACACCAGCATATGTGGGGGGCCTCGAATTCCGTTTTCGCTGGATCAGCGACACCCGTGTCATGGTCTACGTTGGCCCCTACAACCTGGGGAGCTACGGGATCGAGCTCCAACAGAGCGCACGGCAGCCCGCGGGCAAGCGCATCCTGCATCTCGATCACGACAGCATCCTACCCTTGTTGAACGAAACCGCGACCGTCGTCTACAGCCATCAACCCGTCAAGACCACGGTGACGATCCTCTATTGGGGACTCTCGCGGGCCATCCTCGAACCAAGTGCTCTCGAGACCCTCAACCAAAGGCCATGGGCCCTCCAGGCGGAACTGGACGCAAATGCGGACCATTTCCTGCCAAAGGCAAGATATGGGCAGATATCGCCCATGTGCGGCCCACTCATCCTCAAGGTTCATGCCACCTGTATGAACCCCTGGGAACACCCTCTAGTCTGACATCGGCTCCGACCAATCTCGCCCTTCCTGCCCTGCCATCCAATTGGCAGAGACCAGTTCGACGACCACCACTAAAGTTAAGGCCGCATTGCCCGCGTGGAGCGCGTGGTGGCCGGTCGCCAAGCGTTCGCGTGCATGATGCTCCTTCTCCTGCTGGCAGGCTGCGCCTCCGCCCCCAAGGGCGTTGGCGGCCCCGAGGCGGACGCTGTCGTGGGACCCCCCCGCCTCTGGATGGCGCACCCGGACATCCGCCTCGCCGCGGACCAGGTGCCTGTGCCCGCCGCCTTCGCGTACACGGGACCCCTGAACGTCACGAAGACCTACACCGGCGCTTTCGCCCCGCAGCAGTCCTGCCCTCTGGGGGCGTGCTTCATGGGAGAGCAGCTAGTGGACCTCGACATCAGCGACTCCCTCCCCTTGGGCATGCCCCTGCAGGTGACGGCCGTCCTGGACACCGCAGCCATGCTCTCGCCGCCGTTCATCCTCCCCATCGCCCCTGAGGCCGACCGCCTCGTCGACTCCGGCAGCGCCTTCGACCAGACCACCGCCACGACGCGCGACCACTTCGTCCTCCACCGCAACGTCGCCGACCCCGTGCACCTGTGGCTCATCCGCGGCGAGCCCGCCGACCCCTCCGGCCAGTTCACCCTCACCCTCTACGTGGAGGTGCAGACCGCCCTCTTCGACCCCCTGACCCCCCTTGGCCTGAAAGTCCCCGACGGGACCACCGGCATCGCCTTCGAGGAGGCGACACCCGGCGGCGACGTGCGCGTGTGGGACGGCAAGGACCAGATGCTGGGCACCTTCAGCCTCGCCTCCGGGTTCGCGTTCCTCAACGTCTCGAATCCCGGCGAGCTGGTGCTGCAGTTCACGCGCGCCACCGCAGCCATCCACGTGTACGCCATGGCCCCCAACGGCACCGCGGCCACGCTGCGGCTGCTAGGATTCGAACGCACGGAAGGCGACCCCCACGCAGTCACGGGCAGCGAGCCCGCCGAATGGACGTTCGCCGCGGACAGGGCGCCCCTCGGGGTCGGCGTCCACGTGACCGGCACCTCGCCCGTGGGCTTCCCGGTCATGGTGATGATGCAGGCGCAGCTGCGGCTCAAGTCCCCCATCGGGTCCACGGTGGCAAGCCATGACGTGCCCACCTGCGTCTGCAGCATCAACGCCTGGTTGGGCACCTGGGGCTCGACGGCCCCCGCCGGCACCTACACCGCGAGCTTCACGAGCGCGGTCTCCGCGCAGGTGCAGGTCAGCTCCTTCGTCGAGCAGTACGTTCGGTAGGCGCCACCGGCAACACCACCATCCCCCGCCCTGCGCAACCCTTTCAAGGCGCTGGCCCAGCAGGAGGCGTGCCCGAGCTTCCCGAAGTGGAGACCATCCGCCGGGGCCTGCAGGCGCGCCTTCCGGGCCGCCGCATCGAGGGCGTCGACTGGAGGGGCGCCAAGCTGCGTGGCGGCGCCTCGCCCCGACCCTTGGCCGAGATGGAGGGGCAACGCGTCACAAGGGTGCGGCGCCATGGGAAATTCCTCCTCGTCGACCTCGGCGACGGCCTGTGGCTCGTCCACCTCGGGATGACCGGAAAGCTCCTCTTCGCCCAGGCCGGCGACCCCGAGCGCCGTCACACGCACCTCGTATTGGCCCTCGACGACGGGACCGAGCTGCGGTTCTCCGACCCCCGCCGCTTCGGCGTCCTCAAGCTCTTCCCCAAGGGCGCCGAGGCGGCAGACCTCGCGCACTTCGGGCCCGACGCTCTCTCCCGCTCCTTCACCCCCAAGGCCCTGGCCGCCGGGCTTGCCTCCTCGGCGTCGCCGCTCAAGGCCTTCCTGCTGGACCAGGGGCGGCTGGCGGGCGTCGGCAACATCTACGCGTGCGAGGCGCTCTGGCGCGCCGGCCTCTCGCCGCGCCGGAAGGCGAACACCACCCCTCCGGGGAAGGTGGCCCTGCTGCACGGGTCCATCCAGGCCGTCCTGCGCGACTCCCTGGCGGCGGGAGGCACGAGCTTCAACGACTACGTGGACCACATCGGGCAGCCCGGGCGGTTCCTCCTCCACCTCGCCGTCTACGACCGGGAAGGCAGGCCATGCCCGCGGTGCCAAGCCGCCGTGAAGCGCATCACGCAGTCGGGCCGTAGCACGTTCTATTGCCCGAAGTGCCAGAAATAGGGGGCGCCACCGCAGCGCGACCGCATCCAATTCCAGTCGGTCGTGCGCTCCGCGTCCGGTCCGGGATCATTGACCGTCCAACAGTCTGTGTGGGGCGGGGGCGTGGAGAACCAGGGAAGATGCCTTGTGGTGTTTGCCACGGAACCCACGGAAGCCCGCGGAAGCCTGAGTGAGTTCGTTGCGTGGAGTTTCGTGGTTCCGTGGCTTGCTGGGCCGGCACGCTTCGCGCGCCCCCATTCCATCGCTCGCTGTTCCAACACGATGTTCTGGACGACGGCGTCGCCCCCACAGCAAGTTCCGACGGTGGGAGTTTTTATGACAGACCGATGGGTCGAACGGAAGGGAAGCGGATTTGGAGTGCCACGCTCCAGATCGCGTGGACAGGCGGGACGAGGCGGCATCTTCTCCCATCTGTGCCATCTGTGGTTCAGTGGGGTGGCGAGGCAGGCCACGAAGAAACCACTCCGTGGTCTCTGCGTCCTCTGCGGCTGGGAGTCGGGCCGCAACCCAACAGCTTCATGCCGCCGCCCCCGCCTGCCCCCACGTGGCCGAGGCGAAGTACCGCACCCTCCAGGAGTTCTGGCCCTTCTACCTGAGCCAGCACCGCCGCCCCCTCACCCAGGCCCTCCACGTCGCCGGCTCCGCCGCCGCCATCGTGTTCCTCGGGCTGGCCGTCGCCTTCCGGTCCTGGTGGTTCGTGCTGGCCGCCCTCGTTGCTGGCTACGGGCTCGCCTGGATCGGGCACTTCTTCGTCGAGCACAACCGCCCCGCGACGTTCACGTACCCCGTCAAGTCGTTCCTGTCGGACTGGCGCCTGCTCTGGGTCGTGGTCACGGGCCGCCTGGAACGGGAGCTGGAGCTGCACCTGCGCTGACCCCGTCGTCCCACCCGACGTGGACCGTCGCCTTCATGCGCCCCTCCCGAGTGCGAGCCCCCGGTGGCCCCGTTCACCTTCGACGGCAAGGAGGTCCCCATCCACCCCGGGGACACCTACGGGGCCGCACTCCACCGCGCGGGCGTCCGCGTCCTGTCGCGCAGCATGAAGTACCACCGCCCCCGCGGCCTCTACTGCGTCCAGGGCTCCTGCGGCTCCTGCTTCGTCAACGCCGACGGCACCCCCAACGTCCCCGCCTGCACCGCCCTGGCCAAGGATGGTTGCCGGCTCACCAGCCAGAACACCGTCGGCACCGCGCAGCACGACCTCCTGGGCATCGTCGACAAGGTGTACTGGAACGGCTTCGACCCGCACAACGCCTTCACGCGGATGCGCCTGCTGAACGAGGTCTTCCTCCGGGGCGTCCGCTTCATGTCCGGCGTCGGCAAGCCCCCTGCCCCCGGCCTTGCCGCGGCTCCCGACGGCCCCCGCCGCCACACCCTCCAGGTCGACGAGCTCGTGGTGGGTGCCGGCCGCAGCGGCCTGCAGCGCGCGCATGAGGCCGGGAAGGCGGGCGCCCGCGTCCTGCTGGTCGACGAGCTGCCGCACCTCGGCGGCACCGCCGCCTGGGACCCCTTCGAGATGGAGACCCGCCGCCTGCGCGACCGCGTGGCCGCCCTCCCCAACGTGCAGGCATGGACGCAGGCGCTCTGCTTCGGCATCTACGGCGCGCAGGAGCACGGCAAGCCGCTGGTGGCCGCCCTCCGCCGCACCCAGGACGGCCGCGAGGACCTCGTCGAGGTCACCGCCTCTCGCATCACGCTGGGCGCCGGCTCGCATGACGCCTGGCCGCTCTTCACCAACAACGACCTGCCGGGTGTCCTGAGCCTCCGCGGCGCCCTGCGCCTGCTGGGCGAGCACAAGGTCGCCCCCGGCCGCCGCGCCGTCGTGCACGGCGACCCCTTGCCGAAGCACATCGTGGCGTTCCTCCAGAACGCCGGCACCGACGTCGTCGCGGGCGGCTCGGTCCTCGCGGCCCGCGGCATCTCGCACGTCGAGGCGGCCCAGGTGGCCGGCGACTGGGTCGCGTGCGACACCATCCTCTGCAACCTGCCGGGCACGCCGCGCATCGAGCTGTTCCAGCAGGCCGGGTGCGCCCTCGACTGGTCCAGCGGCGTGCTGGCCGCCAAGTCGGCGGGCCCCGACGGGGCCACCACGCGGCCCGGCGTGCACAAGGCGGTGCGCGCATGACGACGCCCAAGACGTTCCTGTGCCGCTGCGAGGACATCACGCTGGACGAGTGCGTGTCCGCCATCGCCGATGGCTACGACTGCTTCGAGGACCTGAAGCGCTACCTCGGCGTCGGCACCGGGCCGTGCCAGGGCAAGGCCTGCGTCCAGGCCTGCATGCAGCTGGTGGCGGACCAGCGCGGCATCCCCCTGGACGCCGTCGACGTCATGACGTTCCGCCCGCCCGTGCGCCCCATCAGCTTCGCGACGCTGGCCGCACCTGACGCCGAGGACCCCCCCGCGGCTCCGCCCGCCCAGGGGGCCGTGCCACGTTGAAGCCGGCCAAGGCGGCGCTGAAGGGGCGGTACCAGGTCGTCGTCATCGGCGGCGGCGCCATCGGCCTCTCCATCGCCCACCACCTGGCCAAGCTGGGCCTCAACGACGTGCTGGTGCTGGACAAGGACTCCCTCGTCAAGGGCGCCACGGGCCGCAACGGCGGAGGCGTCCGGGCGCAGTGGACGACGGCGGAGAACATCGTGCTGGCCCAGCGCAGCATCGAGCAGTTCAAGCGCTTCGCGCAGGAGACCGGCCACAACCTCTTCTTCCGCCAGGGCGGGTACCTCTTCCTCACCCGCAGCGAGCCGCAGCTGGCCCTCCTCCGGAAGGCGGCCGCGTTCCAGAACTCGCACGGCGTGCGCACCCAGGTCATCTCCCTCGAGCGGGCGGCCCGCATCGTCCCCGGCCTGCGCACGGACGGCTGCGTGGGGGCCACCTTCAACCCTGACGACGCCATCCTGTTCCCCTGGCCCATCGTGTGGGGCTACAAGCAGGCGGCCGAGTCGCGCGGCGTGCGGGTGCTGACCCATGCGGAGGTGCAGGGGTTCGACCAGTCGGGCGGACGCATCACGGCCGTCCGCACCAGCCAAGGCGTCTTCGCGTGCGAATGGGTCATCAACGCGGCGGGGGCGTGGAGCCGCGAGCTTGCCCGCCAGCTCGGCATCCAGCTTCCCGTCAAGCCGGAGCGCCACGAGATCCTGGTCTCGGAGCCCCTCAAGCCCTTCCTCGACCCCATGCTGGTCGACCTCTCGACGGGATACTACATCAACCAGGACATGCGCGGCGAGCTGGTGGGGGGCCTCGGCACCCACGCGGAGGAGTCCATGCAGTGGAGCAGCAGCCTCGAGTTCGCGCGCGAGTTCAGCAGGCAGACCGTGCGCCTGCTTCCGCGCCTCGGGCCCGTGCGTGTGCTGCGGCAGTGGGCCGGCTCCTACGACAAGACTCCGGACGCGAAACCCATCCTCGGCATCGCCCTGCGGGGGCCCGCGAACCTCGTGCAGGCCAACGGCTTCTCCGGCCATGGCATGATGATCTGCCCCATGGTGGGACAACTCGTCGCGGACCTCGTGGCGGGCCGAAAGACAGAACTGGACCTCGCCCCCTTCGCGCTGGAGCGCTTCGACCGAGGCGACATCGAGCCGGACCCCATGGTGATCGGATGACCCCAGGAAAGGCCCCCAAGCGCGGACCCGCGAAGGACAAGACCGCCGCGCCAGGGGCCAGCGGCAGCGGCAAGGGCGGACAGTCGGACGAATCCGGGCTCACGGCGACCATGCTGCAGGGCACCGACGTCGGCCTCGAGCTCTTTGCCGCCATGCCCCTCGAGGACGCCCTCATGCTCGTGGCCATGCCGGGTGTGGGCTCGGCGGCCATCATCGCGGCACAGTACCTCGTCAAGCACCTCAACCTCCCCCTCGTGGGCCACTTCCGCATCCCGGAGTTCAGGTCCATCGTCTCCATCCAGGACGGCCAGGCCACCTCCCCCGTGCGCATCTTCGGCGGCGAGACCGTCTGCCGCGTCGGCGGGCCCTGCCCCCGCGTCTTCGTGGTGATGGCGGACGTCCCCCTCCACCCCGTCCATGCCGGCCGCATCGCCGAGTTCGCGCTGAAGGTCGCCAAGTCGGCAGGCGCCAGGCTGGTGCTCTCCCTCGACGCGGTCGTGCGCCTCGACTCGGACTCCCACGCGGACGTCTACAGCGCCAGCAGCGAGGAGCCCGTCCTGCGGATGCTGGTCAAGGCCGGCATCCCCGCGATGGCGCGCGCCCTCATCTCCGGCCCCACCGCCCAGGTGCTGGTGCAGGGCAAGGACATGGAGGTCGCCAGCGGCGCCCTCCTCGTGGAGGCCGCCAAGGACCACCCGGACGGACTTGCCGCCTCCGCCCTCATCGCGGCGGTCTCGCGGCTGCTGCCCGACGTCCCCGTCGACCCGAAGCCCCTCGAGGACGAGGCCATGCAGCTCGAGGCGGAGATCAAGCGGGCCCAGAGCGGGGCGGGCACCAACCTTCCCGTGACGGACAGCTTCATCTGACCCTCTGACGGGGCGCTGGCCCTGGCTAGCGGAAATAGCGCCGCATGCCTGCATCGATCCAGGAATCCGGCAGCAGCCGCTTGGCGAGGTTGCCCAGCTTGGCGTCCAGCGGCGCGAAGCTGTGCAGGCCCGGATGCTGCGCCAGGCAGGCGTGCACGATGCGCCGCGCGATGACGCGGGGATGCGCCCCGTGCGGCGAGCCGCGGCGGCGGAGCGCCCAGCGCGCGTACAGGGCCGCATACGGGCCGTCGTGCACCGGCTTGTCGGCGCGCGCCTCGGCGAGGCTGCGCGTGCCGAAGTTCGTGCGGATGACCCCGGGCTCCACGAGGAGGGCGCGCACGCCGAAGCGTCGCACCTCGTTGTCGAGGGCCTGCGTGAGGGCGCGCAGGGCGAACTTCGTCGAGCAGTAGGCTCCCAGCAGCGGGACGGAGACGTGACCCGCGATGCTGGAGACGTTCACGATGCGGCCCGAGCCCTGCCTCCGCAGCGTGGGAAGGACGAGGCGCGCCAGATCGTGCGGCCCCACCACGTTCGTCTCGTGCATGGCGCGCAGGGTCGCGGCGCTCGTGTCCTCGACGGACAGCACGGCGCCGTAGCCGGCATTGTTGACGAGGGCGTCGATGCGGCCGTGGCGGCGCAGGACCTCCGCGATGGCGGTGCGGCGGCTTGCGTCGTCCGCGACGTCGAGGGCCAGGCACTCTACGTAGCCGGGTTCCTGCAGGGCCGCGATGTCCTCCACGCGCCGGGCCGTGGCGATGACGAGGCATCCAGCCTTGCGCAGGTGCGCGACCGCCTCGCGGCCGATGCCGCTGGAGGTGCCGGTGACGAGGACCAGGGGCTTCTGCACGCGCCGCGGACGAGGCGGGGTCACTTGGCCGTGACGATGGCCTGCGCGGCGTCCTTGGGGGGAAGCGGGACCAGGTCCGCCTGCAGGATGCGCACGCCGTCCAAGATGGCCCACGCCAGTCCCACGGCGCCGGGCACGATGAGGGGATACGTGCCGAAGACCACAAGGAGGGCCTGCGCGGCGCCGCGCGGCAGCAGGCGGCTGTGCGGGTTGCGCCACCCGGCCAGCATGGCGCCCACCCCGGGGATGGGGAGGAAGTTGAGGACGCCGAAGGCCGTGCGGGCCCCCGGGCCCAGCTGCAGGCGGAGGCGTCGCACGCCCCAACACCCACCTGCCCGCTTTCAGAGCATCGATGCCGTCACCTTCATGCTTCCCGCCACCCCTGCCGCGGCATGGACCTGCCCGAGGCCTGGACCAAGGCGCCGGCCCGGACGCTCCCCCCGGAGGTGCAGGCGCTGCCGGCCCTGGAGCTGCCGCGCTCCAAGGCCCTCGCGCGGCTGCGCTACGATCCCTCGACCAGGAACCTCATCGCCGAGTTCCGCAATGGCGGCATTTACCGGTACTTCGGCGTGTCGCAGGAAGACTACGAGAAGCTGGCCGCCTCGCCGTCGCCGGGGGCGCGGTTCAACGAGAACATCCAGCCGTACCACGAGTTCGAGGAACTGTAGCCGACCGCGGCAGCCTCAGATGACTCAGATTTCCGCAGAGCCTGAATCTGAGGGCATCGGAGAAATCTGAGGGGCCATGGGTTCGCTGCATAGTGGCTTATTGGGCCGTCGCAAACCTGCGGGAACCGGGCTCATGTCCCTTGAGGGGCCGATAGGCCCTCGGTGTCCCCGTGCGCCCTTGTCGGCGAGGCAGCTATGTGCGGTCGCAGACCGCAAGACGCAACGTGATCGGCCTTCGTTTGAAGGTCGGGAGGGAACCCTCTTATGGGCGTCCTTTGTGGCCGCGCCGACAGGTGCCATCGTGAACCTCTTCGAGTACCAGGGACGCGAGCTCTACGAGAAGCACAACATCCCCTGCGCCAAGGGGTTCGTCGTGGAGTCCATGCAGGAACTCGACGCAAAGCTGGCGCAGGCCCATTTCCCGGTCGTCGTCAAGGCGCAGGTCCTCGTCGGCGGCCGTGGCAAGGCGGGCGGCGTCAAGTTCGCGGAGAACGCGGCCGAGCTCAAGACCGTCACGAAATCCATCCTCGGCCTCGACATCAAGGGCCACGTCACGAAGAAGGTCATGGTGGCGCAGAAACTGGACTTCGCCCGTGAGTTCTACCTCTCCTTCCTCGTGGACCGCGCCACGCGCCGCTTCATGATGATCTTCTCCCCTGACGGCGGCGTGGAGATCGAGTCCGTGCCCGAGGAGCGCATCTTCAAGGTCACGATCGACCCCATGACGGGCTTCCAGCCGTTCCATGCCCGCGCCGTCCTCTTGAAGTCGGGCCTGGACGCCGACGTGCAGAAGCAGCTGGCGTCCATCATGGCGAAGCTCTACACGATGTTCGTCAAGGAGGACGCCGAGCTGGCCGAGGTCAACCCGCTGGCCGTCCTGCGCGACGGCAAGGTCGTCGCTGGCGACGCGAAGGTCGTCCTCAACGACTCCGCCGTGTTCCGACACCCCGAGTTCAAGCAGAAGGACGAGAACATGACGGACCTCGAGCAGGAGGCCAAGGAGCGCGGTGTCGCCCTCGTGCAGCTGGACGGCGACATCGGCGTCATGGCCAATGGGGCCGGCCTCACCATGGGCACCCTCGACGCCCTGACGCAGTTCGGCGGCAAGGCAGGCGTCTTCCTCGACCTCTCCGGCACCGACAACGCTGAGAAGGTCGCCGAGGCGGTCCGCCTCATGAAGAAGGCCGCCCCGAAGGTCATGTTCCTCAACCTGTTCGGCGGCATCACGAAGTGCGACACCGTCGCCAAGGGCCTCGTCTCCGTCCTGCAGAAGGAGGGCGTCGAGTTCCCCATCATCACCCGCATCAAGGGCACCAACGCCAAGGAGGCCAACGAGATCCTCCACTCCTACGGGCTGGAGACCGCGAACACGCTGCAGGAAGCCGCGAAGCAGGCGAGCCTCATGGCCAAGGACCCCTCGAAGTTCAAGGTCATCCGCGCTCCGCACGCGCCCCACGCGACGGCCGTGAAGGGAGGTGCCTGATGGTCGTCGTGCTCACCCCGGATTCCCGCATCGTCGTCCAGGGCGCCACCGGCCACCAGGGCCAGTTCCATATCTCCCAGATGAAGCAGTTCGGCACCAACGTCGTCGCCGGCGTGACCCCCGGCAAGGGCGGCGAGAAGGTGCACGACGTCCCCGTCTTCGACACCGTCAAGGAAGCCGTCGACAAGGCGAAGGCCAACACGAGCCTCATCTTCGTGCCCGCCGCCTTCGCCAAGGACGCGGTCATCGAGGCCGTCGACGCGGGATGCAAGGTCGTCATCGTCATCACGGAGCACATCCCCGTGCACGACGCCGCCGTCTTCGTCAACTACGCGAAGGCCAAGGGCGTCACCCTGATCGGCCCCAACTGCCCCGGCGCCTGCAGCCCCGGCCCCAAGTCCAAGGTCGGCATCCTGCCTGGCATGATCTTCAAGCCCGGCCCCGTCGCGGTCGCCAGCAAGTCCGGCACCCTCACCTACGAGATCGTCGGCGCCCTGTCGGAGAACGGCATCGGCCAGAGCACCATCCTGGGCCTCGGCGGCGACCCCATCCCCGGCACCACCCTGCTGGACGCGGTCAAGCTGTTCGAGAACGACCCCGACACCAAGGCCATCGTCTTGGTGGGCGAGATCGGCGGCGGCCACGAGGAGGAGGCGGCCGAGTACATCCAGCGCACGGGCCTCGTGAAGCGCAAGCCCGTCTACGCCTACGTCGCCGGGCAGACCGCGCCCGAAGGCAAGAAGATGGGGCACGCGGGCGCCCTCGTCGAGAAGGGGAAGGGCACCGCGGCCAGCAAGCTCGCGGCGTTCAAGGCGGCTGGCGTCAAGGTCGCGGTGTTCCCGACGGACATCGCTGGGTTCGTGAAAGCGGACCTGAAGCTGTAGGCCACGCCGCACAAGCCATCAAGCGACTCCCAGCCGCAGAGGTCGCAGAGACCCAGAGTCGCTTTCTTGTCCTTGGACTTCGGCGCCCCTGCCTAACCACAGATGTCACAGATGGAAGATGCCCGCTCCTTCGCCGGCGCGTCACACACCCTACGGCGACCCTCCAAACCCGCCAAGATAGGGCCACGGTCTGTCGTGAGCCCGAAGCCCGCCAAACCTGGCTGTGGAGCCGACGCCGCGGTCCAGCCCAACGAGTTGGAATCCCATGCGATGGGAGTGCGCCTGGATACTTTGGTTCAGGGGACCGGTTCCTTGAACCCCGGCAAGCGCAGCAGGAGTCGGTCGTCGTGGAGCCGATCAAGACGTGGACGCCGCCGGAGCCGGGGGCGCCCGTGACGTCGGCTTGCAGGACGAGGTCGATGCGCGCCCCTTTTTCCACGTGGATTTTGGCGGGCACGTCGAACTCCAGGAGCACGTCCTGCGCCGGCAGGGGCGCTGGGCTCTCGGACCCAGGCACGGCAGCGAGTAGTGTCCAAGGGTGGTCCCATCGGGCCGGTGGAAGTCGAGTCCGCCGCCCCACGTGCAGCGGCCCCCCACCGCTTTGCTTGCCATGCCCTCGCCGACCCTCACCCAGACCGCCAGGTGCAGCCCGTCGATGTCGCCCTCGCCACCGAACCCGTGGAGCCAACGAAGGAACCGGGCGCCTGTGGGACCTGGGTCTTCAAACGGGACCGCGACGGGCTCCGTGGCCGTGGGAGCATGCGGAGAAAACGACGGGGGATCCGCAAGCCGCAGCGTGTCCGTGAAGGTGACGAGCCCCACTCCGGTCGGCGGGTCTAATCCCGGGAACGGTGGACGTGGACGTAGCCGCGGGGTCGATGCTCGCACACCCAGGTAGGCAGAGAAGGAACGTCAGGATTGGGGCGATCGGATGCATGGCGATTGCCTTGACCCTGCAACGTTGCAAGGGGTGTTAGGTTTCTGCATTCATCGTGGCGGGTCCGCATCCCCGTCCTGGCTGAAGCGCCACCCCGCCGGCGGATGGTACCCGTAGAAGGCGTGCAGGAAGACGGTGAAGTCCTGCTGGAACGTGAGGCCGGGGCACATGAAGCCGTTGTCCGGGTCGGGGTCGAGGCAAGTCGGCTCCGCCAACGCGCCCGCCTGGACGGAGTACTTGACCGCGCACGTGGAGGAGCCTTCCTTCAGGGGGCCGACGAGGGCGCCCTCCACGGTGGCGTAGCTGGGGCTCACGGCGTCCCCCGTCTGGTTGACCCATTTCCCCGCGCAGCCGGGCCGCGCCGCGTCGTCGGAGGACATCTGGAAGCGGATGCGCTGGTTGGAGTCGCTGGCCGCCTCCCACACCCACTCGGACTGCACGAAGGCGGGGCCCGGGTCGATCTGCAGGCGGAAGACGGAGCGGTCGTCCGTGAGGTTGTTGCAGCCGAGGACCGCCAGGCAGGTGTTGGTGGCCTGGCAGGGCGCGAGCTTGCTGGTGGTGCACTCGATGAAGCCCCGCGACTTCTGCACCTGCACGTAGGGCGGGACGAAGGAGCGGTTGGTGGCCAGCTGCACCTTCACGATGTCGGGTGCCGAGTCGCCCGCCCGCACCGTCACGCCGACCTGGGCCGGAAGGTAGCCGCCCCGCGCGGCACGAAGCAGGTAGCTTCCGGGCGGGAGCCCCTGGAACCCGAAGGCGCCGGCGGAGTTGCTGGTGGTGTTCGCGGCGCCTGCGCCGCGCAGCACCAGGGAGACCCCCGCCAGGGGGCGGATGCCGTCGTCGACCACGACGCCGCGCACGACGCCCGTGGTCGGCGTGGCCTGCACGGCGATCGCCACGGCGGCCTCCTGCAACGGGTCCGTCGTCGTCGTGGCGTGGCCGCCCGCGGCCGAGCAGCCGGACAGGAGCATCGACGCAAGCACCACGAGGCCGGCCAAGGGGCTGCGCGCCCACGTCGAGTTCGGCACCACCATGGAGCGCCATCCTGGCCTCGGCACATCACCCTATGGGTGGGAAGACCGCCTCAATGCAGTGGTTTCCCGGCCAGGAACAACGTGGCGCCGGTGCTGCACGGGATTCGAGCCGGCGGCGAGGAACCGCTCGTCGAGGCGATTCCGTTCAGTGCGCGGTACGGGATTTGAACCCATGCTTTGACCTTGGCAAGGTCAAGTCCTACCACTAGACTAACCGCGCGTGCCTTCTGGGCTTTGCCGCCGACTCGGGAATCGTATATGAGAGCGTCGGTGGACGTCGCGCGCAGGGGGCGTGCTAGGCCGGGCGGGCCAGCGGCACGAGGTGGACGCGGATGTCGCTTCCCTCGGCGGCCAGCTGCGCCAGCAGGAACGCGTTCCGGCGCTGGCGGCCCACCAGCGCCTGCAGCTTGAGGGCGGTGATGCAGTGGTGCGCGGACAGGTCGCAGTCGGCGTCGCAGGCGTGCGCGGCGCGGGCCACGGTGAGGCCGGGGGTGTCCTCGATGCGCAGGCCGACGAGAGCGGAGTCGGGCACCTCCTGGGCCACCATCTGCAGGAAAAGCCGCGACAGCCCCATCTTGCGCGCGGCTCGCAGGGAGGCGTCGGCGATGCTGCGCGTGGGCATGGGCGCGTGCCCGGTCGCCGCCGTCATGCAGGCCTCGCGCGGTAGTGGAGGCCCGCACGGGCGGCGACGATGGCCGCGAAGTCGGGGGCGAGGTCGTGCAGCGCCAGCAGGCGGTGGAACCCGATGGGCACGCGTGGGCTGGCGCCCTGGGCGAGGAAGGCGCGCACGGCATCGGCCTCGGGCCCATACGTCTCGGTGAGCGCCTGGTCGACGGCGGCGGCGAAGCGGGCGTCGTCCTCGGCGGGCAGGAGCACGCCATGGGTGGCGGCGATGGCGCGCACCTTGGGGAACTGAAGGGTGTCGAAGGCGTCGGCCTGGTAGGCGCAGAAGAGGTGGAAGTGGTGGGTGCCGATGAGGTCGTTCCACAGCCCCTCCAGCTTCACGGCGGCGGGTCCCTGCGCGCGCTTCCACAGGAGGTCCACCATCTCGCCCCAGGCGCGGACCGTGCCGGCGGGGCTGGCCTTGCGGACATCCTCCAGGAGGGGGGCGATGACGTTCTGGAACAGGTTGGCCTGGGGGGTGCCCCCCATCATGAAGAGCCGGAGGGTGCCGTCGGCGTCGAGGATCCTGAGCCGGCCCACGGTCTCGAACGAGGCCGGGTCCATGTCGGCCTGCTGCAGCCAGCCGCGCACCCGCTGCGCGATGCCGGCGCGCACGATCAGGATCACTCCCTCGCCGGCGTTGAGGCCCGCCTCGGCCCACGACCCCATGGCGTCCACCAGGGCGCTCTCCTCCGTGTAGAGCAGCACGTAGTGCGGCTCGTGCTCCGCGGCCTGGGTGGGGCGCAGCATGAGGGTGGGGGGCGCGGGGAGGGTCCCGACGGCCTGCACGGCCTCATGGCCGTGGTCAGGACGCGGCGCGCGCTGCGGCCGACGGGAGATCATCAGGAGGCAATTCTTGAAGCCCCTCTTGAGGATGGTGGCGACCGCAGATGTGCGCCTCCCAGCGTTTCCCCCTGGGCCAGTCCCCCCCCCCCCCAGCGCCCACCTCCCCAGCCCCCACCTCCCCAGCCCC
>DATLBS010000020.1:0-26320 GCA_035526765.1 Thermoplasmatota archaeon | reverse complement strand
TGCTGACGTGTATCTCGTAGGTGGAGGTGGGGGCCGACTGGCAGCCTGCCAAGGTGAAACTGGCAAGCAAAAGGAAAACCAGCAAGACTCTCATCGGGTGCCCTCCCTTGGGCACCCGCCGGGATCGACGGACACGCACCCAGAGATCTCGTTCTTGCTTTGGGCGGCGAACGACAGGCAGGCAGGCTTGTATCCCGTGTCACTAGCCATGATGTTGTAGCACCCATTCTCCATCAAGTCGTGATGGCGGGCATTGTAGTTGTGGCCCATCTCATGGGAAGCCACACGGGTGTCGCTGCACCAGGCAGGGTCCGCGATGACCGACTGCCCTTGGTCGGGGTCTATAGGGAAGGCCGACAGCCCGCACCACGTCACGTTCTCGGCGGCGCGCCCCAGGTGCATCACCTGGACATCCTTGAGTGCCTCGAAGGTGTTGGCCTTGTGCAAGCTGTCGATGGCCTCCCACCCTTTCTTCAGGTATTCGTTGAATTGGTTTGAGGACTTGCCAAAGGGATAGGGGTCGCCGTTGGCGAGCTTGCATTTGTCCGTTGCATCGCATTCCTTGGCAAGATCTTGGCTTGTCGCGCTGTAGCAGAAAGCGTATTGGGAGGTCAACCGGAACTGCTTCGCGAAAGGGGTGAACGTGCCCACGATCTGGTTCACGGCGCTGGACATGATGGCTTGCCAGGTGCCGCCGGGGTTGGCGGTGCAGAACTGCATCTCGCCCACCTCGGCGAAGTAAAAGGTGGGGGGCACGCTGGTCGATGCCGCGTGGGTGAAGCAGGCCTTCTGTGAGCCTGGGGCGGGGTCGCCGCCGAATGCGGCGTTCGTGCAATCGGTTCCCAACTGGACGGCCTGCTGGTACAGGAAGTGGCCATTGGCGCCGTACGCGACGTCTTTGACCCCTGTGAACGCGCATCGAGAGTTCTCGTAGGAACAGAATGCGTACCCGGCGGGACCTGAGGGATACCCGGGGGGTGGTGCCGTGCCGCCGTCCTCGTTCCGGATGTATGCGGTGATTGGCGGCTGGCCTTGCGGTTGCGGGCATTGGACGCACGGCACTTGCGGGACGGTCGTCCGCAGCGGGGTAAGGCTCTCGACGCTCAGGTTGAAAACGTCGACGGGCTGGTCTGAGGGCAAGGGGTCGATGGCCCAGACGGGGGCGAAGGTCTTCCAGACCGTGTAGTTGCCACGCAGTTCGCCTTGCACGAATGCCGCCCCATTGCTCGAGGCCGTCACTTCCAGCAGATCATGCGACACGGGGAAAGCAGAGGGAACACCCGGCGCCAGCGTGTTGTTCGCCTTGAGGCCGTAGTGGTGCATCGCAGGGTTGCTGATGACGGCGGGGTAGGCGGTCTGGTTCGGGCCCGCCACGGGGACCTCGATGAAGGTAAGCAGTGCATCGGAGTAGTGGTGGTGGAGGACCACTGGAAGCAAGACCTGGTCCGAAAGCGGGGTGAACACGGTGGCAACCTGTTGGCCGGTCTCTGTCGAGGTCAGTCCGGGGTTCTCGACAAGGTAAGCCGTTCCAGGCCAGGAGTTTGCTTGCGCTTCATGCGCCGTGGCCCGTCGGAACTGCAGGCCCGTTGCCGCGTCGGTGCTCCACCGGACCGGGTCAGGCAATCCAGGCGAAACAGGGTAAGGCATCTCGCTTGCATGTCCTTGAGAATGGTCTTGAGAGGGAAACGCCGCAACGGACGGACCCGGTGCGGCTAAGGTCAGGACGACACCGAAGAATGCCAAACCAAAGCTGAAGCCTCGAAACGATGTCCCAGGTTGATTCAAAGGGTGCACCAGAACCGTTTCCTGGACTTGGTCCAGACTTCTAAGGGTGCTTGTTGCTTTGTATCCCTTACCGATGAAACGCACGGTTTCTTCCTGGAAATCGGCTTGCTTATCGTGCTCCGGTTCCCAATCCAAAAGACGGGTGAGGTTGCAGGGATGCAAATGCATAGGATTTCGCTGCGCCGCGCTTCCGCCCGGCAGTAGATTTGGTCGAACTGCTTGCGTTACGTCCGGGTCGTTGCGGTCGGCCTGGGACGGCAACGCGGCTCAGGAAGGCTCCCCCATCGGAGCCGCCTGCAGCTTCCGGCAAGCGTTTGTACCATCAGCCGACTACCCAAGCGATGGTCCCGCCAAGGGGCCGTCGAGTTGAACCACATGGGATACGACGACAGAGGACCGCCGCGCGGCGGCGGTGGCGGGGGTTTCGGACGCGGTCCGCCCCGCGAGATGCACAAGGCGACCTGCTCGGACTGCAAGAAGGAGACCGAGGTCCCCTTCAAGCCGACCGAGGGGCGCCCGGTCTACTGCAAGGACTGCTACCCCAAGCACGCGCCTCCGCGCACGCCGCGCTAGGCAGGCTTCCGGTCCTCTGCCCCTCTTTCCCTCTTCCTTTCCCTCGTCCTTGGCTCACCTTCTGAGTGCACCCCTCCCCCCCGTTCCGGCCCTGGTCCTTAGCGTATGGCCGGCTTCCCAGGGCCTGCGTGCGCGCCAACGTATTTCACGCGGGGCCTGGGTGCCGTCGCGTGCGCATGTTCCTTGCGGTGGCCCTGTGCGCGGCGGCCGTGCTGGCGGGCTGCTTCGGCCCAGCCCCATCGTCCGCGGCGGAAGGGCCCCAGGCGTCCGGCCCGCCGTGGAACCTGGACTGCTCCCTCGGCGCGCACGAGCGCGCCAACGCCACGTGGCCGCACGACTGCCTCGCGCGCGCCAGCCACGGCCCCGCCCCCAAGCAGGAGACCTGGCTCGCCATCAATCCCACGGATGCCAACAACATCGTGATCGGCGCCAAGGACGTGGACCCCATGTACAGCAGCAAGTGCGTGTGGAACGGCGTCTTCGTCACCCACGACGGCGGCGCCACCTGGAAGGACGTCCACATCGGCGGCACCTACGCGCAGCGGCAGGCGGACCCCACCAGCCCGTACTTCGGGTACGACTGCAACACGGACCCCATGTTCCAGTTCACCAAGGACGGCGCCCTGCACTACCTCGTCGAGGTCTACCACTTCCTGGGCCAGGAGTACAACACGCCGACCCATGACGTCCTGGGCCAACCGGGCCTCCTTGGCTGGAAGATCCTGCTGGCAACCAGCACCGATGGGGGGGACACCTGGCCCCAGGTCATCACGTACCAGCCCGACCTCGTCCACCCCACCGACTACAGCCGCATGGCGGTGAACCCCGCGACCCAGAGCATCCTGAGCGTCATCGGCAGCACCTCGGGCGGCTGCCACCTGCTGGCCTCGCGCGACGGCGGCCGCAGCGCGGAGCTCTTCCGCGTCCCGCTCACGATGGGGGGCGACACCCCTTGCCAGGCCATCGCGGCCTCGCCCACGGGCACCGTCGTGGTCGCCGGGGGCGGCGGCTCCGCGGGGGAGGGCGGCTCCGGCATCGTGTTCGCGCGCAGCACCGACGACGGCGAGACGTTCCTCGACGCCAACGTCGGCTTCCAGATGAAGGGCATCTCCCAGTTCAGCGAATCCGAGGCCCGCGTCGGCTCCGGATTGGAGCTTGCGTACGACCTCACGGAGGGCCCGGGCAAGGGCACGCTGTACGCGCTCTACGACGCCGCGGACCTCGACGAGGCGGACGTGTTCGTGCGTTCGAGCCACGATGATGGGCGCACCTGGAGCGGCCCCGCCCGCGTCAACGACGACGACACCACCAGCCACCAGTGGCTTGGCAACCTCGCCGTCGCCGGTGACGGCAGCGTCCACGTGTTCTACATGGACAAGCGGTTCGACCCGGCGCACCGCCTCATCGACGTCCTGCACGCGGTCAGCCTCGACGGCGGACGCACCTGGTCCAACCAGCGCGTGAGCGCCGTGAGCTTCGACGGCGACCTCGGCCGCCACCAGTCGGGGGCGCCCTTCATCGGGGACTACATCGGCGTCGCGGCCCTCGGCGACGACGTGTGGGCGGGCGTGCCGGAATCCTCGAACGGCAAGGAGACCGTCGTGGCCGCGGCCCACGTGCGCCGCGCCTGAGTCACCAGCCACCATGCTCCGGTCCGTGGCGGGCTTGGCCGAGAACCACACCCTCATCGACATCACGCACGCCGTGGACGTGGACGGCGGGACGAAGTGGCAGACCGAGCGCGTCGCCAGCCGCTCCTTCGACGGCGACCTCGGCATCAACCAGGACGGCGGGCCCTTCATCGGCGACTACCTCGGCGTCGACTGCGTGGGCAGGGACTGCTGGTCCGGCTTCCCCGATGCCTCCCTGGGTGGTGTCCCCGTCATCGCCGCCGCGCCCTCCCACCAGGGGATGTGACCGCTGCGCCCTAGGAGAAAAAAGGCGAACTTTCTTATAGAAGTCCAACAAATCAAACCGTGATGGCGCGCTCGGACCTCATCGAGGTGGTGCGGGAGACCCTTTCCCGCGCCGGCTTCACGGTGAGCGAACGCTGCGACCTGCGCCCCGTCAGCTTCGACCTCGTGGCCCGCCGCGACAGGGAACTCCGGATGGTCAAGGTCCTCTCCAACGTGGACGCCCTCAGCGAGGCCATCGCCCAGGAGATCAAGGTCCTCTGCAAGTTCCTGGACGCCCGCCCCATCCTGGTGGGCCTCCGCAGCGGGACCGGCAACCTCGAGGCCGGCGTGGTCTACAACCGCCACGACATCCCCATCATGACCCCGGAGACGCTGGAGCAGGTCCTTCTCCATGGCGAGCCGCCCATGGTGTTCGCGGCCCCTGGCGGGTTCTACGTCCAGCTCGACGCCGTCGCCCTGCGCCGCGCGCGTGAGGACGCGCAGCTGAGCCTGGGCATGATGGCGCAGATCGCCGGCGTCTCGCGCCGCGCGATCCAGATGTACGAGGAGGGCATGAGCGCCTCCATCGACGCGGCCATGCGCCTCGAGGAGTTCCTCCAGTCGGAGCTCATCCGCCCCATCAACCCGTTCGACTCCTTCGACCCCAGCTCGTTCAAGGTGCCGCAGCCGGAGGCCCCTGCCGCCGACGCCGTGGACCCGATGGAGGGCCTCGTGCGCCGCATGCTGGAGTCCCTCGGCTACGAGGTGCGCGCGACGCGCCGCAGCCCCTTCAACGCCATCACGACGCAGGAATCCGACACGTTCCTCACCGGCATGGGGGAGGACTCGCCGCAGCTGCGCCGCCGCGCCAAGGTCGTGACCTCCGTCAGCAAGGTGACGGGGCGCCCCGGCTTCTTCGTGGTCGAGCACACGACGCGCACCAGCCTCGAGGGCATGCCCGTGGTCACCCGCACGGAGCTGAAGCGCCTGGACGACCCCGAGGCGATCCTGCGGCTCATCCTGGAGCGGCAGGGACGCGAGGCGCGGCAGGAATAGTCCCGCTCCACCAACCACCAAGGACACAGAGGCCGGGGAGTCCTTAGCGTGCGCTGGCTTCGGCGCCTACCTGGTTCCAGATACCGCATGGATCGGATGCATCGCCTCTGCGTGGTTCGTTCCTTTCCAATCCCCTCCTTCCAAGTCCCCTGCGCCCTGGAAGCGCGCACTCAGGGTCCAGGCTTTGCACCAAGCGGCTTAAGTCGCGCACGCGAAGTGAGGCGGACATGACGCGTGCCCTGGCCGCCGCCGCATTCCTGCTCCTGCTTCTGCCTGGATGCGCCTCCCCCAAGTCCCCGGACGCGACGACGACGACGACCCAGGACAGCGCCCCGACCGCGAACAACCCCCTCATCAAAGTGGTGCAACCGAAGACGGCCCCCGCCCTGCATCTCCTGCAGGCGCCCACGATGGCCTGGGAGTCGAAGGGCGGCGAGGCCGTGCGCAGCCCGTTCACCGGCGTGCCGGCGGCCGGCCAGGGATCGGTGGAGTGGAGCTGGGACCCCGACCGCGCCATGACCCTTTTCGCGGGGACGAACTGGACCGTGTGGGTGGAGGTCCCGGCCGGCGCCTACAACTCCCTCGACTCGTGCCCCTGGGGGTTCTCCCTCGAGGTGCGCACCAAGACCTCCTCCAGCAGTTCCGGGTCCAACCCCAAGGACTGCAGCGGCTCCTCCCTTGGCCCCGCCGAAGCCGGGCGATTCCGCCTCGACGGCACCACCGGCACGTTCCTGCAGGGGAAGGAACTCGCGCCCGGGGATTCCGTGCGCCTGCGCGTCTCCTGCAACCTGGTCTTGCCGCCGAACAGCCCACCCGTCGTGGCGCTCGGTGGAGCGCCTGGCGTCGACAGCCAGTTGGTGCTCCATGCCCAGGGAGACTAGTTCCCAGGGCCCCCAAGGGCGGCGCGGACGGGCACGAACCTGACCTGACCTGGCGGCGGATGGACCGCGACAGTCCTCAGCGTTCCTTCTGGTTCGACTTCTCCTTCTCGCGCGTCTCCTTGGTCCGCTCCCGGGACTTCTCGGGCTGCAGGTACTTCTTGTCCTTCAGGTCGTAGCGGTACCCCGGGGCCAGCGTGTGCACGAGGACGCCCTCGACGGCGATGGGCTCCGAGGGCTTGATGCTGGTGAGGTTCGTGGAGTGCATCGCGGTGCCGTCCACGACGACGACGATGCCGGAGCCGATGACTTCCACCATGTGGCCCTCGCGCACGAGGATGCCGGTGTTCTCCCCCACGCCGAGGCCGATGTGGCCGGGGTTCGAGGCGACGACCTCCAGGAGGCGCGCGACGCGGCCGCGGTCGAGGAAATGCGTGTCGACGATGCAGGACTTGATGAGGCCGAAGCCGGGCGACATGCGGACGGAGCCCTTGCGCATGCTGCCGTCGTCGCCGCCGGAGATCATGGTGGAGCTCATCGCGGCGGCGCCCGCGCTGGTCCCGGCGATGACGCCGCCCTCCTTGTAGCGCTCGACGATGGCGTCCAGGACGGGGGACCCGCCCAGGACGGTGGTGAGGCGGAGCTGGTCGCCGCCGGTGAGGTAGATGACGTCGGCCTTGTGGATGCGCTCCACGTGGTCCTCGTGGTCGGCCTCGCGCCGCTCCCGGATGTCGAGGACGCCCACCTTGGGGACCTTCAGGTCGCGGAAGGCGTCGATGTAGTCGTCCGAGACGGAGCGCGCCACCGTGGACGCGGTGGGGATGATCTCGACGTGCTTGGCGCCGCCCTTGGGCAGGTCGACGATGCGTCGCAGGATCTCCTTGTCGGAGGTCTTGTCCTCGTTGCCGCCGACGGCCACGAGGGACCCGCGCGGGTCAGCCAAGGCGGCACCCTTTGTCCACGCGACGGCCAACGGGGGCTTGGTGATAAGGGAGAGCGATGGAGTCACATGTCCGACTTGTCCCCCGCCCTTGGCAGGACGGCCCCGCGACCCACAGGCTGATGTGCCGCCCCATGGGTCGAGTGGCGTGCGCCCGGCGGTCCTTGCCCTCCTCCTGGCCGCCTCTGCGCTGGGCGGGTGCACGGGCGGCCACCCGGCCGGAACCGTGACCGATGCGGCGCCTTCCTTGGGCACCGACGGGTCGCCGCTGCCATCCGCCAACGCAAGCGCCCTCCCGCCCCGCGCGAGCGACACGATGCACCTCCTGTCGGCTCCCCTGGCGGCCTTCAACGGGACGGGCAACGCCACCATCGCCCTCCCCAAGGGAAGCACGCCGCAGACGTTCCTCTGGAACACCACGCTGCGCCACGGGGCCAACCTGACGGACGCACAGGCATCCATCTGGGTGCGCTTCACGGGGACGCAGATGCAGACCGGCAACAACCACGACCCCGGCTGCACGCTGAGCCTCCTCTACGTGCTCACATTGAACAAGACCGCGCGGGCCGTCGACGGTGGGTGCGCCTCCCTTGGCACCGGGATCCTTCCCATCGGCACGTACCGGCTCGACCTGTCCGTGCCGCCCACCGGCTTCGCGCCCCCCATCCGGGCCTGGCCGGGCGACGACCTCCAGGTGCAGGTCTCCCTGTGGACGACCCCCCTCACTCCCGACCTCGGCCCCACCGCCTACATCCTCACAGGGTCGCCGGGGTTCGATTCCCGGGTGCGGTTCGCGGGTGCCTCCGAGGAGGCCCGCATCAATGCATAAATACCCCTTCCAAGTCGCGTGAGCCAACAGGTACCGTCATGTCCCTCTGGCAAGGCCTCTCCATCCGCAAGCCCTCCGGCGGCCGCCTCATCCTCAGCCGCAAGAAGCGCCGCTTCGAGGTCGCCCCCGAGGACGCCGAGACCAGGCTGGCCGAGCACACCCAGAAGCTCATCCGCACCCGCGGCGCCCACCAGAAGGTCAAGCTGCTGGCCACCACGCACATCATGGCGATGGACCAGAAGACCGGCAAGGTCCAGAAGGCCACCATCAAGACGGTGACCGAGAACCCGGCGAACATCCACTACGTGCGCCGCAACATCCTCACCAAGGGCGCCGTCGTCGACACCGACATCGGCTCCGTCAAGATCACCTCGCGCCCCGGCCAGTCCGGCGCCCTGTCCGGCATCAAGCTGGCCAAGTAGGTCCCCATGGTGTCCAAGGGCGCCGACCGCTTCGCGTTGTGGCCCCGCTACTTCGACCGCGCCCTCAGCCGCGGCCAGGGCCGCCGTGTCCCCGAGGGCCTGGCCGTGAAGGGCCCCGACTCAGCGTGGGTCGAGGCCGCCGCCAAGAAGCTGGGGCTTGCCCCGGAGCGCGAGGAGAAGTCCCGCCACCCCGGCATGCCCAACCTCGCCAACGGCCGCGTGCTCGTGGCCAAGAAGGGCAGCAAGGAATCCGTCATCCAGTCGGTCGCCCAGAAGATGCGCGAGTCCCAGGACTCCCAGTCCCGCTGACCTGGCACGACCACCTCCACCCACCACCACGGACACCGAGGTGAGGGAGAGCCCTCGTCATCCGCGTGAAGCGACTCGCCGGGGACTGCACGCCGAGAGTATGGAAGCGGGGCCCCTCCTGGATTTGACGGCTTCGGATCGGTCGTCGGTCCTGCCCATAGTTGAGTCGGGAGGCAACACCGCTGAAACGAAAAATCAAAGAAACTCCAATCTCCCGCTAAACTTCCCGGAAAAACGAACAAAAATATGGAAAAAAGGAAAAAGGATAATGTTTTGTCTATAAATTAGAGAATCCTGCCTTCAGACATGTGTTCAATCCACATTCGAACCAAACCAATGACTGGGGATCCGTAACGGCAAGAACACCCCCGGGGGTCAGCAACGTACACCCCTCTTGAACGTCGATGCAAATCAAATCACCGACATTCAATTGATTTTTTTCTAGGGCATCAGTTGCTAGAATCTGCTTGGCGGAGACGGAAGCCTCCAGATTGTTGGTTCCAGCCGAATTGCAAAATAAGGTCGCCATGAGAATAGTTGGAACGGGGGAGAAACCGTCGCCAGTGCAAGTACTGTATGATGAAACGGTGATTGGGTCAGTCACGCACAAAGAATTTGGGCCCCACGTCGAGCAGAAACCAAAATTGAAAACATTGGGTGACTGTAATCCTTGACAGCCGGTGGAAGTTTGTGTTAGGGCGGCTTCGTTCGTCGACATTCCAGACACTGCAGTTCCATCCATCCGACAGTCAATCGAACATCCGATGCTGACCGTTCCAGTGGCAGCGGGGAAGGGGAACCATGGTGTTGACCATTGGGCCGTGCATTGACAAATATTCGTAAGACCCGTGCAGGATGAAGTATCTGGTTGCGCAAGAGCATTGCTCGGTAGAACAATCAATAACACATATCCAATTACTAAAAGCATGGATTGAGTTTTCACGTCTCACACTCAGCCTTGCGGCCACGAGGGGCAAATCTCAGACCCTTAAGAACCCGATGATTGTGCAGATTATCTGAATTTGGGTGGAACAGGATACCGGCAAGGTCCTGGTAGGCCACCCGCAAGACCGTGACGGAGAATGAGTACCGTTACGGAGAACGCGGTCAATCACTACGTCCGCCGCATTATCACGAAAACTCGTCGGGATCATGCTCACAAAGGCCAAATGGCGCACCTGTGTCGCGACGCCCATGCGCTCCCTTCTGGCGTCTTCCGCAATCGTCTTCCTAGTCCTCTCGGGCTGCTTCGGCTCGAGCGGAAAGACGGACACCTCGACGACCACCAGGGGCTCCCCCGTCAACGGCATCGCCCCACCGGTGCCCTACGTGGCCGGACCCGACGGCGCGCTTCCCGCATCCGCGTACCCTGGCCAGCTGCCCGTGTTCGAGGAGCGCTACGTCGGCACCCGCGGCGGCGGCGAGCCCACCGTGGGCATCAACAAGAAGGGCGAGATCCTGTTCCCCACCATCGCCTTCGACGTCGCCATGGGCAACCTCGCCAGCACCCGCGTGCTCATCTCCAAGGACGAGGGGCGCACGTGGGCCGACAAGACGCCGTTCATCGTCCCCGCCAACGGCCGCGCCCCCGGTGTCCCGGCGGCCCCCACCAGCCTGGACCCGTACGTCTACGCGGACCCCGTCACGGACCGCCTCTACAACATCGACCTCAACCTCGCGGCGGGCGGCTTCCTCAGCTACACCGACAACGCCGGCGAGTCCTGGACCTCGAACCCCGGCTGCTGCGGCCTCCCCGTCGACGACCACCAGAGCCTGTTCGCGGGACCCGCGACCACGCTGGTCTCCAACCCTGTGCTGGGCCAGGGCCGCATCCTGTACTTCTGCATCAACCAGGTCGGCGCCACCTCCTGCACGCACAGCCTCGACTCCGGCCTCACCTGGTCGGACGGCGTCCCGGCTTACCCAGGGGCCGAGACCCCTTCGGAGGGCAACGACTGCAAGGTCGACCCCAACAACCCGGAGGATGCCATCCCTTGCGTGTGCGGCGGCCTGAACGGCCACGGGCATGCCTCCGAGAAGACCGGCACCGTCTTCGTCCCCAAGGGGCAGTGCGGCAAGGCGGAGGTCGCCCGCAGCACCAACAACGGCCTCACGTTCACCCAGGTCGTCGTGGACCGCAGCGTCGGCATCGACGGCCACGAGGCCATCGTCTCCACCGACAAGGCTGGCAACGTGTACTACTTCTTCCTCGACCGCCAGACGTACCCGCGGCTCTCGATCAGCCGCGACGACGGCGTCACCTGGTCCTCCCCCATCAACGTCACCGCGCCCGGTGTCACGGCCGCGAAGTTCCCCTCCATCGTGGCGGGGGACACGGGTCGCATCGCGTTCCTGTACCTAGCCACGACCACGCCGCATGGCAGCCACGTGGGCGACGTCAACCAGACCACGGGCAAGCGGCAGCATGAGTCGGAGTACCAGAACGCCACCTGGAACGCCTACGTCGGCTTCAGCCTGAACGCCAACGACGAGTCCCCGGTCTTTGCCACGGTCACCGCCCACGACGTCACCGACCCGCTGGCGCGCGGCTCCTGCTCGGGCCGCTGCTTCGGCACGGACAACGGCGGCATGTACGACTTCCTCGACATCGACATCCACCCGACGACGGGGCAGGTGTACGTGGCCCTCATCGACAACTGCGGCGCAGAGACGCCGTTCAACTCGCCTCCCTGCAACGGGCCCCGCGGCATGTCGGACAGTTACCAGCACTCGCGCGCGGCCGTCGGCGTCCAGGTCGGCGGCACGATGCTGGGCAGCGCGTTGCCGTAGCGCCCCAACTGCACCCGGAACTCGCGGAACGAGCGGCAATGACCTGCACCTGGCCATGTTCCCAAGTCGGGCAATAGGGCGCTCCGCGTCCGGTCCTGGATCATTGACAAGACGACACTCCTTGGACGGCGGGGCGTGCAGCACCAGCAAAACTGTTCTTGGTGCGCGGAGCGCACGGCCCCGTGACCTTCCACCGGTTCGGCGGGCGCGGATTCGCCGCGCCCCTTTTCCATCGCTGCTGGAACAACCCGCCGCCGCCCCCACGCACCCATAGGACTTGCACCGCGGGCGCCGAAAGCCAAGCAGAGGCACACGTCATTAGGAGACTGCGTGGTCCGTGCGTGGAGAGCGCAGACCCCTGTCCTAGTCCCGTTATATCCGGGCTCCTCCTGGAAACCTCGTGGCCGCGTATTGCCCGACGTGCAAGGGCCTCCTGCGCCCCACCAACGGGACGCTCGTGTGCATCCGCTGCACGCAGGCTGGCCGCGCCCGCACCGTCACGTCGGGAGGCCGCCGCATCTCCCTTGCCGCGGGGCAGCAGGGCCTCGGCACGATGGCCCCGCCTCCGAGCGCAAACGACCCGACGCTGCAGCCGCAGGCCCCCACATGGACGCCCGTGCACGCCGGCGCCCCGCACCCCCAGCTGGGCCTCTTCCCCTTCGACGAGATCCGCGACTCGCAGCGCCGCCTCACCCGCGACGTCACGATGGCCGTGCAGGGGCGCCGCCACCTCGTGGCCCAGGCCCCCACCGGCCTCGGCAAGACCGCCGCCAGCCTCGCCCCCGCCCTTGCGCACGCGCTTGCGGAGGGGAAGCTGGTGATGTTCCTCACCAGCCGGCAGAGCCAGCACCGCATCGCCGTGCAGACCCTCCGGACCATCCAGGAACGCCGCGGCGTCTCCTTCACGCTCGTCGACCTCGTCTCGAAGCGCGACATGTGCCTGCGCCGCGAGGCGGCCGAGATGCACCCCGCCCGCTTCCCAGATTTCTGCAGCCGCGAGACCCGCACGAAGGCGTGCGAGTTCCTCGGCGACGTCGACGACCGGACGCTGGCGAGGGTGCGCAGCGGGGTCCTGCACGTGGAGGAGCTGATGCACGCCTCCAGGTCGGCGCACCTGTGCCCCCACATGGTCGCGATGAAGGCCGCGACGGAGGCCCACGTCGTGGTGGCGGACTACAACCACCTCTTCAGCGACATCCGCGAGCAGAGCCTCGAGCGCATCGGGCGTGGCCTGCAGGACATCGTGCTCATCGTCGACGAGGCGCACAACCTGCCCGACCGCATCCGCCAGTCGCACGCCCACCGCATCACGCCCTTCCTCCTGGACGCCGTGTCCGCCGAGGCGCGCGGCGAGAAGGCGCGCGACGTCGAGGCCGACGTGCAGGCGCTCACGCGCGCGCTCTCCCGCCTGGCCGCCAACGCCAAGCCCGAGGAGAAGAAGTCGTTCGGCGGTGCGGGGGGCGGCGGCTACGGTGGCGCCGCCACCGAGTCCAGGCTGGTGACCCGCCTCGAGGTCGACGACCTGCTGGCCGCCTTCGAGCAGGAACGCCGGGGCGCCTTCGGCACCTCGCGCAGCCTCGTCGACATGGTCGAGGCGCTTGGTAGCCTGGTGGCCAAGACCAAGAAGGGCACGGATGCCGTCGTGGCCGCCGAGCAGCTGCAGGAGGCCCTCGAGGACTGGGGACGCTTCCGCAACGGCGCGCTGCGGTTCCTCGAATGGGACGAAGGGGGGCCTGTCGAGCTGCACGTGCGGCTGCTGGACCCCAGCATCCCCGCCAAGTCCGTGTTCGAGCGCGTGCACAGCTCCATCCTCATGAGCGGCACCCTGCGGCCGCCGGAGATGGTGCGCGACCTCCTGGGCCTCGAGCCCACCCGCACGACGGTGCGCAGCTACGAGTCGCCCTTCCCCGCGGCCAACCGCCTGGTCGTGGTGGGCGAAGGCCACACGACGCGGTACGCGGCGCGTGACGAGGCGATGTGGAGCCGCATGGCCACCACGATCGCGGACGTCGCCGCCAGCGCCCGCGGCAACGTCGCGGTGTTCTGCCCCAGCTACGCCATCCTGCGCGAGGTGCGCGAGCGCGTGCAGACGCGCAAGCACGCCATCGTCGAGGAGCCAGGGTGGGGCAAGGCCGAGCGCGACCGCGTGCTCGACACCCTCGAGGGCGAGAGGGGCCGCGAGGGCGCCATCCTGTTCGGCGTGCTGGGGGGATCCTTCTCGGAGGGTGTCGACTTCAAGGACAACCTGCTGTGCGCCGTGGCCGTGGTTGGCCTGCCCCTTGCTCCCCCCGACCTGGAGGTGGAGGCCGGCATCGCGCACCTGGAGGCCCGTCACCCAGGCAAGGGCCGGGCCTACGGCTACACGTACCCCGCGATGAACAAGGTCCTGCAGGCCATGGGGCGTCCCATCCGCGGCGCCAGCGACAAGTGCGTGGTGCTGCTGCTGGACGAGCGGTACCTGGGGCCGCCGTACCGCGCCTTGTTGCCTGAGGGGATCATGGCAAGCCGTGACCCGGCCGCGGTCGCCGCCCGGTTCCTCAAGGCGCATTCCCTGTGACAGGCGCAGGAAGAAAAGAAGCCCGACGGAAACGGGAAAGAAGGGGGGAAGGAGCGCTGGTGGGCGCTAGATCTCGTCGTCCTGCGTGGACTCGCCGATCTCGCCGGACTGGCTCGCCTGGCTGGACTGGCTGCCGAAGGTGTGCGCCTCGCGGTCGTCGTAGCCCATGCCCGGTTTGCCTCCGAAGGAGTCCTTCGTGCCGCCCTTGACGGAGTCCTTGACCTTCTTGGCCTGCTCCACGGTCGTCTGCGTGATGCGCCGCGCGGTCTCGCCCACCATCTCGATGGCCTTGCCGGCGGTGTCGGGCAGGTGGTCGTTCTCCATCTCGTCCGCGACGCCCTCGACGGCTCCTGCGGCCGCCGCGATGCCCTTGCTGACGGTCTCCTTGACCTGCTGCTTCACTTCCTCGGGCGAGGAGTCGTGGTAGCTCTTGCTCTTCGGGCGGTTGCCACGCATCGGCTTCTCGCTGCTGGCGAAGCCGTTCTTGTCCTGGTCGTACTGCTGTTCGTTGTCGTAGTTTTGGGGGTCCATGGTGTTCACCTACGTCTCACTGGGATGACAGGGACAGGGGTTGGGCGGCGGTTCGCCGGCTCAGCGCTGGAACGCCACGCGCACGGGCTCTCCCACGTGCTTCAGGTGGGCGTCCGCGGCCTCGAGGTGCGTGCGCGCCTTGGCGTCGGCCCGCTTGCGCGCGGCCTTCGCGGCGCCCATGCAGAGGAAGGCGCCGATGCCATACAGGAGGCCAAGGACGAGCGTCGCGCCCGCCAGGCCTAGGATGGTGGTGAGCCAGGCGGCCGCGGCCACCGTGAGGAGCACGAGGGCGAAGAGGCCCGTCATCCCGGCGCCTGAGAGCCAGCCGGCCTGCCGGGCCACGCCTCCGGCATAGGCCCCTGCGGCCTGGCCCACGTCACGGGCCAGCACGGGCGGGGCGGCGGCAGCGCGGCGGCCCGTCTCGGCCACGGCGTGCGCCTTCAGCTTGACGTCGGCCACGACGCCCTCCATGGCGTCCTGAGCCTTGTGCACCTGCCGCGTCGCCGAGTTGGTGGCCTCGTGCAGGCGGCGTGCCAGCGCGGACGGCCGTTCGGGCGCGGCGCTTCCGCGTCGCGCGTTGGCGGAGAGGCGGTCCAGCTGGTCGATGGCGCGATGCGTGGCCTGCGGCAGGCCGTGCTGGTCGACGCCTTGCGTGACCCCCTCCACGGCGCCCTCGATGGCGGCCACGGCATGGGCCAGGCCTGCGCGGCCAGGCTCGCGCCTGGGGGAATACGGATCGGTCGGGAAGGCTGAGGCGCTGGGGGCCGAGGGCCCCGCGGCGTGCGGGAAGGAGGGAGATGGCTCGTACGGCGCCAGGGATGGTTGGACGGCCGGGAATGCTTGGGAGGACGTGGAAGGGGCGGCCTTGGCCGCGGGGGGTTGGGCAGGGGCATCGTTGGTCATGGGAGCCTCGCAGAAACGCGTCACCCTATACTTGTCAGGAAAGCCCATAAGCCATGCAAGGGCAGTCCTGGCGCAACCCCCATCCACCGTTCCTCTCATCGTTCCCCCGTTCCGCCGCGCGGGGACCACGGCTGGCCCTTCTGGAGCGGTTAAACCTTCCTGGCATGCCTCTTGAAGCAACGCGCCGGAACCACGCCTGCATGCTCGAGGCGCAGGACCTGTTGCAGGGACGGAAGGCAGGAAGGGGACCGCCGACGGCGCTCATCGTGGAGGACTCCGGCACCGACCGGCGCGCGATGCAGGCCATGCTGGAGGGCCTCGGTTGCCGCTGCGACACGTCCGGCAATGGGGAGGAGGGCGTCCTCGCCGCGCTCATGGGCTCCTACGACATCGTGTTCATGGACGTGATGATGCCCGGGATGGACGGCCTCGCCGCCACCCAGTTCCTGCACGGGCAGATGGGCGCCAACACCCCCTTCATCGTCGGCGTGAGCGCCCTGCGCTCCGAGGGTGACCGGCGCCGCTGCCTCGAGGCCGGCATGGACTACTTCGTCTCCAAGCCGGTGCACCGCGGCGCGCTGCAGTCCCTGCTGGGAAGCTGAGGCCAGGACCCGCCAGCGGCCGAGGGGTCCGTAGCGGCCATATACTCCCCCTCTGTGCGCGCAGCATCCACGGGGCTGTGGGCTAGCTTGGTATACTTGTAGGTTCGGGACCTATAGACCGCGGTTCAAATCCGCGCAGCCCCATTCATCGCGGCCTCGGTTGCCGTATGGTTGTCCGCTGGGATTTGCCCCGCTGGTCGCCCTAGTTCGTCCAAGCGGGTGGACGGATTGTTCTTCGTTCCAGACTTCGGCCCATGGTGGATCGCAACCCCGCCAACCCATCCAACTCGCTTGTGGCGCCGAGGTTGTCAGGGTCGTGTTGCCCTGCGGACGATGGCGTGGCGCGCGCAGCGCGCCCAACGAAGCAGGGGAGACACGCGGAACCGCGGACCCCCATTGCGCTAGGTGGCGGTCGCCCTCTGCCGCCCGTGGCCTCAGGCGCGCAGGCGCCGCACGACGAAGGCCAGGCCAAGCAATGCAACCGCGAGCAGCGGCGCGGACGACTCGGGCACCTCGACGGTCCGCTGCGCCGGCTGGCCCGGCACGCCCACGGTGTGGTCGCCGGGGGTGAGGCGCATGTCGATGGTGCGGGGGGCGCTCGTGATCTCTCCGCCAGGGACCTTCTGCGCCGCGAGGAAGCGGTCGGGGTACTGGGCCACGACCTGGTACGTGTGGTTCCCCGTCGCCCAGCCCTGGAAGTTGGCCGTAGCCAGCCATCCGACCACAATGTCGGTGTGGTACTCCATGGGGATGACCGCGGTGCCGTCGGTCTGCTTGAGATAGACGGTGCGCAGGCAGTCGAAGTCGCGACCCTTGTCATAATCCCCACTGCAAGGATGGGTTCCGGCGACCTTGACGACCACTTGGTCGGTCGGCACGGCGAAGGCATTGGCGGCGGGCCAGGTGACTTGCAGAGGCGAGCCCACGGTGAAGTTCGTGGTGTGCGTCGCGGTGTGGCCGTGCGCGTCCGTCGCCTTGGCCTGGACCCGGTAGGCGCCCGGCGGCAGGGAGCCGAGGGTCGACTGGATGTGGTCGGGGCCCACCGGGACGAAGGAGACGTTCCAGCGGTCGTTGTCCTTGAAGACCTGCACGTCGACCCCAGACACGCGGTCGTTGTCGGTGGCCACGACGTCGAGGGTGACGGCGCCGCCCGCCTCCTGCACGGCCGGCCCGGCGTTGACGAAGAGCTGCGGGGGCGCGATGTCCGTGACAGGGGGGTTGATGGCCAGCACGAAGAAGCTCAGCCACGTGAAGAAGAACAGGAACCCGGTGCCGACCCATTCCTTGCGCTTGAAGTGGGCGATGTCGGCACCCAGGCGCGGGTAGAGGAACTTCAGGCAGTACCCGAACACGGCGCACAGCAGGAGGCCGATGAACCAGCCCATGTCGGAGCCGCCCACGGCCACGAAGGCAGCCCAGGAGGCCGCCGCGGCCACGATGCCCCACACGAAGAGGATGGTGGTCGTCTTGAAGGAGGTCAGCTCGCGGTGGATGAAGGCGTCCTCGTCGAAGTCCGGCGGAACGAACTCGTACCCGTCGGCCTTCTTGTCCTCTGCCACGGGGCCGGCCACAGGGACCCCCTTCAAAAAGGTGGGCTCGGTCGCCAGAGAGTCTTGAAGCAGGGCATGACGAACGTGGACGTGGCCGCCCTGGCCGCGGAGCTGGCGCCCCTCCTGGTGGGCGCGCGCCTCGAGAAGGCCTACCAGCCCGCCAAGGAGCAGATCCTGCTGCGCCTGCGCCGCAAGGGGGCGGGCCGCATCGACCTGCTCTTCGAGCTGGGGAAGTTCGTCACCGTCACGCAGCGCCCCCCCGAGAACCCCGACAAGCCCAGCATGGTGGCGCAGATCCTGCGCACGAACCTGGAGAACTCGCGCGTCACCGGCCTTGCGCAGGTCGGATTCGACCGCCTCCTGCGCCTCGACCTCGAGCGCGGCGATGGCAGGCGCTCCCTCGTCCTGGAGCTCTTCGGCGACGGCAACCTCCTGCTCCTCGATGGCGAGGGCGTCATCCTGCTGCCGATGAAGGGCGGCGACTTCGGCGCACGCAGCCTCCGCAAGGGCCAACCCTACCTGCCGCCGCCCGGCTCCTCCCGCCCCTTCGAGCTCACCCAGGAGGGCCTGGCCGCGCGCCTGGCGGCCGCCAAGCGTGACCTCGTGCGCTGCCTCGCCCTCGACCTGGGCTTCGGACCGCTGTGGGCGGAGGAGCTGGCCCTGCGGGCCGGCGTCGACAAGGCCACCCCTGCAGCCCAGCTCGGCCCGGCGCAGGTGGCGGCGGTGCATGCGGCCCTGCGTCGCCTGGGCGACGACATCGCGCGCAACGACCTCGCCCCCGCCCTGGTCTACGCGCAGGAGGCGGGCGCCGCCGCCGTCGTGGATGCGGTCCCGTTCCCCTTGCTGAGGTTCCCCGCGCCGGGCTACAGCCACGAGGAGGCCGCCAGCTTCCGCGCCGCCCTCGACCAGTACTTCATCGGGACCGTGGACGCAGGCGAGGGGGAAGAGGAGCCCGAGGACCCCCGGCAGGCGCGCCTCGACGAGGCGGTGGCCAAGGTGCAGCGCCAGGTCGACCAGGTGGCCGCGGCCATCGACGGCTTCGTCGCGGAGGAGGGGCGCCACAAGGCCGACGGCGAGGCCCTCTACGCCGGCTTCGCGCAGGTGCAGGGCATCCTCGACGCCCTGCACAAGGCCCGTGCGGACCGCTCCTGGGCCGAGGTCGAGCGCACCCTTGCGGCGGCGCGCCGGGACGGCAACCCGTTCGCGCGCCAGGTGGCGGAGCTGCGGCCCCACAACGGCACGGCCCTGCTGCGCCTCACCCTGCTGGACGGCTCGCCCCGCGACGTCGAGGTCGACCTGCGCCTCACGGTCCAGGAGAACGCCGAGGCCTGCTACGCCGCGGCCAAGAAGGCGCGCAGTCGCCGCGAGGGGGCCGACAAGGCCCTGCAGGACGCCAGGGGCCGCCTGCGCGAGGTCGAGGAGAAGGGCCTGGACGCCTTCGGGGCGCCGCCCGCGAAGGTGGAGCGCGTGAGCCGCCACTTCTGGTTCGAGTCGTACCGGTGGACGATCACGCCCAGCGGCCTCGTGGCCGTGGGGGGCCGCAACGCCAGCCAGAACGACCAGGTCGTCAAGAAGTACCTCCGGGACGGCGACCGCTACGTGCACGCCGAGATCCATGGCGCCCCCAGCGTCGTGGTCCGCCCCGCCGAAGGCACCGTGCCTGAGATCCCTCCCGAGGACCTGCGCGCGGCGTGCCACTTCGCCGTGACCTCGAGCCGCGCCTGGCGGCAGTCGGGCTCCGCCACCGCGTACTGGGTGACGGCAAGCCAGGTCAGCAAGACCCCGAGGTCCGGGGAGTTCGTGCCGCGCGGCGCCTGGATCATCCATGGCAAGCGCAACGTGGAGCCTGACCTGCCCATGCGGTGGTGGGTCGGCCGCATCCACCTCGACCCCCAGGGCAGGCCGATCGCCCGGGACCAGGTCGCGCAGGCGCCGCGCTCCTTCGCGAAGCTGGTGGGCGGCACACAGGAGTCGCTGCAGCGGTACGCCACGGACCTCCTCGAGATGGTGCCCGGCCGCATGGACCCCGCCGACGCCGCGCAGTCCCTCGTGGAGAGGTACGGCGTCCAGAACGAGGAGGCGCAGGCCGTGCTGCCGGCGGGGCCCGTGCAGTTCGTGGGGGCATGACCTTGCCAACCGCCGGTCCGCAGAGCCAAGGGATCTCGGTGGCCCCTGATCCAGCCGCCCCGCCAAGGCCCTCCCAGACTCTGCGACCTCTGCGGCTGGTCAGGGAGGCGCAGATCGCATGAGGCTCCTCAAGAAGGAGGTCCATGAGGGCTTCCTCCACCTGCAGGTCGACTCCCTCGACGACCTGTGGACGCTCCGGAGCCTCATCCAGCTGGGCGACCGCGTCACCGCCGACACCGTCCGCACCGCCGAATCCACGGGGGACAAGATCCGCGAGGCGAAGATGGAGAAGCGCCGCGTGCGGCTAGGGGTGCGCGCCGAGTCCGTCGAGTGGCATGACTTCGACGACCACCTTCGCGTGCTGGGACCCATCGAGGCCGGCCCCCAGGACATGGGGCGCCACCACACCCTCATCATCCGCCCAGACGGCATGGACGTCCAGGTCCAGGCGCGCCACCCCCTGCAGCCCTGGCAGCTCCGGCTCATCGACGAGGCGGTCGCCGCCAGCAAGCGCCCCCACCTCATCCTGCTGGCCATCGACGACTCCGAGGCCCAGTTTGCCCTCCTCAAGTCGTACGGCATCCAGATGCTGGGCAGCCTGCCAAGTGCTGGGCAAGGCAAGCGCCACGAGGGAGCGGCACTGGCCAAGCAGCAGTTCTACGCCGCGACCCTGGAGAGCCTGCGGCTGCTGCGCAGCGACCCCGGCATCCCCCTCATCGTCGTGGGACCCGGGTGGTGGCGGGAGGAGTTCCTGCAGGCCGTCCAGGCCAAGGCGCCGCAGCTTGCCGCCGGCGCCGTGACGGAGGGCACGAGCCAAGGCGGGCGCGCCGGCATCCACGAGGCCGTCAAGCGCGGCATCGTCGAGCGCGTCTCCCGCGGCCACCGCGTCGGCCTCGAGGCTGCCCTCGTGGAGGAGCTGATGGAGCGCATCGCCCGCGGCGGCGTCGCGGCGTACGGGTCCGCGGAGGTGCAGCAGGCCCTCGGCACGGGCGCCGTCGAGCACCTCCTGGTGACCGACCAGGTCGTGCGGACCGGCCTTGCCGCGCAGGCGCTGGAGGCGGCCGAGTCGGCGCGGGCCCGCATCACCATCCTTTCCACCGGGCACGAGGCGGGGCAGCGCCTGCAGCAGATGGGCGGCTGGGCCGCGTTCCTCCGCTTCGCCGCGTGAGGCCACTTCGCGCGGACGCCCAGTGCGGCCGGCCTAGTGCTGGTGCTCGGGGGCCGCGTGGCCGAGGCCGTAGTCGAGGCTGGACTCCACGGCAAAGTCCGTGGCGGGTCCCGGCTGCGACTGGGCGACATGCAGGGTGTACGTCCCGGGCGCCAGCGCCTCGGCGTCGATCACGACGGTGACCGCGGTGCTGCCTTGTCCCTGGGTCCGCACGGGGCTCGAGGCCGTGGCGTCGCCGCCGCGGAGCTCGAGGGTCAGGGTGGGGGCGCCGGGGAGCGGGGCCGGCGTCGTCGTGCTGTAGGTCAGCGTGAACTTGCCGCCCACCGTGCCGTTCTCGACGCGGAAGGTGAAGTCGATGGGGGAGGCCGCCTGCTGGGGCGGGCTGGGGGCCGGCATGTTGCCCGTGAAGCGCTGCGAGAAGGCGGTGGCCGTGTCGTTGAGGTTGTCGACGTGGTCCCCGTCCATGTCGGGGTCCTGGTAGTTCGCGCTGCCGTCGCCATCGATGTCGCCCATGGGGTCCAGGGCGGGGTAGTCCTGCCGGAAGTGGTCCGCCGTGGCGGCATCGCCGGTCTTGGCCGCGGCGGGGGCATTGTTGTACTCGTACACGAACACGCCGACCATGACGGCGGCGAGGAGCACGGCTCCGGCGATCCCTACGATGGTGTCAGTCGCGGCCATGCGTCACCCGATCTTCTTCGCATCGGCCACGAAGCTGACGTACGTGAAATAATCGATGGAGAACTCGTTGCCCGCGTCGCCGCCCTGGGCGGAGGCGGTGCCGGGCTGCTGCGCGGCCTGCACCTCCTGCTGGCACACGAGGAACCGGTTGGCGTCGTCCTGGCTGGGGCCCGAGGGGGGGACGCAGCCGCCGGCGCCGTTGAGGGGCATGGCGACCTTGATCGTCCAGATGCCCTTGGTCGCCACGTGCGCCTTGGCCTGCAGGTCAGCGGCCAGCTTCTTCTCCGTCATCCCCTGGTCCTGCACCTCCACGATGTCGTCGTTGGGCTTCGGGAGCAGGACCGTGAGCTGGCTCGTGAAGCGCAGGGGCTTGTAGGAGGCGAAGGTGCACAGCTGCACGTCGGGGCATGTGGGGGCCGCGTCGGGGTCGCCCTCGGCCGGGCGGTTCATGGCCACCACGCCGGGCGGCCCCACGGAGTTGCCGTTGGGGTCGTAGAGGCGCAGGACGAACTGGTCCGGGGCGCTGGCGGGGACATCGTCGAGGAAACCGTAGGCGATCGTGATGCTGTACACGTCGTCGAACTTCACCTCGTACTCGAAGTCGTGGCTCTGGCCCGCGGCGATGTAGGCCACCGTGTTGCCTTCCGGGTGCAGGTCGTCGAGGTACGCGACGTTGAACTGCTGTGGCAGGACGTCCTTGTGCGGCAGCGCCATGGCCAGGCCGACCGTGGAGAGGAGCAGGAGGAGGCCGAGGATGCCGAGGGACAGGTCGAGGAGGCCTTTTTTCGGGGGAGGACCCACCCGGAGGACGGTGGTGGCGCGCGGCGCGGGTGCGGCAGGCGGCGGGGCCAGCACGGTGCTCTTCAGGGCCACGCGGGAATCCACCCTGGACCGGGTTTATAGCACCTGTGAACGGCTTGGCGAAGGAAGGTTGCCCTCCACAAATCCGAGGGGCGACGCTGGCCGCCCACGGTGCCGCAGAGGCCACAGATAGAAGGAGACACGCTCAGACAAGCTTCAGCCCTTTCGCGTTCGCCGAATCCACCCATCGTATGTCGTCAAACCGCCGCCAGCCAAACACTCCTGTGACGCCGACACCGTCGAGCAGCACCTCGCGTTGGTATTGTGAGCGATGGAATGGGGGGCGGCGAAGCCGCGCCCGCCGAACCGCGGAACCCATCCTGTGGCCAATCGTATTCCGGGCGTTCCGCGGTCTCCGCGGTTTTCGGCAGGGCCGTGCGGCCAAGCTCCAGACCCGAGCGCGGAGCGCTCGACGGCAAAGGACGAACCTGGGATTTCTCGTTGATCTGTGGAATCTGCGGTTGGGCAGGCGTGGAACCTACGCGGCCTTCTTGAGGGAGGCCACCAGCATCTCCTTGGGCACCGCGCCGACGATCTGGTCGACCTTCTGGCCGTTCTTGTACACGATGAGGGTCGGGATGCTCATCACGTTGTTCTGCACCGCCGTCATCTGGTTCTCGTCGGTGTTGAGCTTGCCGAACTTGACGTTGGGCATCTCCGTGGCCAGCTGCTCGACGACGGGGCCGATGCGCTTGCAGGGACCGCACCACGGTGCCCAGAAATCCACGAGGACCAAGCCCTGCTGGCCCGTGAACTGCTTGAAGCTCGCATCCGTGACGGTGGCCACGCCTTCGCCCATGGCTAATCCTACAATCCTGGGCGCTATGAACGAATCGGTCGCGGCGCCCCGCTCACCGTCCCGGGAGCATCGTCGCGCCGCCTGCACTGGTGCGGCGGGGGTGACGTTCAAGAACGCGGGCCGGGGTCGCGGGGCGTTGACGGTGCCGTACCTGGGTCCTGGCTGGGGCAAGAAGGCCCTGGCCCTCATGCGCACGGACCCCCGCGTGCAGGAGGCCGTCCAGGGCGTCAAGCTGCGGCTGCTCACCCGCATCCTCGACGCACCGGAAGGCCGCTACGGCTACCTGTGGGCCGACTTCGACGGCACGGGCCTTGCGGAGGGCCGCATGGGCCACGCCGGGGATGGCGTGCTCGAGACGCTCAGGCCCACCGTGACGCTGGAGGGCGACTACGCGGTCTTCGCGGCCATCCAGCGCGGCGAGACGACGGAGCGCAAGGCCTTCCTGTCGGGACGGCTCAAGCTGCACGGCTCCCGCATCCAGGCGCTGCGCCACATGGGCGCCCTCGAGGCCGTCACGGGCGCATTGGCTGAGATCCCCTGTGAGACGTAGCACGGCGGCGCCGCCGGCGTGTTGGCTGCGCCCCGGCCCTAGGCGTGCACGGCCGGCTTGGCGGGCGTGCCGAGGTGCGCGGCAAAGCGCGCGTACCGCTTGTCGAGGTGGTGCACGGCGACCTCCAGCTCCGGCTCGACGGCCCGGCGGCGGTCGGGCACGGCGCCCGCCTGCTGGCGCAGGTCCTGCGCGATGCCAAGGGCGGCGCGCTGCACGAGCGAGATGTGGTGGGCCTCGCCGCGCGAGGCGCCGGCCGCGTGCTCCATGAGGACGCGGCGATGGCCGGGGAACTCCCCCGGGTGGTCGGCGCCGATGGCGTCCCACAGCCACGTGGCGGCGGAGGCGGCCTGCTCCAGGTCCACGCGGGGCACGGGGTGCCCATCGTGGAGGGCACCCACGAGGCCATCGAAGGCCTGCGCAAGGTGCAGCATCTCCGCCCGCTCGTCATGGGCTTCTGCGTGGTGTCGCATGGGGGAACCCTGCCCTACTCGGTCTTCAAGGCATATCAATCGCGTCCCTAAACCTCTATATGCCTCAGCCGGCGGGCTCGGTGGCGGCGGTGGCGCCACGGCGGGGGATCGTCAGGAAGGCGCCCAGGAGGACGAGGGCTCCCCCCATCCATGTGGTCGCGAGGGGGACCTCGCCAAGGACCGGCCAGGCCAGCAGGGCGGCGCCGACGGGCTCAAGGAGGATCCAGGTGGCCACGGTGTGGGCGGGGAGGTGCTTGAGCACCCAGTTCGACACGGTGTGGCCGCCCAGCATGGGCACCGCCGCCAGCAGCACGAAGACGACGAAGGGGGCCCAGGCGCCGAAGTGCGTGGCCAGCCACGCGGCGGCGCCGTTGGCGGGGCTGGTGGACTGGGTAAACGAGAGGAGCGGCTGCCTCAACACGAGGGCTGCCACGGCCAGCCCCACCGCGGCGATGGCGTAGACAGGCAGGACGTACTCGACGAGGCCGCGGTCGCGGCGCAGGCGGCGGCCGATCAGCATGTAGGCCGCCGAGCCGAGCCCGGCGACCGTGGCCAGGACGTCGCCCCAGATGGCGGTGGCGGAATCGGGGGCGAGGGCCCCGTCGCCGAGGGCGATGACGATGCCGCCCAGGCTTGCGGCGGCCACCCCGGTCCATCCCATGCGCCCCAGCCTGTCGCCCAGGAGGAAGTGGCCACCCAGGGCCACGAAGACGCACTGCAGGGTGACGAGGCAGGTGGCCGCCGCGACGGAGGTCATGAAGAGGCTCGTGACCCAGAGCGCGAAATGGGCAGCCAGGGCAAGGCCGGCGGCGGTCGTGATGCGCCATTCGGGGGCCCGGTAGGCGCGCCAGGCCTGGAGGGCGCCGAAGGAGAAGGGCAGCAGGAGCAGCACGGCGAAGGCGAGGCGCCAGAAGGAGGCCGTCACGGGGGGCGCGTCGGTGAGGCGGAAGAGGGGGGCCGCGAAGGAGACCGACACCACCACGATGGCCACGCCCAGCCCGGGCGGGAAGGCGGGCTTCGCGTCGGGCACAGGGTTTCCAGGCGTCGGTTGCATTTGAGCGGAGTGTTTCCCGCCCACCTGAACCACCCATGACACAGACGGACCAGATGCTTCGACCTGTTGGCTGCATCTTTCTCGTGGCCGCGAACCGCCCGTCCAAAATCCACGTGTCTGCTGATCCGACCCTTCGGTCTGTCGTGACCGCCGACCCGTTCCGCCTTGCTGTGGTGGCGACACCGCCGGCCGGCACGACCTGTTGGCATTGTGAGCGATGGAATGGGGGAGCGCGCAACGCGCCCGCCGAAGCTTGCAAGTTCGCGCGCAACCGAAACCGCGGAACTCGCGAAGACCACGGAACCCATTCTTGTGGCCAAACCGATTCGCGCGTTCCGCGGTCTCCGCTGTTCGTTGGGGCCATGCGCTCCGCGCACCACAAGGCAAGTCCCTGGTGCTGGACGCCCCCACCACACGGGGGTGCTGGATGGTCGATGATCCAGAACCGGACGTGGAGCATCCGGACCCAAGCCACCGTGGAATCTGCGTCACCTGGGGTCCGTGGTCGGCGGCCCCCGCGAAGAAGCCTATAACCCAAGGCCGGCCATCCGCACCGCGTGAAGAACGAAGCCGTCGTCATCGACGCCGTCCGCACCCCCATCGGCCGCGCGTTCAAGGGCGCCTTCGCCAAGACCCGCAGCGACGACCTTGGCGCCTGGTGCATCGAGGGCCTGCTGCAACGCACCAAGCTGGATGCAAAGCTCGTGGAGGATGCCCTCATCGGGTGCGCCATGACCGAGGGCCCGCAAGGCTACAACGTCGCTCGCCAGGTCGCCTTGCTGGGAGGCCTGCCCGACACCTCGGGGGCCGCCACCATCAACCGGTTCTGCAGCAGCAGCGCCTACGCCATGGGTCTGGCCCACAGCACCATCGAGCAAGGCTGGAACGACTGCATCGTGGCCGGCGGCGTCGAGACCATGAGCATGATCCCGATGGTCGGCATGACCCCTGAGCTCTACGTCAATCCCCGCATGTGGAAGGCGCGCCAGAGCT
>DATLBS010000019.1:0-5273 GCA_035526765.1 Thermoplasmatota archaeon | reverse complement strand
GTGTTGCGTCGTCCTGGCAGGCGCGACGTGTCGCGCTGCACTGCGCGAGCGTCGCCCAGGACCGCCCGACTTGGCCGGTGCCGGGGAACAGGTCTTCGAGGGTGTCGCCGGGCACCATTCCGAGCAGGCGGAACAGCCACGTCGCGGAAAGTCCATCTGGCGGCGCGGATTGCCATTGTGCATGGACCCTGTCCCCGCACCGCCTGCCAAGAAGCCCTTCTGGAGCCGCCCTTCTGCCGAAGAGCGGGCTGGATTCTGGAAGGGGTTCATCCTGGCGGCCATTATCATCGGCCTCCTTGCCTACAGAATGGGGATGAGCGCGGGTGTTGCCGAAGAATGCATGCGCATCGCTCAGGACTCGGGCGGCCTCTTCCACTGCGGCTAGTGGCCGATGCAGTAGCCGGCGAGGGTGAGGGCGGTGGCGGCGAGGCCGAAGGCGAGCTTGGCGAGGTTCATCGCGCTCCGGTGGCCCTTCTGGAGCGCCGTCAGGAGTTGAAGCTCCCCCGGCGTCACCGGCGCACCTCGGGGGCGTTCACGCGGATGAGGGGCTTAATCCCGACGCGGGAGGCCGCCTCGAGGCCGGAGCCGTCCTCGATGGCGGCGATGCCTGCTTGCAGGACGGCCAGGACACGGGAGACGCAGTCGGAACAGATGCCCTTGCTCCGCAAGACTTCCAGGACAACGTCTTCGTCTTCGGGAGAGAGCGCCACGGAGTTCACCGCCTGTTCGACTGCGGGGTCGAGCGCACCACGTAGAGCGCGCCCAGGCCCACGACGGTGCCGCCGGTAATCCACGCGAGGGTTCTGAGCTTGACGCCGAAGAGGCTCTTGCTGAGCGCGTCGGCAACGGGCCCGCCGAAGCCGTCGATGACGGACGCGGTGACTTCGCCGCCGAGCTTGGCCGTGGCGGGGTTGAGGACGGGCAGGCGCCACTCCCCCTGGCCGGGCGTGGTTCCCTGGTAGCCGCTGAGGGCCTGGGTGGTCGTGCTGTAGCGGGTGCCGATGGCGCCGCCCTTGTGGAGGGCGTCGTAGGCGTCATACGTCTTGGTCTTGCCTCCGGTGGCGGCGTTGAGGGCGCCGCCCAGGGCGTAGAGGGCTTCGGTGCCGCTCAAGACGAGGACCGCGCGCTCCGTTGCGGGGGCGACCCAACGGTAGGTGCCGGGGTCCAAGGGGTTGGCGATGCCGAGGAAGGAGCCCACCTAGCGCCTCCGCAGGGCCGCGACCAGGAGCCCGAGGGCGCCCGCCACGAAGCCAGCGCCCGCGACCTTCTGCGCGGGGCTCAGGACGCGCCGGGAGGGCACCTGGATGCCGATGTTGGGGGGGCCTCCGGCGGCTTCCGCGTAGTAGTCCGCCTGGGACACGTAGCCCGGAAGGACACGGACGCGGCCTGCGAGGTAGTCCTCGGCGACCCGGTTGGGGCCAGCGGTCAACTGGTTCTCCAGGAACGCTCTGAGGCGGGCCGGTTGGTTGGCGATGGCGTTGCCCTCGGAGTCGACGCCGAGCAGGAGGGTGACGGGGGCGCCAGTCTCCTTGGAGAACTTGATGGGGGTGTAGACGGCGGGCTTCATGGGGACTCCTTGGCTGCCTCGGCAATCTCAGCGGGCTCCTGTGCGTCGAACGCCTGCAGCTGCGCGGGCGTGGCGGCATCGTGGGCAGCCTGAAGCTCGTCGTCGGCCGCGTGTTCGGCGGCGCCGCAAGCGCGGCGAGCTTCCGCGACCTCCTGCTCGTACTGGGCGAAGGCAGGCAGTGCAGCGTGCAGGCGCTCCCGCGCGGCCTGGAGGGCAGCTTCAAGGTCGGCCTGGTTCTTCGCGCTGGCCGCAACCCTGGCGCTGTGGGCGGCATCGAGGTCGTTCACGAGGACTCCCTCCCCAGGCTCCACGCGAAGCCCTTGTTGGCGCCGCTGCCCACGCCCGTGTAGGCGATGCGCATGGAGAGCTTGTCAGAAGCCGTGAACGTCTGGAGGTTGCTGAAGCTGATGGTCGCACCCGCCGCGCTGTTCTCGTCAATGGTGGCGGCCATCGTGGTCGCCACCCCGTTCTTCATGACCGTAACCACGATGGTGTGACCGACCGCGAGGGGACCACTGGCGATGAGGGTGGCCGCCGTGAACGAGCCCGCCACCGCCATCCGGCAACGGTTCTCGATTTCCGTGGTCGAAACCCCCGTGCTGTTCGGGACGAAGCCGACCAGGGGCGCGTAGATGGTCTCCGTCGCGACGCTCTTGTAGGCGCACGCACCCACCATCGGCTGAAGCTTGAGCGCCGACGCGGCCTTGGATGGCGTGACGCCGAGGTCCTTCACCGCCAGGACGCCCGTGGCCTGCGTCAGGGTGGTCTCGTCGGGGGGCGCGACGGGCAAGAGGCCGCCTGCCATCAGGGGGCCTCCAGGTCGACGGTGACGCTGAGGCCAACGGTGGCGTTCTGGCCTGCGACGGTGTTGCGGACCCAGTAGCCTTCGAGAGGGAAGCTGGCGCCGGGGGCGGCGCGAGGTCCCCAGAACTTGAAGCCGCTGGCGGGCCAGGGTTCGTCGCCGTCGGTGTCGGCGGGCTTGGGGGAGCCGGGCGGGAGCCAGATGAGGGTGGCGCCAGCGCCAGTGATGCTCATGGTGCCGTCGACAATCTCGCCTCGGTCCCAGGAGCTACCGATGACGGAGACCAGGGGCTTGAAGGAGTCGCTGCAAACGCCCTTGCCTCGGACGCGCTTGAAACGACCCATGGGGCTCAGACCTTCTGGACGAAGCCGAAGTCGCTCCCGGTGGTGAACACGATGTCATCGAGACCCTGCATGCGGGTGGTGGCGGCGACGGCCTTCTCGCTCAACTGGTCGTCGCGGACGGTGAGCGTGGTGGGGGCCTGCCCGACGACGAGGTTGAGCTTCTTGGTGTCGACGCCGTCGGCACTGGTCTTGAGGTCCACGAAGCGGACGCCGATGCTGCCCCTGGGGCCGGGCAGGACGCGGTAGCGCTTGTCGGAGTCGAAGTCGTCAAAGGTGACCTTCGCCTCGGCAACGTCGCTGCACGACGCGTTGACGCTGAGGGGGATGCCAGGCAGGAAGTTGCCCCGGTCGTCAACGTACTTGAGGCGTCCAGTAAGCTTGAAGGCGGTGGCCATGGTGGTCCTCTGTGCCCGGAACGAGGCCCCGGGAGGGGCGCAGAGCCAGGGCGCCGGTTGAGGGACGCCAAGGCTGGAGTGGGCCTACTGGCGGCCCTTGACGAAGGAGACGACGGTGGAGGTGCCCGTGCGGGCCGCGCCGACGAGGGCGCGACGCGAATCGGGGTGGGCGACGACACCAAGGCCGACGACGGAGGCGGTGGCCTTGGCGGGATGCTTCTTGGCCCACTTCCAGACCCGCACGTGGAGGGGCTTGGGCTTCGGCTTCGCCTTCTTGCGGCGACGCTCAGGCTGCGACTGCGCCGTCGAGCGCGCAGTCGAACGGGACTGGGCCTCGCCGGGCAGGAACTCCACATGGCCATCGGCGAAGCGGCGGATGCGGCGACCGTTGCCGAGGGTGTAGGTGCCGGGGACCTTGGGGACTTTGCCCATGAAGCCACGTGAGAGGCCGCCGCTACCTGGAGATTTGTGTCACTTTTGGCGTCCCAGTGCGTTGCAGGCACTCGCGAGCGCGGTCGAGCAGGTAGCGTTCAACATCGGGGCGGCCACGTGCCTTGGCGGTGTCGGCTTCGGCCAGCAGCACATCGGCACGGCGGGGGTTTCTCATACGAGGGTCAACCCCGGGGACGCGCCGCTGTCGCCGAGGCCGAGCTTCGCGAGGACGCCGTCGAGGCGGGCGCCGTTCTTCTCCAGGAACTCGCCCACGTGGTCAGGCCCGGCGCGGACGGCGAGGCGGTAGACGGCGGGCGTAAGGTCCTTCAGGCGCTCGATGGCGGCACACTTGAGGACGCCCCCGCGTTCGTGCTGCATGACGGCGGCGAGGAAGGCTTCCTCCTGGGCCTTGAAGGTGGTGCGGGAGTCGACGCCTGCGGCGCTGTAGGCGCCGATTCCGGCGGGCACGGCCGACCTGACGGCTGCGGTGGCGGCCGCGCTCATAGATTCCGCGAGGGCCTGTCGACCGCGCTCCTGGTCTTCCTCAGTGGGGGTGAGCGAGGCCAACAGGGTCTCGCGCTCCTGCTCCATGAGGCGCCGCACTTCCTCGAACAGAACACGCGACTGGTCCTCAAGGGGACGCTTCAGCACGGAAGGAAGGGTGCTGCGTTCGGATTCCAGGAGGTCCCGCATCTGGTCGCGGACGGCTTCACGCTCGCCATGCAGGAGGTCGCGCACCTCGCTGAGGACAAGGGCACGCTGCGCGTCAAGCATCGTCTGGGTGCGGGTGGCGTTGAGGCGGGGGCCGAAGTGGGCCACGAACACGTAGGCGATACTGGCGTCGGCGGCCAGGAAGCCGAGGAACTGAACGAGGTGGTCCCAGAGGGTCAGGGTGAGTGAGAGCATGGTGATTACACGGTTCCAGCGCGGTTGTTGGGTGGATGGAATGCAGTAGGATACTTGGCTCTGGCGTCGCTGGGCGCCTGACGACGCGTCGTCGTGGTCCCTGACGACGTGTTGCCATGCGCGACACGTCGCGCCTGCCAGGACGACGCAACACAGGTGGCGAGGCTGCGCCGAGGGCGAGGTCACACGGCGCCATGGCTATCGCGCGTAGGGAGCCACGAAAACGAACGGAAACGGGCCTACAATCGCGCCGAGTGGGGGGGTGGCTATCATCACCCTCGCCGCGAAAAAAAGCGGTGCAGCGACGGCCCGAAGGGCCGTGGCGTGGGGGAGGGGAGGGGACCCACGGGGGGAGGGGCGGGGGGACGACCGAGGCTGTGCCGAGGTTGTCAGTCGAACAGGCCGGGCAAACCGGCGTGCGCCGTGTGGTGCTGCGGCCGGTCGAAGGTCCGCACCGGCGTCCAGCATGGCATCCGTGGCCCGCCGGGGAGCCACTCGGGGCAGTCCTCGCAACCGGGGTGGAGTCGGCGGTGGTCCGCGAAGGTCTCCGGGACGGCGCACCAGACGCACCAGACGCCTCGAGGGAAGAGCGCGACGTCCGACCACCAGGGGGACTCTTCCCCGGCGGGCGGCGGCGTCGCCCGAGGCTGCGCCGAGGGCGAGGTCACACGGCGCGGCATCACGGCGCCACCTGTGTTGCGTCGTCCTGGCAGGCGCGACGTGTCGCGCTGCACTGCGCGAGCGTCGCCCAGGACCGCCCGACTTGGCCGGTGCCGGGGAACAGGTCTTCGAGGGTGTCGCCGGGCACCATTCCGAGCAGGCGGAAC
>DATLBS010000018.1:0-9885 GCA_035526765.1 Thermoplasmatota archaeon | reverse complement strand
CCCCCCCCCCCCCCCCCCCCCCCCCCCCACCCCCACCCTCCGACCTGAGCGGAGCCCTCAGCACGGCACAGGGTTCGGGGCCTGCCCCCGACGCCCCCGGGCGAACCCTCTTGTAGAGGATGGGTGTCGAAGCGGCCATGGAGCTGTTCGGGTACCACCTCGGGTTCGAGGAGCTCCTCCCCCGCATCAAGGCGGAGCACCCGGGGCTCGCGGCCATCGGGCTGCAGTTCCCGGACGGGCTGCGGGACTACGCCACCGCCATCGGCGAGGTCGTCCAGCGCGAGACGGGGGCCCTCCCTGTCCTCTCGGCGGATCCCTGCTACGGCGCCTGCGACCTGTGCGACGACGAGATGGCCAAGCTGGGCATCACCGTGATGATCCACTTCGGCCACAGCCCCATGCCCTCCGTGAAGACGGATTTCGGCGTGCAGGTCTATTACGTCCCCGCCCACTCCGTGCACCCCATCGAGGAGGTCGTGGCCGAGGCGTGCAAGCAGATGAAAGGGCCCCGCATCGGCGTGACGACCACGGCGCAGCACGTGCACAAGCTGGACGTCGCGGAGCGCATCCTCCGGGAGCACGGCTTCGAGCCCGTCACGATGCTGGGCGACAAGCGCACCGCCCTGCGCGGGCAGCTGCTGGGCTGCAACGTCATCGCCGCGGTGAAGTGCGACGTGGACGAGTTCATCTTCATCGGCAGCGGCGACTTCCATCCCCTGGCCCTGGCGCTGGAAACGGAGAAGCGCATCACGGCGGCCGACCCGTACACGAACACCGTGCGCACCCTGTCGGAGGCGAAGGGCCGCATCCTCAAGCAGCGCTGGGCCGCCATCGGCCGCGCGAAGGAGGCGAAGACGTTCGGCATCGTGGTGTCGACGAAGGCGGGGCAGATGCGCTTCAACCTCGCCAAGAAGGTGCTGCAGCAGCTCGAGGCGCACGGCAAGCAGGGCTTCGTCATCCAGAACAAGCAGATCTCCCCCGAGACGCTGCTGTACTTCCGCCACCTCGACGCCTTCGTCGGGGTCGCCTGCCCCCGTGTGCCCATCGACGACCAGATGCGGTACAAGCAGCCGTTCCTGACACCGCAGGAGCTGGAGATTGTGCTGGGCATCCGGCCGATGGAGCACTACGTCTTCGACGAGTTCCTGGCGGACTCTAACTGAGTTCGATCCCTCCTACCGGCCGCAGAGAGCGCAGAGAGGGGGAGTCTTTGCTGGCCCCTGGTTTTCGGCGCCCACCTAACCACAGATGGCACAGGGTTTCACGGAAGTGCAACTATGGTTTCGGCACCCACCGAACCACAGATTTCACAGATTTCACAGAACGTTTCGTGTTGCAGTCGGCAGGCGAACCATCGGTCGCCCCGAAGCGAGAAATTCAGGCCAACACCCTTGTGACGACGGCGGCGGCGCGTAGCTCAAAGCATTGGAATGGGCGCGCGAAGGGCGCCCGCCGAAACCAGTAGTCCGGTCGGTTGCCGTTACTCGGCCTGGATAGTCGACGTGGCCACCCCTTCCTGGAATGGCTCTCTTGCCGAAGGCGAGGCCCGCAGCACCAGCATGAGCGTTCCCAACGTGACCATCATGGCGTCGAAGAGCAACGACACTGCCCAGGGACCGGAGAAGCGCGAATGCTCAAAGACCATCGAGTCCGCGCGCACCATCGACCAGATGCCGTACCCGCCGAACCATAGGAGTCCGATTCCGAGGTAAAGGACATGCCGGGTCCCGCGCACATCGCCGCGCACCCAGTGGAAGAGGGTGTAGCTGACAAACCATGAACCCACGACGGCCATCCCGACGATGGAGATTGCTCCAAGGACCACGACGAGCCACAACAGCCACGTCTCCATGGGTCCCAGGAAAGGCAGGCGACCGAACCTGGGCACGCTGAACATGGGCACCACCTCGGCCAGGAAGAACGCGAACATCGCCAGGAAGAGCGCGGCTGTGGCGCGCAGGCACCAGCCCACCCACCGGTACGGTCCTGGGCCGGGCGGCAGGTCGACCCAGGCATACGCGAACAGGCCCGGCTTCGTGCGTGTGGCGGCGTCCATGGAACGTGACCCGCGTTGGCCTATTTCGTCCTCACCGTCGTGCCGCGCTCGGTAGTCCTCCTTCGAAGAGGGCGCGCACAGAGGGGGGCGGGTGGAACACCGACTTGGCAACGGGTCGCATCCCCCATCCATTCGTGATGGCGCTTTGGAGAGGCAGAAACCTGCCATGTTGCAGAACCTGGTCCACCCAAGACAGGAGCACGGAGGCGACCAAGAGGACCCCGCCGGCACGGATCGTCCACGCCACCACTTGATAGGATCCCTGGAGGCTGCTCGGGCACGGGGTACCAAAGGTGGGCGAACAATCCCGGCTTGGTCCGCTCCTCGGCGTCCATGCCCCATCAATTGACAGGCGCTATTTCGACCCGATGCTAGTGATGGGATCCTGCCTAGGAGAGCGCGTCTGTGGCCAGCGACAGGTGGGCCACGTCGTTGAGGCGCACGATGTCCACGGCCTCCGGGGTCACGGCCAGCTCCGTGATGCTGGCGTTGCTCTGCGGGAACTCCTCCAGGCGCGTGAGCCCTGCCCCTGTCAGCGTCGCGATGAGGATGCGGTTGATGCGACCGTGCGCCACGACGGCGACGTCGGCCTCCTGCGCCTCCGTGCGGATGCGGTGCGCGAACGGCCGCAGGCGCACCTGCGCCAGCACGGGCGACTCGCCGCCGGGGAAGCTCTGGTCGACGAAGCCCATCTTCCACGCGTCCAGCACCTGCTCCATCTCGGAGGAGATCTCGTCATAGGTGCGGCCGGCCAGGGTTCCGTAGTCCATCTCGTAGATCTCGGGGGCCACCTGGACGGCCAGCCCGCTGCGCTTGAGGCCGCCGCGCTGGTGCCGTTGCGCGATGGCCGCCGCCGTCTCGCGGGCCCGCGTGAGCGGGCTGCAGTAGAGGGCTTCGAGGGGCAGGCCCGAGAAGGCCATCCCCAGCGAGTCCGCCTGCCGGCGGCCGAGGTCGCTGAGCTCCGCGTCGATGCGGGGGCCCTGCAGGATGCGGTCCCGGTTGGCCACCGTCTGCCCGTGCCGGAGGAGGAAGATGCGGCCCATTCCGGGGACTGTCTCTCCGGAATCGGTGATAAGGCCTCCGTCCCTGGCGTCCCTGTGCGGCGCCGTGACCTGGAGGACAAGCTTGCGGCCGTCCCCCGCCACCCCGCCCCCCGGCCCGGGCTGGAGCAGTACCGCACCCCCGACGCCGTGGCCGCCGGACTGCTGGGGCAAGCCGAAGCGGACGGCGCCATCAGGCAACGACGCGTCCTCGACCTGGGGTGCGGCACCGGCCTCTTCGCCGTGGGCGCCGCCCTCCTCGGTGCGCGCCTGGCCACGGGCGTCGACGTCGACCCGGCCGCCGTCGCCCTCGCGCAGCAGGCCGCCGCGCACGCCAACGTGCAAGCCACCACGTGGTTCGTCACGGCGGACCTTGCCACATGGCACCCCGAACCCGCCGCGTTCGACACCGTCATCATGAACCCCCCCTTCGGGGCGCAGGCGGGCGGCCGCCACGCCGACCGCCTGTTCCTCGCCCGCGCGGCGGAGGCCGTGAAGCCGGGCGGCGGCACCGCGTGGTTCCTCGCGCAGGAACGCACCGAATCGTTCCTCGCCGCCTATGCAAAGGAGCTGGGGGGACGGCTGGAGCGCGTCGCCGTATGGGACTATCCGCTCGAGGCCACGATGGAGCACCACAGGGACGAGGTCCGGATGGTGCGCGTGGGCGGGTACCGGCTGGGCTTCGATGCCTGAGGGCACCCACGGAACCACGGATGCCACGGCACGGCTCGCTCCGTGCACATGCGCGACATGGGGGGTCGCCCGGGCGACCCCTCGGACAAGAGGGGCAATCGCTGGTTGACCCAGTCTCCAAAGCCCACGACGTGCATCGACCCCATCGGTCTGTCGCAAAACCGCAGCCAGTCCAACCTTGCTGTGACGTCGACGCCGTGGTGCAGCACGACGTGCTGGAATGGCAAGCGATGGAAGGGGCGCGCGCTCCGTGGCTTCCGTGACCAAAGGGGGTGCCTCCGCGTGCTCCGCCGCCTCCGCGTGCAGTCCAGCGGCTGTCCGATACAAGACCACCACAAGGCATCGTCTCGGCGTCAAGCCCCGCCGTCCTCCAAAGGAGTGATGGACTTTCGTTGGGCCACGAGTGAACGCTGGGCCCTAGGTCATTGCTCCGAGCAAGGATCCCCAGGCCGCCTAGGGATCCACGATGACGGTGCCCGTCATGCCCTGCCACGACCCGTCCGCCGTCTGGGTGGCGTGCGGCTTGCAGTAGTACTGGAACGTCCCCTTGGCCCCGAAGCGGTGGGTGACGCTCGCGCCTTCCTCGACGTCGCGGTCGAAGGAGCCGTCCACGAACGTGACGGTGTGCAGGACGGGGTCCTCGTTCCGCCACGTGACGCTTCCGCCGGCCTTGACGTGGACCACGCGCGGGTCGAACTGGAATCCCACCATGGCGACACCGTCCCGCGCCGCCGAGGTCGCGCTGGTCGACGTGCCCGTGCCTGCCCCTCCCGCGCGGAAGGCGACCACGCCGCCCGTCTCGGCCAGGAAGCCACCGCGCACGACCGGCACGAACAGGGTGCCCTCGGCGACGGAGAGGCCTCCGTAGACGCCAGCGCCCTCCCCCACCGTGACGTTCCAGACCTCCCGTCCGCCGGCGGCCTCCAGGCCATGCACGCGGCCGCCGCTGTCGGCCACGATGGCCCCGCCCGCCACGGCGACGGGATCGGAGTAGCCGCGCCCCGCCAGCCCGCGCTCCCAGCGCACCGTGCCATCCGCGGCCGACAGGGCCGCGACCTTCTCGAGGGACACGTAGGGCACAACGAGGGCATCGCCCATGAGGGCGCCATCGCCGATGATGCCCTCGCCGGAGTGCGTGGACCCCGACCTCCAGGCAAGCGAGCCAGTGGCGACGTCGACGGCCCAGAAGATGGAGGATTTCTGCCCCAGGCCCGCCAGGGTGCGACCGCCTGCCGTGAACAGGACCGGGGTTGACCCGAAGTCATGGTCGGGGGAATCGGGGTTGGTCTGGGTGAAGACATCCCCCTTGGTGGCCTGGTAATGCCACGCCACCGCGCCGTCCGCCGCGGCGAGGGCCATGATGGAATCCGTCAGCTCTCCCGCCGGCTTGGTGTATGCATTGCCGGTGCCGAAGACGACGCGGTCGGTGGACGCATCGTACACGGGAGTCCCCCACACGGGCGTGCCGGTCTCGCCGCCCTTGGCAAGCTCGGCGCGCCAGATCGGCTTGCCGTCGGAGAGGCCAAGGGCGTCCACGTGGCCCCGGAAATCAAGGGGGGCCTCGCCATGGATGCGCGCCGATTCCTGGTCCGAGCCGACCGCCTGCACCACGAAGGCCGGCCGCCCCGCGCGCTCCGGCACAACCAGCGGTGTCGCGTAGAGGTGGGTGTGCAGGCTGGTGTCGACCAGCACGTTCCACCGTTCTTCGCCCGTGTCCCAGTCCAGCGCATGCAGGCGCCCAGCGGAATCTCCCACCAGGGCCAGCCCTTGCGCGAGGGTGACGCTCGCGTCGACCTGCGCGCCGAGGTCGTGCGACCACACCTCGGAGCCGTCCTTGGCGGAAAGGCAGTACACCACCCCCTTCCAAGTCCCCACGTAGACGCGCCCCTCGGCCACCGTTGGCGTGCCCGTCACCGCCCCCTTCGTCCTCGCTTCCCAAGCTTGCGTGAACCCGGGCAGGGACGCCAGGGTGACACCCGGGTCCTGGCTGGCGCGACGCCCATCCACGCTCCCCTGCGCGAACCGCCACTCGGTCTCGGCGCCCTCGCCGCCTCCCCCACCGCCCGGGAGCCCCCCCTCTGGGGCGAAGCAGCCGGATGCCAGGGTCAGGAAGGCGACGGCTGCGGCGACGAGGATCGCCTTCGCGGAGGGCATGCGTCGCCGTGACCGGCGGGATGGCGAAAAGGCTGATGCCATCGGCAGGATGGGCTCCAGGCCTCCGTGCGGAGGCGCGCGTGCGGATCGCGTGGACCGTGCGGTTTCCGGGCCTACCGGCCTCCGGTGCTGCCGCGCCGCAGCACGTTGGGGACTGGGTCCGCCCGCCAGGAGGCCACGAGCGAGCGGAGGCGCTCCTTCTCGCCGGCGTCCAGCTGCTGCTCGTCGCCGACGCGGGCCAGGAGCTGGCTGGCCTCGGATTCGTCGAAGGCGCCGTCGGCCAGCGCAGTGTCGAGGGCGTGGCTGAACGGCTCCGAGACCCGGCCGACGAAGCCGCCCAGGATGCGCTGCCGCAGCACCTGCAGCACCTTGTCGGCGTGCGACTCGAGCACCGTGTACTGCGTGTCGTCCAGGTGACCGTGCGCGAGGTCGAGCCGGCGCGCGAGGCGGTAGGCGTGCAGGTCGCGGACCGCGGCGAAGGGGTCGCGGCGGCCGGCCTCCTGGATGGCGTCCATCTCGCGCAGCCGGCGGTCGATGCGCTTGCGGCCCTTCGAGACCCCCGCCGCGGCAAGCGCCGAGGTCACCAGCGTGATCAGGACACCGATGGTGAAGAAGGTGTAGTTCTGGTATTCGGGGCTGAACAGGACCGCGACGAGGCCTGGTTCGACGGGCTCCGTCTGCCCGACGTGCAGGACGAGTCGCGCCGTGGCGGTGGTGCCGTCCGGCTGCACGCTGGTCAGGCGCACGGTGCGCTCCCCTCCTGCGCCGTAGGTGCGGCTGGCGCTGCCGGGGGTCGCCTCCTCCAGGGCCCCGTCCCCCCACGCCAGCAGAAGCCTGGTTCCGGCCGGCGCATCGGCGCCAGGCGCCACCTGGAGGATGGCGGCGGCCTGCGCGCCAGGATAGAGGGTTTCCGCCACGAGGTGTGGCAGGGCCGCGCTGGTGGCCCCCAGCATGACGGCCTCCCCCCCATCGTCCCACGCAAGGAGCCGGCCGTGCGCCAGCGGGGTCAGGTGGACGCCCAGGGCGCCTGCGTCCTTGGGGTGCAGGGGGAGGGGGATGCGCTGGAGGCTCGCCGACCTGGCGAGGTCGACGGCAAGGAGGTCGGTGTGGGTGCCGTTGTCGGTGCGCGTGATGGCGACCCAGGCTGTGCCCCCCGTGATGATGCAGCCCTGCAGTCGCCCCAGCCCGAACCCGGGCCAGCGGGCCACCGTGCCCAGGTCGCTGGCGGGCAGGATGAAGCCCAGGGTCTCGCCAGGCACGAAGAGCGCGTCGCGGCCCCAGCAGGGTCCGGGCACGTCCGGCCGGGACAGGACGGCGCCCGCGATCGGGGTGCTTCGGCCCTGCGGGTTGGCGGGGTCCACCACGAACAGTCCATCCCCCACGAGGCTTGCGGCAAGGTTCCCGCTGGCGGCGGGGTGCTGCGAGGCAGGGAACAGGGTCGCCTGCGTGGCGGGGGACGTCGCGGCGTTGACGGGGCTGGGCGCCAGGGTGTAGGTGCCCTGGAGGGTGCCGTCGCGGCTGAACCACGCAAGCCCGGGCGGCGCCTGCGTGAGGGGATTGCCGTCGAGGCGGCCCGTGACGAGGATGCCGGTGGGGGTCGCGGCGGCTGCCCCGATGCGGAAGGCCCCCGTGCCCTCCCCCACCGTGTCCGCGACCACGCCAGGCAACCCCGGTAGGGGGCCGGCCGGGGTCTGGCCGGGTGCAAGGTCCGCAGGGACGCTGGTGCCCCACACGGCCTGCCCGTCCGCGAGTCGGATGGCCTCGATGCGGTTGCGGCCGATCGTGCTGGAGAAGGGGGCGTAGGCCCGGTCGCCGTCGAGGGCCAGGCCGCGGCAGGACCATGCGCCGTTGGCGTTGCCCTGGGAGGCGCCCAGCGCGGCAGGGTCCGGCGCCGCCTGGCCGGGCGCATGCGTCCAGGACGGCTGCGTCGCGCCCAGCGGCCAGGCCTGCAGGAGCGGGTCCGTGCTGGCGCCGTCGATGCACACGAGGGCGCGGGCGTTCGCCGCGTCCCACGCGGCCAGGCGCCCGCCAAGGGGGCACGCGATGGCGGGCGAGGCCTTGGCCAGCCTCGCCGGGGGGACTCCGGCGACCAGGAAGCACTCCGCGCCGCTGCGGGCCAGCCCCAGCACCTGGTCGCCAAGGGAGACCAGGCCGGGCCCGCCGGTGGTCTCGAGGGACAGGCCGTCGGTGAGGGGGAAGGCCTGCAGGACGTCGAGCTCGCCCAGCGCGGCGCGGCCCGAATGCCCGGCATCGCCTCCCCATTGCGACCAGGCGCCGTCGTCCCCCACGGCAGCACCCGCGAGGGGCGCCACCAGCAGGATCGCGAGGAGCGCTGCCGCCTTCATGCCCTTCCCACTCCCGCCGGACCCCTTAAGGTTTCAGGAGGGGCCCAGGAAGGTCGACGCCTCGGCCGGCCTAGGTGAGCGGGTGGCTGGCGATGAACTTCTCCGCGGTGGCGCGCTTGCCGGCGTCCCAGCCCTCGGCGAACCAGGGGCGCTGCAGGGTGGCCGTGTAGACCTTCACTTCCTTGCCGTCGCGGGTGTCAGGCCAGACGGGGTGGGCGGCCTGCCAGGAGGAGTCGATGTCCTGGTAGTCGCCGAAGAAGATCTTGCCGTCCTGGTGGTGCGAGAGGGCTGGGTCCCAGCCGCCGTCGTCGCGGTCGCGGATGTCGAGGTTCTTGCTCCACGTCTTGCCGCCGTCGAGGGAGTAGCTGTAGTATTGGCCGACGCGCAGGTGGTCGCGCACCGTGTCCGAGCGTCCCTGCTGGCGGGTGTCGAACCACTGGACGTCAAGGACGCCGCCGGGGCTCACCGAGATGGCGGGCATGAACTGGTAGTTGTCGGGGTTGGCGTTGCCGTCGGGGCCGAGGTCGTCATTCACGAGGACGGGGACGCCGAAGGTCTTGCCGCCGTCGTGGGAGGCCACCACGTAGATGTTGCCGCGGTTCTCGCCCTTCTTGGCGGGGACCTCGTCGGTGAGGCCGTCGGACGGGTCGCATTCGGCGGACCACGTGGGCGCCTGGCAGGAGTCCTGGAAGGCGAAGTAGACCGAGTTGGCGAAGGGGGATTCGGCGTTGCGGTCGGTGGCCATGGCGGCGAACCCGCCGCGGCGGTCGCGGTCGGAGAGGCCGGGCATGTCGGCGCCGTGCGGGTTCAGGAGCGTCTGGGTCGCAAGCCACGTCTTGCCTTCGTCGAGGCTGCGGCGGACGTGGATGCCGTCGTTGCCGGTCCAGCCCGCGTAGACCTCCTTGTCGGGGCCGACGTCCACGAAGGAGCCCTGCCCGGAGTCGTCCCCCACCGTGCCGGCGATGATGAACGGGTCGCCGTAGGTCTTGCCGCCGTCCGTGCTGCGCCAGTAGAAGTTGCCCGGCAGCGCGCCCGCAAGCCACATGACGTGGATGACGCCGTCCTTGGAGGCGGCCACCCAGCCCTTGTCATGGAAGGCGACGGGGTACGTGCCCTCGAAGACGGCGGTGAAGGAGTCGAAGGTGTCGCCGCCGTCCTTGGAGACCGCGACGATCTGGGTGGCGCGGTTGAACGCCCAGTCGTTCAAGGCGCCGTGGGGGCAGTCCAGAATCGGCGGGCAGGCGGGGTCCTCAAGCTCAGGGCCCAGGGCCTTGGAGCCGGTGACGCGGTCCGCCTGGTACGCCATGGCGAGGTAGTAGAACGTCCCGTCGAGGCCAAAGTACGCCACGGGGTCGGTGGTGCACCAGAACTGGCTGGCGTAGGTCGGCTTGAACGACCCGGGGTCCTGGCTGAGGCGCCACGGGGACCCGTCGAGGCTCCGGTCGGCGAAGGGGGTGCGCGCGCCGTCATGCGTCACGTACACACCGTCCCAGACGCACTCGCCGGCGTCGAGGGGGAAGTAGTCCTTCGCGCCACCCACGATGTTCTGTGGATTGGTCGGGTCGACCGCGATGGTGACCTCGTTGCCCTGCCGGCC
>DATLBS010000017.1:0-23950 GCA_035526765.1 Thermoplasmatota archaeon | reverse complement strand
GCTTCGCGCGCCCCCAATTCCATCGCTTGCGCGAACAGCACGCCCCCGCCCACACCGCAGGAGTGTTTGGTCCGGACTTCTCGCTTCGACCGACCGATGGCTTGCGCGCTACGCCGTAAGTTCTGTGAAATCTGTGCAATCTGTGGTTCGTTGGGCGCCGAAGCTGCCCAAACAAATCGCTCCGTGTTCTTGGTGGCTGGGAGTAGTGGTAGCCGAAACCCTACTTCGCCGTAGCCAGGATCTTCATCGCCAACCCGTTCAGGCCAGCCTCCCTCTTGGCGGCCGACTCGGCCTGCTGCTTGGCGACCGCGCCGTTGAGGGTCTGCCGCCTCTCCTCGTAGAAGACCCCGGTCACCCAGTGGTCCTCCATGGCGGCGTGCAGGGCGGCGAACTTGTCCGCCTTGTCGTGGGTGGTCTCGAGTTGGCGCTGGTTGGCCTTCGCGGCCTCGTAGATGTCGTGGAACGTCACGCAGGGGCTGATGACCTGGATGAAGGCGTAGCCCTCGTGCGCGATGGCCGCCTTGATGAGGTCGTTGAGCTCCTTGACCTTGCCCGAGTATGCGCGGGCCACGAACGTGGCGCCGGAGATGATGGCGAGCGCCAGAGGGTTGATGGGCTGGTCCGCCGAGCGCTCCGCATTGCTGAAGGGCGTCGTCTTCGTCTTGAGACCGAGCTCGCTCGTGGGCGAGGCTTGGCCCTTCGTGAGGCCGTAGATCTCGTTGTCCATCATGACGTAGACAAGCTTCGGGTTGCGGCGCGCCGTGTGCACGAAGTGTCCTGCACCGATGGCCATGCCGTCGCCGTCGCCGCCGACCGCGATGACGGTCTTCTCCGGCATGGCGAGCTTCAGGCCCACCGCGACGGGCAGGCTGCGGCCATGCACGGCGTGGAAGCCGTAGGCGTTCATGAAGTGGGGGAAGCGGCTGCTGCAGCCGATGCCCGACACGAAGGCCAGGTCATGGGGGAGGATCTTCAGGTCCGCGAGCGCCTTCTGCATGGCGGCCAGCACGGCGAAGTCGCCGCAGCCGGGGCACCACACGGGGGGCAGGGTGCCCTTGTAGTCCTTGGCGGTGAGGGGCCCGGCGACAGGGAGCTGGCCCGGCGTCGCGATGGGCTTCACGTGGTCGGCCTCGGCGATGCCGTGGCCTGGCGTCTTCACGGGGACGGTGTCGGCGGGGCTCATGCGGGCATCTCCTTGGCGTTGTGGGTGGCGGTGGCACGGACCTTGCCGGCCAGGACGCCCTCGACCTTCTCCTTGATCTCGAGCCACGTGACGGGGGAGCCCTGGACCTTGTTGAGGCGCACGAAGTCGCGGGCGATGTGCTTGCGGAGCAGGCCCTCGAGCTGGCCGGTGTGGTTCATCTCGGCCACGATGACCTGCGGGGCGGCGCGCACGAGGTCGAGGAAGCCCTCGACGGGGAGCGGGTTCAGGATCTTCGGCACGACGTAGCCGACCTTCTTGCCCTCGTGCAGCAGCGCGGTGACGGCCTCCTTGACGGGGCCCTTCGTGCTGCCCCACGTGACGACGAGGACGTCGGGGTGCTCGTCGCCGAAGCGCTCGACGGCCATGGGGTACCTCCAGGCGTCGTCGATCTTGTGCAGCCGCTTCTTGATCATGGCCTCGTGGTTGGGGCCCGTGTAGTTGGGGTTGCCGTACTCGTTGTGTTCGAGCCCTTCCGCGACGTGGACGCCGCCGGGCATGCCGGGGAGGGCCTGCGGGGAGACGCCGTCAGGGGTGAACCTGTAGCGCTTGTAGTCCACGAGGTCCACCGGGGTCGCCAGCTTGCGGCGGATGCGGGGCGTGTCCTTGATGGACGGGATGTTGATGTTCTCCGTGCGGTTGGAGAGCGAGTGGTCCGTCGCGAGGATGACGGGCACCTGGTACTTCTCGGCCAGGTTGAACGCCCACAGGGTCTGGAAGAACGAGTCGCGCACGCCACTGGGGGCCAGCACGATGCGGGAGGCCTCGCCGTGCGAGCCGTACACCATCTCGTTGAGGTCCGACTGCTCGGGTTTTGTCGGCAGGCCTGTCGAGGGGCCGCCGCGCATGCAGTTGACGATGACGACGGGCAGCTCTGCCGTGGAGGCGAGGCCCAGCAGCTCCTGCATGAGCGAGAGGCCGGGGCCCGAGGTCGCCGTGGCGGACTTGGCGCCACCGTAGGAGGCACCGAGGCAGTGGGCCAGGGCGGACATCTCGTCCTCTGCCTGGATGCAGGTGTGGCCGTTCTTCGGCATCTCCGCGGCAAGGGCCTCGAGGATGCTGGAGGCGGGCGTGATCGGGTAGCCGGCGAAGAAGTCGCAGCCGGCCACCAGCGCGCCGAGGGCGATCGCGTCGTTGCCGTTCAGGAGGACGCGCTCCTCGGCGTGGTGGCCGACGTTCAGGTTGCCGCCCTGCGCGATCTTGCCGTCGAGGATGTGCGCGTACGCGGCGTCGACGGCCTTGTCGTTGAGATCCAGCAGCTTCGGGTTCTTGCCCTTGTACTTCTTCTGCATGGTCTTCTTGACCTCCGCGGCGGGGATGCCGTAGAGGGCGGCGACGGTGGCGACGGCGAAGACGTTCTTCGACTTGGGCGACTGCACCTTCTCCTTCACGAGCTCGTCGAACGGGATGGGGAGCAGGCGGACATCGGTGCGGGTGGGGGGGGCCGCGACCTGGCCGGGGTCGTAGATGATGATGCCCTTGGGGCTCACGGCCTTGGCGTGGTTGTCGATGGCCTCCTGGTTGAAGGCGCACAGGCAGTCGAGGCCGGTGCCGGCGGAGAGCACCTCCTCGTTGGAGGAGCGCACCTGGTACCAGCAGTGGCCGCCCTTGATCTCGGCGGGGTAGGACTCGAACGTGAAGACGTTGAAGCCGATGTCGGAAAGCGCCAGGCAGGCGATCTCGCCTGCGGAGATGACGCCCTCGCCGGACTCGCCCGCGAACCGGAATGTGTAGCTGGGAATGGCTCTCACCTGGGTCCTGAACCTGGTTCAGGGTGTTGGACGCGCCGACGGGGGAGCGGTATTAAACGGTTCAGGAAACGGCGCGGTGGGTGCGACGTCCAGCAACAGGAGGGGGAGGGGGAAAAAGAAGGCGAAAATCACGGCCTGGCTAAACAAATTCAAGCCAAGAGGCAGATTCATGGAACGGAACCGAGGCTGCGAGATGCCGCGGACTACCAGCCACGGAGGGAGCCGAGACCCCAGAGGAAGTCAGCGGCGTCAGCTTCAACCGACTGAACTGCAGAGAACACCGATGGCCGAAGATGCCGGTCCTTCGCCGGTTGTTCCCATCGGCGCCGGGCTTCCAAACACCCTCGGCGCGAATCGACCATCGGTCCAATGGAGCGCGGCGAAGTCGCGCCCGCCGAAACAAACCGCGGAACTCGCGAAAACCGCGGAACCTCGTCGAAGGCCGTTTCCGCGCTCTCCGGGTTGGCGGGGCCGTGGAGCGCACGCGCCTTGGATGGTCGGAACGCTCAGCGGCGCCGTGCCGCCAGCAGACCCACCAGCACGAGCAACAGCACCGGCTCCAGGCCAGGCGACCTCTTCGCGGCCGAGGTCCCAGAGCCGCTGGCCTGGCCGGTCATGGCGTCGCCGGATTGGCCGACGAGGACGTCCAGCTTCTGCGCCAGCACCTGGTTGACGCCGCCCACGGAATACGTGAGGGTCGCGTTGACCTGGTACCGCCCGTTCGCGGCGCCGGCGGGCACGTTCACGAGGAGCTCCTGGTCCTTCGTCTCGCCGGGCGGCACCGGCACGTGGTCGGGTTGCCACTCATGGCAGGGCTTCTCCTTCGTGCAGCCCCAGGCGGGCGGGTCGATGGCCGCCGCGAAGGGGTGCGCGGTGCCGCCGCCGTTGTTGGAGATCTTGAAGTGGAACACCGCGGACTTGCCCGGGCCGGCCATCGCCTGCAGGTGGTCGACCGTGTACTCGAGCTTGGGCACGTCGTCCGTGACGGCGCCGCCCGCGACGCTGGAGCCGATGTGGACGTCCTTCACGGCCTTGTTGCCCGCGAGGTCGGTGGCCTCGACGCGGATGACGTCGGTGTCGAGGAGGTCGCGGCCCGTCCACTCGAAGGCGGGGCCGTAGTGCTCGCAGGATTGCGCAGGCGACTGGGGGGGTTGGCAGTGGGGCAGCTGGCCGCCGACGCCGTAGGGGCCGTAGTCCGGGGTGTAGTCGCCATCCCACGAGCGGCCTTCCCAGTCCTTGACCTCCGCCGTGATGTCCTGGCCGTTGAGGAAGACGGAGTGGCTTGCCAAGGCCTCGCCGAACTCGATGGTGAGCTTGTGGCCGCCCAAGGGTTGGCCGTCGCCGGGCAGGATGATGGGGTAGGGCGCCGTCTTGTCGTGCTTCTTCAGCTGGGCCGCGTCCGTGTCGCATTTCGTGGTGTCGCCGTCGCAGTTGTCAACGATGGCCTTGGCCCAGAAGCGCGCCAGCTCCTTGCCGCCGCCGTCGTAGGCGTGCACCGCGGCCCCGTAGGTCCCATCGGGCACGAGGAAGGTCTTGATGGGGATGAAGAAGCCGTCCGTCGCGTCGGAGTCGGCACGGTAGTTCGGCAGGTAGGCGCCCGTCACCCACACCGGGGGCGTGCAGGAGGACTCGTCGAAGTCGGCGGTCTGCGGGCCGAAGCTGAAGCCGAACACCTTGATCTGGCCCGCGTCCTTGCCGATGGCCTGGAACTGCGCGAAGAACTGGCCCTGCGCATGGATGGCGCCGTCGGCGGCGGGCTGCAGGTCCGGGTTGCGGAACACCAGCTTGATGTCGCCGCAGTTGTGGATCTGCGCCGTCGCAGGGCTGGCTGCCAACGCCCCCACGGCAAGCAGGCTCACCAGGACCAGCGGAAGGCGCCCGGAACGGACCATCGGCGGCCCATTTCGGTGCGCCCCCTAAAGCGTATCGGCCGGAGGCGCGGTGAGCGCTCCACGCCGGTGCGGCCGCTCCTTCCGAGGGGGTGGCCCGGACGAAGGCCGCGGGCCGTCGGCCGTCAGGAACGTCGTGGCAGGTCCGTGCTGGTGACGATGCCCTGGATGGTGGGGGGCACGGCAATGGCTGGCGCCGCCCCCCGCCTGGGAATCTACGCCTCGATGAGGAGCACGAGCCGTCAGGCGAACGTGCGGATCAAATCGGTCCGCGTCACGATTCCCTGGATGGTGCCGTTGGCGGCCACCACCGGAAGGGCGCCGACGTGCTCCTTCAGCATGCGCTCGGCCGCCTCCTTGGCGCTCATCTCGGGGTGGCCGGTCACGACCTTGCGGCGCATGTAGGCGTCCACCTGCAGGTCGCGGATGTTGACGCGCTGCACGTGGGCGTCCGCCGTCTTCAGGTCCGCGAAGGCCCCGGCGATCTCGTGCTCCGCGATGATGCCCTTGACCTTGCCGCCCTCCAGGACGGGAAGGCGCGCGATGTCATTGTCCAGAAGGAGGCGGCGCGCGTGGATCAGGCGCTCGCTGGGCGTGACGGTCTTCAGCTCCTTCTTCATGATGGAGGAGAGCGGGGCGTCCGATTCGACCAGCCGGAGCAGGTCCGCCTTGGTGACGACGCCCACCAGCTTCGTGCCCTGCACGACGGGGATCATCGTCAGGCCGGGCTTGCCCACGTCCTCGAGGAGGACGTTCAGGTCCTCGTCAGGGTGCGCGACGATGAAGTCCTTCTCCATGACGCTGGAGGCGTGCAGGGTCGTGAGCTGGATGGCGCGGTTGTGCTCCCGGCCCAGCTTGTCGGCGATGTGCCCGTCGGTGACGATGCCGACCAGGTCGCCGTCCTCCACGACGGGGATCTTCGTGATGTTGTTCTGCGCCATGAGGTGCAGGACGTCCTTCAGGTTGCGGTCCTTGGCCACGGTGACGACCTTGGTGGCCATGACATCTCGGACTTTCATGTGTGTGACCTCAGTTCAAAGTGGGCAAAGCGGGGGGATGGCCGGCGGTGCCGGCGGGCGGTGGCCAGGGAATCGGCTTGTGTGCCAGAGGTCGTCCCGGCCGACCTGTTGCCTAGGGGCCCGGGGGCGGCGATGCCGGCCTGGACCACCAAGGATGCGCTGTCCATGCTGAACACGCAACACCCTGTATGTCGTTGCTGCAAGATAAGGTATGGCAACGGGCGGCGGATGGTTTCACTCTCCCCTCCTGGAACGGTCTTAGCGCACAACGCTGGTTTTTGGACAATGCCATTGGATGCCACCTTCCCTTCGGGCCTGCCCAAGGTCGCGGACGCAAGCCTGCCCTCCCCAGGTCGACCCAAGGCCAAGAGGGCCAAGAAGAAGGTGAACACCTCGAAGAAAGGGACCGCCGTCGAGCTCGCCGCCATCAAGCTGCTGGAGGCCGAGGGCTACAAGGTGCACCGCTGCGTCCGCACCGGGGTCAAGCGCGGCCCCTTCTACTTCAGCCAGTCCAACGACGTCTTCGGCTGCATCGACCTCGTGGCCAAGAAGCGCGGTGAACGCACGCGATGGATCCAGGTGACCGCGGACGGCGGCATCGGCCGCAAGAAGCAGGACCTCGCCGGCGTCCCATGGGACCCGCTGTTCGACTCCGTCGAGATCTGGCGCTGGGTGGGCGGGGGCGCGCGCCGCCACAAGGGCACCGGCGAATGGCTCGACCGCCAGTACTTCCAGGTCTACCACCTCGACGACAGGTACGAGCTGCGCAGGGAGCGCCGGGTCCTCGCGGAGCCTGGCACGGGGACGCAGGCGCAGGACCCCGACAACCGCGACCTCTGGGAAGTCTCCGCATGACCTCCGGCGTGCCCCCCGCGCGGCCCATCCTCTCCCTCGACCAGCTCGAGGGCGTCGGCCCCCACCTCGCCGTCGCGCTGCGCACCCATTTCCGGTCCGACGCCCATGCCATCGAGGCCGCCCGCCGCAGCAACGTGGCCGCCCTCTCCCAGGTGCCCGGCATCTCGGAGCGCAAGGCCCTCGACCTCATCCGACAGGTGCAGGGCCTCGCAGACACCCACGGTTTCCTCGCGACCCCCGCCGCCCGCAAGGTGCACGACGAGCTCATCGAGCGCATCGCGGGATACGCCGCGACCACGCATGGCCGCAACCGCCTGCGCCTGCTGGCCCCCCTGCCCACGCAGGCCGCCGCGCAGGCCAGCGCCGAGGCCGCCATGCGCCACAAGCACATCGTGGCCGCCCTCGACCGCGACGAGGTGCGCCGGCTGCTGCGCAAGGTCCGCGACCCGGTCACGCCGCCGCCGCGCCTGGAGGCCACCCGCATGGTCCTGTGCGAGACCGACGCCATCCAGGAACGGCTCCTGCGCCTCGACCTCCAGCGCTGGGCGGCCCTCGGCGGGCAACGCGACCTCGAGCAGGCCGCCGAGTACGACCTGGTCCTTTTCCTCTACGAGGACGGCATGGACCTCAACGGCCTCGACAACGTCGTCGAGCTGCCGGGCAACGCGCCGCCCGAGGCCATCGCACCCGAGGCCACCGTGGCCTGGTTCGCCGCCAACCGCGACCCGCTGCAGGCGGTCGCGGCCCTTGCCGCCACGCTGGGCCGGCCCAGCCGGGCGCCCGAGGCCCTCGAGGTGCTGGATGCCGCCCGCCAGGCCCAGACGACCGCGGTCCAGCTGCGGAAGGAGGTCGAGGCGCTGCGCGTGCGCCTGGATGCGCGCCTGCGTGAGCGCCTGGCCTCCATCACGCTGACCGGGGCGGACCTCATCGACTCCATCGGCCGCCGCATGCCGGCCCCGGTGCAGAAGGCCATCGAGGAGACGCTGGCCGAGGCGCGCCGCGCCATCACGGCCGCAACCGGGTGCAGCTTCCAGCCTTTCCAGGCCGCCGCACCCCTTGCCCTCGACGAGGAGGAGTTGGCGAAGGTCGAGCGCACCCTGCAGACCCGGGGCCGGATCGACGCTTTCAACGCGCTGGTCCGCGCCGCGCGCCAGCTGGCCCGGCTGCGTCCTGCCGTCGAGGAGGAGATCCAGGCCTGGCAGGCCTTCGACGTGGAGTTCGCCCTTGGCTGCTTCGCGCACCACTTCGACCTGCGGCCCGCGCGCTTCGGCCCCGCCCTCGCGCTGTCCGGGTCCATCCATCTCGACCTCGCGGACCAGCCGGCGGCCCAGCGCATCGACTACCACATCGGCCGCGAGGAGACGGTGGCCCTGCTGACCGGCGCCAACTCCGGCGGCAAGACGACCCTCCTGGAGCACATGGCGCAACTGGCCATCCTGGCCCGCCTTGGCCTCCCCGTCGTGGGGGACGTGGAGGTGCCGTGGATCGAGGAGCTGCACTACGTCACGGCACGCCGCAGCCTCGACGCCGGCGCCTTCGAGTCCTTCCTGCGCGGCTTCATGCCGCTGGCGATGCCGGGCCCGCGGCGCCTTGTGCTGGCCGACGAGGTGGAGTCCGTCACGGAGCTGGAGGCGGCCGGCCGCATCCTGGGCTTCTTCCTCGACCGCATCGCGACAGGCGACTCGCTGGCCGTCGTGGTCAGCCACATGGCGCCGCAGATCCTTGCGCACTGCCACGCCCCCGTCCGCATCGACGGCATCGAGGCCACCGGCCTCGACCCGGACAACCGCCTCGTCGTCGACCGCATGCCCCGCATGGGCGTTCTGGCGCGCAGCACCCCGGAGTTCATCGTCCAGCGCCTGGCCGCCACCACCAAGGGCGCGGAGCGGGCCCTGTACGGCGAGCTGCTGGCCTCGTTCAAGGCGGCACCTCCCCCCGCCGTGTCGGTGCGCGCACGGGGAAAAGGCACAAAGGCGGGACGGGTCTCGCCCGAAGCGTGACGCGGCCCTGCGACGTGGAGGCGCTCAAGCAGCTGGCCCTCCTCGGCGCGATGGAGGAACCCGTGGAGCTTGCCAGCGCGGAGTTCGCGGGCCTGCTGGAGCTCTCGCAGCAGAGCGCCTCCCGCCGCCTCATCGAGCTCACGCAGGAAGGGCTCGTGTCGCGCGAGATGGGCGTCCGCAAGCAACGCATCCTCATCACGGAGGAAGGCCGCGCCGTCCTGCGCGCCGAGCACCTGCTGTACCGCCGCCTGTTCGAGCACCAGGACTCCGTCGTCCTCACGGGCGCCGTCAAGGCAGGACTGGGCGAGGGCCGTTACTACCTGTCGCGGCCGGGCTACGTGTCGCAGTTCGAGTCCAAGCTGGGCTGGGCCCCCTACCCCGGCACCCTGAACCTGGAGCTGACCGGCGCCGAGGCCAACAAGCTCAAGGCCCTGCGGAAACACCCCGTCATCCAGATCGAGCCCTTCCAGGCGGAGGGGCGAACCTTCGGCGGCGTCGCGTGCCACCTTGCCACCGTCGGCGGCCAACCCTGCGCCGCCATCCTTCCCCACCGCAGCCACTACACTACGACGCTCGAGGTCATCGCGCCCGTCCGCCTGCGCGACGCCCTGCCCTGCTCGGACGGCCAGGCCATCACGGTCACGGTGAGCCTCAAGGCGGGCGCCGCGTGAAGGCCGCCGCCGGCAAGGCAGCCGCGCCGCCGACGCCGCCTGCCCGCATCGAGGTCCTGCGCCTCGGGCACCGCCCCGCCCGCGACAAGCGCATCACGACGCACGTCTGCCTCACCGCGCGGGCGCTTGGGGCGGCTCGCGTGCGCATCGCGGAGGAGGACGCCGAGGTCGTGCGCTCGGTGGCCGCGGTCGCCAAGCGCTTCGGCGGCGGCTTCGAGGTCGCCTGCGGCACCGGGTGGAAGGCGCCCGTCCGGCAATGGCAGGACGCCGGAGGCCAGGTCGTGCACCTCACCATGTACGGCACGCCCCTTGGCGAGGCGGTGCCCGCCATCCAGGCCCTCCGCAAGCCGGTGCTGGTGGTGGTGGGGGCCGAGAAGGTTCCCGCCGAACTGTACCAGATGGCGGACCACAACGTGGCGGTGGGCTCGCAGCCGCACTCCGAGGTCGCGGCGCTGGCGCTGATGCTCGACCGCCTCCGCGAGGGGGCCTGGGAGTCCGACGCGTACCCCGGGGGCGAGATCCGCATCGAGCCGTCCGCGCGCGGCAAGCGGGTCACGGCCCTTTCGGCGGAAGCGGACAAGTAAGGCCGACCGTCGCGTTTGAATCCAGGAGGCCCATTGGGGATGCATGAGCGTGCGTGACGAGGGGTGGAGCCCCACCCTCCAGGACTCCGAGGTGATGGGCTACATCCAGGAAGAGGTGGGCGACGAGGGCATGGCCATGGCCAAGTTCCTGCTGGAGCATCCCCACATCTCCGGCGTCGACATCCTCGAGGCGTTCAAGGAGCGCAAGGCCTCGGAGGTCCGCAAGGTCCTCTACCGCCTCATGGAGGCGCACGTGGCGCAGTACGAGAAGGACACCGACGCCAAGGGCTGGGAGACCTTCTACTGGGACCTCGACCTCATGGAGATCAAGCACATCCTGCGCCGCCGCTGGGCCGACGAGCTCACGCACCTGCGCCAGCAGCTGAAGTTCGAGGAGGACCACCAGTTCTACTCGTGCGCGCAGCAGCACCGCCGCATCACGTTCGAGGACGCCGTCGACCTCACGTTCCAGTGCCCGGTCTGCAAGGTCCCCATGAACCCGGTGCGCACCGCCGACGTGAAGAAGGCCCTCCGCGAGCGCATCGAGGAGCTGGCCCCCCACTTCCCCGAGCATGCCCTCACCGCCTGAGCGCCACCGCGCCTGGCAGACCCTCCTTGCCGCCCGCCCCCCCGCGTGGGTGCCCGCGCACTGCGGCTGCGTCGAGGCCCTTGCCCTTGCCATGTGCCACTGCGCGGAGTCGCAGGGGCTGGCCGTCGACCGCAACACCGTGTCGGCGGGGGCCCTGTTGCACGACATCGGCCGCAGCAGGACGCAGGATGTGCGCCACGCTGGAGTCGGGGCAGAGATGCTGCGCGGGCTGGGGGGCTGGGACGACCGCGTGGTGCTGTGCGTCGAGCGGCACACCGGGGCCGGCATCGACGAGGAGGAGGCGCGGTTCCTCGGCATCCCCGTGAAGGACTACACGCCGCGCAGCCTCGAGGAACGCATCGTGTGCCACGCCGACAACCTCTACTCGGGAGAGAAGCGCCTGGCCCTGGCGGATGTGCTGGCGAAGTACGATGCGAAAGGGCTGGGGAAGGCGGGCCGGAAGATCGAGGCGCTGCACCGCTCGCTCGGGCGTGAGTTGGGCGCGGACCTGGAGACGTTGGAGCCGTTGGCGTTGTCGGCGCCGTAGGGTTTTGCCGTCCTTGCTCCCAGCCACGAGGACATGGAAGCGTTGCGGCGCCTCCCAGCTGCAGGACGCAGGCCCATGATGTCGATGGTCCGTGTGGCCAGTTTCGTGCCGACCGAACCACAGAGGGCACAGAGCAACGGGTTGGTATTGTTGGCGATGGAATCGGGGCGCGCGAAGCACCCACGCCGAACCAGCCACGGGATGCATGGAACCTCACGGAAACTGAAACCCCCCGCGGGCTCCGCAGGTTTCGGGGGTCCCGTGGCCAAGAGGGGAGTGCCTCCGCGCCTTTCCGCGCCATCCGCGCCGGGTTGGGGGCCGTCCGCTGCAACCCACCGCGAACGAGGCATGTCCGTCGCGTGCTGGGGTTCGAGCGTGGCAGGGCGCCCGCGAGGCACACTTCATGTCCTGGAGGCCTTTGTCCTCCCCCGTGCCAAGCGACGACGACCTGGGCGGAAACGACGTGCTGGCCTACGTCCGCACGCTGGACCAGGTGCTCTCCAAGCTGAGCGTCGACGAGATGCTCGAGGAGTTGCTGGCCCGGACCCGGCTGCTCATGGGAGCCGACGTGATCCCCATGGTCCTCGTCAGCATCGGCTCGGACTGGTTCTACACCGCCGCGGCCCAGGGGGTGGGGGAACGCGGCCTCGTCCCCGTGGCCTCCGAACTCGGGGCGGCCGCCCATCGGGTGCTGGTGGAGAACGCCACCTTGGTGCTCAAGGAGCACGAGCTGCGGGCAGCGTATCCCGCCCTCGTCGAAAAGCAAGGGTTCCACGGCATTCTGGGCATCCCGCTCATCGTCCCGGAGCAGCCCGTCGGTGCGATGATCATCGGCTTCCGCCGCGAGCGCGACTTTGCTGCCCAGGAGCTGGCCCTGCTGGAATTCGTGGCGCAGCGCTCCGCCCACGCGATCGCCCACGCCCAGACGGTCACGCGCGAAGGCGTCCTCCACCGCGACACGGAGAAGCTCAGCACGTTCCGCAACGACCTCCTGCACATGGCCAGCCACGACCTGCAGAGCCCGCTCACGGCCATCAAGCTGCAGCTGCGCGTGCTGGAGAAGCTCACGAAGGAGACGGGCCGCAACGAGCGCGCCATCCTCATCGCCGCCCGCAACGTGGACCGGCTCGAGGGTCTCCTCAAGGACTTCCTCGACCTTGCCCGCCTCGAGGCCGGACGCTTCATCCTGCGCCCGGGGATGGTCTCGCTCGATGCGCTGGCGGCCGAGGCGACGGAGACGCTGAGTGGACAGGCCGCCGAGCGCGGCATCCGGCTCGTCTGCCATCCCGGCACCACCGCCAGCGTGCCGGGGGACGCAGGCCGCCTGCTGCAGGTGTTCACGAACCTGCTGGGCAACGCGGTCCGCTACACGAAGGAAGGCGGCACCATCGAGGTCACCACCAGCGAGGTGCCGGACAGCGTGCGGCTGTCCATCCAGGACCAGGGCATCGGAATGACGCAAGGCCAGATCGCGCAACTCTTCAAGCCGTTCAGCCAGGTGCACGGCAACGCCATGGAGAGCGCGGGGGCGGGCCTGGGGCTGTACCTCTCCAGCCTGATCATCCAGGAGCACCGGGGGACCATCGTGGTGGAGAGCCCGGGGCCTGGCAGGGGGACGACCGTCCATGCCACTCTGCCACGCGTGGCGCGAGCCCCGGATCCTACCAGCGGCGCTCGACCCGCATCGCGTAGAGACCCTTGAGGTTCCCCCAGCCGTCGCGCCAACTGGAGAGGACCGGCTTGCCGATGCGCGGCCGCAGGCTGGAGGGGACTTCGGCAAACCGCAGGCCTGGCCCCTTGAGGAACTCGATCTTGATCTCCTGGCTGAAGGCCATGCCGTTGCTGAGGTCCTCGTACTGCACCTTCGCCAGCGCGGACCGCCGGATGATCCACATGCCGCTCTGGGAGTCGCGCAGGCGCACCGAGAACAGGATGCGCGCCGTCGTCGAGAGCACCCAGTTGCCCAGCAGGTGCTTCGGGCTCATGGCTCCCTTCTCCAGGCGGCCGTAGCGGTCGCAGTTGATGAAGTCCAGGTCCTGGTGCAGCAGCATCTGCGCAAACTCGTGCGCGCGCTCGAACGGGTACGTGCCGTCCGCGTCGCCCGTGATGATGACGTCGCCGGTGGCCGCCTTGAAGCCCTCCTTGTAGGCGCGGCCGTAGCCGCGGCGGGGCTCCACGAGGATCGTTGCGCCTCGGGCCTGGGCCTCCTCGCGCGTGCGGTCCTTGGACGCGCCATCGACCACCAGCACCTCGAGCTCCCAGCCCAGGGCCTCGAAGGCCTTCCGGTCGATCGTGTCGAGGGTCGGCCCGATCCCCTTCTCCTCGTTGAGGGTCGGGATCAGGATGGTCACTTTCACGGGCGTGCCGACCCTGGGGGCCGCCTAAACGTTGCGGTGGCCGGGGGCAGGGCGGTGCGCAGGTGGCAGGCGTCCCATCTTGGCATCCAGGTACCCGACGAGGCCGGCCCCAAGGCGCAGGAGGCTCCACGCCGAGGCGCCATGGATGCGCGCCATGCGGCTGAGCCGGTAGTCCTTCCACAGGCTGCCGTGCTTCTGCGTGAGCTGCTTGCGGCCGTACCCGTTCCAGTAGGCCTGCCGCATGAAGCCCCCCACGGAGTCGCGGGCGCGCGCGTACACGATGGCATCTGGGGCGTGCACGATGTGGGCGCCGTGGGCCACGGCGCGGAAGTTGAGGTCGATGTCCTCCGCCGTCACGAAGCCAGGGTCAAAGCCGCCGACGGCCTCGAAGAGCCGGCGGGGATAGGCAAGGTTGCAGCTGGGCCATGTCGTGTCCTGGCCCAGGTGGGGAAGCTCGACGCGGTCCAGCTTCGCGAAGGCCCAGAAGCCGGTGAGGATGGTCTGGCCGGCCACGATGCGGTCGGGTGCCTTCGCCCATGCGTGGGCGAGGCGCTCGGTCCAGAACGGGTTCGTGATGCAATCGCCGTCCGTGAAGGCCAGCAGGTCTCCCGACGCGAGGGCGGCGCCGATGTTGCGTCCCTGGCCACGGTGGCATGGCTCCTGCACGATGCGCAGCCGCGGCAGCAGGTCGCGGTACGACTCCGCGATGGCCACCGTGCGGTCGGTGCTCATCGCATCCACGAGGATGACCTCGCGCACCTGGCGTTGCGGGACCAGCGAGTCCAGGAGGTGGGGCAGGTGGCGCGCCTCGTCACGCACGGTGAGGATGACGCTGACCGGGTCCACGGCGTCGCACGCGGTCACGGCTTCTTGGCCGTTTGGGGGGACAGCAGGGCAGCGAAGCGCCGCCAGTCCTCGCGCCGCAGCTCGCCGAAGGCGGACAGCAGCAGGGCGTAGGCGGCGGCGATGCCCAGCGCGTAGAGGGGGAGCTGGAAGAAGCGCCCCGGCAGCGGGATGCGCAGCAGGACCAGCAGCCCCAGGGTGACCGCCGCGGCAAGGACGTGCAGGCCGAGATGCTTCTGCACGAAGCTGTGGCCTGCCCAACCCCGCGTCCGCACGCTGTAGGCCACGAGGGCGAAGAGCGTCGCGCCCAGCGCGGCAAGGGCCGCGCCCACGGCGTCGAGGCCGAGGGCGGGAAGGGGTCCGAGCCGGTCGGGCACGAGGCCTAGGTTGAGGAGGAAGCCGACGCCGACGGAGGCCAGGATGACGCGGGCGGCGAAGCCAGGCTTGCCGGAGGCGATGGCGAGGTTCTGCACGGGCATGAGGAGGCTCGTGGCCAGCGCCTGCAGGCACAGGATGACGAGGACGGGGCCGGCGCGGGCGAAGCGGTCGGACAGCAGGATATGCACAAGGGGGCCATTGGCCCACACGACGAGGACGATGACGGGCCAGAGCAGGAGGCTGGTCCACCGCTCGACGTCGCGCACCACGCGCAGGACGCCGCCCTCGTCGCCTTGCGCGTGCAGCAGGGAGATGGCGGGCAGCAGCACGATGGCGAGGCTCGAGCCCAGGAGCAGGAACAGCTCGCTGAGCTTGGCGGCGGCGGCGAACTGGCCCAGCGTTGCCGCGTCCCACCAGAACCCGAGGAGGACCTGGCTGAGCCACTTCGTGCAGACCTCGCCCACCGCCAGCAGCATGAGCGGCACCGTGAACCGCAGGTACTCCGGCATGAGGCCCCGGGCGGGGCGGCGGATGGGGATGCGGCGCCGCGCGAAAAGGGCGATGGCCAACAGGAAGGCCGCCACCTCCCCCGCGAAGAACGCCAGCATGAGGAGGGCGACGCCGGAGTCGGGCGACATCGGGGCGTGGACGCCAAGGAGGTTCGCCACGGAGTGGCCGAAGTCGGGCAGGGGGCTCCAGCGGCCGTGGCTGTCGGCGTAGGCGATGCCGGCAAGGACCGTCAGCACGACGGTGACCACGGTGTTCGTGAACAGGACGGCTTCCCGCTCGACGATGTAGCGCAGGCCCTGGAAGGTCGCCACCGGGACGTCGCGCAGGCTTTGCACGACCACGATCCAGAAGGCGACCCACAGTGCGAACGGGGTGGTGTCCGAGGTCCCCTTGTGGAGGAGCTCGAACCAGGCGAAGGCCGCCAGTCCCGCGAGGACCATGAACAGGGCGGTGAGGCCCGCCTTCAGCTGCAGGAAGGCGCCATTGGAGGCGCCGACGTCCTCGCCGCGCGCAAGCCGTCGGACATGCGTCGTGGGCAGGCCGAGGCGGGCGACGATGCCCACGAGGGAGACCAGCGCCAGCGCGAAGGCCCGCTCGCCCAGCACCTGGTCGCCCATGTAGCGGGCGATGACGAAGAGCGCCAGGAAGCCCTGCAGGGCGCCCAGGATGTTGTCCATCAGGACGACCGTGGACTGGCGGGCGATCAAGGGTCCCTCATGCGAAGAGGCGGCGCGCCGCGTCCAGGTCCTCGGGGAAGTCGATCTCCATGGCGCGGCGTTCGCCGATGGGGACGCAGCGCACCGGGTTGCGGGTGAAGGGGAGGATGAACTCGACGGCGCGCTCGAAGTAGGCCTGGTCCTCCGTGTAGGCAAGGGCGGTGGCCAGGAGGTCGCGGTCGCCGGGGGCGAAGTAGTTGATGCCGACGGCCTCGCCCTCGCCGTGCACCTGCTTGGAGAGTCCCTGGAGCCTGCCGGCACGGACGCGGTACTTGATCTCCTCGTCGCCGCACACGCGGGGGTCGACGGCAAGGCTCGTGGTGTCGGGCTTGTCCAGGAGGAGGGGAAGGATGCCCGCGTCGAACACGACGTCGCCGTTCAGGGTGACGACACCACCGGCGGGAAGGGCCTGCATGCCAAGCAGCATCGACTTCGCGGTGTTCGTGTCCATGTAGCGTGGGTTCTCGGCCAGGCGCACACCGGGGCGCCCCTTCACGTGCTGCGCGATGCGCTCCTTCTGGAACCCCACGACGATGACGACCTCCCGCACGCCGGCCTCCTGCAGCCGTGCCAGCTGGTGGTCCAGGATGGTGCCGTCCCCCCAGGGGATGAGGGCCTTGGGCATGTCGTGCCCCAGCCGGGAGCCGAACCCCGCCGCAAGGATCAGGCCGGACGGGGATGCCATGTCAGGCAGGCCACCGACGCGGCGCGTTTAAATCCGATATGAAAGTCGCCGCGCCAGCCCGGGGCACCAATCCCTGGACCGCGCCCCTACCGCTTCGCCCCGGCACCGCCGGAGCAGCCGGCAGCCTTGCGCGTCCTGCCGCGTTAGCTCAGTTGGTAGAGCAGCTGATTCGTAATCAGCAGGTCGGGTGTTCAAATCGCCCACGCGGCTTCCACTCGGTCGGACGGCCTTCGGCCATCCGCCCGATAGCCTTCATCGGGGCCTTCGAGGCCCCGCACCCCTCTGAGGAGAGGGCGGTCGCCAGCGGGGAGGCGCTCACCGCGCCTCCTGCTTCTTCCTTCTTCACGCCTCGCTCTGCTCGGCGTTCGTCAGGGGCCGCTTCTCGAGCGCGACCGCCCAGGCCAAAGCCGGGAACACAGCCCGGTTCCCGGGTGGCAGGGAGTGCCAAAGACCAGCCGCGACCGCCCAGGGATGCTGGCAAGGCAAGGTCCTCTGTGGTCTTGGTGGTTGGGATAACCTGAAAAGACCGCGACCGCACGGGCTGGATTCGCTTGACGGTGGATTTGGGGATTCCCAAGGAGCGCGGGAACCTTGGGGAAGCGGCATCCGACCTATCTGCCATCTGTGGTTCAGTGGGTGCCGAAGCCTAGGCCGCGACGGCGAAGTGCTCCAGGCTAGGGAACACCGGACGCAATCCCCCGAACTGGTGCCGCTCCCCCAGGAAGTCGGCCAGGAAGCCGGCCGCGGGGCGGATGTCCTCGTCGGCGTCGTCCCAGGTGGACAGGGCGGATTCCAGGGCATGGTGGACCCCAAGGAGGCGGCCCTGCTGGGCGAGGCGGGCTGAGGTCGACTCGGCGTGGGCGAGGAAGCGGGGGCTGACCCGGAGGACGCTGGCGCCGCGCCTCCGGCTTTGTTCCAGGACGCCGCTGCGGGTGAGTGCGGCAAGGGAGTTGGCCATGGTGCAGCAGAGGCGGGCGGGGTTAGAAGGTCCTGGTCCAAGGATTGGTGAAACCACGTGCCTCCGAGGCCGGCGTCCCCGGAGCCCCGTTCCTTTTATCGCCGGGACCGGTGGCGCCCCCGTGCAGGAACGGGGCTGGAGCCGCAAGGAGGTCCTCGCGGGGCTGCAGAAGGCGCGCCGCCTCGACTTCTCGTTCGAGCAGGGCGAGATCCTGGGCTCCATGTGCACCGCTCCGCACGAGATCGCCGCCGCCGCGCATGCCCGCTTCCTGGAGACGAACCTCGGCGACCCGGGCCACTTCCCCGGCACCGCGGGCCTGGAGGAGGAGGTGTTGGCCGACCTGCTGGAGCTCCTGCACGCCCCGGAAGGCGCGGCGGGACGCCTCGTGTCGGGGGGCACCGAGGCGAACCTGCTGGCCTGCCACCTGGCGCGCCTCAAGACCGGCCGCACCGAGGTCGTCGTCCCGGAGTCCGCCCATTTCAGCTTCGAGAAGGCCGCCCGCCTCATGGGGCTCCGCCTGGTCACGGTGCCCTCCCGGGCCGACGGCCATGCCGACGCCAAGGGCATCGCCGCCGCCATCACCGACCGCACCGCCCTCGTGGTCGCCGTCGCGGGCACGACCGAGCTTGGCCTCATCGACCCCATCGCCGACATCGCGCGCGCCTGCCGCCACCGCGACACCCTGCTGCACGTCGACGCCGCGTACGGGGGCTACCTCCTGCCGTTCCTGCGCGAGGCCGGCCGCAAGCCCATCGACTTCGACTTCAAGCTGCCCGGCGTCTGGAGCCTCGGCATCGACCCGCACAAGGGCGGCATGGCGACCATCCCGTGCGGCGCCCTCCTGCTCCGCCACGGCACCGACTGGGACCTTGGGGCCGTCGAGTCCCCCTACCTCAGCACAGACACGCAGTCCACCCTGCTGGGCACCCGCCCGGGCGCTGCCGCGGCGTCGGCGTGGGCGGTCCACCGCCACCTCGGGCGCAAGGGCTTCGCAAGCGTCGCGGAGACCTGCCTCGACAACGCGGCGTGGCTGGCGGCCCGCCTGCCCGAGGTCGGCGTGGAGCTGGTGGCCAGCCCCGAGCTCGGGGTCGTCACGTTCCACGCCAAGGACCCGCGCGCCCTGCGGGAGGCGCTGCAGGGAAAGGGATGGAGCGTCAACGTCGTCCCGCGCTACAAGGCCATCCGCATCGTCGCGAACCCGCACGTCACAAAGGCCCACCTGAAGCGGTTCCTGGCCGACCTCAAGGCTTGCCTGGCATGACCCCGGCCACCCGGAGCGCGCGCAAGAAGGCGGCGACCCCGCCGCGTCGCGCCAGACCCGTCAAGCCACGCCCGGCGGTCCCGGCGCCACGCAACCCGCCCACGCGGAGTCCCAGGCAGCCTGCGCCGGCGCCCGCCCCATCCCCTGCCGAAAGGGCCCTCGACGAGTCCCTGGCCTCCGCCCTCGTGCTCGACCGGGCGGGGTACTCCTACATCGTGCATCCGCTCCTGGACGGCGTGCCCCGCTGTCCCCCCGAGCTGCTGGAGGCATGGCTGTCCTGGGCCAGGAGACAGGACCCTGCGGGGGAGGCGACCCTGCTGCTGGCGCCCGAGGCGATGGGGCTACCCCTGGTCGCCCCCCTGTCCCTGGCGCTTGGGATCCCGTACGGCATCGTTCGGAAGCGGAAGTACGGCCTCGCGGGGGAGCAGGTCGCTTACGCCGAGACCGGCTACGGGGAAGCGGCACTCCACATCAACGACGTGGGGCCCGGCGACAAGGTGCTGGTGGTGGACGACGTCCTCTCCACGGGGGGCACGCTGGGCTCCATCCTCGCCACGCTGCAGCACATGGGGGTCACGGTCGTGGGCGCCCTGGTGGCGATCGACAAGGGGCACCGGCGCGCGATGTTGGAGGACCGGTTCGGGGTGCCCATCCATGCGATGCGCGCCATCCGCGTCGAGGCGGGCAAGGTCCGGGTCCTTTCACGTCCGGCAGGCTGACGGGGTCGGCAACAGGCGTGTTTGAACGGTTGCGGGTTTACGACAGACCGATGGGTCGATTCGCGTCGAGGGATTTTGGAGGCCCGGCATAGGCGCTGGCAACAGGTGGGCGCCTCCATCTTCCCCAATCTAGGCGGCGGCCGGTAGGCGAAGCTCAGTCCGAGGACGCCGGCGCCTTGGCAGGCTCCAGCCCTTCGCGCCAACCCGTGATGCGCAGATGCGCGATGATGGGCAGGAACAGGTCCCCCATGCGGCTGCCCTTGGGCGTGAGGTTGTACTCCACGCGGACGGGGACCTCGGGGAACACCGTGCGGCTCACGATGCCCTGGGACTCGAGTTCCTTGAGGCGCTGGCTGAGGGTACGGCTGCCGATGCCGGGGAGCTGCTCCTTGAGCTCGTTGAACCGGCGGGGCTGCTTCATGCGCAGGAGGAAGCAGATCTCGATGCTCCACTTCTGCAGGAGCGGGTTCAGGGCCTCGACGCTGCGCTGCACCTCGCGGTCGAGGTCGCCGTAGCCGGTAAGCCAGGTGACGACCTGGTCCATGGCCTTGCGGTGGCCCTCCGCCAGCTCGTCGAGGAAGGCGTCGAGCTCTCCGATCATGCGGGCGTTGATCTCGGATTGTTCCTGGCTGCTGCGCGAGGCCTGGGCGGGGACATCCTTGGTGGACGCCCGCTGAGCCTTGGTGTCGCGGCGGATACCGAGTTTCATCGCTTCCTCTGGGTCTCTTATAGACTCCTGGAGCTTATGTTGATTCCGTCCTGAAAGCAGTGGGGGCTTGGCCACCTGCTTCCAAAAGGACATTGTTGGTGGACCCATGGACACGAAATCGACCGATGCCCTCCTGGCCGAGATGGTGGAGGACGCCCCCAAGGCCTCCGACCCCTTCCCGCAGCACCGGGACTCCTGGTGGAGCAAGCTGCTGGTGCTGGCCTTCGTCGCCCTCCCCCTGCTGGCCTTCGTCTACGCCATCACCACGTTCTGGGGCGCCGGCGTGGGCCTCTTCGAGATCCTGCTCCTCGTCGGCATGTGGACCTTCACGGGCCTGGGCATCTCCCTCGGATTCCACCGCATGCTGACCCACCGCGCCTACACCGCCACGGCACCCACCCGCGCCGTGCTGCTGGTGGCCGGCACCATGGCCATGCAGGGCCCCGCCGCCGACTGGGCCGCCACCCACATCCGCCACCACGCCAAGGCCGACCGCGAGGGCGACCCGCACAGCCCCCTCGAGGGCTTCTGGCACGCCCACTTCGGCTGGCTCGTGCGCGACCGCTTCGTGCGCTCCGGCATCGCCCACGACAAGCTGATGGCGGACCCCGTCGTCGCGTTCATCTCCAAGACCTGGACCCTGTGGGCCACCCTGGGCATGCTGATCCCGGCCGGCATCGGCTACCTCTACTACGGCACCCTCGGCGGCGCCTTCGCGGGCTTCCTGTGGGGCTCCCTGGTGCGCGTCTTCCTCGGCCACCACATCACGTGGAGCGTCAACTCGGTCGCCCACATGTTCGGCACCCGGCCCTTCGCCACGACCGACCAGGCCCGCAACAACGCCCTGCTGGCCCCCTTCAGCTGGGGCGAGGGCTGGCATAACAACCACCACGCCTTCCCGCGCGCCGCCTACATCGGCATTCGCTGGTACCAGTTCGACATCGGCAAGTACACGCTGTTCCTTCTGAAGTGGACCCGCCAGGTGCGCAACATCCACATGCCCACGAAGGCGGAGCGCAAGGCCAAGATGGCGGCGCGCAAAGAGGCCAAGGCGAAGGCGACGTCGTCCTCGAACTGAGCATCGGCGCCTACCGCGGCAGCGCCCTCCAGCCGCAGAGGACGCAGAGAGGAGGTGTCAGCTGCAGTCAGCCTGGGCGCCTACCGAACCACAGGGAACCCGGCTGGGGCGGAGGTTCCGTTCCCTTGCCGTTGACGCTCTCCAGGACCTCCAATGATTCCTGACCTGGATGGGCCCATCGGTCCGTCGCAAAACCGCAGCCAGTCAGACCCTGCCGTGGCCCCGACGCCGACGTCCCGCACAACGTCAATTTTCCTGCTGCACGCGCCGTCGACGCACCACAGGGGTCAGACTGGAATTCGTCCAAAACCGGACGCGAGCATGACAGCCTGAGAACCGAACGCGAGCGGTCGCCGAACGCGCCCGCCCGGAACCAGCCACGGCACGCACGGAACCTCACGGAAATCGAACTCACGTCTTTCCCGGGATTCCGTTTCCGTGGCCAAAAGGGGAAATGCCTCCGTGAGGAGCCAACGCTCACCCTTGAAAGGGAAGCCCGCGTCGCCGGTCCCGATGCCAACGGCCACCGCCCGACCGGCCGCGCCCGCCGAGGCGTCCGCAGCGCCAGCCGTGCAGGCAATCCGCCTGGGCAAGGCCTATCCCCAGGGACGCGAGCAGCTCAAGGTGCTCCGCGACATCGACCTCACCGTCGCGCGGGGCGAGTTCCTCTCCATCATGGGCCCCAGCGGCTCCGGCAAATCCACCCTCCTGAACCTGGTCGGCCTCCTCGACGCCCCCACCAGCGGCACCCTCCGCCTGATGGGGCGCGACGTCAGCCGCCTCAGCGCCGGGCAGGCTGCCCTCGCGCGCCGCGACAACCTGGGCTTCATCTTCCAGTCCTTCAACCTCATGCCCCGCCTGACCGCCCTCCAGAACGTCATCCTGCCACTGGCCATCGCCGACGTGCCCCGCGCCAGCCGCCTCGCGCGCGGCCAGCAGCTGCTGGCGGCCGTGGGCCTTTCCGACCGTGCGAGGCACCGTCCGGCGGAGCTCTCGGGCGGCCAGAAGCAGCGCGTCGCGATCGCCCGCGCCCTGGCCCTCGACCCGCCGATCCTGCTGGCGGACGAGCCCACGGGGAACCTTGACACGCGCACGGGCGAAGAGATCCTGCAGCTGTTCGTCCGCCTCCACCGCGCGGGCAAGACCATCATCCAGGTGACGCACGACGCCCACGTGGCCTCGTTCAGCTCTCGCGTCGTGCACTTCCGCGACGGAGCCATCGAGCGCACGGAGGCCCGCACCCCTGCGCCGGCGCCGCGCTCCCTTGCGCCCACCCGGCTCATCCGGGCGCCGGGGGCCCCATGATCGCGGGCGAGTCCCTCCGCATGGCCGGCGCGAACCTGTGGAGCCACCGGCTGCGCTCGCTGCTGACCATCCTGGGCGTGGTCATCGGCGTGAGCTCGGTGCTGGCGGTCGCGACGCTCAGCAAGTCCTTCGAGGGCGCCGTCATCCAGCAGTTCGACGACCTCGACAACCGCGACGTCTTCGTGAGCGCCGTCGCCAGCACGGGAGGCCCGGGGCCGGGAGGCGGAGGGGGTGGCAACTTCGGCCCCGTGTTCACGCAGCGGGACGTCGACGCGCTGTCGGGCCTCGGCCAGGTGGACCACGTCGTCCCGAACGGGAACCTGCAGGTCACCGCCCTCATCTACGAAGGCAGGTCGTACGCCTTCCGCACCCTGCGCGCCACGACCTCCGAAAGCGACGACGTGCGGGTGCGCGCCGAGAAGGCCGTGTACGCCAACGGGACCGTCTTCCATGACGGCGCCCAGGAAGCCGTGCTCGGGAACCTCGTCGCGGAAGGACTGGGCAACCTCACCGGCACCCCCGTGGCCCCCGGATCGCACCTGACGCTGCGCTTCGCCGACGGCACCAACCGCACCGCGACCATCACGGGGATCCTGGCTCCCACCGACTCCCTCTTCGGGCAAGGCAACGGCAACGTGTACGTGCCCACCGACCCGTACTACACCTCCACCGTGGAATCCCCCGCCACGGGGCAGACGATGGCCGTCTTCAGCAGCCTCACCGTCGTCGCGGACTCGAGCGCCCACGCCGACGCCGTGCGCGACCGGGTGAAGGCCTACTTCGAGACAGGAGGCTCCGATGCGCGGCAGCTTGCGCCCCGCCAGCTCACCATCCGGGTCGCGACCCAGGGCGACATCACGAGCGCCATCAGCGCAACCTTCGCGCAGATCACCCTCTTCATCAACGCCATCGCCGGGGTCAGCCTCGTCGTGGGCGCCATCGGCATCGCCAACATCATGCTGGTGTCCGTCACGGAGCGTACCCGCGAGATCGGCGTCATGAAGGCCATCGGGGCGCGCGATGGCGAGATCCTGCGGCTGTTCCTGCTGGAATCCATCCTCATCGGCCTCATCGGCTCCGCCGTCGGCATCGCCCTCGGGGTGGGCCTCGGCGTCTTCGTGGTGACCCACGTCTTCGACGCGGCCCCCGTCGTCCCGGCCAGCGCGGTGGCCATCGGACTCGTCGTGGGCCTCGTGGTCGGGGTCGTGGCCGGCCTCATCCCTGCGCGGCGGGCGACCCGGATCCAGCCCATCAAGGCGCTGGCCTACGAGTGACGCGCAGTGGACCCCGCGCGTCCAGCACGGGGGGGGGGGGGGGGGGGGGGG
>DATLBS010000016.1:0-121092 GCA_035526765.1 Thermoplasmatota archaeon | reverse complement strand
CCCCCCCCCCCCGCCGAGACCCAATGGCAGCTTCGGGACCGTGCGCTCCGCGCACCAAGAACAACTTTTCTGGTGCTCGACGCCCTCACCACACAGGGGTGTTGGACTGTCAATGATCCAGAACCGAAAGCGGAGCGCACGATCGCTGAGAACCGAACAGGCAAGGCCACACGTTGATTCGGCAGATGGGGAACGTCGCGCAAACGCTTCGCTCGGACCCCGCTGTGCCGGCGCGATGCGCTTCGCTGCCATCCTTACGCTGGGCCTCCTGACCGCCTTGGGTTTGGCCGCCGCCACCGCCTCGGCTGCCCCAGATGCCTGCAACAAGCAGGTCGTTGGCAACCACGACACCGGCGTCTATACCCAAGACTGCGGAGCCTACGTGTCCGCGGATTCGCAGGACTGCCTGTGGGGCGAGCACTGGGTCACCTACAAGGTGGGCCCCCTCACCGTGCGCTACACGAGCTGCAACTCCCCGTACGACGACCCCTGAGCACGGCCTCCGTCTCGTCCCTTCTTCCCCACCCTTTTTGAGCGCATCCCCGAATCCGAGGCCGTGGCCCTCACGCCATCCGCGATGGTCCAGCTGGGAACGCCCGCCCCCGACTTCGAACTGCCCGACACCGACGGCCGCACCGTGTCCCTCTCGGACTACGCACGCAAGCCACTCCTGGTGATGTTCCTCTGCAACCACTGCCCCTACGTGAAGCACCTTGCCGACGACCTGGCGCAGATCACGCAGAAGTACCATGCCAAGGGCGTCGCCGTCGTGGCCATCAACAGCAACGACGCGGTCGCGTACCCCGAGGATTCCCCCGTCAAGATGCGCACGGAGAAGCGCGACCGCGGCTACCAGTTCCCCTACCTCTTCGACGAGACGCAGCAGGTCGCCCGCGCCTACCAGGCGCAGTGCACGCCCGATTTCTTCCTCTTCGACGCAGCCCATCGGCTCGTGTACAGGGGACAGTTCGACGACGCGCGCCCCGGCAACGGGAAACCCATCACCGGCATCGACCTCACCATGGCCATCGACGCCTTGCTGGCAGGAAAGCCCGCCCCGAACCTGCAGAAGCCCAGCATGGGATGCAACATCAAGTGGCGGGATGCCCGCTAGCGCGCGGAGCGGGCCATCTCCCATGTCCCTCCACCAGAAAGGCTCCCGGCTCCAGGCCTTCGCGGTCCAGCACCCCGGCGCCTTCCGCCACTTCCTCAACGTCTTCCCCGCCTTCCGCGGCACCGGCGCCCGCGTCACCTTCATCGCGCCGGACTGGTCCGAGATGCGCGTCAAGGTCCCCCTGTCGTGGCGGACGCGCAACTACGTCGGCACCATCTTCGGCGGCTCGCTCTACGCGTCGATGGATCCGCACTTCATGTTCATGCTCATGCACCGCCTCGGCCCCGAGTACCTCGTCTGGGACAAGGCGGCCTCCGTGCGGTTCCGCAAGCCTGGCCGCACGACGTTGACGGCCGTGTGCAAAATGCCTGACGCTGAAGTGGCGGAAGTGAAGCGCCTGCTCGAGACGGAACCCAAGGTGGACCGCACCTACAGCGTCGACCTCGTCGACAAGGCCGGCCTCGTGCACGCGACGGTCGAGAAGGTCGTCAACGTGCGCAGGGCCTCCCCCGCCCCCCAGTCCTTGGGCCTGCCACGCCCACAGCGCCCGGCCTAGTCTCAGTTTAGTCTCACTCCTTTGTCCCGGCGACCCCTGCGGACGGCCGAGTCCGAAACCTGCAAACGGGACGTCAAGGATGCCCTCGCGTGACCAGGATCTACTCCGACGCCGAGATGGGTGGCCTGCGCGAGCTGCTCGAGGCCGAGGTCCTGCAGTGGCCCGGTGTCGCCGTGAAGAAGTTGTTCGGCTGTCCAGGCTACCGGCGCGGCGGCGACCTGTTCGCGTTCCTGCGGGATGGCTTCGTCGTGGTGCGCAACCTGCCGGAAGTCCAACGCGAAGCCTTCGCCAAGAAACTGAACGGGGGGCCATTCACGTATCCGTCCCCCAAGGGCGGGATGGTGATGGCGGGTTGGCTGCAACTCCCGTACGCCGACGATGGCGACCTGGAGAAGGTGCTGCCCGCGGTGCGTGCCGCGCATGATGTGGCCCGTGCGACCCCACCCAGGCCCACCCAATGGGGCCAGACTGCCAAGAAGGCCAAGACGACGTCCAAGAAAGCGAGCCGCACCAAGTAGCTCACATCAGCGGCGGGATGTCGCCCGGCAGGCCGCGGGGGCTGCCGACCTTCCCGGCTCCCCCGCGCAGGCCCACCTGGCTGCTTGGCCGCTTCGCATGCCGCGCATCCACGCGCAGGATGGCGCGGGCCGTCGCGAAGGCCGACCCCACCGTGAGGTGGACCGTGGCGGCACCGTCCCAAGCGTCCTGCGCGCCGGGCGCGGTTCCGCCGGCCAGCGGGTCGCCGCCTGCGTTGCGCACCAGGTCGTCGGCCAGCGACGCCACCGCAGCCGCCGCGGCGCGGACCGCGAGGGCTGCCTTGCCGGGCGCGGCGTCGGCCGCCGACCGCAGGGCTTGCGCCACCGCGCGCTGCCATCGGCCGCCACCGGGCACGGCGCCCGGCTCCCGCAGCCACAGGCCCGCGGCGCGCAGCAGCCGCTCGGCGTCGTCGCGGGCGGAGTCCTGCGCGGCGCGGGTGGCGGCGGGGACCGCAAGCGTGGCGGAGGGGCCGGCGCCGCGCACGAGCCAGCCGCCCTGCCTGGCGGGCCGGCGGGCAAGCGAGGACGCGACCCCGACGTCGGAGGTCGCCAGCCGGTGGACGCGCGGCGCCAGGCGGGCGCCGGTGCAACGCTCCAGGCGACGGAGGGCGTGCCGCGGCGCGTCCGTCCACACCAGGGTGCCGGCGGAGGCCAGGCGCGCGCACAGGCCCTCGTCCAGGCCGCGGGCGCACACGAGGAGCCCGACGCCGAGGGCCGTGACGTGGGCCGCGGCGGTCTCGCGCAGTCGGTCCTCGGCCGCGCCCGGCCCCCCAAGCCCGTCCGCGCGCTGGATCCGCAGCGTGACGTCGTGCAGGGGGCGGGGCTTCCATTCCTCCGCGACGAGCGCGATGCCCTTGCCGGCCGGGGGGCAGGTGGGGGCCCATTGCGGGGTCGCGACGAGGCCGTCGAGCCATGTGGCCGCATCGCCTTCGGCCCGCACGTCGATGGCATCGAGGTCCAGCACGCCCTGCCGCGTGAGCCCGCGCAATCCGTCCAGGACCAAGGGCGTCCAGGCCACATGCGGGGCGACGGTGGCCAGGCTGCGGCCGCCGTCCTGCGTGCGGAGGGCGCGCACGGAGGCCAGGGCCTGGCGCTGCGCCAGGGCGTAGCCGTCGAGGCTGGCCGCCGCCGGCAGCCCCGCCTGCACGGCCTCGAGGGCCTGTCGGACGAGGCGGGCGGCCAGCAGCACCGCCGTGGTGGACCCGTCGCCCGCCTGCTCGTGCAGGGTGTGGGCCAGCTGCAGGTAGGGCTGCACGTCGTGGTGGAGGGTGCCGGCCTCCCGCAAGGCCGCCGCGCCGCGGACGCAGCGCACGGAACCGTCGCCCTGTTGCACGAGGGTGGTGCCGCCGTTGGGGCCGAGGCTCCCCGAAAGGCACTCCTCGAGCCAGCGCGCGGCCAGCAGGGGGCTGTCGTCCTCGCGCGCGGCCACGCGGCGCCCAGGCGGGCGCTTCGTTTGACGTTGTCGTGGCGGCGCCTCCCCCCTGGAGGCACGGGTTCCTACAGGTTTTAAGACCCGGGGACTTCGCCGCGCCAATGAGTTCCTTCCTGGGCGGCTCGGGCACGCCGGCCGAGCTGGTCTGGTCGGTCTACGTCCTCCTGGGCACCCTCCTCCTCGTCTTCGCGGGCTGGCGCGTGGTGGGCCGCCTGGCTTCCCGGCACCGCGACGCCGACCCCCGCGCGCCCACGAAGGCCCTCGTGGCCCTGGTGGCGGCGCTGGTCCTCGGCATCGGCGGCTTCCTGCTGCTGGCCCAGTTTGAGGCCCGGTCGGAGCAGGGCATCCACACCACCTTCGTGAAGGCGGTCAACCAGACGGTGGGCGAGGGCGACTACATCGAGAACATGAAGACGGCGGCCAGCAAGCCGGAAGCGATCCGGATCCAGCAGACGAAGCTGGCCGAGGCCAACGCCGCGTACGCCGCCGACCCGTCGCCCGCCAACCGGGACACGCGCGACCAGCTGGCCAAGGCCGTGAACCAGACCCGCGACGACCTGGCCAAGGCGCAGGCGAACCTGCTCCTGCTGGCCCCCAACCACCAGGTCTGGCTCCTCGTGCAGCCCCACCTGGCCGCCGGGACGGACGCCGAGGACGAGAAGGCCCGCGCGATCCTCGACAAGGCCCTTGACCCCGCCCAGGTGGCGGGCCTGCCCGGCATGGGCAACCTCGCCTGCACGCGCGACAAGGCCACGGGCCAGTGCACCAGCAACACCCCCGTGGCGATCACGCACACCTTCCGCGACCTCCACACCCTCAGCGACGTTCCCGTCGCGCAGGGCGTGCCGGAGGCGTACGAGCACAAGCACGAGTACCGCGCCCAGATGCAGAGCATGCTGGCGTGGTTCGTGTACCCCGGCATCACGGGCCTCTTCATGGCGCCCTTCGCGTTCGCCGGTGGCAGCATCCTCAACGCGGCCTACGAGCCCAGCGACACGGTGGGCTTCAAGCCCTACCCAGGCAAGGCCGCCGGCTGGTTCCTGGTCCTGGGCGCCTTCGGCCTGTTCGCCATCCCGTTCGCGGCATGGACGCTGCGCGACCTGAGCAGGCGCTCGGCCGAGGGCCAGATCAACCTCTGATCGACCGTGCACGCCGGAAGACGGGACGCGCCACTCGGTCCACCATGGATGGCCGTCTGCCGTGGTCCTCGGCTCCAGGGTCGTCCTGCGCCCCGCGTCCGGCGTCGATCGTGAATCGGGCCATCGTTCCGTCGCAAGACCAAACCAGGCAAGCACGCCTGTGACGGCGACGCCGTCGTCCAGCACGGCTTGTTGGGGTCGCAGGTGATGGCATGGCAACACGCCACATGGCGACGTTCGTGGAGGTCGGGATCAGCCGTGCTGGGGCATCTGGGATCGGGTGCGCGTCATTCGAGGTACGCCGACACCAGTTTCCCTTCCGCTCTCCTCAACCTGTACCCGGTCGCGCTTGCCGACATGCCCAGCCGCTTCGCCACCTCGCGCACGCCCGGCCCCCTTGGCACCCTGTAGTAGCCCAGGTCGTGGGCGGCGCGCAGCGTCTCCTCCTCCGCGGGCGTGAGGCGCGCGTAGCCGGCATCGCGCGGCGGGCCCAGGTACAGCAGCTCGAAGCGGACGCCCGCATCGCGGCGGGCCTCGCGCAGGAAGTCCTGCAGCGGCCGCCCGCCGCGCGCCAGGAGGCGGATGGTGAGGACGCCATCGCGGGTGCGGTCGGTCAGGACGGTGTCGCGTCCCAGCAGCCGGAAGGCAAGGCGCGTGTGGCTGACCCCGGGAACGAGCTCGGGGCGGTACTTGTACCACAGGATGAGCCGCCGCGGGGTCGCGCCCAGGACGGCCTTCTCCACGAGGAAGGGGGCCTCGTAGGCGTCGAAGGCCGCGCGCACCGCCACGATCTCCTCCGGCCGCGCCTGCACGGCCAGCGTGCGCCACACGTCGCCCTCGTCGTCCAGGTGCGTCACGGTGGTCTCGATGGTGGCGCCCGGGGCGGCCCGGCTCAGGCGCAGCGAGAGCTGGCGGGGGTTGGAGGCGGCCGGGGCCGTCAGGCGGTAGATGACCTCGCGCGACTCGGCCCTGGCCACGGGCAAGGGATGGCGGGCGCGCACTTGGGGCTTCTGGGAGGTTCGCACCAGTGCAAAACAGCGTTATGTACGGCGGCAGGGTCGCCCAACCGGGAACCCATGGTCACTGCGCTCGTCACCGTCCACCTGAAGCCCGGCATCTCGGACCCCGAGGGCTCCAACACCGTCAAGGCGCTGCAGCTGCTGGGCTTCGAGGGCGTCACCTCCGTCCACTCCACGCGCGTGTGGGAGATCGACCTCAAGACGAAGTCCAAGGAGAAGGCGAAGGAGGAAGTGGACCGCATGTGCAGGCGCCTGCTGACCAACCCCGTCATCCACGACTACTCCGTCAAGATCCAGGAGTAGCGCCCATGAACTCCGCCTCGATGCGCCGCACGAAGAACCCCAAGGTCACGGGCCGCGCCGCCAAGGACGCCGCCGACGCGCTGCACAAGAAGGTCAAGGACGGCAAGGCCCGCCACCAGCCCATCGCGGGCGCGCGCCCCGGCGTCACCCGCAAGCTCCACGAGAAGGTCGCCGCCAAGGCCGCCCGGAAGGCCTCGGCTTCCAACGCGGACCCGGCAAAGACGCCAGTGAAGCCCCCCACCACTAAACCGCGGAACACGCGGAAGCCCGCGGAAGCCAAGGCCCCGTCCAGCAAACCGCGGAACGCGCGGAAGCCCGCGGAAACGAACAGCACCGAACACGGCTCCGCGCGTTCCGCGGTTGGGTCGGGCGCGAATGGCTCCAGCCACATGCGCCGGGGACCCAAGGCGAAGCAGTTCACCGTGTGGGCCAAGGAATCCACGCCGCAGCAGCTGGCCGCGCGCGGCGACGAGCTCCCGTTCAAGGCGCCCGACATCTCCCCCGCCGCCCAGATCCTGTACAGCCGCCTCGCCCCGCAGGCGCAGGCCACGCCCACGGGCCCCTCGTGGGAGCGCCACGTGCACAAGCGCGACGCCGGGTTCCCCCTCAAGGAGTTCGACCTCGCCTCCATGTCCGACGCCGAGCTCGTGGCCTGCAGCAAGGCCCTCGGCATCCGCCTGTCGCTGCAGGAGATGAAGGACGCACGCGCCTACTTCGCCTCCAAGAAGCGCAACCCCACCGACGTCGAGATGGAGGCCCTGGGGCAGGCATGGTCCGAGCACTGCTGCTACAAGTCCTCGAAGCCCGTGCTGAAGAAGAACGTGTACGGCATCGCGGAGGACAAGATCATCTGCCGCGAGGACGCGGGCGTCCTGCCCTTCGACGGCGACTGGTACTACTCCCCCAAGCTCGAGTCGCACAACCACCCCAGCGCCATCGAGCCCTACGGCGGCGCTGCCACGGGCATCGGCGGCGTCATCCGCGACGTCGTCTGCATGGGCGCGCAGCCCGTCGCCCTCATCGATCCCCTGTTCTTCGGCCCCCTCGACACCAAGCTCGAATCGCTCCCTCCCGGCGTCAAGCACCCCCGGTTCCTGCTCTCCGGGGTCATCGAGGGCATCCGCGACTATGGCAACCGCGTCGGCATCCCCACGGTGGCGGGAGGCATCACGTTCCATCCCGGCTACACGGGCAACTGCCTCGTCAACGTCGGCTGCGTGGGCATCCTGCACAAGTCCCAGCTCACCCACTCCAAGGCGGGCGGCGTCGGCGACGTCTTCGTCTACCTCGGCAACCCCACGGGCCGCGACGGCATCCACGGCGTCGCCTTCGCGTCAGAGGAGCTCAGCGAAGCCTCGGAGGAGGCAAGCCGTTCGGCGGTGCAGGTCGGCGACGCCATCCTCAAGGAACCCCTCATCCACGTGACCCTTGAACTCATCCAGAGGAAGCTGGTCACCGGCTGCAAGGACTTCGGCGGCGGCGGCCTCAGCTGCGTCGCAGGCGAACTTGCGTACGACGCGGGCTTCGGCTGCGAGATCCAATTGGACAAGGTGCCGCTCAAGCAGCCCAACATCGCGCCCTGGGAGATCTGGGTGTCCGAGTCGCAGGAGCGCATGATGGTGACCGCCAAGCCGGAGCAGGTGGAGCGCATCCTGCAGGTCGCGAAGAAGTGGGACGTCCCCGCCGCGGTCGTGGGAGAGGTCATCCCGGAACCCGTCAACCGTGTGCTGTACAAGGGCACCAAGGTGCTCGAGTTCGACCTCGCCTTCTCGACCGGCGGCCCCGTCTACGACCGGCCCGTCGCCGCCCGCAAGGTCAGCCGCGGCAAGCCGCTCAAGTTCAAGGAGCCCAAGGACGCCAGCAACATCCTGCTGTGGATGCTCGCGCACCCCAACGTCATGAGCAAGGAGTGGGTGGTCCGGCAGTACGACCACGAGGTCCGCGCCGGAACCGTCCTCAAGCCCTTCCAGGGAGTCATCGGCCACGAGGGCCCCGGCGACGCCGCCGTCATCAAGCCCGTCCCCCAGAGCGACAAGGCCCTTGCCATCAGCTCTGACGTGAACCCGAACTACTGCATCCGCGACCCGTACTGGGGCGCCGCCTCGGCCGTCGACGAGACCGTGCGCAACCTCGCCGCCGTGGGCGCCCGCATCAGCTCGATGTGCGACAACCTCAACTTCGGAAACCCCGAGAAGCCGGAACGCATGTGGGAGCTCTACGAATCGACGCGGGGCCTGGGCGACATGGCGCGCATCCTCGACGTCCCCTACTCCTCCGGCAACGTCAGCCTCTACAACGAAGGCCCGAGCGGACCCATCCCGCCCACGCCCACCGTGATGGGCATCGGCATCCTCGACCACTATGCCCACGCCACCACCATGGACCTCAAGAAGGCCGGCAACAAGCTGTTCCTGCTGGGGCACACGTACCGCGACCTTGGCGGCTCCCTGTACCTGGAGAAGCTGGGCCTCGAGGGCGAGCGCGTGCCACAGACGGACCCCGAGATTCTCAAGACCCTGGCCGACCGCCTCGTGACCGCCATCGAGAAAGGCCTCGTCCGCGCCGCGCATGACTGCTCCGAGGGCGGCATCGCCGTCGCCCTTGCCGAGATGGCCTTCGCCGGCCGGCTCGGCGCCACCGCGGACCTCGCGAAGGTCGGCGCCTTCGGCGACGAGACCGACGCCACACCGGCGCCCATGCGCAGCGACCACAAGCTGTTCTCGGAATCCAACAGCCGCTGGATCCTCGAGGTGGAGCCCCGCCACGAGCACGCCCTGCTGAAGCTGTTCGACCGCCCCGTCTACCGCGAGTTCCTGTACCCCCTGGGCGAGGTCACCGCGAAGCAGCAGGTCGTCGTCAAGGACGGCAGGAAGCAGCTGCTGTCGGTGAGCGCCGAACGCTGCCGCGAGGCGTGGCGCACGGCGATGCCCAAGCTGATGGGGGTCTCCTCGTGAGCTTCGCGCCCAACCGAACCACAGATTCCACAGAAGCCTCCAAGCCGTCTGTGAAATCTGTGGAATCTGTGGTTAGGCCCGGCGTCGGCGGGGGTGTCGCATGAACCGGAAAGACATCCGCTGGGCGGTCCTGCGCATCGAGGGGACCAACTCCGAGGACGAGTCCGCCCAATGCATGCGCGACGTCGGCGTGCAGGCGGAGATCGTGCACCTCAAGCAGCTGACGGGGGACGACGTCACCCGGGACGAGCGCCGCAAGCTGGCGGACTACGACGGCCTGTGGATCGCGGGCGGGTTCTCCGCTGGCGACTACATCCGCGCCGGAGCCATCCTTGCCGCCCGCATGAAGAGCCGCCTCGCGCCCGACATCAAGGAGTTCGTGAAGGCGGGCAAGCCCATGCTGGGGATCTGCAACGGCTTCCAGATCATGGTCGAGCTCGGGGTCCTGCCCGCGATGGACAAGAAGACCCTCATGACGCCCGACCCGACGGCGGTGCTGCACCTCAACGACTCCGGCCACTACGAGTGCCGCCCCAGCCTGCTGCGCCACGTCAACAAGGGCACCTGCAAGTTCACGGCCTCCATCCCCCGGGGACAGGTCCGCACCGTCATCACGAGCCACGCCGAGGGCAAGTTCCTGCTGGCCTCGAAGGCGGACTACAAGCGCCTCCTGGACCAGGACCAGGTCGTCTTCACGTACACCGACCCCGACGGCAGCGCCGAGCCGAAGTACCCGTGGTCCCCCAACGGCGCGCCGCACGCCATCGCGGGCATCTGCAACCCCGAAGGCACCGTCTTTGGGATGATGCCCCACCCGGAGCGCGTGTTCTGGCGCCGCGGCCACCCTGACTGGACCCGCACCGGCCTCGACGCGGGACTGGGCCACGACGTGGGCGACGGGCGCGCCATCTTCGAGAGCATCGTGGATTACCAGGTGAAGAAGCTGTAGGCCGACCCATCGGTCCGTCGTAACCCCGCAACCCGTCCAACATCCTGTGGCGCCGACGCCGTCGTCCAGCACAACGAGTTGGTATTGCGAGCGATGGAATGGGGCGCCGCCGAAAACTCTTGACATGGTACGAGGCCGTGCGCTCCGCGCACCACAAGGCAATTTTCAGGTGCCCGACGCCCACACCACACCGGGAGTGTTTTTCTGGAACTCGTCCAGAACCGAACGCGGAGCGCCCGACAATCCAGAACCGAACGGGGATCGGGCGAGCGCCGGCGTCGAGGCCTCGGTGCCGCCGCAATCCGACAATACGCGAAGCCTCAAGCCCGTCCCCTGGGTCTCCCCAACGTGCGCGCCGCGTGCGTCCTGCTGGTGGCTTCCCTCCTGGCCAGCGGCTGCCTTTACTCCGCGCCGGGCCGCAACGACCCGCAGCCCTGCCCCCCCGACACGTACCGCCTTGGCCCCGGCGCATGCGGCCAGTACCACACGTACGCGCTCGAGGTCTTCGGGTTCGGGGAAGGGGACTACTCGGTGGGGGTCCCACTCCCGCACGGGTCCTGGTGCCTGCAGCCGGAGCAGTGGGTCCTCCGCGGGGACGCCGACAACGCCGTGGCGGAGCTGCGCCAGGCCGACCGCGGCACGGTGATGTGGATCACGGCGCACGGCTCCTCCCACATCGGGTGGCGCATCAACGTCACGGACGTGCCCGCCTGCCAGCCCATCCGCCACGACCCATGGTCCATCGAGCCCGACCCAGCCGACGGCAGGGTGGAGGTCCAGGCGGAGGGCGCGGCGCGCATCACGGTGGCCGTGAGCGAGCCTGACGGGGCCTGCGCGCCCGTCACCCATTACGCGGGCAACGTCACAGCCGGGTGGACGCCCCTTCCCCAGGTGTTCCAGGGCACCTCATGCGCCTAGCCCCGGCGCTGGCCATGATGGCCCTTCTCCTGAGTGGTTGCGCCCGGCCCGAAGTCGCGCCCGCCGCCAGGGGCCTGGCACCCTGTGACGAGCATGTCCCCGGGGACGCCCCCGGCGACGACTGGTCCACGGAGACGATTGCCTGGCAGGTCTCGTCGGAAGGCCCCTTCACGCTGCGCGTGCCCCTGCCGGTGGCTCCATTGGCCACGACCCCCGCGCGTTGGCTTGCCAACCTGACACTGCCGCAAGGGTGGCATGGCAGCCTCGTCGCCCTGAGCAACGGGACGGCTCTCGAACTCGAGGGCTTGGGGAACGGTGCGGCGTTTTCCTGTTCCGTCCAACCGTCCCGCGGCGGGAACGGGTGCTGCGCCGAGGCCTACATGCATGCCAGGTGGTCCGTCGGCGAGCACGAGGGAGCGTTGGCCGTCGGCGTCGTCGCAGGAAGTCCGGTGCTGGAAGTCCACTACGCGGGGCAGTCCCGGTGGGGAAGGTCGACCTGGGACATCGCACCCGCCGCATTGCACCAGGGATGGCAGGACGTCACCGCCGTGCACGGGGGCTACATCGAGTAGCCGCACAGGCCAAGTCCGGTCCTAGCACACGCGCTGGCCTGCCCGAATCCATCCCGCCCCCGCTCTGGATGAAGACCGCGCCGCCGCTGGTGGAGGCATGGGCCCCACCCGCTCGCACCACGCCAGCCCATCGAACGCAACCAAGATCGTCGTCCCGGTCCGCTACGCCGCCTGGCTCAACGGCGACCTCGGCCGCAGCCTCGAGCGCACGCTGGGCTCCGCCCTGGCGCCGCACATGCACGCCCGCATCACCCGGCTTCCGCGCGGCTTCCTCGTGGAGTCCAACGAGGCGGCCGGCCCCCTCCTCGAGGCCGTGCACCACGCCGCCATGGAGCTCGAGGCAGGCGTCGAGGCCGCCTACCCCGTCCTGCACCACGACATGGGCCCCGTCTGGACGGGCACCCTGCAAGCAGTCTTCGCCTAAACGCACAAGGCGCCCCCCGCCATCCACGGCCGTGGACGCCACACCAGTGTACTTCACCTACCCGTCCCCGTTCAGCTACCTTGCCTGGCACCGCATCAAGGCGCACCCGCAACGGTACGGGAAGGTCCGCCTCGCGTGGACCCCTGTCCTCTTCCGGCGCCTCATGGCCCTGCAGGACGGTCCGGCGGGAGGCTCGCCACCCCTGCAGCTTGCGTACAACTACGCGGACGCCGACCGGTGGGCGGCCGCCTACGGCATCCCCCTGGCGCACTTCGAGCGCAGGACCCCGACCGACCAGACCGCGCACAGGATGCACCTTCTCGCGCAGGACGCTGGCGGGACCTGGGAGCGGGACTGGATGAAGGGCGTGTTCACGATGGGTCGCATGGAGGGGACCGACCTCACGGACGGTGCCGCAGTGCGCCGCCTGGCCGACCAGCTGGGACTGCCAGGCCGCGAACGAGTGGAAGAGCCGGACCTTGACAGGAGGATGGAAGCCAACACGCAGCAAGCCCTCCGGGACGGCGCGTGCGGGGTCCCGTTCATCCGGCACAAGGGGCAAGCCTACTGGGGAAACGACCGGCTCGCCTGGTTCGAGGCGCACCTCGCGGGGCGGCAGCACCCGGAATCGTAGGACGGCCCCGCAGACTCCTGCACCTGGCGTGCTCGGGGGTCAATGGGCGTCAAGCCTAGGGTTCGCAGCGAAGCCCCGCGGTCTCGGTGACCTCGGTGGCGGGATGGCATGGGGAATGGTTTCACCCACCTCGCGCCAGGCTAGGAATACCCTGCCCCGCATCTTAGGAACATGGCCCGGATGACCCTGACCACTGGATCCTGCCCCGCATGCGGCCAAGACGTGGCCCGCACCGTCTCGACGCACCACGGCCTCGCCCTGGAGCACTACACCTGCCCCCGGCACGGCCGCATGGAGGCCGCCCCCCACCACGCCACCGTGCGCGACTGGGTCGTCGTCCCCACCATGGCCACCCTCTCGGAGATGCTGCAGCAGCCCATCGCCGCCGGCATCGACTGGGTCCGCTGACCGTACCCCATTGGCGCCCCGACTGTCCACGAGACCAAGGGGTCCGTTGCCCCATGTTGACGAGTCCACCACAACCCTGAAGGACCCCCTCTCGTGTGGGCGATTCCCTCTCCCGCGGGGGCCTAGTGCAGAACTGGCCTTCTTCATCGCCGTCCCCGCGGTCCCCTTCCTCTCCTGGCCACCCCTTCCCCTCCCCGGCCCCGGGCTGGCCGAGGTCGCGGCCAGAATGGCTATGAACGCCCCCTCCGACTGGCCCGCGTGCGCGCATTCCTCCTCCTGGCCGCCCTGACCCTCCCCCTGCTGGCCGGATGCCTGCAGCAACCCTCGCAGGGGACCCCCGGCACCGCATCCCTCGCCCCCGTTTCCCTGTCCGATGTCAAGGTCCCCGATGGCGCCGTCGCCCAGGCGGTGCAGGACGGCGTGGCCATCGTCTGGAAGGCCGCCGCCCTGCCCTTCTCCAGCAAGGTGACGCTTCCCGAGCACGCGACGATGGTGCGCCTCGTCGCCGACCCTGGCGCTGCCGCCACCGTGAACCTGGGGATGAGCAACGCGGAGAACGGGCGCCGCCGCTGCAACAACCCCACCGTGGTCGATTTCGACCATGAAGTCGTGGGCCCCAAGCCGTGCTCGTACCTCGCTGTCATCGATGGCCCGGGCGCGGAATGGAAGGTCGCCGCCAGCGGCACCGGCACTGCGGACGTGCGCGTCGAGTTCCTCGCCAAGCCCCTCGACGGCCTCGTCGCGCGCCTCGACCTCGGCCCGCTCAGCATGCCCACGCACAAGCTGCAGGCGACCACGACGCAGTTCGTTCCCAGCTTCGACGGGGTCAAGCTCCGCATCGAGACCACCTTGCCGGAGGGACCTGGCCCCTGGCCGGTGATCATCGAGTCCTCCCCGTACCATGACGACGGCAAGCGCAGCGACCCCGCAAGCTACGCGTACTTCGTGCACGACTGGGCCTCGCGCGGCTACGCCGTCGTGGTCGCGGACGTGCGCGGCTTCGGCGACTCCGGCGGCTGCGTGGAGGTGTGGGGCATCAACGAGCAGAAGGACCAGGCGTTCCTCGTCGAGTGGGCCGCCAAGCAATCCTGGAGCGACGGCAACGTCGGATTCTACGGCCAGTCCTACGTCGCCACGACGCCCGTCGAGGCCGCCGTCCAGGCGCCGCCTGCCCTGAAGGCCATCATCGCGGTGGCTCCCGTCATCAAGAACTACGACGACTGGCACTTCGGCGGCGTCCCCAACGGCGAAGGCGCCCTTTCCCCGGCCGCGTACGCTGTCCTTACCGACGGCTACGTGGAGGGCGCGCAAGCCCAACAGCCGCCTACTGTTCGCGACCCGTTCCAGATGCTCAACAACCTGGGCAACGGCCCCTGCGACCCCACCACCCTGGCCCGGCCGAACGACCCGCGCGCCCTCTACGATGCCTACTACGTGGAGCGCGACTTCGCAGCACGGGCAGGCGACATCAAGGCAGCAACCCTGTTCACGCACGGCTTCGAGGACGCGAACGTCAAGGCGCAGATGATCCCCGACTGGTTCAACGCCATCACGGCCCCCAAGCTGGGCCTCTTCGGCCACTGGCTGCACCAGCACCCGCCCCGCATGGACCAGGAGGTCCTCTTCCTCGCCTGGATGGACCAGTACGTCAAGGGAAAGGCGATGGGACTGGAGAAGCTCCCCAAGGCCGACGTCGTCGTCGATGCCGCCACCCACCGCGAGACGGACAGGTGGCCCACCGCGGGCGCAACCGACTTGACCTTGTATCCGGACCTCTCGGGCAACGACCTTGGCGCGGCTCCAGCGGGGACCTCCCGGTCCGTCGTGCTCGACTCCAGTGGAGGGGTCGTCCCCGTCGTGGCCGGCGACATCGATCCGCACTCCATCACGTTCCGCAACCGCGAGGCGCTCCACGAGGCCGTGGCCCTTAGCGGCAACGTCGTCCTGCACGTCAAGGGCACCCTCGACGGTGCCGCCAACGGCTATCTCGCCGCCTACCTGTACGAGGAGAACGCGACCTCGAGCCACCTCATCACGCATGGCCAGGTCAACCTCGCCCACAACGCCGACCACACCAGGTACACCCCCGTGGCGCCTGGCCAGGTCGTGGCGACCGACCTGCCGTTCCGCCCCACTGAGCACATCTTCGCGGCGGGTTCCCACTTGCGTCTCGTGCTGCGCGGCGTCGCCGCCAGCGAGGCGACGGACCCGTTTGGCGCGGGCGGCTTGCGCTTCACGTTCCAGGGCGGGCAGGATGGCACGGCCCTGCGCATCCCGACGCTGCCGCTCGACCAGTTCCAACCCGTCCCGCTGACGGCGACGCCGTAGCGAGGCCTTTTCGCACCCGGCCCCGATGCCACCAGGTGGCCGCAGGGACGCTCTCCATGGACCGTGGTAGGTCGCCTGCATTGAGCGCCCGTAGCGACCTGCTGGCCGCCCTGGGATTGGGATTGCTGGCCTGCATGGTGGTGGCGCCCCCTGTCCTGGAAGGCATGACAAGGGTCACGCACGATATCATCGCAACCATCCCCCTGGCGGCCGGCCTGGAATGGACCGTCCTCATCATTGGAGCCCGACGTCTAGCGCTCGTCGTCCAGAAACCTGGTGGCGTCGCGTTCGGCGCGGGGGCCGTCGTCGCGGCTGCCCATCTCGCGTGGATCACGTTCGTCGTTTGGAGCGCGGAACCCGGGATGGACCTGGCTGGCAAAGTCATTCTCGCGTCCATCTTTGGAGTGCCTTTGGCCGCACTGCCCTTGGCAGGAGGCGGCGTTGCCGCCCTCATCGCCACGCGGCGACGCGTCAGGATGGGGGCGGCCGCTTCCGCCGGCGAACACCCCTTAGGGACGCACTTGGAAAGCAATCTCTGGACGCTGCTGACCACGATTGCATTGGCGGCGGCGTGCTTCGGAGCGTCCTTCTTCCTGCCCAAGGCGGCATGGCTGGGTTCTGTCGCCTTCCTGCTTGGAACCGCAGCCCTCCTTGTGCTGCTGGTGGAGCCAACGACTTTGTTCCGGCGGTCCAGAAGGCCTTAAGTCCTGGACGGGGAGGGGAGACCCGTGGCCCACCCGCTGGGAGGTCCGGAGCTGCTGCAGGTCCCGACGGGCGAGCGCTACGCCGGCAGCAAGCACCTCGGCGTCCTTCCCCTGGGCTGCATCCAGTGCCGCGAGGGCGCCAAACTGGTGCTGTTCGTGACGGGCCTCTGCGACAAGGAGTGCTTCTACTGCCCCGTGTCGCGTGACAAGATGTACCGCGACGTCATGTTCGCCAACGAGCGCCCCATCCATCCTGGCAAGTGGGACGACCTCCTCGATGAATGCGACCTCATCGGCGCCAAGGGGGCCGGCATCACGGGCGGCGATCCCATGGTGGTGCCCGACCGCGTCATCGAGGTCATCAAGGTCCTCAAGGGCCGCTTCGGTCCCGACTTCCACATCCACCTGTACACGAGCTGCGCCTTCGACCTGGGGGAGATCGCACGCCTCAAGCAGGCCGGCCTCGACGAGATCCGTTTCCACCCCGACAGCCGCGACTACGCCCGCATGCCGGAATCCTGGCACCACGCCGCCATCCAGGAGGCCCTCAGGGTCGGGCTCACCACCACCGTCGAGATCCCCTGCATCCCCGGCAAGGCGGCGGACATCCTCGCGTTGGCCGGCTACCTGGAGGGCATGGGCGCGCATGGCCTCAACATGAACGAGCTGGAGTTCTCCGACCCCAACATCGCGAACCTCAAGCGCTTCGGGTACCAGGCCGCCGACGACGAGTCGCAGCGCGTGGCCGGCAGCCGCGAGACCGCCGCCGAGGTCCTCGAGGCCTGGAAGGCCCGCCGCGCTCCCGGCTCCAAGTCCCCGTTCGCCGTGCACTTCTGCAGCAGCCCCTACAAGGACGCGATCCAGCTCATGCAGCGCTTCCGCCGCCGCGCCAGCCGCGTGCAGCGCCCCTTCGAGGAGCAGACGGAGGAGGGCACCCTCGTGTTCGGCGTGCTCAAGCCGTCCACGCCTGGCGAGCTGGGCGCCATCGCGGAGCGGCTGCGCAGCGAGTTCGAGGTGCCGATGGAGTGGGTGGCCGTCGTGGCCGACCGCATCGAGACCGCGCCCTGGGTCGCGGAGGAGCTGGCCGACGAGGAGGGGTTGCTGGAGGAGCTCGGTTGCACGGCGTGGCTGAGCGAGGTGCACCCGACGGCCGACCGCCTGGAAGTGGAGCGCGTGCCGTTGCCGGATGTCGAGGCTTAGGTCCGCGTCCGACCGCCCCCCACCTCCCAGCCACGGAGCACACCGAGAAGGGGACGCCCCATCGGTCGCCGCGAAACGAGAAGTCCAGGTCAAGCACCCCTGCGACGCCGACCGCCGTGGTCCAGGTCCACGTGTTGGTCTTGCAGGCGATGGAACAGGGTTGCGGCGGCGCCCGCGCCATCCGCATGGAATCGAAACGTCAGCGGGGGATCGCGGGAGCGTCGCCTTCCTTGGCGGCCGGCCTCCGCGCGAGGATCTGCTCCAGCGTCCGGTGCCTCCCGCGGCCGAGCCACATCCGCATCAGGATGCCTACGCCTGCCAGCGCGGCGGGGACGAGGCTCACGACGAACGCGATGGCGAGGCCATCCGAGAGGGAGAACACGCTCGCGAGCTCATGGCCAGCGTACGCGATGCCGGCCAGGATGAGGAAACAGGCCAGGAACCCGTCCAGCACGCTCCACGGCGTCCCCAGCTGGTAGGACAGCAGCACCCACCCCAGTGCCCCACCCATGACCATGGCCTGCACGGCGGTCGTGCGCCAGAAATCCAGCGAAGCCGGCAGGACCGTGTACGCGACGGCCGCGGTGACAAGGACGCAGAAGCATCCCAGCAGGGGGGCCAGGGCGGAGGGCCGCGGCACCGGCATCGGGCTCGCGACGGCGCGGCCGACCAGGCCCCCCAGGACGGCGAGGGCGGCGGGGAACCCGGCCACGGGGCAGTCGCACCCGATGGCGGAGGCCCACTGCGCGCTGAAGTCGGCGCGGCCGAGGTTCCACGTGCCGGTGGCGACCTGCTCGATGGCCAGGGGGGCGAAGAGGAACAGGGGGAAGACCCAGGGGCCCCGCACGGCGGCGCCCATCACGATGGCGCTGGCGCACAGGAGCCCGATGGCGGAGCGCTGCACGTCGACGTGGCCCGGGCCCGCCACCGTGGAGGCGAAGGCCGCGAGGGAGAGGACGAAGGCGAGGACGGCCAGGAGGGCGTGCATGCGCAGCGTCGCGGCCCAGCCCACCAGCAGGAGCCCCGTGACGGCGGCGTACTCGGGCAGGTACTGGAAGCCTCCCCCGGAGGGGTCGAGGCTGGGCGCGAGGGCCAAGAGCGAGGCGCCCAGCAGGCCCACGGCGAGGTGGCCGAGGACCGTCCCGGAGTCCAGCGTCTGCAGGCCCGTGTCGACGGCTGGCCGCGCCATGCGTCCTCAGACTTCAGGCTGGATTTGAGGTTGCGTGGTCCGCGCCGGTCACGCCTCGTGCGTCACGCCGGGGATCTTGAGGATGTAGAGGCCGCTGCTGAAGTCGCCCACCACGATGTAGCCCCGCTCGTCGAAGAACGACCCCCACACGAAGGGGTTCCATGGACTCGTGAGGTCCTGGGCGCCCAGGGCCTTGTTGCCCTCGAGGGCGGGCTCCTTGGCGGGGATGTAGTAGCCCAAGGTGACGGGGTTGCGCAGGCGCTCGGCGGACCCGATGTCCCAAAGCCAGACGCCGGCGTGGTAGTTGCCGCTTGCGACGTAGCCGTCGAAGACGGAGAACTCGTGCGGGCTCATCTCGCACAGGTGCGCGGAGTCGTGGCTCTCCGGCTTGCCGGGGACCTCCCACGTCGAGAGGGTGATGGGGTTCGCTGCGTCCGTGACGTCCACGACGGAGTAGGGCAGGGTGCCGCCCCCGTTGCAGTTCTCGCCCGCCACGACCACGATGGCGCGGCCGTCGATGAGCTGGTCCACGGTGGCCTGGCGGTGCCAGCCCTGCTGCCCCGTCACGTTGACGTCGGGCTTCCAGATGGCGAGCTCCTTCGGTTGGGTCGGGTCGTCGAAGTCGTAGATGACGAAGCCGCGCGAGGCGCCTGAGTACAGCAGCGTCTTGCCGGTGATGGGGTGCTTGGCGATCCACATGTCGTGCGCCATCGGGGTCGTGGTGTTCACGAGCCCGAGGGCGGGGGCCGCCGGGTTGAAGCGGTAGATGTGGCCGGTGTACGCCTGGATGAGGTACGTCTCGTTCTGCGCAGTCGTGTGCAGCATCAGGGTGTGGTACGTGCCCGTGGCGGAGTGCATGAGGAACTTGGGTGCGGTCTTGTCCTCCACGTTCCAGACGTTGATGCCGTCCGTGTGGTAGCTTCCGGCCGGGTTCTGGCCTTCCGGCGGGGAAACGGGCTCCGCGACGCCGATGTAGGCGCCCGCGAAGAGGTACTTGCCGTCCGCGGTGAACTGGCAGTCGCCGTTGACCATCGCATCGCCGACCTGGCTCAGCACCTTGGGGGCGGTGGGGTCTGCGAAGTCCACGATGGCCAGCGAGCCCGTGCCCGCGAACTGGGCAAGGCAGGCGTAGTGCGTCCAGATGCCGCCCGCGCTCCAGCCCGTGCCGATGGCGCCCAGGGGCAGCTTGTCGGTGAGGTCATTGTAGCCGACCAGCTCGAGGAGCTCGGAGCCGCCATGGAGGGCGCGGATGCTGTGCCCGCCCTTGATGATGGTGCCGTCCGGCGTGAAGTGGTCGCCAGGGACGATGCGGGAGAAGTCCTTGTGCGGGTCGGGCAAGCGCACGCCGCCGACGACGGGGACCTTCGAGAGGTCGACCGTGCCGGGGGCCGTCGTGGTGCCTGGGTCGGTGCCGGCAAGGCATCCAGCCGCCAGGAGGAACGCCAGGAGGAGGGCGGGGAGGGTCGCGCGCATCGGTGCGGGAGTCCCCTTGGGGGGTTTCAAGGTTGGCCCGGAGAAGTGGACTGGCCTTTCCCCCAAGCCACCCATGCGGCGGTGCCCAGGAACAGCAGGGAGATGGCGGGGGCCACCACGCCCGCGAGGCCTGGGGCCGGGAAGGGGAAGACGAAGACTCCGGCCAAGAACGTGAGCAGTCCGCAGACCGTGAGGGACCACGCCAGGGCATCGGAGACGGGCGCCTTGGGGCCAACGCGCTTGCGAGGGAAGAGGCCGCCAAGGATTCCGGCCGTCGCGCCCAGGCCGAAGGCGACGATGGCCAGAGCCGCGATGATGAGGAGTGCCCCAGGCCAATACTCGGGCCCCGCCTGAACCAAGGCCAGGGTGGAGATCGCCGCGACGGCGGCGGCCAGCAGGACGGCGAACCTTTTCCCCGCGGCGCGCGGCGACCCCATGCGGCGCAGGACCAAGGGCGCGACCAGCAGGAGCATCCCGGTGAACCACCCCAAGGCGGGCAGCGGACCCTTGCCGTGGTCCACGAAGTACGCAGCGCCGCCAGCGGCCATGAGGGCCAAGGCCGAGAGGCTTCCCCACTCAAGCAAGCGTCCCGACACCGCGTCTCGGATGCTCACCCACGGCCTTCAACGTTGCCTGGGCCACGTCGGAGGAAGGCCTAGGTCCCCATGCTGGCCTGCCTTGGCCTCGGCGTCTTCGTCGGCGTCGGCTCCACATCCGCCCATGCAGCAGTCGGCAACCTGAAACCCCGCTTTCCGGTGCCATGGCCGTGGACCTGGCGACTGCCCAAGAGGTCAAGGACCTGAAGGTGGACCGCGCCGTGCGCGTCGCGGAGCTCATGGCGATGTGGAAGGAGGGCGGCGGCTTCACGGCGAAGAAGCTGGCTGTCGCGTCGGACCTGCTGCACCGCATGGTCGCCAACCCCGAAGAGAAGGTCATCCTCAGCTTCCCCGCGGCCCTGTGCGCGACCGGGACGCGCGGCGTCATCAAGGACCTCGTCAAGCACAAGCTGGTCGACGCCATCGTCACCACGTGCGGCACCCTCGACCACGACCTGGCCCGCCTGTGGGAACCGTACCTGGCCGGCAGCTTCGACATGGATGACCGCAAGCTCCACCAGGAGGGCGTCAACCGCCTCGGCAACGTGCTGGTGCCGAACTCGAGCTACGGCGAGGTCATCGAGGCCAAGCTGCGGCCCAAGCTGGAGGAGCTCTACCAGGCCGGCATCAAGGAGTTCTCCACGCGGGAGCTCTGCCAGTACCTGGGCACCTGGATCAGCCATGACAAGCGCCGCGAGGAATCCATCATCTATTGGGCCTGGAAGCACGCCATCCCCATGTTCGTCCCGGGCCCCACCGACGGCTCCGTGGGCGCGCAGATCTGGATGACGTACCAGCAGCACCGCGACCTGCGCATCGACCTCCTCAAGGACGAGCAGGAACTCTGCGACTTCGTCTTCGGCGCCAAGCGCCTGGGTTCCCTCATGGTCGGCGGCGGCATCTCGAAGCACCACGTCATCTGGTGGTCGCAGTTCCGCAACGGCCTCGACACCGTCGTGTACCTCACCACCGCCCAGGAATCCGACGGCAGCCTCTCCGGCGCACGCGTGCGGGAGGCGGTCTCGTGGGGCAAGGTCAAGGAGGACGCCCAATGGGAGACCGTCGAGGGGGACGCCACCGTCCTCCTGCCGCTGCTGGTGGCCGACCTCTTCGAGCGGCTCCCCCAGAAGGCCGCATGACCCCCGCGACCCCGGCCCCGACGCACCCCAACGAGGAACTGCTGCAGCAGTTCTACGAGGCCTTCAGGCGCCGCGACGCCAAGGGGATGGCGGAATGCTACGCCGCCGACGTCCGCTTCTCGGACCCCGTGTTCCCCGGCCTCAAGGGCGCCCAGGTGGGCCGCATGTGGCGGATGCTGCTCTCCGGCGGCACCGACCTCGAGCTCGCCTTCCGCGACGTCAAGGCGGACGATGCCACGGGTTCCGCGCACGTCGAGGCGCGCTACACCTTCACCAAGACCGGCCGCAAGGTGCACAACGTCCTCGCGTCCAGGTTCTGGTTCCGCAACGGCCTCATCGTGGAGCACCGCGACTCTTTCGGTTTCTGGCGCTGGAGCCGGCAAGCCTTGGGCGCCACGGGGGCGTTGCTGGGCTGGACGCCGCTGGTCAGGAAGGCGGTGCGGCGGCAGGCGGCGGAGCGCCTGGCCAGGTTCCACGACGGCAAGGCCTGACGGGCCGCACCGAGGGTTGGTCCCCGAGGCGCGCCGTTGGGGTCAGACCAGGCTGCCGACGCCGCCGAAGCCGACCGCGCGGACGGCCAGCAGGGCCGCCGTGATCATGAGGGCCACGCGGGCGCCCCACGGCCAGCCAGCTGCCAGGAGGGCCGTCAGCGTGAGGCCCGTCTCCACGACGATGAAGCCCAAGAGCGCGAAGACGGCGGCGGCGCTGTGGTTCGTCCGGTCGAAGAAGGCCACGACGTAGGCCAGCACGAGGAGTCCGATGCCGACGGCGGCCACGAGCCACCACAGGCCGAGGCCGGCGCGGTCCCAGGCCATCTGGCGGGCGGGGCGGTCCATCGGGTCGCGGTGCGGGGCCATCGGGTCCATGGGAGCGGCGTAAGGGTCCATGCCAGCCGCATGCCGGAGGTGGTGAAGCCGCTTTCCACATGGGCAGGCCCGGCGTCCCTGTTGAAGAGGGTTGAATCCAAGCGGCAGGTTCCTAAACCACGTTCAACGTGGCCTGTGCAGTGCCTGACGCCTTGGACCGCAAGATCCTCCGGATCCTCATGACGGACGCGCACACACCCTTCCGCGAGATCGCGGCGCAGGCGGGCACGACGGTGGGCACGGTCCACAACCGCATCAAGAAGCTGCGGGAGCAGGGCATCATCAAGCGCTTCCTGCCCGAGGTGGACGCGGGGAAGCTGGGGTTCGGCATCTGCGCGCTCATCGAGCTCAAGATCGCGGGCGGCCACCTGCTGGAGGTGCAGCAGGAGCTCAGCAAGGACCCCCACATCGTCGCGGTCTACGACGTGACGGGCGAGATGGACACCGTCTTCGTGGGGAAGTTCAAGGACACCCCGGACCTGGACAAGTTCGTGAAGGGCACGCTGCAGCACAAACATGTGAAGGAGACGCGGACGCGCCTGGTGCTGAACGTGGTCAAGGAAGGCTTCGCGCCGCGGCTGGAAGAGTAGCTGACCGACCCACCAACCACCGAGGACACCCAGACCACCGAGGCATTCCCTGCATGGCTTCGGCACCCACCGAACCGCAGATTTCACAGATTGCACAGAACCAGCTGGTCCTGGCAAGGTGGCGGCCCATCCACCGCGTCGGCTCGTTTCCCTCGTGCTCCGACCGGTTCTGCCGTGGCGCCCGGCTCGGGCCGTCGCCCTCGCCATGGTGCGACGTCACCAGGCGTGAGCGGTCTCGCTTCGCTCGAGCGAGCTCACACTGGTTCTGCCGTCGCCCCCAACATCCACGCATGCTTCTGGTGCGCGCGGATCCTCGCGTTGCACAGGTCCGCCGTCGCGTTGTCGCCCGCCGCCTCCGCGATGCCGAACAGCTCCTGCCACTGCGCCGTCGCCTCGGTGTGCTCCGCCGCGAGGAACAGGAGCATGGAACCTGCGTCCTGCGGCAGCTCCGAATCCGGGAGGCCGAGGGCGCCGTGGGTGACGAGGTGCCCCAGGGCGCGGATGCGCTCGGCAACCTCGTCCACGGCCAGCCACAGTTCGTTGTACTGCTGCTCCAGCAAGGTGTGCAGCTGGGGGAAGGCGGGCCCGCGGACGTTGAAGTGCGCAAGGTGCGTGTCGCGGTAGCACAGGAACGTCGTGAAGAGGGCGCTTTGGAGCGCCTCCGTGGTGGCCACGTGCCCGGTGGCGCGGGGGCGGATGGGGCGGTCGGTCGTGCGCGCGACGTCGGCGGAATGCGGCATGGGGCCTGCCATGGCCGGCCGGCCCACAACCATTGCTGTACGGGAGGGGCGCGATGCAGTGAGTTCAAGAGCGGGAGCCGGCATCCGGCCGCACCCGCTGGGTTCCCCATGGCCAAAGCCGTCGCCGTCCACAAGTCCAGCCCCAAGACCGCCAAGGTGGCCAACGGCTCCAAGGCCCGCCCCAAGGCCGAGGTCACGCTCGCCTCCGCGGGCACCGAGGACCTGAACCCGTTCCGCATCGCGCAGTCGCAGCTGGCCAAGGCGGCCAAGGCCATGAAGCTCGGTCCTGCCATGACGGAGTACCTCATGGAGCCGCAGCGCTTCCTGCAGGTCCGCATCCCGGTCCGCATGGACGATGGCACCACCCGCACGTTCACCGGGTTCCGCTGCCAGTACAATGACGCGCGCGGCCCCACCAAGGGCGGCATCCGCTTCCACCCTGAGGAGACCGCGGACACCGTGCGCGCGCTGGCGGCATGGATGACCTGGAAGTGCGCGGTGGCCGACATCCCGTACGGCGGCGGCAAGGGCGGCGTCATCTGCGACCCCAAGAAGCTGAGCGTGCGCGAGCTGGAGCTCCTCTCGCGCGGCTGGGTGCGCGCCGTCCACCAGATCGTCGGCACCTACAAGGACGTCCCCGCCCCCGACGTCTACACGACCCCGCAGATCATGGCGTGGATGATGGACGAGATGTCGACGATCCATGGCGCCAACGAGCCGGGCTTCATCACCGGCAAGCCGCTCCCCCTCGGAGGCTCCGCCGGCCGCGGCGACGCCACGGCCAAGGGCGGCATGTACAACCTGCGGGAGGCCGCGAAGGAGATCGGTCTCAAGCTGAAGGGCGCAACGGTCGCCATCCAGGGCTACGGCAACGCCGGCGACTTCGCGCACAAGCTGGTCACGGAGATGCTGGGCTGCAAGGTCGTGGCGGTGTCCGACTCGAAGGGCGGCATCGTCGACATGAAGGGCCTCGACTACCAGAAGGTGCACGACTTCAAGCACCGCAAGGGCCAGGTCCAGAACTTCCCCGGCAGCCGCAAGATCACCAACGAGGAGCTCCTCGAGCTGCCCGTCGACGTGCTCATCCCTGCGGGCATCGAGAACCAGATCACGCGCGACAACGCGGCCAACATCAAGGCGAAGATCGTGCTCGAGCTTGCCAACGGGCCCACCACGCCGGAGGCCGACGTCATCCTGTTCCGCAACGGCATCCTGCAGATCCCCGACTTCCTGGCCAACTCTGGCGGCGTCACGGTCAGCTACTTCGAGTGGGTGCAGAACCTGTACGGCTACTACTGGAGCGCGGAGGAAGTGTATGCCAAGCTGGACCAGAAGATGACCAGCGCCTTCCGCGCGGTGTACTCGCAGCACCAGAAGGCCAAGGTCGACATGCGCACGGCCGCCTACATGGTGGCAGTGGGCCGCGTGGCTGAAGCGGTCAGGCTGCGCGGCTTGGTCGCCGAGTAGTCAGTTGGTTTCGGTCCCACCGAACCACAGATTTCACAGATTTCACAGACCGTCTCCGCCTACGTGGTTGATGCATCGGTCAGTGGTTGACGCATCGCCAGTTGTTGACCCATCGGTCGCCACGAAGCGAGGAACTCCAAATCCACCTGGCGCGACGGCGACGCCTCCGCGCAGACCAAGGAGTTGGAATTGCAGGCGATGGAATGGGGGCGCGCGAAGCGCGCCCTTCGAAGCAGTTGCGGGGTCACGGGGGCCGTGCGCTCCGCGCACCACAAGGCTCTTTCCTGGTGCTCGACGCCCCCACCGTCACAGGGTGTTGTCCTGTCAATGATCCAGAACTGAACGCGGAGCGCTCGACAACCTGAGCATCGAACGGCAAGCCGCATTTGTCGGGACGCTTTCGAAGCGTTCCGTGAGCTCCGCGTGAGTCCCGCGTCAGCCGGCGGTGCCGGGGTCCTTCTCGAGGTCCTCGTCGTCCAGGCTGGCAGGCCGAAGCGACCCCTCCGGCTGGTCCATGCCGGCGTCGACCTCCTCGATGGCCTGCTCCCGCCGCATCGCCTCGAGCTTCTCGCGGGCCTCGCGTTCCTTCTCGCGGCGCATCTCGTCCAGCTCCGCCTGGCGGTCCTCGGACTCGTAGCCTCCAGCCATGAGGCGGGTTTTGGGCTTGCCGGGACTTTAGGTTGCCTGTCTCGGCAGCGCCCCCCGGCCGGACCACGAAGTCCACGAAGTTGCACGAACCTCAAGGCCGCAGCCCGCTTTCGCGGAATTCGTGAAATTCGTGGTTGGGCGAGGTTGGGCTACGCCTTCTCGATCCATCCCAACTGCAGGGCGTTGCGCAAGGTCACGGAACCCGACACCTGGGCGTCGCTGAAGTGCGCCGCGTCGCCCACGTTGTACTTCGTGTTCGTGGTCCAGTCCGTGAAGCGCTTGCGTACCACGTACCTGTCCTTGGGGCTGCCGTCCCCCATGGTGCTCTTCTGGGCCTTGTGCAGGTGGCGCGTCTCGGTGAAGGCGCCGGGGAACTGCTGGATCTGCCCTCCTGCCAGGACCGCCGTGCTCGCGGTGCAGGAGTCCAGGAGGAAGCGGTCATGGCTCACGACAAGGAGCGTGCCGTGGTAGGCGTTGAGGGCGTGGATGACGACGTCGCGGGCCCACAGGTCCAGGTGGTTGGTGGGCTCGTCCAGGATGAGGAGGTTGGAGGGCCGGAGGATGCATTTCAGGAGCATCATGCGCTGCCGCTCGCCGCCGGAGAGGGTGCCCACGGTGCGGCCCATGTCGGCCTCGGGGTTGAAGCGGAAGCGCCCCAGGAGGGCCTTGATGTCGCGGTCGTCAAGGGAGGCGCGCGCGTCCAGCACCTCTTCCCGGAGGGTGCGCCGGACGTCGAGGTCGTCGTGCTCCTGGCTGAAGAACATCGATTTCGCGCCGGGGGCCACACGGATGGCGCCGGCGTCCTTCTGGATGCGCCCGGTCAGCAGCTTGAGGAGGGTCGACTTTCCCTCCCCGTTGCCGCCCACGAGGCCGACGCGGTCGCCCTTTCGCAGCTCCAGTTCGGCGCCCTTCAGGACCTTCTGCTCGCCGTAGGACTTCTCGAGGCCCGTGATGCGCAGCACCTCGACGCCGGATTTCTCCACCGAGTCGAACTGCAGGCCGAACCCGAGCTTCTCCAGGACGGGGTCCGGGGTGTGGTCGAGGGCGGCCTTGTACTTCTCCAGGGCCTTCATGCGGCTGGCGTACTGCCCGTCGAAGCGCTTCTGCTGGCGGAACTGCAGGATGACGTCCTTGGCCTGCTGCATCTTCTCCTCCGCCTTGGCGTGGTCGCGGCGACGCCGCTCGACCTCCTCGTCGCGGGCCTGCACGTAGTCCTCGTAGTTGCCGTAGAAGCAGGTGATGCGGCCCGCGGTCACCTCGAAGACGCGCTCGGCGATGTTGTCGAGGAAGGCGCGGTCGTGCGCCACGCAGAGCACGGTGCCATCGAAGGCCTGGATCCACTCCTCCAGCCACTCGATGGAGTCGACGTCCAGGTGGTTCGTGGGTTCGTCCAGCACCACGAGGTCGCCCGGCCGCACGGCCCCCAGCGCCCTGGCCAGGAAGAGGCGGGTCTTCTCGCCTCCCGAGAGGCTCTGCGCCTTCTGCTCCAGGTCCTCCGGCCGGAAACCCATGTCCCGCACGATGGGCGTGTTCCAGGCATCCGCGGGGGGCCGCGTCACGGCGCGGATCTCCTGCTGCACGGCGGCGTAGCGCTCCAACACGGCCTCGTAGCCGTTGTCCTCGTAGAGCGCCGGGTCCGCGATGCGGGTCTCAAGCTCCTCGAACTCGGCCTGCAGGTGCGCGGGCGGCGGAAGGGGGGAGGCCAGGAGCTCCTTCACGGTGGCCCCTTCGGGGATGTTGGGGTGCTGGTCGAACCAGTGGCAGGTCGTGCCGGGGAGGATGCGGAGGGTCCCGTGGTCCGGCCGCTCCCGTCCAGCCAGGATGCGCAGGAGCGTGGACTTGCCAGCGCCGTTGGGCCCCACGATGGCGACCTTCTGGCCCACCTCGATCTGGAAGGACCCGTCGTCGAAGAGCCGCTTGCCCCCGTAGAATTTGCCCAGCCCCTCGGCAAGGATCAGCGGCGCGGCCACGGTGTTGCGACGGGGTCCTCCTGTTGAGCCTTTTGGACCATGCCGCCGGTACCGCCAGCCGCAGAGGGCGCAGAGCCCACGGGGTCTGGAACTTCCCCACATCTCTTTCCCTCCCCTTCGCTGCGTCCTCTGCGGGTGGGCCGGCGACGGTGGGGACAAGCTTGGCGTGGTCCTTTAATGAAGGGATAAACGAGCGGTGCACCATGGGAGAATTCCTCAACAAGGTGATGGGCAAGACGAAGAAGACGGTCGGCAAGGCCACCGGCAACCGCAGCCTCGAGGCCAAGGGCCGCGTGCAGTCCGGCGCCGGCAAGCTCCAGGGCGCCGGCCGCAAGGTCAAGCGCACCCTCCGCAACACGAAGAACACGGTGCGCGCCAAGGCCAGCAAGCGCCCCGCCCGCAAGACCACCGTCCGCGCCACCGCCGGCCGCAAGTCGGTCAGCGCCACCCGCCGCTCCTACTGAGCGTTCCCCCACCAGCCACCCCTTGCTGGCCACGGAATCCACGGAGGGCAGGGAGAAACCACCATGGTTTCCGTGCTCTTCGCGGCTAGCGTTCGCGGAAAAGGCGGAGCGCGCTTGGATGCACGCGTCGTGCCCTAGCGCCCGTGGCCGGCGGTGAGCTTCGCCACGATCGCCTTGAACGCGGCCCCCGCTGGCGTCTCCGTCCCCTGCAGCGCGAAGGGCGAACCCTCGTCGCCGCCATGCATGACGCTGGGGTCCAGTGGCACGCTTCCCAGGAACGGCACGCCCAGCTTGAGCGCCATGGCCTCGCCTCCGCCGCGCTTGAAGACGTCCACCACCAGCGTGAACTCCCCCTCCCCGTCGGACCGGGTGGCCAGCTTGTCATGCCCCGTGTCGAGGTGCACGTCCACGTTGGGCGCCGTCCTGCCGCGCAGGGCGAGGCCGCTCATGTTCTCGATGACGCCCAGCACCGGCAGCTCCAGCTTCTGCACGAACTGCGCCGATTTCCGCACGTCCCCCACCGCGACCTCCTGCGGCGTGGTGACCAGGATGACGCCGTCGGCCTCCGGGATGTTCTGGGCCACGGAGAGCGGTTCGTCGGAGGTGCCGGGGGGCAGGTCGATGACGAGGTAGTCCAGGTCGCCCCACGCGACGTCGCCGAGGAACTGGCCGATGATCTGCATCTTGATGGGGCCGCGCCAGATGACCGCCTGGTCAGGGTCCTGCAGGAGGAACTGCATGCTGACGCAGCTCAGGTTCGGTGTGACCTGGTGGGGCACGAGGCCATCGGCGGTCTCCCGCAGCTCGCCCGCCTTGATGCCCAGCATGAGGGGGACGTTGGGGCCCGTGAGGTCCATGTCGAGGATGCCGACCTTGTGCCCGGCCGCCGCCAGCGACGCCGCGAGGTTGGTGGCCACCGTGGACTTGCCGACGCCGCCCTTGCCCGAGGCGACGATGAGCTTGTGGCGGATGCGCTTCATGTTGTTGATGATGCGCAGGCGCCGCTTGAGGCGCTCCGCCGCCCGTGGGTCCACCGGGCCGCCCTGGGCCGGGGCGCCGGGGCCGGCCATGGGGATCGGGATCGGGATGGGAGCGTCCATGCCGCGGCCACAGGGGGGGCGTAGAAGAGACTGGCGCTGCGCCGAGGCAGGAGGTCAGGTCGGGAGACTAGACTTGGGCTTCCGGGTCCGTCTGCAGCTCGGTCGGGGTGCCCGCGGGCGGGCGTGAGGCCAACGGGATCGTGAACGACCACGTGGACCCCTTGCCGGGACCCTCGCTCTCGACCCAGATGCGGCCGCCATGCTCCTCGACGATGCCCTTGCAGATGAACAGCCCCAGGCCGGTGCCCTTGGGTCCGCCGGACCGCGTGTCGTGCACGCGGGCGAAGGGGCGGAACAGCTTGCCGACCTGCTCCGGCGTGAGGCCGACGCCGGTGTCGCGCACCCAGGCGATGGCGTGGTCGGCGTGCCGCTTCGTGCCGACCTCCACGAGGCCCCCCTTGGCGTTGTACTTGAGGGCGTTGCTGAGGAGGTTGAACAGGACCTGCATGGTGCGGTCGGTGTCGGCCTGAACGAACAGCCGGGGGGCGCACACGATGTCCAGGCGCAGGCCTTCCTGGTTCGCCTGCTCGCGGAAGGACTCCGCGGCATCCTCGACGAGGTTGCTGAGGTCGACGCGCGTGCGCTCGAGCTTGAAGCGGCCGGCCTGCAGCCGAGAAGCCTCCAGCATGTCGTGCACGAGTCCGGCCAGTCGCAGGACGTTGCGCTCGATGGCGTCCAGGTTGGCGATCTCCTTGGGGCCCAGGCCGGGCGCCAGCTTGAGGAGCTGGAGCTGCAGGCGGATGGGGGTGAGGGGCGTGTTGAGCTCGTGCGAGGCCTCGCTCATGAACTCGGTGCGCAGGCGGTCGCGCTCCTGCAGGCGGTGCACCTCCGCCTCGCCCCGGGCCTCATGGACCTCGCGCTCGATGGAGCAGAGGCCGACCGCCTGGCCTGAGGGGTCGCGGATGGCGCGCAGCACGACGGTGACCTCCAGCCGGCTGCCGTCCTTCCGGCGCCGCACCACCTCGAAGCGGGGGACCTCGCCGCCGGCCATGACGGCCAGGCGCGTCTGCTCCTCGGGGTCGCGGCGGTCGTCCGGGACGATGAGCTCGCAGAAGGGCCGGCCGACCGCCTCGTCGGCGGTGAAGCCGTACAGCCGCCTGGCTCCCTCGCTCCACGTGATGACCTGGCCGTCGGGCTCGACGCAGATCACGCCTTCGGGGATGGCATCGAGGGCGGCCTGGAGCAGCAGGGCCGGGGCGATGCCGCTGCGGCGCACATGGTGCGACGTGTCGGAAGCCCTCGCCATGCGGCCCTGTGGCGCTTGCATGCCCATAAGGCCGGCGCCGCCCGTACAAGTACAAAAACCACTGACGGGGAGACCCAAAGGCCTGGGATTCACTGGGGTTCACAAGGCAGAAAAATAACAGGAACAAGCCTGATGAATTGAAGGAGAGAAGGGAGAGGGAGTCGTTTTGTCGACGTCGTGTCGGCCTGCTTACAGGCGGCGGCGCTCGTAGACGGGGCGCTCGCGGACGACCTCACGGTCGCCCTCGACGATGGCGGTGTCGCTCGGCGCGCGGCCGGCGAAGCCCATCACGGCCAGGCCGATGAACAGCAGGAACCCTGCCGTCAGGATGCCGATGGAGACCCACCGGTTCAATCCAGCCTGGAAGTACAACATATAGGCGCCGCCCAGCACGAAGAGCACGCCGAGCACCCATAGGATGGCACGTGTTGCGTTCATGACATTGGATTGGCCGTGGGTGCATTGGTGTTGTTGGGACGATCGTGGCCGTTCTGGGGGACGGCTCTAGGGGATGCCATGGGACAGCGTTGGTGATGACGAGCGGTAGTTGCCAACAGATTGAAGCACGGGTCGAAGCACGGGCGTGGGTCGCCAAGGGGCACACGTACGGCAAATCGTGAAGGCTACCCCCACGTCGTCAAGGATCCGCTATCCTGCCTGGTGGGTGGGGCGGCGCACCGGTATGGGGGCAGGGGCGCCGGTGGGCTTGAGCGTCCGGTACGAGAGGTAGGCGTAGATCGGCGCGCACAGGAACAGGAGGGCGTACAGGCCCAGCCAGGCGGGCAGCAGGTACGCGGCGCTCTCCGCAGGCGGGTTGGCGAGATCCACCTGGAGGTTCATGAACGCGGCGAACAGGAGGGCTGCGCCGAGGAGGCTCTCCACCTTCGTGATGCGCAGCGCGCGGAAGAAGGAGCGCAGCCGGCCGAGGCGGCCTCCCGAGTCCTTGGGGGTGCGCACGAAGGGGGTGCGGAATCCCAGGACGCACTTCAGGGCGGCCCACATGTTGGTGAACTTGATGGCGAACCACATGCCCTGGATCATGAGGGTCTCCCGCAGCTTGATGTGGCCCGCGCGGCGGAGCACGAGGTGGAGGCGCACGATGCCGTCGAACAGGAGGAAGATGGGCACCAGCGCCAGGAGGGAGAGTTCCCGTTGGTGGTGCGTCACCGCCTGGTAGCCCAGCACGGGGCCGAGGCCGAGGTACAGCAGCACGAGGGCGATGGTCGTGACGAAGAGGCCATCGAACCAGTGCAGGTTGGAGACGAGGAAGTCGAACTTCTGGCGCTTGGTCATGTGCGACCGGAGGATCATGCCCATGCGGGAGAAGAGGATGCGGACGTTGCCGAAGGCCCACCGGTGGAACTGCTTCTTGTACGACCCGAAGATGGCGGGCATGAGGCCGCGCCCGAAGGTGCGGTCCACGTAGAGGGACTCCCAACCCGCGCAGGCCAGGCGCACCGAGATCTCGGCGTCCTCGCAGATCTGGTCCTCCGCGAAGCCCCCCACCTCCTCGAGGGCCTTGCGGCGCAGGATGCCCATCGTGCCGCAGAAGATGATGGCGTTCTGCTCGTTGCGGCTGGGCATGATGGCGTGGTAGAAGTACGCCTCCGCGCGCTTGTAGCGGCGGGTGAGGAACGACTCCTCGATGTTGCGGTAGTCCTGCGGCGTCTGCACGAAGGAAAGGGAGGGGTCCACGAAGTAGCCCACGGTGGCCTTGAGGAAGTCCGGCTCGACCCAGTAGTCGGCGTCGATGATGGCCACCAGCTCGAAGTCGGGCGGCAGGAGCTTGGTCGCGTGGTTCAGGGCGCCCGCCTTGAAGCCGCCGCGGCTGGGCCGCCGCACGTATTCCGCGCCGACCTCGGCGCAGAAGGCGGCCAGCTGGGCGGCCAGCTGCGGGTCGGTGCTGTCGTCGCACACGACGACGAGGAAGTGGCTGCGCGGGTAGTCCTGGTGGAGGAGGTGGAGGATGGTCTGCTGCACCATCTCGAACGGCTCGTTGAAGACCGGCACCTGGAAGGCGACCTTCGGGCGCAGGTTCGCGTCGTAGGGGCGCTGCGCCGCGATGCGGGCCCACCGCTTGCGCGTGGAGGCGTCGAGGGAATAGAACGAGAACACGACGATGAGGCTGAGGCCACCGCCCTCGGCGGCCAGCAGGATGTAGCTGAGCCACCGCTCCTCGGGAGGCACGAGGGGGATGGAGACCGTGACGGAGTAGGCGAAGTACCCGGCGATCAGCGAGACGAGGGAGACGTAGCTGAGCAGCCCCGCGATGCGCCACCGGTACCTCGCCACCATCATGCCAAGGATGGCCCCCGTTGCCATCAGCACCCCTTCCCACGCAGTGAAGACGTGGAGGGGCCGCAGGAACGTGTCCGGCAGGGTCTCGGGGGCCTGCTGCGCCAGGTCCTCGGCGGCGGCCAGGGTCGCGCCGATCCAGTAGACGACGTACCCGCAGAAGGCGCCCGCCACGAAGCCCCAGAACGCGCGCCCCTTGCCGCCGGCCGGCCGTCCGGCGGCGTGGCGCTGCCGCGCGAGCGCCCGGGCCAGCTTCTTGGGCTGCGCCATCTAGGACCCCCGGATGTCGAAGGTGCACTGGGCGCGGCGGCGGCGCTGCGCGCAGGTGCGCTCGAGGACGGCGACCTGGCGGAAGTAAGGCCCCATGGCGCGCTCGATGGCCGCGCGCTCGAGGCCGCAGCCGGAGAGGCGGCGAGCGCACGAGTCGCAGCGCCCGAGGCTCACGACGTAGTGGCCGGGGGCGGCGGCCAGCAGCGTCGTGCCACCGACGGCGGTGCGCAGGGCGCGCTCCATGGCGGTGCCCTGCCACGGCCGCTCCGCAGGCGCCGCCGGCGCCTCGGGTCGGGGGGCAGGCGCGTGCGCCGCATGATGGGGGGTCTCGTGGAACGCGACGGGCACCGGCGCCACGGCGACGGCCGATCCCGCCTCCCATGCGCGGCGTGCGCCAGCCGTGGCACCCGGGACGGTCAGCATCTGCATCGAGGCGCCCGCATCCGGGTGCCTTGCTTGGGGGGTGTGCAGGGCCGGCGACGGGCGCCCGGCCCCGATGCGGGACATCAGCAGCGAGAACGGGAGCACGATGAGGCCGCCGAGGATCAGGATCAGGGCGCCACGGCCGGGGGGCAGGAACGGCAGGACCGCCAGCACGGCGCCCAGGGTCCCGGGGGGGAGCAAGGCCGACGCGGCCAACCCGGCCCACCCCGCCGGTCCGGACAGCCCGGCCGGCTCCGCGGCGATGGCCAGCGCCATGGGCAGGGTCATGGGTTGGCCTCCGCCAGCGAGGGGCTCGCTGCCGCCGAACGGCGCGTGGGGGACGCGGAAGACCGGGGTCGCATCTGGTCGGCCCTCTGTCGGGATGGGCGGCTGTAAGGGTTGCAGGGACGGCGCCGTGGGCCCGACCTGCGTCCTGCACCGCACATGTATGCCGTGCGCGACTTGTCCCGCAACGGTGAAGGGGGGCAGGCCCGGAAGCGTCGGGCATGCTGGTCCCGCCGAAGCCCTTGAATCCCGGCTTCCTGCAGCAGATCCAGGGCAAGTCGCTGCTGGCCGAGCAAGGCTACCTTGCCGGCCTCGACGCCGCGGTCCCCCGCCTCGACCCTGCTGGCCTCCTTTTTGCCGGCATGGGCGGCTCCGGGGCCACGGCGATGCTGGTGCGCGATGCCGCCTCCCGCGTGCTGGGGACGCCGTTCACCCTGGTCCAGCACTACAACCTGCCCAACCACGTGAAGCCCGACTGGCACGTGCTGGCCGTGAGCTACTCCGGCCAGACGGAGGAAACGCTCTCCACGGTACGACAGGCCATGCGCCGCGGCTGCCGCGTCACCGCCTTCAGCACCGGCGGCGAGCTGGCCGCCATGGCGGGCCGCAACGTGCCGCAGCCCGAGGGCCACCAGCCCCGCGTGGCCCTTGCGCACACGTGGTTCAGCGTCCTCGGATTCCTCGAGGGCTCCGGCCTCCTGGGGGCCGAACGCGTGCCCATCAAGGCTGCGGTGGCGGCCATCCGGGAGGTCGATGCTGCCTGCGGGCCCGGTGTGCCGGAGGAGCGCAACGAGGCCCGCCAACTGGCGCGCCGTCTCCAGGGCAAGATCCCCCAGGTGTACACGACGCCGGCCTTCGCCGGCCTCGGAGTCTTCTTCGCCTCCCTCATGAACGAGAACGCCAAGCGCATCTGCGACGTCGACGAGATCCCCGAGATGAACCACAACGCCTTCACAGGCTGGTCGGGCGACCCCCTGCGGACGCACTTCACTGCCCTCGTCCTCAGCCACGGCGCGCAGAACCCCGAGCTGGCCCGCCGCATCGAGTTCATGCGCGGCCGCTACGAGGCCTGGGGCGTCCCATGGCACCACCGCGTGTTCGCCCCCATCCAGACCTTCGCCGACCACGTCGTCGAGCAGGCACGCGCCCTCCAGCTGCTGGACTACACCTCCTACTATGCTGCCGAGCTGGGCGGCGTCGACCCGGCCCAGATCGACGACGTGCGCGCCCTCAAGGCGCACCTCCGCCAGGCGCCCCCTGCCAGCGAGGACCCGGTGCGCCCCCTCACGGGCCCCCTGGGGAAGCTTGCCCCCGAAGTGGACCCGCAGTACCTGCTCTAGGGACACGCCCGCCCCCATCCCCCCGGGACCGGCCCGGGGTGGGGCCGTCCACCCAAAAGGGCCATGGCTGGGCCCTTTCGGCCGCAGGCTCTCCTGGGACGGAGCCCCAGCCTGCCCATTCCCAAACATGTCCGGGGGGGTCCGACCCTTAACGGCGGCGGCCCATTGCTTGGGCCCGAAGAGAGCGGCCCCCTGGCCGCCTGCCACCGAGGTTCTGCATGGTCCTGACCCACGCCCAAGAGACGCCCATCATCGAACGCAAGGCCCGTGGCGGCATGACCGTCGCCGGCGTGCCCGTCGCCCCCTCCGTCCAGACCGTCCTGGGGACCCTGCACCAGCAGCAGCCCATGACCAGCGCGGACATCCAGGCCACCACCGGGCTGCCGCGCCGCACCGTCTACGCGGCGCTGCGCACCCTGCGCGGCCTCGGCGTCCTCATGGAGCGCCCCAGCCTGCGCGACATGCGCCAGAGCTACGTGTGGCTGGCCCAGCCGGTCCAGAGCGCGCCCGTCGAGCCCGTGGCGCACGGGATGCAGCAGGACGCGCAGGCCGCCTGGGTCCAGGTCCGCTGACGGTCCCCCTTTCCACGGAACGCACGGAAACCCGCGAAACCCTTCGTGGGTCCAGTTTCCGTGGAGTCCCGTGCGTTCCGTGGCCCGGTCCAGGGGGCGCGCTTTGCGCCCAAACCTGCCCACACGCCTGGGCCGCCTTCGGTTCCCCTCCCCCTATCCACCTGTTTGCCTCGCTTTTTTCGCAGCTCCCAAAGCCAACCGCCAACAACGCGGGGCCTTCAGGCTCGGTGTCCTCGACGTCCTCCAGTCCTTCCGTGGTCTCCGTGGCTGGTGGCCCATCCTCGTCCTTCGCACATGTCCCCCCCGCGAAACCGATATGGTCGTCCCAGGCCCATTGACCCTCGAATGGCGCCCCTGAACGGCCACGGCAACGCTTCGCGCGACGACCTCACCGACGAGCGCGGTCCCGGGTTCGAGGCCGCCGTGCTGGCCCTCCGCAAGGAATGGGAATCCGACCCCCGCTGGGAAGGCATCCGCCGCGACTACTCGGCCCACGACGTCGTCCGCCTGCGCGGCAGCCTCCACTTCGACTATCCCCTGGCCCGCCACGGCGCCAACCGGCTATGGAAGCTGGTCAACGAGGAGCCCTACGTCCCAGCCCTCGGCGCGGTCACCGGCAACCAGGCCATGCAGATGGCCAAGGCCGGACTCAAGGCGATCTACCTCTCCGGCTGGCAGGTGGCCGCCGACAACAACCTGGCCGAGCACGTCTACCCCGACCAGAGCCTGTACCCCGCCAACTCGGTGCCCAGCGCCGTGCGCCGCATCAACAACGCACTGCGACGCGCCGACCAGATCGAGTGGAGCGAGGGCGGCGTCAAGCGCGACTGGTTCCTCCCCATCGTCGCCGACGCGGAGGCCGGCTTCGGGGGTCCCCTCAACGCCTTCGAGCTCATGAAGCAGATGATCGAGGCGGGTGCTGCCGGCGTCCACTGGGAGGACCAGCTGGCCTCGGAGAAGAAGTGCGGCCACCTCGGCGGCAAGGTGCTGGTGCCCACGAACCAGCACATCCGCACCCTCAAGTCCGCGCGCCTGGCCGCCGACGTCCTCGGTGTCCCCACGCTCATCGTGGCCCGCACCGACGCGCGCGCCGCCACCCTGCTGACCTCCGACATTGACTCCAACGACCACGCCCACATCACGGGCGAGCGCACCGTGGAGGGCTACCTGCGCGTGAAGCCCGGCCTGGAGCACGCCATCGGACGCAGCCTCCTCTACGCCCCCTACGCGGACATGCTGTGGTGCGAGACCTCCACCCCCGACATGGACGAGGCGCGCCAGTTCGCCGAGGCCATCCACGCGAAGTACCCCGGCAAGCTCCTGGCGTACAACTGCAGCCCTTCGTTCAACTGGAAGAAGCACCTCTCCGACCCTGAGATCGCCCGCTTCCAGTCCGAGCTGGGCGACATGGGGTACCGCTTCCAGTTCGTCACGCTGGCCGGGTTCCACTCCCTCAACAAGGGCATGTTCGAGCTTGCCCATGGCTACGCGCGCAGCGGCATGAGCGCCTACGTGGGCCTGCAGGAGGAGGAGTTCGCCCTCGAGAAGGACGGCTACTCCGCCACCCGCCACCAGCGCGAGGTCGGCACGGGCTACTTCGACGAGGTCTACAAGACCATCTCCGGCGGCCTGCACAGCACGGGCGCCCTCGAGGGCTCCACGGAACAGGAGCAGTTCACGCAGGCAGTCGTCCCGCACGTCACCATGCAGAAGGACCCATGAGCGCCCCCCGCCAGAACCCGCACGCGGCGGCGGCGGGCGAGGTCGACGACGACCACTGCCTCTTCGGCGAGATCTGCGACGGCTGCGGACGCGGCGACGCTCCCGCCGAGCCGATGGAGTGACCCGAGACCAAATCAAGCCCCAAGGTCGCGGCGGGAAGGGCACAAGCCTAGCCCCCACGCACCCCCCCCCCACCCCCCCACCCACCCCAGGTCAGCATGACCGGTAAATGGGTCCAGCCCCGGTACGAGGCAGGCCCAACCCGGCGGCACCCTGGAGCCAGGCTAGCACGACCAAGACCCTGTGCCAGTGGATTCCAGGTCAGGGGCCGCGACCAAGGGTCGCGGGTCAAGGGTCAGACACCGCCCTTGCCCGCTGCTCCCGCATGCCGATCACCACGCCGCGCTCACGGCCTCCCACCAGGAGGCAAGAGTTGCCGGAGCCAAATTCATCTCCCGGCGGAGGCGAAAGGAGCTTGGTGGCTCCGGAATGCATCGGAGCAAAACGGCCCGGAGGTCAAGGGACGCGCCTCGGCCAACCCCTGGCCTTCAGAGGATGCGATCGCCGCTGGAAAAACGGGGGCCGCGGCCCCACGGCCGATTTGACCCCCCACAGGTCGTGTCCCAGGCCATGGAGCCGCGGCAGGATCTGCAGCGACCGGGAAGGCCCGGCCGCGCTGCGGTCTTCGGCGATGCAGCCGGCTTGCGGCCGGTGCGTCACAAAAGAGTGGGGTGGGGAAAAGGACGGAGAAGGGGAGGAGGACGGGTTGGTGGCACCTAGATGGCGCCGTGGACCGCGCCCATCGCGGTGGCGGTGGCCGAGGCGGTGAGGCCGCTGGCCGTGCCCGCCAGGCCGGCCGCAGCGTTCGCGGCGGCGTCGACCTGCCCGTTGACGTTGCCGTTCAGGCCGCCCGCGAGGCCGGCGGCGGCGCCGACGGTCGCATCAACCTGGGCCGTGGCGTCGGCGGCGGCGTCAAGGCCAAGGCCCGCGTCGACCGCGGCGCCGACCGAGGCGTCCACGTCGGCCTGGACGTCCAGGCCGATGGTGAGGCTGAGGAACCATTCGATGATGGTGGAGACGCAGCCAGGGCCCGAGCCCGCGCCGCCCTCGCACGACATGTCGCACCCGGCGCCGGCGCCCGCCTCGACCGAGGCGTTTGCGGAGGCATCGACGGAGGCGTCGACGTCCGTCTCGGCGTCGACCTCGGCCATCACATCAAGGTCCAGCTGGGCCTGCAGCTTCGCGTCCAGCTCGGCCTGCAGTTGCGCCTCGGCCTCGAGCTGCGCCTGCACCTGCGCTTCAGCCTGGGCCTGGGCGCTGGCGGCCAGTCCGGCCGCGGCATCCACGGTGCCGGTGACGGTGGCGCTGCCGCTGGCGGAGGCCGCCGCGTGGGCGGTCGTGGCCGCGGTCGCCGTGGCCCCTGCCGCGGCGCTGGTGGCTGCGTGCGCGGTGGCAGCTGCCGTGGCGCCTGCGCCGAGCGTGCTGGCCGAGGCCATGGGGGCCATCAGCAGGAGGAGGGAACCTGCCAGAAGGGGCAGGAGCATGCGGTTCGGGGTCTTCGTCTTGCGGTGGGGGGTCTGGGTCATCGGGGACACCAAGGCCAGGCTCGGCGGCCCGCAATCATAAGCCGAGGCGATGCCGACGGAATAAGTCGGTTTGTCCCATGGTTCCGCGTTGGTCCCGCGTGGCATGGCCCGCGACCCCAAACATGTGTGTCCGTCGGGTCCATCCCAACGTCCCGTGGCTGCCCAAAGGGCTCCCCAGGACCACGTTTCGCGGGGGTTTCCTGCGTTTGTCCCTAGCCGCCTTTATGCGGTACCGTCCAGACATGTCGCGATGAAGGTTCCTATCGCCCTGCTGCTGGCCTGCGCTGCCACACTGTGCGTTCCAGCCGTCCTTGCCCTGCCCGGCGTCCCCGATGTCGCCGTGCCCGAAGTGCCCGAGGTCGCCGCCCCGGCCGTGCAGCTGCCGGACGTCCCCCTCGAAGTTCCCGACGCAGAAGTGGGCGTAGGGGCGGGCGTCCATGTGGACGGCATGGGGGTGGAGACCACCGTGGGCGACCCCTCCGCCGCCGGCGCGGGGTCGGACGCCTCGCTCGAGACGGCGGCCTCCAGTCACGCCGTGCTGAGCCCGAAGGTCGTCGCCGTTGCGCAGCAGGCCGCAGGTTCTGCGCTGCTGACCTATGCCCTCGTGGCCTACTCCTCGGGCCTCGACTCGATGCGGGCGCTCTTCGCGCGCCCGTCCGCCCGCCTGCAGCAGGCCGGACGGTTCCTCCTTCGGCTGGTTCCCTTCCTGCCGCTGTTCTCGCGCATCGAGACCGCGAAGGTCCTGGACAACCCCGTGCGCGCCCGCGTGCACGAGACCGTCCTGCAGGACCCCGGGCTGAGCGTCGAGGAGATCCGCGCCCGCTCCGGTGTCGCCTGGGGCACCGCCGTGCACCACTTGCGCCGCCTCGAGGACACGGGCCTCCTGGTCTCCGTCACGCACAACGCGCGCCGCCGCTACTTCGCGGCCAACACGGCCGCCTCGCAGCGCCGCGGCCACGTCGCCGCCCTCGCGCACCCGACCGCGCGGCGCGTGGCCGAGCTGGTGCGCCAGCGCCCAGGCGTGGGCCAGACGGAGCTGTGCGAGACCCTTGGCCTGCGGAACCCTGCCGCCTCGAAGCACCTCGGCCAACTGGCCCAGCAGGGCCTTGTCCTCCCCGAGCGCGTGGGCCGCAGCTGCCATTACCACCCGACCGCGGCCCTCCACGCCGCCTTCGGCGTCCTCGAGGTCCCGATGGCGCCTGCCCTCGCGTACCGCGCGCCAGCGACACCGGCTGCGGTCTGACCCGGGCGCCAGGGCACGCTCCGCGATCCCGCTTGCAGTCCTGGACCGTCCAACGGCTCCCTGGTCTAGGCCGGCCAGTCGCTGGGGGTGGATTGCCTCAGGCCAGGCGCGCGCGGCGGGCCACGAGCCCGACGGCCAGGACCGCCAGCACGGCTGCCATGGCGGGCGCGGAGGCGCCCTTGCTGGAGGAGCCCTGCGTGGCGCCGCCCGTGCCGAGGGGGGCGGCGTCTCCGGTCTGCTTCACGTCCTCGTTGGGCAGGGTGATGCGCTGGATGCTGTCCATGGTGGAGAAGTACAGCTCGTCGTGCGTCCCCACGGCGAGGTCCAGGATGGGCATGCCCTTGGGGTCGAAGACGTTCTTGTCCTCCCAGGCCTGCGTGGCCGGGTCCTGCCACAGGTGGTGGATGCTGCCCTCGTTCAGGGAGGCCCAGTAGAACTCGCCGCGCCAGAACGTGACGCCCGTGGGGGCGGCGGTGTGGTCCTCGTAGAAGGTGCGTACGGGGAACGTGTAGCCCTTGTCCGTGGGGCAGGGCGTGCTCACGCCGTTGAGGCCGAGGCCTTCGCACTCCGGGTAGCCGTAGTTGCCTCCGGGCTTGATGATGTTGATCTCGTCGCGGCGCCACCCGGAGTTCTCCGTCTCCCAGGGTTCCCCCGTCGTGGGGTGGATCGCCAGGCCGTAGGGGTTGCGGTGACCCTTGGAGTAGATGAGTCCCTGCATGTTGCCGGCGACAGGCTTGCCGTCGGGCGTCATGTGCAGGATCTTCCCGAGGTTGGACGACATGTCCTGGGCGGGGTCGCGCTTCTGGTTCTCCCCGATGCCGACGAAGAGGTTGCCGTCCTTGTCGACGGCGATGCGGCCGCCGTTGTGCTCCTTGTGGCCGGTCACGGTCAGCAGGACCGTCACCTTGTCGCCGTCCACGCGCACGAGGTGGTTCGTGGCGCCGTCGGGGTCGTCGTTGCGCTCCGTGTAGTAGAGGAAGTACGTGCCCGACCTCGCGAAGTCGGCCGCCAGCGCGAAGCCCGCCAGGCCGCGCTCGGTGCCGGTCACGACGTCGTCCACGTGGCGCACGAGGGCCACCTTGCCGGTGGCGGGGTCGTAGCGGGAGACGTCGCCGGCCAGCTCCACGAACCAGATCGCCCCGTCGGGCGCGACCTGGATGTCCGCGGGCATGGCAAGGTCCTTCACGACGACCTCGGGCTTGGCCTTCGTCCAGTCCGGCGTGGACGCCGTGGCGCCAGGCAGGGCGGCGGCCAGAGCCAGCAGCGCCACGAGGAGGGCCAGGCGCGCGGCCCCGACCGCGGCTGCCCTGCTTGTGGCCTGGTTGCGTGACGGCGCGTGCATCAAGGGGGCACAGGCGGGACGCCTAAAAAGTGGGCGTCGCGCCGAACATGTCTGCGTGCGCGCGGGCCCAGAAGAGCAGAAGAGGTTGGAGGAAGGGAGGAGGATCCGTTGTGCGCGCGCCTAGATCATGCCCAAGAGGAGCAGGACCAGGAGGATGACCAAGAGGGCACCCAGGATGCCGCTCGGGCCGTATCCCCAGCCGCGGCTGTGCGGCCACGACGGGATGGCTCCGAGGAGCAGCAGGACGAGCACAACCAGCAGGACGATTCCAAGTAGGGCCATAAGGCTCAGGCCATGATATCCGCCCGGCATCCATCACGGTTTGGGCCCAAGGACATGTTCGGGGTGGTGGCGGCGCACGACGACATGTTCGCCTGGCCCCTCCGTTAATGCGGGGACCCCATTACGTGGGCCAGTCGGACCAGATCCGGCGGTGTACGCATGAAGACCCCAACCCTCGCTCCAGTCTACCTTGACAATGAACCCGTGAGCCTGATGGGCGACCCCAAGCCGCAGGTCTCCAAGGTCATCGCCGCGACCGGCAAGCAGCCGGAGAAGTTCGACATCATGCTCCTCGGCTCGGAGACCGACACGAAGGGCGAGAAGGTCGACCTCGACTACGTGCTGGACCGCACGGAGGAGCCGACGAAGGCCATCTACCTCACCTGCGTCGAGAAGGACGAGGAGGCCGGCATCGAGGGCGAGGAGGGCTCCGGCATCGGCTCGGGCACCACGCAGGGCGGCAACCGCACCGGCAGCTCCTTCGGCGGCTCCGGCGGCAACCCCGGCAAGGGCGGATCCGGCGGCAACCCCGGCAAGGGCGGCTCCAACTCCGGCGGCTCCAGCTCCGGTGGCTCGAACTACGGCTCCGGCAACTCCGGCGGCTCCAGCTCTGGTGGCTCGAACTACGGCTCCAACTCCGGCGGCTCCAGCTCCGGTGGCTCGAACTACGGCTCCGGCAACTCCGGCGGCTCCAGCTCCGGTGGCTCGAACTCGGGCGGCTCCAACTTCGGCTCCGGCAGTTCCGGCGGCAAGGGCGGCAACACGGGCGGCAACACCGGCTCGAACGCCTCCGGCAAGGGCTCCGGCTCCTTCGGCGGCTCGGGCAAGACCGGCCCCGGCACCGGCAGCCAGTCCAGCCAGGGTGGCTCCGCCATGGGCAACCAGGGCTTCGGCAACGCCTCCGGCAAGACCCAGAACCAGGGCACCTCCACGCAGAACCAGGGGGCCGCCGGCCAGGCCACCAGCGGCATCGGCAGCGGCCAGACCCCCGGCAAGGCCACCTTCGGCCTGAACTCCGGCCTGACGCAGTCCGGCAAGACGGGCGGCAGCCCCACCCCCGGCGTCGGCACCTCGAGCCAGACCAACCAGGGCAAGACCCAGGACCTCGGCTCGAAGTCCGGCCAGTCGGGCCTCGGCCAGACCGGGAAGGGCAAGCAGGGCGGCAAGGCCTCCGGGGAAGCGGACTGGCCCGTGAAGGGCAACCGCGGCTCCCAGGGCTCCGGATCGGACCCTGACGCCCAGACGGACTCCGACGAAGACATCTAGGAGGCCCGCGCGGTTCCTCTTCCTCCTCTCACCCTCTCTCCCTCACTTCCCGCGCTCACTTTCCTCGTCCTTTCAAACTCCCTTTCCACTTCCCGCAGCGTCCAGCTTTTCACGGCCGGGCCGCATGCGGCCGCGATGCCCATGCTTGACGTCGAGAAGGCCCTCCAGGAGCTGCAGACCACCTCGATGGCGCAGGTCGAGCGCACCACCGCCCTCACGTGGGGGGCCCGTGCCGTCGCCGCGTTCCGCCTGTGCGCGCAGAGCACGGACTGGGAGTCCAGGTTCCGCTTCTTCTGCGACGGGGAGAACTACCGCCAGGAGGCGCTGGAGCACGCCGCCATGAGCGACGACTGGCGCAGCCTGCTGCCCGCCCTCGAGACCGAGGTCAACGAGGCGCGCGGCGCGGCCGAGACCGCCATGCAGTTCGCCAAGCCGAGGCAGGGGCCCGCGGCCGGCGGCGCCATCCCGCACCGCGGCGCGCGCGAGACCCTGGATTAGGCAGTAGGCTCCTGGAGTCGGCAGGGAGGTGGTGGATCTCGCAGAAGCCTAGCCAGGTCGGGCTTGGTTTGCAAGAGGAGGCGGACCTAGTGTCGGGGGATTCCGGAGGCGGGTCAGCCGTTGGCCGGGGCCGCCACGCGCGACCACGTGCGCAACCGCGGGCCCACCTGGGCAAGGCACTCCATCTCCTTGTGGGCGTGGAGCCATTGCTCCAGGGTGCGGCCGAGGGGGACGTCCGCGCGGAAGATCCTCATGCTGCAGTCTCCGCAGACGACCCCCCACACGTACTCGCTGTCCATGGCCCCGGCACCCCGGCCTGCGTATTTCGCCAGGGGCGACGGCCAAACATGTCGGGTCCCTTCCTGGGAACCGCCCTCACAGGCTTGCCGCGCAACCAGCCAGCGCAAGCAGTCCCCAGCAGCCCACGGACCGCAAGGCGACGGCGAGGACCCCCGTCGCGGTCACTTCCGGCGCAGCACGAGGGAGACGCCGCCCAGGGCGCCCACGAGGCCGACGATGGAGGCGATCCAGGTCGGGAAGAACGGGATCCGCGTCACCGTTGCGTGGCAGTACGAGCCCAGCTGCTGGCTGCCTCCGGCCAGCGCGACCACTGCGAACTCGAAGGAGTCGCCGGGGCCCGCCGGCACGAAGGTGTAGGCGTGCGCGGCCGCCGTGGCCTGGGGAGCAAGGGGCGTGAACTCCGCCTCCGCACCTGCGCGCACGAGGACCTGGTACGCGGTGGCGTTGGCGACGGCCGGCCACGTGAGCGCGATGGCGCCATCCTCACCCGTGGAGGCGGCAAGGCCCGGCAGGCAGGCGGGCGCGGATTGCGCGGCCACGGCCGGCGAGGCCAGCAAGGCCAGCAGACCAAGCATCAAGGAGGGGGCACGGAGGGACATGGCGCTGGGCTCACCTGCCTGGATGACAATCCTTCAGGGACACATGGGCGTGGCGATAGGAGACCGACCCGAACGTGTCAGGGGCGGGTGCGCGTCGCTCAGGCGGAGGCCGTCGACAGGGGGGCGGCGGCCGGGGTGCGCAGGCGGCGCCACGCGGCCACGAAGGCCAACCCCAGGCACGCGGCCGTCACCGTGAGGATGATGGGGCCCGTGTGGAACGCGCCGAAGACGGCGGTCAACAGGGCCAGCAACCCCACGAAGGGCGGGCTCACGCCGATGGCGACCAGGGCGTGCAGGCCGCGCTGGCCAGGCTTGACGGACGAGACCGCCGCCTCGATGAGGAGGTAGCCGGGCACCACCAGCAGGATGGGAAGCGCCAAGAAGGCGCGCAGCGCACTGCCTGCCGGCATCGTGAAGGCCAGCAGGGCGGCGAGGACCGCAAGGCAGGCCGCGGCCACCAGGTCCACGAGGTTCCCGTGGGCCGGGCGGGTCATGGGCGGCGCCGTGGGACGCGCGTCGTCTGTCATCCCGGCGGTGTCTCCGGCGGGGCCCAATAAGCGCTCTGCCACGATTGCTCCGTGGGCGCGCAGGGTCCAGAAGTATCCCCTGGCGCCGTGGAACATGTCGGGTCGGCCGTTGTCCCGCAAACCGCCTAAGCGGGCGGCGGCACGGAAGGCTTGGGAGTCCGGGCTCCCGAGTGATGTCCATGCTGTCCACGCCTCGCACCAGGAAAGCCGGCCTCGGGCTGGCCGTGCTCGCCATCGCCGCCGCGGTCGGCCTTGGCTTCGTGCTCCGCCTCGCGGACCCGCTCGCGAACCCCGTCATCCCCGCGGAGGACCCCTTCACGCACATGGCGCTGGTCAAGGAGCACCTGCGCACCGGCACCCTCGACCCCCTCTACGCCCAGGGGGGCCTCTACCCGCCCGGGCTGCACGCCTTCATGGCCGTCGCCTGGTCCTACTCGGGCATCGACCTGGAGCAGATCGTCCTGATGGGCCCCGTCTTCCTCGGCGCCATCGGCGTGCTGGGGATGGCGCTGCTCCTGACGCGCAACGGGGGCCCGCTGGCCGGCTTCGTGGGCGCCCTCGCACTCGCCGTCGCGCCGGAGGCCATCTTCCGCACGAACATGATGAGCCCCACCGCCCTCGACCTGGCCCTCGTGCCGTTCCTGCTCCTGGCCCTCGTGGAGCTGCTGAAGGGCAAGATGGGATGGCTCGGCGTCGTGGCGCCCATGTGCCTCTTCTTCGTCTTCTCGCACCCGTGGCTGTTCCCCATCCTGGCCCTGACTGGCGTCGTCTTCCTGGTGCTGGCGTACGGGCTCCCCTGGTCGTCCCGCCGGCACGCCCCCCTCTCCACCCTCGGTGTGGCGGGAGCCATCGCCTGCATCGGCCTCGGCCTCGGCCTCGGGCTCTCCACGTGCGGCGGCTACTGCGGCCCCGGCCTCCGGGACGTCATGACGCTCCCGCACAACGGGTTCTTCGACGCTCTTCCCCAGATCCTCATGGCCGTGAGCGTCGTCCCGCTGGCCCTGCTCGTGGCGCGGCCGGCCCTGCGCACCCGCGTGGCGGCGTGGGCTCCCACGGAGCGCCGCCCGCTCTGGCTCCGCATCGCCGCCAGCGCCGCCATCGCGGCCACCCTGTACGCGGTCACGATGCCGGCCGTCCAGCACGGCATGCCGGAGTACGTGGACCTGCCCAAGATGTTCGGGTGGCCCATCCTCGTGCTGGCCTTCGCGATGCTGGTGGCGCTGCCGTTCCTGCCCAGCCCCGCGGCCTACGCAGGGGCCGGCATCTTCGCCGCCACCTACCCCTACGTCATCTACAACCCGCTGCACAGCCCCTTCTGGCCGCACCGCACAGCCGTGTTCATGGGCATCGGCCTCGTCATCCTCGTCGGGGCCTTCGCCGGCGCCGCGGCCCACGCCGTGGCCGGCGCCTGGAGCCACTTCATCGAGCGCCGCGCCCGCAAGACGGTCCCGAACGGCACGCCGGCCGTCGCGCCCGGCCGCGGATCGCACGCCCTCATGCTGATGGCGGTGCTGGCGGTGCCCGCCTTCATCGGCGGCACGGTGTACCACGAGACCCCGGACGGCTACTCGGGAGGGTGGTACCGCCTGTACCCCGAGTGCGAGATGGACGCGCTCAAGGAGGTCGCGGCGAAGCTCGACGCGGACCCCGATGCGATGGTCATGACGGGCGACTGGCAGGCCAAGCTGGTCATCGCGGCCTTCTCAAGCGACGCCTCGCGCGTCGCGTACAAGCAGACCTTCTTCACGATCCAGAAGTCGCACGAGGACACCGTCGCCCAGATGCAGCACAACGGCCGCACCCTCCTGGTCGTCGTCGACCGCTACCTCACGACCGAGACGCCCGACGCGGACACCGGCTTCCTGCAGAGCGAGCCCTTCCACCCCCTGGGGGCCTGGTGCAGCGGCGGCGGGACCGGGCAGGTCCGCATCTCCGCCTACACGACGGGTGCTGCCCAATGATCGAACGCAAGCTCGTGACCATCGTCGTGCCCGCCAAGGACGAGGAGTCCGCCATCGGCGCCACCCTCGACGCGCTGCCGGTCAACACCCTCAGCACGATCGGCTTCGACTCCGAGGTCGTCGTCCTCGACGGCAACAGCACCGATGCCACCGTGGACATCGCGCTGGCGTGGGGCGCCATCGTCGTGCGCGACCGTGGCCAGGGCAAGGGAGCCGCCGTCCGCGAGGCCCGTCAGGCCCTCCGAGGCGACTACACCGTCATGATGGACGCCGACGGCACCTACGCCGCCGACGCCATCCCGCGCGTGCTGGACCCCCTCCATCGCGACGAGGCCGACATCGTCATGGGCAACCGGCGCAAGCAGACCGGCGCCATGACGGGCGTCCACCGCTTCGGCAACGCCATGCTCTCCCTCAGCGCCACCGCCCTCTACGGACGGCGCTGCCCCGACCTCTGCACCGGCCTGTGGGGCTTCCGCACGGAGGCCCTGCGCGCGTTGCCCATGCAGAGCACGGGCTTCGAGCTCGAGGCGGAACTGTTCTCCCTGGCCTCCCGCCTCAACTTCCGCATCCAGCACACCCCCGTGGACTACCTGCCCCGCGCCGGCACCAGCAAGCTGAGCACGATGGACGGCTTCCGCATCGGGTGGACGCTGGTGCGGTCCAGGTTCCAGGACCTCCCCCCCGCCCTGCCCGAGCCCAGCGGCCTCGGCCACCACAACCCCGTGCGCCTGCGCGCCAAGGGGAACGAGGTGCGCTCCCCGGACGAGGTGCAGGAATGAACCGGGTCCACGTGACGCTGGCCCTGCTGCTGCTGGCCGCCACGGCGCTGGCCGGCTGCAGCGGCGGCGCGGCCGCGGGGAACCGCTTCGTGGCCGATGCAGGCGGCGCCAACGTGGGCGGCGCCCGCGCGTGGCAGCCGGACCTGCTTGGAGGCCTCGGCGACCCCGGCACCTCCGGCCTCAAGGCCTGGACGCCCCAGTTCGACGCGGCGCCCAAGGCATTCGACTTCGACGGCGACGGCGTGGACGAGCTGGCGGCGCAGGCCAATGACACGTTCGTGTACGTCTTCCGCCTGGACGGCCGCGTCCTGGCCAGGATCGCCACCGTCACGCCGCCCGCGTGGCACATCGAGCGCGTCCTGAACGGCGTCGAGGCCGCCGTGCTCCGGCCGGGCGAGGCGCCCAGCCTCGTCATCACGTCCCATGCCGCCTACGTCTCGGCGTGGCGCTACGACGCCGCCAAGAGCACGGAGGACCACTTCGAGTTCACGAAGACCTTCGAGCGCCGCATGACGGAATGCGTGCGCAGCCCCGGCATGGACGCCAAGGCCTCCATCGCCGACGTCGGCGGCGGCGAGAAGCTCATCATCGTGCAGACGGAGGACGGCGGCTCCTTCGGCCTGCGCGCCGACGGCGCCACGCAGTGGAAGCAGTGCTGGACAGGAGGCAACGGGGCCCCCGCCGTGGCCGACCTGGACGGCGACGGGCATGCCGAGGCCATCGTGGCCGGCGACAACGGCGTCGTCGCCGTGCTCGATGCCAAGACTGGCGCGACCCGGTGGACGTACGACTCGCGCTCCGCCGGGATCACGCCGGCCGCCATCCCCACCCAGGTCACCGTGGCGGACCTCGACGGCCAGGGCCAGAAGGAGATCCTCTACGTGGCGCGGTACGCGCCACCGGGGCAACCGGATACCTTCGCCAACGACCACATGGCGGTCTTCGCCATCCATGGCGGCGCGGGCGGCCAGGGCGAGCTGGTGTGGATGCGCCAGCCCCAGTGGGCGAACCCGCTGAGCTACACCCAGCTGGCGGTCGTCGACGTGGACGGCGACGGCCGCATGGACATCTTCGGGATGGACTGGAACACGATCGGCCACCGCCCCGGCAACTGGGAGCGGCTGGGCCCGGCGCACGCCTTCCGCCTCGACGACGCCGGCAACGACGTCTGGGTGCGCGAGATCGACGCCTGGTGGAGCAACCGGGACATCGCGGTCGTGGACCTGGACGGCGACGGCTCCTACTCCATCCTCGCCAACGGCCCCGGCGGCGGCTACGACGGCATCTGGCGGCTCTCCGCCGCCACCGGCTCCGCCGAGGCGTTCCTGCCCCTGGAGGACTGGAAGATGAGCCGCGGGCCCGTGCTGCACGAGCTGCGGCATGACGGCAAGATGCAGTTGGTCTTCCCCGTCGAGCCCCTGGACGGCTCCCGCAAGGGGGCCCTCCTCGTGTTCGACCTGGATGCCGCCTACGATGCGCCATGGCCGGGCTCGGCCTCCGCCCTGCGGGCCCACTGAGGCGCCTCGCCACCTTCCCCTTTTCCGGTCCAACCTGCGGCGAGCCGGCCTCCTGGGCCTGACGCAAGGCGGATTCCCGGAGGCGCGGCGACGGCCGCGAGAGGCGTACGACAACTGGCCTCAGGGCCCAGGGCCTGGCTTTCCGGGGCCTGCCGGGCGAGTGGCCTGGCGCCACGGGCCGGCCGTGCCACACGCGGTTCCTTGTTGCGTGGCGATGCGGTCAGGCTCTGGCTCGCGACTGTCCGGCAAACCCCGGCATCGATGGCCGGGCGCCTCCGTAGATGTGCGGCCCCTTCTGTTGGACCGCCAACGTGTCCCTGCGGCCTTATGCACGTGGGGACGGAGCCATCGGCCATGAAGGCGCTTGCAGCAACCGCCCTCTTCGTGCTCCCGCTGGTGTTCGTCGCCATGCTGGGAGGCGCCGAGGCCGCAACCACCCAATCCCTCACGATCTGGACCAACACGGCGCACCCCACCGTGCCGTTCCGCAACTTCGACGGCAACCCCCCCAAGGTCTTCGACTTCAACGGCGACGGCCGGAAGGAGATCATCGCCCAGAACGACAACCAGTACGCGTACGTCTTCGACTCCAAGACGGGCGCCATCCTGGCGGAGCTCAAGACGACGTTCCCCTCCAGCTGGGGCGCCCGCACCTTCAACGGACCCGAGGCCGCGGTGTTCGACTCCGCCGGCACCGTCCGCATCGTCCTCCAGAACTCGGCCGCCTACGTCACCTCGTACCGCTTCAACCCCGGAGGCAGCACCACCGGCCACTTCTCCTTCGTCAAGGAATGGGAGCGCCGCCTCAGCGACTGCTACTCCAACCCCGGCTCCGACTCCAAGCCCGTCCTGGTCGACCTCGACCGCGACGGCCGCTACGAGATCCTTGGCAGCACCGAGGAGTCCGGCCTCTACGCCCTGCGCCAGGACGGCAGCCTGTACTGGAAGAAGTGCATCGGTGGCGGCAACACCGAGATGGTGCCCGGCGACATGGACGGTGACGGCTACCCCGAGGTCATGTTCAACTCCGACGGCGGCGTCGTCACACAGCTCAACGGCCGCACCGGCGCCACCCGCTGGAGCTACTCGGTCACCGCTCACTACAACCTCCGGTCGGGCGCCATGCCCGTCGGCGGCGCCATCGGCCAGATCGATGGCTCCGGCGGCCTCGACTTCATCGTCGGCGCCCGCGACTCGCACGACACCACGAACTTCGAGAACGACCACGCGCTGCTGATCGCCTTCAGCACGGGCGGCTCCGTGCTCTGGGCCAAGCAGGACGTCAACGGCGGCAATCCGCTGACCTACACGCACCCCGTCATCGTGGACGCCGACCACGACGGCCGCAACGAGATCTACTGGGCCGACTGGAACACGATCGGCCACAAGGGCGGCATCGACCCCCAGTACGACTGGGACGTCACCGGGCCTGGCAACTTCTACCGCTACGACGGCCAGGGCAACCTGGTCTGGAAGCAGAGCCTGAACACGTACTGGAGCAACAAGGACCTCACCCTCGGCGACGTCGACGGCGACGGCGTCCAGGAAGTCCTTGCCAACGGCCCCGGCACCGGCGGCGACGGCATCTGGTACCTCGACTCCCGCACCGGCGCCAAGGAGGCCTTCGTGCCGACCACGCACTGGAAGGTCAGCCGCGCCCCCATCCTCGCGGACCTCTGGGGCACCGGCACCATGCAGTGGGTCGTCGAGGTCGGCGCCGGCGACTCCACCGTCAGCGGCGGCGGCGTCCTGGTCTTCGACACGCACGTGGCCTACAACTCCGTGTACCCGCACCTGCCCTACCCCACGCTGACCGGTGGCCAGGGCACGCCCCCGCCGCCCCCGCCTCCGCCGCCGCCCCCGCCCCCGCCCCCGCCCTCCGGTGCCTTCGACGCCACCTTCACGGCCTTCCGCGGCAACGAGTGGTGGGTGCAGGCCAACGTGGCCACCAACGGCGAGCCCCTGGCCAAGGTCGAGGTCCGCCTCTACAACGGGGCCTGGGGACCGTTCCAGCCCCTGACCAAGCAGTCCTGGGGAGGCTGGGCCGCCTCGTACCACATCACGCAGGGCACCATCGTCCAGATGCGCGCCACCGGCACCGCCGGCAGCGCGGACCTGAGCTCGTGCAGGCAGTGGATCCCGCCCTCCAACACGGACGCGACCCTGGTCACCTGCCCGGGCGGCGGCACGACCACCACCACCAGCAGCACGACGACCACGACGTCGACCACCACCAGCGGCACGACGACGAGCCCGCCCTCGGGCTTCTCGCCCACCTTCACGGTGTCGAAGAACATCAACGAGTGGTGGGTCGAGGTCACAGTGACCTCCAACGGCGAGCCGGTGGGCTCCGTCGATGCCCGCGTCAACGGCGGCAGCTGGATCGCCCTCGCCAAGACCGACTGGGGCACGTGGGCCAAGTCCATGCACGTGGACCATGGCGCGCAGGTCCAGTTCCGGGCCACCTCGACGACGGGCTCCGTCGCGACCTCGGGCACGACGACCTGGCCGTAGGCCAGCGAGCATCCCTCCTCCCTTCCCCCCTTCCTTCTTCGCGTCCTTTTTTGCGTTCCATCGCTGCGATGGACCCGTTGCCTGGGGCCCCGCCCCCCCCCCCCGGCCATCACCTCTTGTGCATTGCCAGCGGGCGGCGCAGGCGCGCCTGTCGACCTTGCACGCGGCGGGCGCGGAGAACGGAGACCTCTCGATGGGGAACCTTCGCCCCAGGAGATGGGGATCTCCGCGTGTTCCGCGGCATCCGCGAGGAATCAGGGCTCCGCTTCGCCACCTGCCAGCCCCCAGTCCGCATCAAGCATCCGTGGACGTGCCTGGCATCGCCCTCTATGAACTTGGACCAGCGGGTTCCAGCGCGTTGCGCAGGTCTTGGAATCCAGCCCTGGCATCGGCCATCAAGGGTTGCCGCTGCGTCTCCTTCTTGGCAACCGCAGTGCTGCCGCGTCCCAAAGGGTCACTCGGTGGCTTGGCCGGCCCTTGTTCCGGCACATCGCAGTGGCAACAGGGCGTCCTAGCTGGAACGGTGGTTCGTCGTTCGGGACGTCGCGTACCTGATGGCCGTGCCGGAAGCCATGGCACCGAGGCGAAGGGTGCAGTACAGATCGGTCACCGGTCCGTGAACATGGCCGTGACGACGAGAAGGATTTGGCGACTTGAGGCCACAGAAAAGGGAACGGGAGAAGGAAGGAGAGAGGGAAGGAAGGAGGTGTGTCACGCCGTGGGCGTGTTGTCGTCCTTGCCAGGCCCGGACACACGGCCCGAGCCGCTGCCGCCCGTGCCGCCGGAGCGGCCGGGGCCGGACGCGCGGCCGGTGTCGCCGCCCTCGGAGCCGCCGGAGCGGCCGCCGCGGGCCTGCGTCGCCGTCTGGGCGACGGGGACGGGCTCGATGCTGCCGACGAGGGCCATGATGTAGGCGCTGAGGCGGTCGGTCTTCGACTCGAGCTTGAGGATGATCTCGTCGAGTCCGCGCACCGACTTCTGGGCCTCGGCGCTCAGGCCCTTGGCGCGGTCGAGGATGAGGATGTAGTTGCTGAGGGCGGCCAGCAGGTTCCAGTAGTCGTGGAAGACGCTGCGGACCTCGCGCTGCATGTCGCGGCCCTGCCAGGGTCCGGTGCGCTTGGCGGGAGCCCCGAGGACCTGGTTGAGCAGGCGGGCGAGCTCCTCCTTCCCGAAGGGCTTGGCGAGGTAGCCCCACGCGTCATAGCGGGCCGCGGTCGTTGGCAGGTCGCCGCCGGCGCTGAAGAAGACCAATGGGACCTCCGCTGTGAGGGGGTTCAGCCGTAGGGCGGCGACAAGGCCGGCCACGTTGAGGCCGGGCATCTTGAGGTCCTGCAGCAGGATGCCGGGCTGCTCCTGCTCGACGGTCTCGAGGATCTCGGCGGGGTCCGACAGGCGGATGGCCTGGTAGCCCAGGGCCTCCACGAGGAGGGCCGTGCTCTCCAGGACATCGGGTTCGTCGTCGACGATGAGGACCTTGTCTTTGATGTGGACCAGCTCCGTGCCCCCGGATGGGGACCACTCCACCTTCGTCCACGGACTACTTGAGGCTTCAGGGGTGGGCAGGGCCCGCAGATGTCAGTGCGGCACCCCGGGGGCTCCGGCTGGTCTGGACCGGAAAAGGGTGCGTGGCTTCAGCGTCTGTGGGCTTGCTGCGGGGGGCGTTCCGGGAGATGCAGACCCGCTGGGATGGACACCAGCGCTCCGTCCCTGGGCGCTATATAAGAAGGGAGGCAGGCGCGGCGAGGGGGAACACTGATATGGGAATTCCCGCGGGTCCGTTGTCCCCAATAAGGGCTACGATGGTCGATTAAGTCGGACGGGGGGGAGGAAGGCAGGTCGGGCGCGGACAACCTTGGTGCTTCTGCATCGGGAAACGCGCCCCGGAACCTGACCATGAAACGCACCCTGATCGGACTGATGAGCCTCGGGCTGCTGCTGGGGGCCCTGCCCCTGGCAGCGTCCGCAACAACCACCCCCGGGCGCATGGCCTTCGGCATGGAGTCGTCCTCGATGGCGGCCCAGGCCTCGGCCGGCGTCAAGGCCGACTACGGCACCTTCTGGATCGGCCCCTGGACCCTCAGCTCCGGCTGGGGCTCCGCGGACACCCAGCTCACCAACATGAACAACGCCGGCGTCACGCCCGCGATCCACTTCTACTACTGGGGCGACGACATCACCCCCTCCTGCGTCGAGAACGGCTGCTGGAGCAGCCTCCACAACGCACAGAAGGACCGCGCCCACTGGAAGCAGCTGGCGCAGCAGATGACGGACCACATGAACTCCAAGATGGGCGGCAAGCCCGTCATGGTGTTCCTGGAGTCGGAGTTCAACAAGGGTGGCATCTCGACCTACGAGCCGTTCGACGGCTACATGGCCGACATGGCCGACTACATCCACTCCCGGTACCCCAACGCGAAGGTCGTCCTGGCCTTCGGCAACTGGGGCAGCGAGAACTGGCACAACTTCGACCGCATCGCCGCCAAGAGCGACTTCACCGGCCTGCAGGGGATGCGTGGCTCCACCCACGAGACGGGCACCGCCTACAGCAACCTGTACGACAGCACGCTGGCCGGCGTCCAGAAGCTCAAGACGCTGTTCAACAAGCCGATCGTCCTCACCGACATCGCGCTCTCGAGCTACCCGGAGCCCACGTACCTCACGATGCAGAAGGACGCCCTCGCGAAGTTCTTCAGCCACATGCAGGACCTGAAGGCCCTCGGCGTGCAGGCGATGATCTACCGCTCCTGGTACGACTCGCCCACGATGGACCTCGCCAACTACTACGGCATGGCGGAGCGCTACTGGGGCCTGGCCAGCAAGACCACTGGCATCCAGAAGCCCGCCGCGCTGGTGTGGATCGCCGGCGTGAAGGCCGAGCGTGCCTCCAGCACGACGACCTCGCCGCCCGCCACGACGTCCACGACGACCTCCGCGACCGTCTTCACGGCGTCGTTCACCCCGACCTCCAGCGCCAACGCCTGGTGGGTCGAGGCCAAGGTCACCGGCAACCACGCCCTCTCGGGGGTCTCCGCCACCGTCAACGGCGGCAGCGCACACGCCCTGGGCAAGACCTCGTACGGCACGTACGCGGCCAGCTTCAGCGCCCCCAAGGGGTCCATGGTCGTCTTCACGGCCAAGGACACGACCGGCCATGCGGCCGTGTCGCCCAAGGTGGCCTGGATGGTCTCGTACGCGACCGTGACCGGCACCTCCGGCACCACCGCCACCAGCACGGGCACCGCGGCCCCCGCCACCAGCACCTCCGCCAGCAGCACGACGACGGCCTTCACGGCCTCGTTCTCGCCCAAGTCGCTGGGCAACGACTGGTGGGTCGAGACCGGCGTCACGGCCAACAAGGCCGTCACGAAGGTCCAGGTCCGCATCAACGGCGGGTCCCTCGTGGACCTGCCGAAGGACTCCTGGGGCACGTACGCCAAGAGCCTGAACGCGCCCAACAACAGCAAGGTGGTCTTCGTGGCCACCGCCAGCACGGGCCAGACCGCCACCAGCACGACCTACACCTGGACGTAGGCGCGCCGCACATCTTCTCCCCTCCTCCATCTCCTTCCGTCCTCTTCCTCCAGCCCCCCTCCTTTCGCCTATCCTCCCTCCTCTCCGCCTCTCCGCCCTCTTCCCCTTCCTCTCCGACTTCGCCTACCCCCTTGGCGCCCCCGCGCCCGCTCCGGAGCGCCTCCGGCCCGCCCAAGACCGCCCACGTGACCCTCATGAAGATCCTCCTGACCACCTGCATCCTCGTCGCCGCCCTCCTGGGCACCGGCGTCGCGGCCGCCGCCCCCGCAGCCGACGACCCGCCCCAGCGCCTCGTCGTCCACTTCGACCGGATGCCTCCCGGCCTCCAGCCGCACGGCGACTACGAGGGCGCTGATGTCCTCGCCATCGACGAGGCCCTGGGCTTCGCCGTCGTGCAGGCCCCGCACGGCAAGGCGTTCAAGGAACACGTACACGGGCGCAGCGGCGTCCGCTCCATCGAGGCGGATGGGGTCTCGCACGCCCTCGGGCTCACGCCGACCGACCCCGGCTTCGGCAAGCAGTACGCGCCCCAGGCCATCGGCGCGCCCGCCGCCTGGAGCACCTCGCTTGGCGGCCCTGCGGCCACGGTCTGCATGCTGGACACCGGTGTCCGCTACACGCATGAGGACCTGAAGGCCCGCTACGTGGGCGGCACCGACCTCGTCAACTTCGACAGCGACCCCTGGGACGACGGCGGCCATGGCACCCGCACCGCCGGCGTCGCGGTCGCGACGATCAACAACGGCCTCGGGGTCGCCGGCATCGCGAACGCCCCCCTCAAGGAGGTCAAGGTCCTGGATTCGCAGGGCCAGGGCTACGACTCCGACATCGCGATGGGCATCCGCTGGTGCGCCGACAACGGCGCCCGCATCGTCTCCATGTCGGTGGGGGGCCCCACCCCGAGCTCCGCCGTGCAGAGCGCCGTCGACTACGCGTGGGGCAAGGGCCTTCTCCTGGTGGCCGCGGCCGGCAACGGCGGATGCGCGGACTGCGTCCTGTACCCCGCCGCTTACAGCAACGTCATCGCCGTGGGCTGCATCGACCAGGCCTTGGCCACTTGCAGCACGACCAGCAAGGGCCTGCAGGTCGACCTCGCTGCACCCGGCTCGAACATCTACACGACGGGGCACGGCGCCAACAACGCCTACCTCTACGGCGGCGGCACCTCGCTTAGCGCCCCGCACGTCTCCGGCGCCGCGGCCCTCGTGTGGAACGCGCACCCCACCTACACGAACGTGCAGGTGCGGCAGGCCCTCGAGGCGACCGCGCAGGACGTCGGCCCTGCCGGCCGCGACACCGCTTCCGGCGCCGGCCTGGTGCGCGCCGACCGCGCCCTGGCGTACGGGTCCGCCCCGGCCCCGGCCCCCGCCGCGGCCTTCACGGCCACGTTCGCGCCCGCATCGGGCTCCAACGCGTGGTGGGTGGACCTCAAGGTGACGGCCAGCGCCACCGTGGCCAGCGTGTCCGCCACCGTCAACGGCGGGTCGCCACACGCGCTTGCGAAGACGTCGTGGGGCACGTGGGCGGCCAGTTTCAGCGCCCCCAAGGGCTCCACGGTCCTCGCCACCGCCAAGGACGTGGACGGCCGCACCGCCATGTCTCCGCCCATGGCCTGGCTCGTGTCCACGGGCACGGCCACGTCGAGCCCGACGCCGACGTCCACCACCTCGACGGCCCCATCGCCGGCGACGTTCGCGGCGACGTTCACGCCCAAGACCCTCACCAACCACTGGTGGGTCGAGACCGCGGTCTCCTCCGGCCAGGCCATCGCCAAGGTCGAGGTCCGCCTAGACGGCGGCGCCTGGACCGCGCTCCCGAAGGACTCGTGGGGGACCTACGCCAAGAGCATGTCCGTGCCCGCGGGGACCCACCTGGTGTTCCGCGCCACGTCCACGACGGGAGCCACGGCGACCAGCCCCGCCTTCACCGAGGCCTGAGCCGTGCCCGACCCCCTCCTGCTCCTTCCCCCCTGGACGTCGCTGGCTCTGCGCTCTCCCATCGCTGCGGGCCCGCCTCCTGGCGGCGTGGAGCTGGATCGAGCGTCGCCGGCTGCCCCGTGACGGCTCCTTGGCGCCGCTCCCCGGCTAGGCGGCGTGGTCGCGGTGGCCGGACCGTCTTGCCCGGCCGATGGCCGCAGCGTTCACTTGAAGGGGTTCTTGGGCGGCAGCTTGAGCTGGTTCAGGCGGCGGGTGATCGCGATGAGCCCCACGAGGTTCAGCACGACGAGGCCGACCACCAGCCAGTCGAGGGCGCGCCACGCGGAAGGGCCGGAGGAGCCCTGCGCCTCGCCCGCCGCGGTGTCCACCACAGGGTCGGGGGTGCCGGCAAGGCGCTGGTCGGTGAAGGAAGGCTGCGGCGTGATGCGCAGGTCGCCCAGGGTCACTCGGCCAATGCCGCTGGTGGAGGCATCCATCTCGATGTAGACAGGGTCAGCGAGGCCATGGTCCCGGCGGGCAGCGGAGACGGTGCCCGGCTGCGACCCCTCCACGCGCACCACCTTCGTGCCGAGGCCCGCGGCGCCAGCGGCCACCTTCGTCGGGACGCCAGAGGGGAACGTGATGTCGGCGACCGAGAGCGTCATGCTGCCGTCCATGTCCAGCACCCAGGCGCCATCGGGGGCGCGCATGAACCACGCGTTGACGGGGGTCAGCAGGGCGCGCCCCACGTCGATGTCCCCGACCTGGACGGGGACACCCGCGGGCAGGCCTCCGAAGGGCGACAGCCGCAGGTCAGCGTACGTGGCGCTGCGGGAGGCGTCCAGGTCCAGGTAGGCGGGCTCGTCGGGAGCCACGCCGTCGAAGCGGCCGTTGACGTTGGCATCGTAGTACCCCACGAAGGCGTTGAAGCCTTGGATGGGCAGGTTGAGGTCGGTGTCGGCGGCCTGGACCTCGGCGAGGACGGGGACGACCGGGGCGACGGGGGCAGAGGCCGCTTGCGCGGGGAGGGCGAAGACGAGGAGGAGGCCGAGGGCAAGGAGGCGGCGCATGGGGGCTGCCGACTCCTCTCCGATGGATAAGGAGAGCGAAACCGTTCCGGAGCGTGCATCGCAAGGCCTCAGGGTCTCCAGGGCACCGAGGACCGTTCATTGGCTGTCGATGGCTTGCTTCTGGTCCTGCGTCGGACTCCCGGGCTCCACGGCGTTCTTGAGGGTCGGACGCTCCGCGTTCCATTCTGGATCGTTGGCAGTCCAACACCTGGTGGCGGCGGGGGCGTCCAGCACCAGGACAAGCCGCTCAATTTTGCCACGGAACCCACGGAAGCCCGCGGAATCCTTCGTGAGTTCGGTTTCCGTGAAGTCGGGTGCGTTCCGCAGGTTCGGCGGGGCGCGCTTCGCGCGCCCCTTCCATCGCATGCAGGAACCCGCCGCCGCCCCCACATACCCATGGCACCCATCGGGTCTTCACGGCGACCGATGGGTGGGGGGAAGGAATGCTCCGTTGGAATGCTTCACGCTCGGGTGAGCCTGCGGACCCTGCGGTCCCGTCGAGGAGAGTGTCTAGAACAGCAGGCCCAGGGAGCTGAGCTCGGCCGTGATCTTGTCCACTGCCTCTTCGGCGTCTTCCTTCTTGCGGGCGCCCGTGCACACAAGCTTGCCGGAGCCGAAGATGAGGACGACCACCTTGGGGTCGGTGAGGCGGTAGACGAGGCCGGGGAACTGCTCGGGCTCGTACTCGACGTTCTCCAGGCCGAGGCCGATCGCGATGGCGTTGAGGTTCAGCTCGGCGCCCAGGTCGCTGGTGGCGACGATGTTCTGGATCGTGATCTCGGGGTCGTCGATGGTCTCGAACCCGTTGGCGCGCAGCTGGTCGCACACGATGCCGACGGCCGTGTGGACCTCCTCGATGGACTTGGCGCCGGTGCAGACGACCTTGCCACTGCGGAAGATGAGCGCTGCCGTCTTCGGCTCGGGCACGCGGAAGACGAGGCCGGGGAACTGCTCGGGCTCGTACTCGGCATTGCTGAACGTGGCGCTGATGGCGTTCAGGTCGAGCTCCTCGCCGATGGAGGTGCTGGCGACGACGTTCTGGATGTGGATGACAGCCATGAGGGTCCTTCCGGGCACTCTCGCCAAGAAAATGAAGTATTTAAGGGTCTATGAGCGCCTCAAAAGAGGGCTATAAGCCCCTTATCAGGAGACGAGTTTGTTTATCTACAGGAGGGAAGCCTCGGCGGCCGTGGCGGTCTCGCTCGGGACGGTGACCATCTGGTCGGTGCTGGCCACGACGCCGCTGGCCATCTGGTGGTTCGAGCGGCGGCGCTGGGCGGGCAGCATCTGGTCGAACATGGTGCGCCTGGCCACGGACTACACGTGGAACTTCCTGCTGTTCGCCGTCATCGTCGTCGAGAAGGGCTGGGTGGACAGCCTCAACGACCGGGTGCGCGGCGTCTTCGGGGACAAGACCTGGCTCATCTGGAAGATGGAGGGCCCCGCCGTCTACCACATCCAGCACGCGCTGGAGACCCCCGCGCTCACGGCCGTCCTGAACGTCCACTACCTTTGGGTCTACGTCTTCCTGACCTACTTCGCGGTCATGCTGTGGGCGTACCGCGACGACAAGGAGCTGGCCGACCTCGCGGCCCTCACGTACTCCATCATCTACCTCCTGGCGGTGCCGTTCTACATCTTCTTCAACGTCCAGGTGACCAGCCGCTACGTGCCCGGCGTCCGCAGCCTCCTCTACAATGCCGGCCCAGGCTGGCACAGCTTCTTCCTCGCCCACGACCCCCTCGACAACGCCTTCCCCAGCCTGCACATCGCGATCCCCTTCGGGCTCGTGTGCGTGGCCTGGTGGGCCATGAAGCGGCGCGGCTACACCCTGCGGGACTGGGAGCACCGCGGCTTCCTCTGGTTCCTCATCGCCAACACGGCCCTGTTCGCCTTCAGCATCCTCTACCTCGGCATCCACTGGATCACCGACATCCCGGGGGGCCTCCTCGTCGGCCTCCTCGGCGCCACGATGGCCGACGAGTTCCGCGGCGAGTTCGCGACCGCGTTCAAACGCTTCCAGCACGTCATGGGCTCCCCCTTCCGCTACCTCTTCGGCCCCACCGGCCCCCTTCGCCGTTTCACCTAAGGCCCCGGCACCCTTATTGTCATCAGCTTTGTGACCAGGTGCGTGCCGGGGGAGCGGGAGGGCGCGAAGGACCAGGAGTCTCCCACGCCGGGGCCGCAAGCCTCCCCAACGTCCCCCCCGGCCGTCACCGCCGCACCGCGTCAAGAAGGCGGCGACGACCCAGCGCCAGGGCCCCGCGCCGCCCAGGGCCTGCCGTCCGCGCGCGGCGAGCCCGCGGCCGCGCCCCCTCGCCGGCTCTCGCGCGAGGCCACCCTGCGCGACCGCATCGTGGAGCACCTGCGCGAGCACGACCACGACTCCATCTCCGGCATCGCGCGCGCCCTCTCCGATGGCCGCCGCGCCCCCATCCACCGCCTCACCGTGGCTGGCTACCTGCAGGCGATGGCGGAGGCCGGCACCCTGCGCGAGCTCGACCGCCCGCCCAGCAAGGAATACAAGCTGGCCAACCCCGAGGCCCACTGGAGCCTCCACCAGCGCGTCCACCGTGCCCTCGAGGACTCCCCGCGTCCCGAGGCGGAGCGCGCCCGCCTGGCCCTGGCCGTCCTGCAGACCCTGCTGGGACGCCCAGTCTTCCAGGCCGAGCTGCAGCACGCGGGCTTCGCGCAGGTCCCCGCCGGGCTCGACAAGGTCGTCGTGGGCGACGCGGTCCGCCGCGGCTACCGCGACCTCTTCAGCCGACGGGCAAGCCCCCGCATCGACGTGCCCCCGCGCGACCCCCTGTACGCCCTGCCCGGCGACGACCCCCTGCTGGGCAGCGCCGCCGCCGAGGAACTGATGCGCAAGGTGCTGGTGAAGGCCACCGGCGCGGAGCACCTCATGGCGGACCGCCCCGCCGGGCCAGCGCAGGCGCAGCTCTCCCTCGGCGGTGCGGCATGATGAAGGCGGCCCCTCCGAACCGCGGCCCCACTGGCCCCACTGGCTCCACTGGTCCCGCCCCGGCCCCGCCCCTGAGCGTCCTGGAGCGGCAGGTCCTCGACCGAATCACCCCCACACAGGCGGAGCAGCAGGCCCTGCAGGGCGTGGCCGCCGATCTCGCTGCCCGCCTCGACGCCGAACTGCAGAGGGAGGGAGTGCCCGGGCAGGCCAGCGTGCAGGGCTCCGTGGCGAAGGGCACCTGGCTGCGCGGCGGAGCAGACCTGGACTGCTTCCTCCTCCTCGACCCCGCCGTGCCGCAGGAACGCCTCGAGCAGGTGTCCCTCGCCATCGGCCCCCGTGTCCTGTCGGGCTCGCACAAGCGCTACGCCCAGCACCCCTACCTCATCGGCACGTTCCGGGGCCTGCAGGTGGACCTGGTCCCCGCCTACCGCGTCGCAAGCGCCACCGCCAGGATGAGCGCCGTCGACCGCACGCCCTTCCACACCGCATGGGTGCGCGCCGCCCTGGGGGGCCGGGAGGGGGAGGTGCGCCTGGCCAAGAAATGGATGAAGGGCATCGGAGCCTACGGCGCCCAGACCGCGCTCGGCGGCTTCTCCGGCTACCTCGTCGAGGTCCTCGTCGCCCGCTTCGGCTCCTTCGCGGGCCTCGTCGACTGGCTGGCCGCCGACGCCCGCCCGCGCCGCATCGCCCTTGGCGCGGACGAGGTCAGCGATGACGTCGCCTGCCTCGTCGTCGTCGACCCCGTGGACCCCGCCCGCAACTGCGCCGCCGCCGTCCAGGAGCCGACGCTGGCGCAGGCCCTCGATGCCGCCCGCGCCTACCGCGCCGCGCCGCACGCCCGCTTCTTCGACCCGTCCCCCGCGCGCGCCGAGCCCTCCACCGCCCTCCACGCCGCCCTTGCGCAACGGAACGAAGGCTGGATGGGACTGCTGCTGCGCCCCCGGACGGACCGCCTCGACATCGTGTTCCCGCAGTTCCAGAAGGCCGCCCGCACCGTGGAGTCGGCCCTGGAGGCTGCAGGCTTCCCGGTCCGGCGCGCCACCGCCACCGCCGACGCAAGGGAGGAGCAGGTCCTGCTGCAGTGGCTGGCCTCCGGAGCCGAGCTGCCCCCGACGCGGGTCCATGCCGGCCCCCCCGATTCGGGTGCGCCCAACGTGGAGCGGTTCCGCGCCAAGTGGAGCACCCACCCCGATGCGGCGGGCCCTGTCCGCAAGGGCGCGGATGGGAGGCTCGCGGTGGAGCTCCTGGTGCGGCACCGCACGGCGCCGACCTGGCTTGCCGCGCACCTGCCCGGGCTGCCCCTGGGCCGCCACGTGCAGGACGCCATGCCGGGTTCCCGCCTGCTCGACGACCCTGCCAGCGTCCCCGACGAGTGGGCGCCGGTGGTCGCCGACCTGGTGCTGGCGCGGCGGCCCTGGGAACGGTGAGGATGCGCCTGCACATCGTCGGCCAGGTCGAGCACCCATCGCCCCCGTCTCGTGCCGCGCTGGACGGCGGGGCCGGACAGTCCCTCGCCGCGGGCCCTCCCCTTCCCTGCGCAGAGCCTGCGGCCGTCCTGCTGGCCGTCGCTGAAACGGCGGCGCCCCCCGACCCCGCCGAGGGTCCCTTGCCCGAAGGGCTCACCGCGGTGCCGCTGCGGGGCAGCTTCGCGTGGCGCATCGAGGGCATGCGCACCTGCGTCGGCAGGATCGAGCAGGGCACCCACAAGCCATGCCCCCAGGCCAGGATGGTGACCCAGGACGCCCAGTGCGCCTCGTGCTGCGGGCTGGAGTCGCCGGAGTGCGTCTTCGAGCCGCGCTGCCAGCTGGACCCCTCGGCGTGCACCTGCGTGTCCTCGTTCAAGGGGGTCGAGCACCTCGTCTACGCCGCCTTCTACGGCACGCTCCCCAAGGTCGGCATGACGCAGGCCTGGCGGGTGGAGCGGCGGTTGCGCGAGCAGGGCGCCGACGCGTACTTCACCATCCAGCGCGGCCTCGACCGCCCCACGGCCCGCCAGACGGAGCGCGCGGTCTCGCTGCTGTACCGCGTCCCCGAGAACCGCAGCCACCGCGAGGTCCTCCCCATGCTGGCGCGCCCCGTGCCGTGGGACATCGTGGAGCGCCGCGCGGACGAGCTGCGGCTGCGCCTCGAGTCCAGCTACGCTGTCGAGCGGGCCCTTCACCGCATCGAGGACCATCCCGTGCGCCAGCCATTGCCCGGCATCCCCCGGCGCGCGCCCACGCATGGCGTGCACGTCGGCACGTGGCTGGGCGCCAAGGGCAACCACGTGTTCTACCGGGAGGCGCCGCGGGCTGGGCGCCTCGTCGTCGGGTCCGCGCCCATCGTGGGCCTCAAGCGCAGCGACCTCCTGGGTCGGCACATCGTGGTGGAGCCTGGCACCCCGCGGGAGCGGCCTTAGGTGGTTCGGCGGCGCATGGCCAGGAGGGCCAGGGCCAGCCCGGCCATCGGCGCGAGGAGACCGGCAGGGGCCGCCTGCGTGGGCCGCTCCGTCACGGTGACGGTGCGGGTGACCCCGTTGTCCACCTGCGTCATCGTGCGCGTGACCACACTTGGGTCTGCCACGGAGCGGCCGTCGAAGCGGAAGGACTCCACGCCAAAGCCCTCCTTGAAGTAGGTCCCACTGGCGCTGGACTTCGCCTTGAGGAACAGCTCCACGAGCCCCTTCTTCGCGGCGACCTTCTGCAGGGCGGCGGCGTCGGGGTCGCCCGAGTGGGTGAAGGTGACCGTGATGTCCTGCTTGTACTCGTAGTACACGACGGGGCTGGCCGGGTTGCTCTGGTCCACGACGAGGTTGCGGGGGTCCATGAGCGCCACGGCGTCGATGGTGATGCTGGCCGGCTCCACCTTGAAGGTGAGCCACTTCGGGTTCGTGGAGACGCCGGAGAAGGTGACGACCACCGGCTGCTGCGCATCCGGCGGGTACGTGAGGTCCTCGGACTCCTTCCAGTAATAGCGGAACGTGCCCTTGGCCTCGACGGACTGGTCCCTGGCGGGCACTGGCGTGCACTTGGAGAGGTCGATGCTGCCAGGCGAGCCGGGGCACTTCTGCTTGGCCGCGAACTCCATGTCCACGATGGGCGTGATGTACCCGCAGGGGGGGCCGGCGCACAAGGCCGACGCCGCCACGAGGTCCTCCGCGGTGGCCTGCGCCGCCGGCAGGAGCAGCATGGCCATGGACAACCCAAGCGCCAGGAGCTTCACGCCCGCCAATCCCGGGGGTCCTCCGATAAGCTTTGTCGTCCGCCTGGGCCTGTCTCGCGCCGGCGCCGCACGGGGCACCTCGGAGCGGCGGAACCATGAAAAGCATGGACGGGGCTGTTGCGTCCGTGAATTGGGTTGACCGAGCTGACATTCCTGGGGACCGGCGGAGGCCGGTTCACCACCATCAGCCAGCTCCGCCAGACGGGCGGCATGTACCTCAGGGACAGGGGCCTGCGGGCTAACCTCGATCCAGGGCCGGGGGCGCTGGTGCACATGCACCGCTACGGGCTGGACCCCACCAAGACGGACGCCGTCCTGGTCACGCACGCGCACCCCGACCACTGGACCGATGCCGCCATCCTGCTGGAGGGCATCACGCGGGGCGGCCTGGACCGCAAGGGAACCCTCGTCGCCCCCCGCTCCGTGCTGCGTGGCACCACGGGAGCCCAGGGGGAGCCCATCGGCCCCGTCATCACGAAGTACCACTCGCAGATGGTGAAGGAACTGCACGAGGTCAAGGCCGGTAGCACCCTGACCCTCGAGGGCATGTACGAGGTCGCGGCGACGCGGCAGGACCACTCGGATCCGGACACGGTCGGCTACCGCCTCAAGCTCACCAACGGCCAGTTCAGCTACATCCCCGACGGCACCTACTTCGACGGACTGGCGGACCTGCACGCGGGCTCCCGCATGGTGGTATGCCAGATGACCCGCGGCGGCAACGACCGCATCCCCCACCACATGTGCACGGACGACGTGGAGCGCCTGGCCGACCAGATCCGCCCCCGCCTCCTGCTGCTCACCCACTTCGGCTACAAGACCCTGAAGGAGGGCGACCCGGGCGTATGGGCGCAGCGCATCACGGAGCGGACCGGCGTCCCCACCGTCGCGGCCCGCGACGGCATGCGCGTCACGATGGGCTCGAGCTTCGAGATGGAGATGGTGGGCGGGTCCGGGCAGCAGGCCCCCTCGGCCTCCAGCATCAGTGTTGCCTAGGTTGGTGGCCCGGCCTTCACGCGGTCGCGGAACGCGCGAGGCACTCCCCTTTCTGGCCACGGCACCCACGGAAGACCCAAGGGCCCACGGAAGATGGCCACGGAACCCACGGAAGCCTGCAGAGAAGGTGGTTTTCAGTTTCCGCGAAGTTCCGTGCGTTCCGTGGCTAGCTTCGGCGGCGGGGCCTCGCCGACCTGCCGTCCCCCCATCCCCACCTGAACCGTTAAGGCCCCGTCCCCCGATTTGGCCGGCATGCAGGTGCCACGCCGCGTCCTGGTCGTGGCCGCCGGCGCCGCCGTGGCCCTCGCGGGCCTCGCGCTGGGTGCCCAGCTGCAGGAGGAGGGCTTCCTCGCCCCGGACACGCAGTCGCAGACCGAGGTCAACCAGAACCTCGCCACCGGCGCCCCCGTCCTCCTGACCGGGGTCCTCGTCGGCCTCGGCATCGCCATCGCGGCCGCCGCCCTGGCCGCCCCCATCACCATGCGGCGGGTCCCGCGCGTGCAGGCGTGGCTCGAGCGCGGCGGCACGCTCTTGGTGCTGTTCCTGGGGACCTATGTGCTCGTGAACCTCGTGCAGACCGCCTTCCCCACCGTCCTCCTCCTCGCCGCGCAGGGATCCCGCGGCGGCAGCTTCGCCAACAACCTGCTGGCCTCCAACAGCCCCGCCCTTCCCTCCGCCCTGCTGCCCGTCTTCGGCCTCCTGCTCGCCACCGTCCTCGCCCTCCTCTGGGGCCTGCAGCGCCTCGTGGCCCCCGCCGACCCCGCACCCTGGGACGATGCCCCCGTCCCCGACCCCACCGAACTCCTCCACCGCCAGGCCGGGGTCCTCCTTCTGGCCACCCCCTTCCTCGGCCTGGCCACCTGGGGCGCGCTCCGGCTCGTCACGGGCACCCCCGGCGGACCCGCCGGCGACCCGTACCGCGTGGCCCTCCCCCTCGTCGCCCTCATCCTGCTGGGCCTCCTCGTCACCGGCGCCACGAAGGCATGGCAGGTCATCCGCTTCCTGCGCGAACCCCGCACCGGCCCCCTCTGCGAGGAGGCCTGGACCGGGGCGGGACGCGTCGAGGCGTGGCTGGCCGGCGCCCTGGCGGCCACCTGCCTCGTGGCCACCCTGTTCCACCGCATCGAGCAGCCGCTGCTGCAGACCGGGCAGACCTTCGGCTCCGACCTGCGCGCCCACCTGCAGTTCCTCCTCCTGGCCCTCGTCCCCCTCCTGCCCGCCTGGCGCATCCACCGCGACGGCGTCCGCCTGTTCTCCGGGCCCCCCGTGCATGGCACGCCACCGGCCCCACTCTGGATCACCCTCCACGGGGCGGCCCTCGCCGCCAGCCTCGCCCTGGCGGGCCTGGCCACCGTGCTACTTGACGGCCCCGTCTGGGGCTGGATGCTGGCCTGCGCCCCCGTCGCCCTGGCCGCGCAGGCGCTGCGCTCCCCCCGCACCGGCGCCGCCCTCCTCCTGGTCACCGCTTGGGCCACGTGGTGCCTGGGCAACTCCTTCTCCGCCCACTACGACCCCACCGATGCCGCCCTCATCCAGTTCAACGGCAGCCCCGGGGTCCTGGCTCTCTGGCGCCTGCTGGGCGCAGCCCTCGCAGGGGTCGCCATCGCGCGCCTTGCGCGCGCCGCCGGCCAGCTGCAGGGCGCGCGCGTGGCCTGGCCGCTGGCCGCCTGCACCGGGCTCTGCGTCGTCGCCATCGCCCTGCTCGAGCTGCCGCTCTCCGTGTGGACGCAGTCCAGCACGCACGGCCAGCTGGTGGCCGTGGGGACGGCGCTTGCCTCGCAGGACGGCGCCGTCCAGGCCGTCATGCACGGCATCGCGCTGGCGGCCGCGCTGGCCGCCGCCGTCATGGTGAGCCGCCTGCTGCGCCCGGAATGGTTCCGCCCGCGCGGCCCGCTGGGCTACGCCCAGGCCAGCGCGCGGCCCATTGCTTGATGACGGGCGGGGCCTTGGCCCCGCCGTTGCCCATCACGGTGCGCGACCCCATCCACGGCTCGATCCGCATCGACGACTGGGCCCTGCCGCTGGTCGACTCGGCCGTCGTGCAGCGCCTGCGCCGCATCCACCAGCTGGGCACCGCCCACCTCGTCTACCCGGGTGCGCACCACCGGCGCTTCGAGCACAGCCTTGGCGCCCACCACCTCGCGGGCCGCTTCGCCAAGGCACTGGGCCTGGGGGAATGGGAGGCCAACACGGTGCGCGCCGCCGCCCTCCTGCACGACGTCGGCCACGGCCCGTTCAGCCACGCCTTCGAGGAACTCGTGAAGGAGGAGGGCCGCCGCCACGAGCAGGCCAGCATGGACCTCGTCGGGTGGGGCCCGCTGGCGGATCCCCTCAGGCAGGCAGGACTCGACCCCCTGGCCGTCGCGGAGTGCATCGGCGGCAAGGGACCCCTGGCCCCCATCGTGAGCGGCAGCCTCGATGCCGACCGCCTCGACTACCTCCTGCGTGACGCCCACTACACCGGCGTGCGCACGGCCGTGGACGCGGACCGCCTCATCGAGGTCCTGCGCGCGGGCGACTCCCCCGACGGCCCCGCCGTCGTGCTGGACGAGTCCGGCCTCATCGCGGCCGAGGCCATCCTCACCACGCGGTTCCTGATGTACCCTGCCGTGTACCTGCACCACACGGTGCGCAGCAGCGAATCGATGCTGCAGGCCGCGGTGCGCGGCCACATCGAGGCCACCGGCGTCCGGCTGCACGAGCTGGAGCGCGAGACCGACGACGGCCTGCTGCAGCGGCTGCGCGCCGGCGGCGGAGGGCCCGCGGCCCTGGTCGCCCGCCTGGAGGACCGCCGCCTGTTCAAGCGCGCCTACGAGGGCCGCCCCGACCAGCCCAACACGGCGGCCCTGCTGCGCCTCAGCGACCGGCCCCGCGAACGCCGGCGCCTTGCTGCCGAGATCGCCCAGGACGCGGGCGTCGACGAGGGCCTGGTGCTGCTGGACGTGCCCCACCCGCCCAAGTTCCGCGAGATGCGGCTGCAGGTCCGCCAGCGCGACGGCGACCTCGTGCCCCTGCCGGTGGCCAGCCGCCTCGTCAAGGTCCTGGAGGAGGCCCGCATGGACCACTGGCGGGCCTGGGTGTTCACCCCCAAGGCGGACCGTGAGCGCGTCGGCGCCTCCGCAGCGCGCACCCTCGACACGCTTGCCTGACGGCCGGCGCGCCCCTCGTCCCGGTTCCTCTTCCTTTAAGCCGCAGGTCCCGGTGGCGGCGGCGTGGACCAGGCGGCGCCCGGCGGGCTCGACCAGGCGGCGCTGCGCCGCATCGTGCAGCGCCACTTCCGCGTCTACGACGCCCGCGAGGAGAAGGTCCGGAGCACCGTCGCGGCCCACCTGTTCTACCTCATGTTCCCCGCGCAGGAGTTCGATGCCCGCTTCGCCGCGGCCCGCGCCGAGATCCAGGCCGCGGACCCCGAGATGCTGGTGTTCGTGCGCCGCGAGTCCGGCGAGGACATCCTCTTCGTCGCCAGCCGGCCGCCCGCGGCGCAGCACCGCACCGGCCTCCACGTCGGGCTGCTCCTCGCCACCCTTGCCACCACCGTGGTGTCCGGCGCCATCACGTGGCACGGCTACAGGTCCGGCGGCCGCGACCTCGACTGGTCCGTGCTGTGGGACGCCAGCGACCTCGCCTGGGGGGCGCTCACGTTCGCCCTCCCCCTCATGCTCATCCTCGGGCTGCACGAGCTGGCCCACTACGTCGTCGCCCGCCGGCACGGGCTGCGGGCCAGCCTCCCGTTCTTCATCCCGGCCCCACCCATCCTCGTGCCCTTCGGCACGCTGGGGGCCTTCATCTCGATGCGCGACCCGATGCCGGACCGCAAGGCGCTCTTCGACGTGGGCGCCGCCGGCCCGCTCGTCGGCTTCCTCGTGACCCTGCCCGTCATCCTGCTGGGCGCCTTCCTCACGGGGGCGGGCGCGCAGCCGCTGCCGGACGTGGGCCACCCCATCCTCTCCGCCGACGCGCCCTTCACGATGGCCACGGAATCCGGGCACGCCCACCTGGCCGCCAACGCCACCGCGGGATTCGTCACCTTCAACGTCACGGCACCCCCCGAGGCCACCGAGGCATGGGAATACACGGCCACCGCGACCCTCCACAAGGCGGACGGCACCACCGTGACGGACACCAGCACCCGCAGCCTCCGGCCTGGCACGGGGGAACGCCGCACCATCGCCCTGCCCGAGGGCACCCGCTCCGTCGACCTGGATCTCGAGTGGGACGACGGGCTGCTCCGGCTGGGCGACCCCCTCCTCGTGCAGCTCCTCGACAAGGCGTTCCACAACGAGGGCTACCTCACCCATCCCACGTTCCTGGCCGGCTGGGTCGGGCTCCTGGTCACCGGCATCAACCTCCTGCCCGCCGGGCAGCTGGACGGCGGCCACGTGGCGCGCGCCGTGCTGGGAGAGCGCATGAAGTACGTGGCGTGGGCCGCCGTGGGGGGCCTCATGGTGCTGGCCTTCCTCTTCAACTCGTGGATGCTGATGGCCTTCTTCCTGCTCATGACGGGCATCCAGCATGCGCCGCCCCTCAACGACCGCACGCAGCTGGACCGCAAGCGCCTCGTGCTGGCCGCCATCGTGCTGGCCGTCTTCATCCTCACCTTCGTCCCCGTGCCCATCCAGGTCTAGCCGCCGCCGCGCGCCTGCCATCGGGGAAAGGATTGCCAGCGTTCGCCCCGTCCTGCCGCCTTGCGGCCGCCGCTGCAAGGGTGCGCTGCCGGCTGGGGTCGCCTAGCCTTCCGGCTGGGGTCGCCTAGTCGTCGTCGGCGACGCGGACCGCGGTGGCCATCGGCGTGAAGGCCGGGCGCGAGCGCGGCTCCACGTCGCGCAGCATGAGGCGCAGCAGCCCGAAGGAGCTGAGGGCAAGGCCCACGGCCATCAGCGCCAGGCTTTCGAGAGGGATCGCCGCCTTCAGGGCCCCCACGCCCGTGAGGAAGGCGAGGGCGGGCCACACCAGGGTCCGGAACATACCTCCCCGTCCGATCTCTTCCTATTTGAGAAGCGTCGTGCATCCCTTGAATCGTCCAGGGACAAATCCCCTCATCGGCGCCTTCAAGTGGCCCGGTCCCGCATCCGAGGCCGTGCCCCGCGAGCCTCCTGCCCCCCTCGGTGCCGCGGGCTGGATGCGGGACACCAAGGCGGTCCTGTTCGACCTGGACGACACTCTGATCAATTGGCGGCAGGCGGAGCACGCCGCCATCGGCGACCTCGCGCGCGACCACTTCGCGGCCGCGGGCATCCCCGAGCCGCGCGTGCGGTCCGAGTACGCGCAGGTGATGGCGCTCAACATGGCCTCGTTCCGCGCCACCGGCCGGTGGTGGTACATCGGCGAGCGCCTCGGGCTGCTGAGCCAGCGCCTGGGCACGCAGGGCACCCTGCTGGGGGAGACGCTGGGGGAGCACTTCCGGCTCCACGTCGTGCAGCACCTGCGCCTTCTGCCCGGGGCCACCGAGGCCATCGCCGCCTCGCGCCAGCTTGGCGCGCGCGTGGCGCTGCTGACCAACGGGCCGGGCCACGTGCAGCGGCCCAAGGTCGAGCAGTTCCGCCTCGGGCCGCTGGTGGACTACGTGGGCATCTCCGGCGAGATCGGCCACTGGAAGCCCTCGCCACAGGCGTTCCTGCACGTGCTGGACAAGCTTGGCGTGCGGCCCGAGGAGGCCTTGATGGTCGGGGACTCCCTCGACTTCGACATCGAGCCAGCACACGCACTGGGGATGCGGACCGTGTGGGTGGACCCGACGGCGCCGTCCCATCCCTCCGCGGACCTTGTCGTGGCGTCCCCGCAGGGATTGCTGCGGCACCTCGAATAGGCGCACCAAGGACCTGGACGCTGATTTTGGCTCGCTTCTGCATCCGTAGCGGCACGAAGTCGCTCCTTGTTGATCTGCCTGCAATCAAGCTGACGAGCCATCGGTCGCCGTGAAGACCCGAGCTCAAGGTGGACGGGTGGGTGGCGGCGGCGCGTCGTTCGAGCAAGCGATGGAATAGGGGCGCGCGCAGCCGCGCCCGCGAGGGGGTGTCGCGGCGGTTGCGTGGCAGTGCGCTGCGCGCACCACAAGGCAACCTTCGTGCTAGACCTCCCCCACCACACAGGGTGTTGGCCTGTCAAATGATCCAGGACCGAACGTGGAGCGCTCGGCCATCGACCCTACGCGCACACAAGGCTTGCATCCCCACGGCGCCCTTGCCCCCCTCGCAAGGCTCAAGGCGGTACCGCAAGTGCCATGGCCGATGCAGTCCTACCCCGTCAAGCCGGGCCACGCCGCCAAGGTCAGCCTCCCGGACATCTTCGACGCCTGCTTCGATTCGCACAAGAAGGAGGGCGACTGGCTGTGCGGCGCCTACGGCAGCATGCCCCAGATCAAGGTCCGCTACGAAGGCAAGAAGGAGTTCCAGGTCGACACCGTCACCGACAAGGGCTTCGCCGTGAAGGTCGCAGCCGGCGACAAGGAAGCCCTGCAGGTCGCGCAGGACACGCAGCGCCGCTGGAACGAGTTCCTCGAGGGCGCCACCGGCTACGACGCCAAGATGCGCAGCAAGAAGATCCAGGAAGCCGCCAAGAAGGGCGCCGCCAAGGACGTCCCGGCGAACCTGTAGCCCGCTGCCGCTTGACCTCCCACGACGCGCCAGCCGCAGCCTTAACACGCGTGCCCAGGGTCGCCCCGCGATGCCAGTCCTGGGGATCGAGGGGACCGCCCACACCCTGGGCGTCGGCATCGTCGAGGAACGGGACGGTCGCTGCCACGTCCTGGCCAACGAGCGCGCCATGGCCCGCCCCGCCACGCAGCCGCCGACCCGGCCGGGCGGCCCCGCCGCAGGCATCCATCCCCGCGAGGCGGCCCACCAGCACGCCGAGGCCGCCCCCGCCCTCCTCCACAGGGCGCTCGACCGGGCGGGACTGTCGCCCGCCGACCTCGATGGCGTCGCCTTCAGCCAAGGCCCCGGCCTCGGTCCGTGCCTGCGGGTCGCCGCCACCATGGCGCGCGCCCTCGCGCTGCGGCACGGCAAGTCCCTGGCCGGCGTCAACCACTGCGTCGCGCACCTCGAAGTGGGCCGGGGGATGACAGGCGCCCATGACCCGATGCTGCTCTACGCCTCGGGCGCCAACACGCAGGTGCTGGCCTTCGCCCGTGGCCGCTACCGCGTCTTCGGCGAGACCCTCGACATCGGCCTCGGCAACGCCCTCGACAAGTTCGCGCGCGAGAACGGGGTCCCCTTCCCCGGCGGACCGCAGGTCGAGCAATGGGCGGCAGGCGCCTCCGGGAGCTGGCACCCCCTGCCCTACACCGTCAAGGGCATGGACATGAGCTTCGCGGGCCTCGCAACCGCCGCGCAGCGCCTCGTCGAGGAGGGAGTCCCCCTGGCGGAGGCCAGCTTCGCCTTCCAGGAGCATGCCTTCGGGGCCCTCGTGGAGACCGCCGAGCGCGCGCTGGCGCACACGGGCCGCACCGAGCTGGTGCTGGGCGGCGGCGTCGCCTGCAACGCGCGCCTGCAGGCCATGGCACGCGGCATGTGCGAGGCGCGCGGGGCCTCGCTGCACTGCCCGCCGCGCGACGTGCTGGTGGACAACGGCGCCATGATCGCCTGGCTGGGCCACCTCAAGCTGCGCGCGGGCGACCCCACCCCGCTGGAGCAGAGCCAGGTCCGGCCCTACCAGCGGACCGACGAGGTCGAGGTGACGTGGCGGTGAGCGTGGGCGTGGCCCCCCGGCTCGGCGCGGAGGCCACCGTGGTGCCCGTTGCATGGCTGGGCCGCGACTGCGTCGCCAAGCAAAGGCTCCCCAAGCCTTACCGCCACCCGCGACTCGACGACCGGCTGCGCGGCGAGCGCACGCGCGACGAGGCCGCCCTGCTGCTGGCGGCGCGGCGCGCCGGCGTCGCCGTGCCCATCCTCTACGACGCCGACCGCGCCACCAGCACCCTCGTGCTCGAGCGCATCCCAGGGCCGACGCTGCGCAGCGTCCTGGAGGCGGACGACGACGCGACGGCGCACGCCCGCCTCGCACGGCTCGGACGCCTGGCGGGCACCCTGCACGATGCCGGCCTGACGCACGGCGACCTCACCACCAGCAACGTGCTCGTGCCGGAGCCCGGGTCCGTGGATTCCCTCGTCCTCATCGACTTCGGCCTCGGCGCCTTCGGCGAGGAGCCGGAGCCGCGCGGCGTCGACCTGCACCTCGTGGAGGAGGCCCTGGCCGCCACCGATGCCCGCCACGCGACCCTTTTTGCCGCCCTGTTGGAAGGGTACCGCGCCACGGCCCGGTGCGCCCCGGCGGTCCTGCAGCGGCTTGATGACATCCGCGGCCGTGGCAGGTACCACTGATGCCGCGCGTCGACCTGCCGCCCACCCATGCCCCGGTCCGCCGGCCGACCCATCCCGCCGCCGCGTCCACACCGCCCGGGCAGGCACCCGCGCCCCGCCGGCTCACCTTCGTCACCGGCAACCCGGGCAAGCTGTCCGAGATGTCCGCCATGCTGTCGCCCCTGGGCATCGAGGTCGTCGGCGACGCGCGGGGATACCAGGAGCCGCAGGCCGCCACCCTGCGCGACGTGACGGAGGCCGGCGCCAGGCAACTGCTGGCGCAGGGGCTGCAGGCCCCCTTCATGCTGGAGGACTCCGGGCTCTTCGTCGCGGCCCTGCGGGGCTTCCCGGGAGTCTACAGCCGCCATGCCCTGGAGACGGTCGGCGTCGCCGGGCTCCTGCGCCTGCTGCGCGACGTCGAGCTGGAGATGCGCTCCGCCGCCTTCCAGGCCGACCTGTGCTACGTGGACGCCGCGGGAGCCCTCCACCACTTCGAGGGGACCTGCCGGGGCCGCATCGCGGAGCGGCCCGCAGGCACCTCGGGCTTCGGCTTCGACCCCGTCTTCGTGCCCGAGGGCCACGCGGCCACGTTCGCGGAGATGGACGAGGCCGCCAAGGGCCGCCTCAGCCACCGCGGCAAGGCCGCCGTGGCGCTCTTTCGCCACCTGAGCGAAGCAGCAAAACCATAAACCGGCCCCTCCTTGGAACTCCTGATATGGCCGCCCTGGACCCCACCCTTGTCGCTTCCTTGGTCGCCCTGGGCGTCCTCGTCGTGTTCCTGCTGGTCCTGGTCCTTGCCCAGTCGGGCCGCCGCCGTCGCGCCGGCGCCATGCAGGCCGGGGCGCAGCCCGCGCAATGGGCGACGGATCCCGCCGCGGATGCCCAGGCCATCGAGTTCCAGGCCCTCGAGGTCACCGAGGAGATGCGCGCCACCCAGCACGCCCACCTTGCCAAGCCCACGCCCCGCATGGGCCCCGACGTCGTCGTGTACGACATCCCCACGGTGACCACCGCGTACCGTTCCTGGCAGCCCACCGAGCGCCAGGACACGGTGGCCTACACGTACCCCCGGCCCGTGGAGCGGGCCGTCTACACGAACGACTACATCCGCGTCGACGCGGGCGGCACGACCCTCAAGATGCGCACCCTCCTGGCCGGCCCCGACGGCGCGGCGCAGCTGCCCCTGCAGGGCCAGCAGGCGGTGCCGGCGCGCCCCCAGCTGGGCCCGGACGACGTGCCCGAACCCTACCGCTCCAAGCTTTTCCCGTCTTCCCGGAAGCGGGACGGCAGCGTGCCCGCCACGGGGAAGGCCGCCGACGGTCGCCAGTTCGTGCAGCAGCTGCAGGAACGCGTGGCCCGGCCTGCCCGCGTCGCGGTGCCCACGGAGCGGGCGTACTACGACTACCCGGGCGACGTCCACCCTGTCGAGGACATCGAGGGGATTGGCGCCATCTACGGCGACAAGCTGCGCGCGGCCGGCATCCACACGACAGCGCGCCTGTGTTTCGAGGACGCGGCCAAGCTGGCCAGCAAGGTCGGCGTGCCCATCAAGACCGTCCAGCAGTGGCAGGCCATGGCCGAGCTGGTCAAGGTGAAGGGGATCGGCCCCCAGTACGCGGAGGCCCTGGCCCGCAGCGGCATCGACGGCATCGCGGCCCTCAAGCGCCGCGCCGCCTCCACCGTCACGCAGCAGGTCAACGACTACCTCGACTCGCTCGAGACCACGGTGGTCGGCATCAAGATCACCGAGGCCCGCGTCGAGGGCTGGAAGAAGGCGGCCGAGGGCATGAAGCGCGTCCGCCTCAAGGAACCGGCGCAGTAGCCCATCCAACCGCCTCCCCAACACTCCTGCCCAGCCCCCGAGGACACAGATACCAGAGTGAGCTCTGTCCCCTTGCCTGCAGGTTTCGGGTTCCGTTCTCCATTCGGGGCCGTGGGTGGGCGGACGTCGCGAGTCCCTTACAACTCCCGGCAAGTTGTTTCCAACGGTGGCGCTTATGTGTCCCCTCCTGTCCAAGGGACCTGAGAGCATGCCGAAGGCCACCCCCACCCGTGCCGCAAGGCCAGCCCGCAAGGCGCCCGCCCCCCAGGTCTCCATCGAGACCGCCAAGCCGGCCGCCAAGGCCCCCGTCTCCGTCATCACCTGCGACATGGAGGGCCGCATCGAGACCTTCAACGACGGCGCCCACCAGATCTTCCAGTACACGGCCGAGGAGGTCGTTGGGAAGAAGCGCGTGAGCCTGTTCAGCCCTGGCGAGGTCGTCCTGGGCCACGTCCCGCGCTGGCTCAAGGAGGCCCGCACGAAGGGCGCCTTCGAGGGCGACACCGTCTTCGTCCGCAAGGACGGCACGCGGTTCGCCGCGCACGCCCGCATCACGCCCACCTACAAGGGCGGCAAGGCCTCGGGCGTCCAGACGGGCTACTGCGGCTACACCACCGAACTGCCCGGCGTCGACCCGGCCACCATCATGCCCAAGACCACCCTGGGCACCCGCATCTTCAAGGGCGTCGTCATCGGGCGCCTGCCCTTCCTGACCGCCACCCTCGTGCCCATCCTGGTCGCGGCCGCCTTCGCCGCATGGAAGGGCTACACCCCGGACCCGTTCCCCTGGCTGCTGTTCACCCTCGTCATGCTGGGCGGCATCGCGCTGCACCTCGCGGCCAACGTCTTCAACGACTACTTCGACGTCAAGTCGGGCACGGACGAGGCCAACAACGACTACTTCCTGCCGTTCACCGGAGGCTCGCGCGCCATCGAGCTCGGGCTCATCACCCCGAAGGGCACCTTCCTGGTGGGCACCGCCGCCATCGTCGCCGCGCTGGCCATCGCCGGCGTCCTCGTCGTCCTCGGCCGCCCCCTGGTCCTCGCCTTCGGTGCCGCCGGCGCCCTCATGGGGTTCTTCTACACGGCGCCGCCGGTCCGACTGGCCGCCCGCCGCGGCCTGGGCGAGCTCAGCTCCTTCCTCAACTTCGGGCCCCTCATGACCGCGGGCGCCGTCTACGGCATCTCGGGCCACGTCGGCTGGGACTCCTTCCTGCTGGGCATCCCCATCGGGCTGCTGACCCTCGCCATCCTGTGGATCAACGAGTTCCCCGACGCCCCCAGCGACCGGGCCACCGGCAAGAACCACCTCGTCGCCACCCTGGGCACGAAGAACGCGCGCTGGGGCTACGTCGCCATCGTGGCGGCCGCCTTCGCCGCGGTCGTCGTCGAGGTCACGGTGACCCACCTGCTGCCCCGCGGGGCCCTCCTGGCGCTGCTGGCCCTTCCCATCGCGGGCTTCGCTGGCTACATGGCGGTCCGGCACTACGGCGACCGCGCCCTCATCAAGGGCTGCGCCAGCACCATCGCGGCGCACTTCTTCGCCGGCTGCCTCCTGGCCGCGGGCCTGGTCTGGCTCGCGTAGCCCGCAGGACGGGTGCATGGGCCAAGGCTGAAATCCGCGACGGAAAATGCCTGGGCGGTCCCACCATGCGTGCCCTGCTGCTGACCTGCCTCGTCCTCACCATCGCCTTCGTCGGATTCTCCGGCACTGCGGCCGCCCAGCCGGACCCCCTGGTCCACACCTGCAGCGCCGTGACACAGCCCTGCTGGAACGGTTCCTTGTTCTGCTTCCACTTCAGCCAGCAGATGCCGACCTGCCTGCCCATCGGGCTGACCTAGGTCATCTCAACGGCCTCGCCCGGTGCAGGCGCAGGCTCCTTGCGGACCGCGCCGTGCGCCAGTTCGCGGACGGCCGCCACCAATCCTAGGCCCACCAGGACGTAGGCCACGAGGTGCGCCCAACCGAGCGGCTGGCCCAGCAGCGCCGCGGCCGCGACGCTCGCGACCGCCGGCGACACGAGGCTCGCGAGGCTTGCGTGCGCGGGGCCGAAGCCGCGCACGAGGCGCATCCAGCCCAGGAACCCGCCGATGCCGCCCACGAGCGCGATGAAGAGGACGACGCCTGCCAAGGGGAGCGAAACACGCGGCGCCGGCTCCAACCCTAGGGCCAGCGGCTGCAGGATGGCCACGGCCACGAGGGCCGCCCAGAACCCGACCGACAGGGAGGGCATGGGGGAGGCCGCGGCCTTGACCAGCACGGAGCCGAGGGCCCAGGCAAGGAAGCCGAGGAACACGACGAAGGTCCATGCGGACACCGTGACGTCGAGGGGGCCGGGGCGCGCGAGGGTCAGGACGGCGACGCCGCCGAAGCCGGCCAGGAGCCCTGCGACGAGGCGCAGGGATGGCCGGGCCTGCGGCAGCACCAGCGGCGACAGGGCGGCGGTCAAGAGCGGCGTGAGCCCCGCGAGGATGCCCAGGACGGCCACGGGGACGTGCGCGGACCCGCCGATCGTGGCGAGGTTGTGCAGGACGATGTTGAGGCCGGCATACGTGGCGATGGCGGCGGCGTCGCGCCACGTCGCGGGGATGCGCACCCCACCATCGACGGCCCAGCACGCCACGAAGGCGCCCGCGCAGAACGTGTCGAAGCGCAGCGCCGCCAGCCACAGGGGGCCCACGGACCGCAATCCCACAGGGTAAAGGGCGTACGTGAGGCCCCAGACCAGGCCCACGCCCAGGACGAGGCCCACCCACCCTGGGGCGTCGCTCCTGCCTGCCACACCAGGGGCGACGCGCGGTCCCCCTTAAGCCGAGACGGCGGCCCCCTCGGCAGGGCCTATAAGGCCACGCGGCGGTGGGCCAGCGCATGGTCGAACTCCTGGTGCTCGTGGTGGAGGACAGCGTCGTGCACCAGCGCCTGCTGGCCCATGCGTTCGAGGCCGCAGGCGTGCCGGCGCGCCTCGAGGTGTACGGCGACGCGGAGCGCGCGTGGGGTGTGCTGGACCGCATGAAGCACCAGTCCTCCGCGGACTGGCCGGACTTCGCCCTCATCGACGTCGGCCTGCCGGGCGCCTCCGGCATCGAACTGGTGGACCGCATCCGCCAGAGCCGCCACTTCGACGGCTGGCCCGTCGTGGTGCTGACCGCCTCGGAGGACCCGGACGACGAGCGGGAGGCGCTGCTGGCGCAGGCCACGGGCTACTTCATGAAGCCCTCGACGGCCTCCGGGTACGCCAGCCTCGTGCGCAGCATCCTGGCGTTCCTCCGGCGCAACCCCCCCGTTGCGGCGCGGGCAGGCCTGGCGTTGCGCCCGAAACCATCGCCGCCCGATGAGTAGCTGGCAGGCGCAACCAGGGCGAGGCAAGGGCAGCCGCCGGGGCTAAATAGGGCCTGCCTGTGGAGCGACCTGGACAGGCATCCTGGCGCTCGTCACTGACGCCACCGTGCACGTCCAAGGTTCAAGGAATCCCATGTCCCGCCACGCCAGCTCCAAGCCCGTCCGCGACGCCGCGCCCTCCTGGGTGCCCATGCTCCCCCGCGAGGCGGAGTCCAAGGTCGTCGAGCTTGCCAAGGAAGGCAAGCAGCCCGCCATGATCGGCCTCATCCTGCGCGACTCGTACGGCATCCCGTCCGTCCACGAGCTGACGGGCAAGAAGATCGCCCAGATCATGAAGGACGCCGGCGTCTCCGGCAAGCTCCCCCAGGACCTGCAGAACCTCGTGCAGCGCTCCATCCACCTGCAGGAGCACCTCCAGGCCAACACGCGCGACCTGCACAACATGCGCGGCCTCGAGCTCATGGAGTCCCGCATCCGCGGCCTTGCCAAGTACTACCAGTCCCGCGGCGAACTGCCTGCGGACTGGAACTACACTCGCGGCGGCGCGCGGCTGCTGGTCGACTGAGCGCAGCGAAGGAGCGGACGCCCCCCGCGTCGGCGCGAGTGCAAGGCCTGGGCGCAGCCCGGGCTGTCCATCGCGGCGGCGCGCGGCTGCTGGTCGACTAATGTCGGCGCAGGTCCGCCTGCATCCCTTTTCCCTTCCTTCTCCCGTTCTGGTTGGTCGTTGCCACTAACGCCAGCGTGTTGTTGGGTAGTAGGTAGTCCAGGTTCCCGGTTGTCGGCCGCTCGACGCTCGATTCTTGATTGTCGGGCGCTCCGCGTTCAATTCTGGATCATTGACCGCCCAACACCATGTGACGGTGGGGGCGTCCAGCCCCAGAAAAGTTGTTCTTTGGTGCGCGGAGCGCACGACCCCGACTACCGCGAAGACCGCGGAGCGCGCGGAATATGGGCCACAAAGGTGGTTCCGCGAGTCCCGCGGTGCGGCGGGCGCGCCTCGGCGCGCCCCATTCCATCGCTCGCGATACCAACTCGTCATGCTGGACGACGGCGTCGGCGCCACAGGGGTGTTTACTGGTTGCGGTTTTACGACGGACCGATGGTCGACGCCTGGCGTCCATCCCCATTGGCCTCGCCTGGAAAATCCGACCCGGCGTTCGTTCCGTCGGGGCCGAAGCCCTCATGCGCCCCCTGACTTCAGGGAGGACGTGAGCACCGCGAGGTTCCAGGCCGCTGCCGCCCGCGCCGCCGCCGTCATTCGCGGCATGCCCCGCGGCACCCACTGGTTCCTCGCCTGCGACAATGATGCCGACGGCCTGTGCGCCGCCGCCGTCGCCGCCCAGGCCCTCCTCCGCACGGGACACCGCTTCACCATCCGGGCCTCCCGCGACAAGACCGAGTCGCATTACCGCACCCTCTTCGGGGAGCCATGGGACGGCCTCATCCTCCTCGACAAGGGCACCAGCCACCTGGCCCTCTTCAGCGAGCTTGCCGCACCGCAGCGCCCCGTCCTAGTGGTCGACCACCACAACCTCCCCCCCGATGCCCCCCACCCGACGGTCACCCTCCTGAACCCGCGCGCCGAAGGGCTCGACGGCTCCCGCGATGCCTCCGCCGCCACCTCCGCCGCCGCGCTCGCCCTTGCGCTCTGCGGCGAGCCCGCCCTGGCCTGGGGCCCCATCGCCCTCTCCGGGGCAGTCGGCGACTGGCAGCACATGGGCGGCTGGCAGGGCTGGAACCGCGAGCTGCTGGACCGCTGCCGCGCGGCCGGCCACCTCCGCGTGGTGCCCATGCCGCCCCTGTTCGGCCTCGACCTCGCCCAAGCCATCCGGCACGCAGGGCCTCCCGTGCCCGGCGCCCAGACGCCCGAGCAGGCCCGCGCCTTCCTGCTTGCGGCCGGCGTCGACCCGGACGCCGAAGTCGACGAGCTGGACGAGGAAGGCCGCACCCGCCTCGTGTCCGCCCTCGTGGCGGCCCACCTCGCTGCAGGATCCACGCCGCCCCCGCACGACGTGCTCCTTGCGCCCATGGACTTCAACGCCCGCCTGGGCAGGAGCCTCCGGCAGGTCTTCCGCACCGTCGATGCCTGCGGCCGCGGAGGCGCCGCCGCCACCGCGCTGGCCTACCTCATGGGCGACCCCGCCGCCGCCTCCGAGGCCCAGGCCCTCTTCACCTCCTACAAGGCGGCCCTGCAGGCGGGCCTTGCCGCCCTGCGCGAGGAGGGCACGCAGGCCCGCAACGCCGTGCAGGTCGCGTGGACCGCCAACCCGGACCACACAGGCATGGTGGCTGGCATCGGCATGGTCCACGTCGTCGAGCCCCGGCTGCCCCTGTGCATGCTGGCCCGGCGCCCCGATGGCCTCGTGCAGGTCTCCACGCGCGGCACCCACGCCCAGGTCGCCGCCGGGCTGGACCTCGGCGCCGCTTGCCTTGCCGCCGCGCGTGCCGTGGGCGCGGAGGGCGGCGGCCACCCCGTCGCGGCGGGCGCGGTCGTCCAGGAGGGCTCCGTCGAACCGTTCCTGGCCGCCCTCGACGCGGACCTGGCGCGACAGGGATTCCTCGGGGCGGGGCCATGATCCGCTGCGAGATGCGCATCGACTGCGGCACTCCGGAGGAGGCGCGCGTGATGGCCGCGGCCCTGCGCGTCGACGACCCCGCGATGGCGCCCATCGACGCGCACGGAAGCCACCTGGTCGTCCGCCTGTCCGCCCTCGGTGCCGGAGGCCTGCTCCGCTCCGCCGACGACGTGCTGGAGTGCCTGCGCGCGGCGCGGCCGGGCGGGTCGGGACCGAAAGAGAGCCGTTAAGGCCCAACCGCCCCGTGGGACCGCATGGCAGTCCCGGCTGCGGCACCCCCCCGCATGGCGCGCCGCATCGTCGCCATCGTGGTCGGCGTCGTGTGGTTCACGGTCGCCCTCCTTGGCTACTTCGCGAAGGACTTCTTCCTCTACGAGGCCTTCCGCTCCCTCGGTTTCCTGTTCTGGCTCATCTACACCCTCCTGGGCGTGGGACTGGTGGCCACCATCGCCTGGTCCGCGCTGCAGCCGGCCGTGTCGCCGCCCCCCCGCCACCTCGCGGAGGAGCAGCCCCGCCCCCTCAACCCGGGCCAGAACCCCATCCTCCCGCCCACGGGCCCGACGACCTGCTTCCGCTGCCAGCGCCTCCTTCCCCCCTGGCGCATCCCGGAAGGCACCTGCACCGTCTGCAGCCCCTACTCGACGTTCCTGCGCAAGCCAAAGGTCCCCAGCGCCGCCATGGAGCGCCGCCGCACCACCCTCTTCCTGCTGGAGGGCCTCGGCATCGCCCTGCTGGCCCTCGCGTTCGTGAGCGCCGCCTACATGTTCCCCCTGGCCCTGGGGCCCGCCCGGCCCCTGCTGGCGTCCCTGGCGTTCCTCGTCTTCGTCCCTCTCCTGGCCGGGCTCATCCTCTGGATGTACGCGCGGCATGAGCGCCATTCCGCGGCCGAGTGAGCCGCCGAAGGGGTCAAGGACCGTCCCAGGGTGCGCCGCGTAGATGCTCGACATCCGGCTGCTCCGGGAGACACCAGACGTGGTGCGCGCCGACCTTGCCAAACGCGGGCGCGACGCCGGCGTCGTGGACGAGGTGCGCCGCCTCGACCAGGTTTGGCGGGACGGCCTCAAGCGGATGGAGGAGCTGCGCGCCGAGCGCAACAAGTCCGGCAAGATGATCGCCGAGGCCAAGAAGGCCGGCGGCGACGCCAAGCCGGTCCTCGAGCGCATGGCCGCCGTGGGCGAGGAGCTCAAGCGCCTGGAATCGGACGTGCCTGCGGCGGAGAGACAGCGCGACGCGTTGTTGCGCTCCATCCCCAACCTCATGCACCCCTCGGTGCCCGTCGGCAAGGACGATTCCGAGAACCAGCAGGTGCGCGCCTGGGGGGGCACCCCACGGCACGCCTTCCCCGCCAGGAGCCACGTCGACCTGCTCGAGAGCCTTGACCTCGCGGACCTCGAGCGCGCCGCCCGCGCCGCCGGCGCCCGCTTCGCCTACATGAAAGGCGACCTCGTGCTGCTGGGGCGCGCGCTTGAGTTCTTCGCGCTGCACGCGCTGGCCGCCAAGGGCTTCACCGCCATCGACCCTCCCTACATGCTGCGCCGCGAGGCCGTCGAGGGCGCCGTGGACCTGGCGGACTTCGAGTCCGTCATCTACAAGGTGCAGGGCGAGGGGGCCGGCGACGACGGCAAGGGCAAGCAGCCCGACCTCTACCTCATCGCGACCTCCGAGCACCCCATCGCCGCCATGCACATGGGGGAACTCCTGTCCGACTCCCAGCTTCCCCTCAGGTACGCTGGCGTCTCGCCTTGTTTCCGCAAGGAGGCGGGCGCGCATGGCAAGGACACGAAGGGCATCTTCCGGGTGCACCAGTTCTCGAAGGTCGAGCAGTTCGTGTACTGCCGCCCCGAGGACTCCTGGCGCATCCACGAAGAGCTCATCGCCAACGCGGAGGAGCTGTTCAAGGCCCTCAAGATCCCGTACCGCGTCGTCAACATCTGCACCGGCGACCTCGGCAGCATCGCCGCCAAGAAGTACGACATCGAGGCCTGGATGCCCGTGCAGGGCGCCTACCGCGAAGTGGTCTCCTGCTCGAACTGCACCGACTTCCAGGCGCGCCGCTACAACACCCGCAGCCGCAAGAACCCCGGCGACCCCACCGAGTTCGTGCACACCCTCAACTCGACCGCCATCGCCGTCCAGCGCACCCTTGTGGCCATCCTGGAGAACTTCCAGGACGAGGACGGCTCCGTCACCATCCCCGAGGCCCTGCGCCCCTACATGGCAGGCAAGACCCACATGCGCCCAGCGCCGGCATAGGCCAACGAGTGTGCGAAACGGCTTCTAAACCCGGAAGGCCGTGCGGACGCGTGCGCACCTGGACCCCCGTGTTGCTGGCGCTCTTGCTGGCAGGCTGCGCGCACCCCCCAGGGGCCCTGCCGCCCGCCGGCGCACCCGGGGAGGCCATCGTGCCACCGGCCTGGTCCTTCGCGTGCCCTCCGGGCTCCCGCCAATCGCCGACACAGGCCTGCTACTCCCCCATGGCAGCCCCCCAATCCATGGACGGCGACGTGGCGGTCCACCACAGTGGGGGAAAGACCCTCGTCGCGCGGGTGGCCCGGGATGCCGCCGCCCCGCTGGAGGCGCCCGGGAACCTTGCGGCCATCACCCTTGCCGAGCTGCGACCCGATGGCACCATGGGAGCCGCAACCGTGCTTCCCACCTGGCTGCCCCCGACCAATCCCGGCGTGGTCAACTTCGGTTTCCCGGCCATCCTGCGCGCGGACACCGGCCCCTTCCACCTCGTCTATCTGGCCTTCCTCGCCACCAGCGCGCCCGCCGGAAGCATCCTGGGCCTCGAAGTGCCCTCCATGGCGAGGGGATACGAATGGGTGCTGCACGCGACCAGCCCCGACGGCGTTGCCTGGTCCGCGCCCGAAGCCATCGCGGAGGCGGACGACATCTTCAACCTGCGTGCTGGGATGGCGCGCGACGGGACGCTTGCCGTCGCCTGGCTGGTCCTTGAGTCGCGTTTGCTGGCCGGCGTGACCTTCGAACGGCAAGACCCGGAGGGGCACCTTGGGCCAGGCCATCCTTGGCGGCAGGCGGCGGACCACGCCTGTTGGTACCCCTCCAACGTCCAGGAATGGGAAGGCCGGCTGCACATCGCCTGCGGCCGGGGCTCAGGCGAAAGCTTCGCCAACACCGTCCCCGTCGCCATGACCATTCTGGAGCTCGGCAGCGACGGGCCCGAGCCGATCGGTTCGATCCTGACGGATTGCACCTTCTTCACGCTGGCCTCCGATGGCCCCCACGTCCTCGCCATCGGGGCTGCGATCGGTTATGGCGGCGGCTGCACCGACCTGCGGCTCCTAGAATCCACCGACGGCGGCCGCAACTGGACCAGGCAGGGCACGGCCTGGGACAAGGTGGCACTCCTGCGGGAGCTGGACCAAGGCACCAGCAGCGCGGACCGCGGCTCGTGGGGCGACGACCCGCTGGCAGTCACCGCGGATGCGACCGGTTTCACGGTGCTGGCGGACGTTCGCTGCAACGCCATGGCCCCCGACGGGCATCCCCAGGTCGACTACTGCGCGGTCGCTTTCCGGCTCGGACCCGGCCTTGAGACCGGGCCCGCGCATCTGCTGCAGGAGGCGCCAGACTATGCCGCGAGGAACTCGAAGTTCGCCAAGGCCTGGACCACACTGGCCTTCGAGACCTTCCCGACGGCCTCATTGGCCAGCGTCGATGGCACCCTGTTCGCGGCTTGGAACGACGGCAGGGGCAGCGCCTTCACGATCGTGGCCGGGATGGACGCCACACCCCACGCGGACCCTGCACCTTAAAGCCCGCGCCTTCCTGGCCGCCGCATGGACCAGAACGACTACCTCGCTCTCCTGAAGAAGGCGCGCTCGACGCTGCCGGAGAACGTGGGCAACAAGGACCGCTGGAGCCTCCCCCGCCCCGAGATCATCCCCGAGGGCCGCATGACGCTGCTGCGCAACTTCAAGGAGATGATCGCCGCGACGCGCCGCGAGCCGGACCACATGGCGAAGTTCCTGCTCTCCCAGATCGGCACCGCCGGCGGCATCGACGGCGACCGCCTCGTGTTCACCGGCAAGGTGTCGGAGTCGAAGATCAAAGGCGTCCTGGAGGACTACGTCGAGACCTACGTGCGCTGCGTCGAGTGCGGCGCCCCCGACACCCACCTGGAGAAGGACGCCCGCGTCACCATCCTGCGCTGCGAGGCCTGCGGCGCGCACACCCCCATCAAGGCCCGCAAGGCGCGCCGCCAGGAGGCCGCCGTCAAGGAGGGCGGCGTCTACGAGATCCGCCTCACGCAGCCCGGCCAGCGCGGCGAGGGCAAGGGTGCGTACGAAGGCTACTTCTTCATCGTGCCCGGCGGCCAGGTCGGCCAGACCGTGTGGGCCAAGGTCAACCGCCTCAGCGGCAAGATGGCCTTCGCCGAGCTCAGCACCAAGCCCAAAGAATAGGGGAAAAAGGGAAGGAGAAGCGTCGCCGGCGGCCTAGCGGAAGCCGAGGAAGCCAAGGAAGCCCTTGTGCTCCTTCTTAGGCTCCGCGCGCGGCGTGTAAGAGCCGGATCCGTAGGAGGAGTCCATGGGGACCTCCTGGAACTGGAGCATCTCGCGGCGGGGCTCGTTCATGCGGCGTGATGGCCGGGAGCCGCGCGACAGGGTGCGGCGGGCGCCCTTGCGCGCCACCTTGCGGTTGGCCTTCGTCGTCTTGCGGGCGACCTTCCGGTGGCCCTTCGTCGTCTTGCGGGCGACCTTGCGTGTCGCCTTCTTCGCGGTGCGCGCGACCTTGCGGGTCGCCTTGCGGGTCGAGCGCGCCACCTTGCGGACGGAGCGCTTGCCAGCCGATCGGACGGTCTTGCGGCCGCCGCGGCGGCCCATGCGGGTCGTTGCCATGGAGCCTCACTTGGCCTTGACGGTGCTTAGAGCGCTCTGGGACAGCTTTGGCGGCCACTGCGGCCGGCGTCCGCCCTTGCGCGAGCCTGCGGTGCGGGGCTGGTGGACGACACCGTGGGGGAACGACTAGAGACGGGCCTGCCGGGACCTTGGCGACTGGGCCGAGCTTCCCCGTCGGGGGGCCTCCTCATCGGTGCGCAGCGAGCGCAGCAACGCCAGCTCCCGCTTCCATGACTCGAGGCCTTCCGGCGTCTCGAGGTAGCCGACCTTGCCGTCGAAGCGGCGGTCGTTCACGAGGGTGCGGAAGAACTCGAGCCCCAGCAGGCCCTCGCCGATGGTGTCGTGGCGGTCCACGCGGGCACCGCAGGGCTGCTTGGAGTCGTTGAGGTGGAACGCCACGAGCCACCCGATGCCGACCGCCGAGTCGAACTGGTCCCAGCACTCGTCGTACTTCCTGTTCCAGTCGTAGCCGGCGGCCCAGGAGTGCTGGGTGTCCACGGTGACGCCGACGCGGTCCTTGCTTCCCACGGCATCGACGAGGCGGCCGATCTCCTCCCAGGTGCTGCCGATGTTCGTGCCCTGCCCCGCCGCGTTCTCGATCACCAGCTTCGTCTTGTAGCCCTTCGATTCGTCGATGCATTGCGCCATGGCCGCCGCCAGGTGGTCGAGGCACTGGTCGCGGTGGGCACGGTCGTCCCGTCTGCCCTTGTCATCATGCACGTGGGAGCCCGGATGGAAGTTCAGGTACTGGATGCCCAGGGCCTCCGTGCGCTCCAGCTCGTCCATGAAGGCAAGGCGGCTCTGCTCGCGCTTCCCGGCGTCGGGGTGGCTCATGTTGATGAGGTAGGAGTCGTGCACCATGACGGGCCCGATCCCGGCGGCGGCCACGGCGTCCTTGAACTGCTTGATCTCGTCGGGCATGAGGGGCTTGGCCTTCCATTGCCGCTGGTTCTTGCAGAACACCTGCATCGCCTCCCCGCCGATGGCGACGCACTCCGCCACCGCGTTGTGCATGCCCCCCGCGATCGAGTTGTGGGCACCGAGCCTCATCATCGTGGCCGGATTCCCGGATTCGTACTTGGATTCAGCAGATTCCGTGGCTCACATGCACCAAGTCATCGTCCTTTCCCGATGTCAAGGAAGGCACGCCATCTCTGCTCACGGAATCCCGCCTGAGCCCCTTTCGGCGTCAGCAGCAACGGGTCACGCATCCTGCGCGGATCGGCGGCCAGCCAGGCGCCCAGCGGGTCGCCGTCGGAGGGGGGAGCTGCGTCGGCGTGGCGCGGATGGATCGCATCGGCTAGGTCCCCCAGTCCCTTGGCCAGCAGCACCATCTCCGCAAGCGTCGGAGGTGTCTGGTCGAGGTCCAGCACGCGGTCGGCCCCGTAGCGCTCCTTCTTCAGGAAGGCGATGGCGTCGAGGGTCTCCTGCGACCCCTTGCGGCCCCAGAACGTGACCCCCATCAGGTCGCCTTGGGCCTGGCGTGGCCGGGGACGGCGGGGTTGTGCTGGTACTCGTCCACGTACTCCTGCCCCGACAGGCGCTGGATGGCGCGCATGACCTCGTCCGTGACCTCGCGGCACACGGCCTTGTCGTTGTGCTTGCCCCAATGCCGCGAGAAGTCCAGGGGCTCCCCCACGATGGCCGCCGTCTTCGTGAAGTACCTCGTCTTGCCCCCCTTCGGCTTGGCCTCGAAGGTGCCCACCATGGCGACGGGGATGACGGGCACCTGCAGCTCCAGGGCGAGACGCGCCACACCGGTGTGGCCCTTGTGCAGCTTGCCGTCGAGGCTCCGCGTCCCCTCGGGGTAGATGGCGAACAGGTTGCCGGCGCGCAGGGCCTTGCGGGCCGCATCGAGGGCCGCCTGGTCGCCGCTGCCGCGCAGGAGACGGATGACGCCCCAGTGGCGGAAGAACCACGCCTTGAGGGGCTTGTCGAAGTGCTCGGCCTTGCTAATGTTGATGATGGTCCGCCGCGTCACGGCCGGGAGGACCACGTGGTCCAGGGCCGAGAGGTGGTTGGAGGCCAGGATGGCGGCTCCCTTCTTCGGGATGTGCTTGCGGCCCTCGACGCGGATGCGGAAGGCCACGCGCACGAGGGGGATCGCCCAGGGCCGCATCACCTGCCAAAGCCACGCCATGGCGTTGCGACTTCCTTTCCCGTTAAATAGCAGGCCGTTGTGCGCGCGACATCCGGGGGCCATGCCCCGACTCCTTTGCCGAGGTAGTCTAGACCGGTAAGGCGCAAGCCTGGAAAGCTTGTGGGGGGAAACTCCCGCGTGAGTTCAAATCTCACCCTCGGCGCTTGCAGCGTTCGGTGCGCGCGGCGCAGCCGCGCGCGAACGCCACCAAGCACCGAGGGTCTCCCTCGCTTCGCTCAGGCGTCGACCGCGCTGCTGCGCGCTCGACGACCCTCGGCGCTTGCCCAGCGAGATCCAAGCGGGGCCGCAAGTCGACCGCGCGTGCCCCTCTCGACGACCCTGGCGAGCGCCATCCATGCACGGCTAAGGCCGGTCATCGAGGGCTGGGGTCTGGTCTTGATTTCGCACTCACAGCTTCGAGCCGCTCAGCCACGTTGCAAGCCAGGTCCTGAGCGCAGACCACGCCTCGTGTCCCGCATGCGTCAGCACGATGGTGGCTGGCGTCTCTGTGGCCTCGATACGCACCCATCCTTTCCCGGCGAGGAAGTCCAGGTAGCGGGCAAAGAGGGTGTAGTTCAGCCGCACGGCCAGCTGCAGCGATGCGCGGGTCCAGGGCCTTGGCTCGGCCAGGCGTTCCAGGAACCTGGCGAGGACGTAGAGGTCGGGGCGGAACGTCATGCCTCACGCGAAGGCGTCAGTCCGCATGTGTGCGCGCCACCGCTCCAGCTCGCGATTGGAACGGTAGGCCAGGATGAACCACGCGCCCAAGGCCAGCGCTGCCGCAAGAAGGTATGCGAGATGGACCGCACCTGGGGCGGTCGGGCTCTGGGGCTCGTCGCCGAGGTAGCGTACGAGCAGGTCATGCCCCATCGCGAGGCAGGCCACCAGCAGGACCCCTGCGATCCAGACCGTGTCCCGCAGCCTGCGCAGGTGGGTGCCGGCGGCCTCCACAAGGTGGACGATGTCTCCCGTGTCGAGGCCGCGGGTTCCCACGGCGCCATGCGCTTGCTGGCCTCGACTGGAACGGAGCCAGACGGTGCCGGTGATGATGGCCCCGACGACCAGCAAGGCTTCGGCTGCGAGGAACGGCCAGAGCAAGCTGGCCCAGAAGTGGTCGAGGCGCGTGATGGAAGCCTCGAACATGGTGTCGTCGGGGATTCCTGCGGTCGTGTTGACCCATGTGACCTCGATGCCGGTTGCGCCGGGAGGGATGGTGGCCTGCAGGACCGGCGGCCGGCCTTCGCCCAGGAACAGCCTGAAGGCCCGCGGGTCTTCCCGGACGCTGCCCATGGCGGAGGTGGTTCCATTGCGCTCCAAATGGATCGTCTGGGCAACGCGTTCCTCCCTCGAGACAGGGCGGGCGTGGGCGAGGATCTGTGCTGTGCCCCCGACGATGTCCTGGGCATGCCCAAGGGGGACGAGGTAGAGGTCGAAGTCCGCGGCGAGATAGGGACGGGAATCCTCGTCGACCCGTACGATATCGCCCGGGCGCCCTTCCACCGGGTAGCTGATGAACAGGTCCTGGTCGCCGGAGGTCTGCATGACGCCAGCGTGACGGATGCGGTGCTCATCCGCGCCCAGGGCCCCCGCGTATCCTGACGCAAGCACGAGCGCCGTGGTAGAGAGCAGCATGGCGAGGAGGCTAGCCCGGGTGGGGTCCAGTCGCATGCGTCAGGCAAGGACGCGCTCAGGATGGACCTTCCTCCGCGCGGGTCGGCAGCGGCGGCGTGGACCTATTCCCCGGCACGTACCCGTCGCCGGCGCCACATCGCCGCAACCCAAACAATGCTGAACGCGATGTTCAGCAGGAACAGGGCCTGCACCAGCCAGGAGACCCAGGCCACCTGCGTGCCCGCCTCGAGGCCGAACTGGTAGAAGTCTGCGAGGAAGTGCAGCACGATCGCGCTCCACAGCCCGAACCGCCAGGAGAGGAAGCCCGCCAGCAACCCGAACACGGCAGGGAAGAGCACGTGGCTGAAGTTGCCGTACCCGGCGTGCGCGAAGCCGAACACGATGGCCTGCAGGACGATGGCCACGGTCGTCGCGGCGCCACGCCCCAGCCCCACGAGGCCGCGCGCGAGGAGGCCCTGCAACAGGCCGCGGAACAGCAGCTCCTCCCCCAGGGCTGCGGCCGCGCTGATGAGGACCGCGTGGTACAGCGTCATGTTGGTGAAGTACTGCGAGTCGTCGCCGTTGTTGAGGACCCGGATGCCCTGCGTCAGCATCACGAGCAGGGTGAAGCCGAGGGCCAGCAGCGGCGTCACGGCGAGGCCCGCGGCGGCGGAGGCGCCCTCGTTGCGCCAGAGGGGGACCACGGAGGCCAGTTCCCGCGCGAGGCCCCGGAGGTCCTTCGACAGCACGCGGCCGTCGGTCGCGTACACGAGGAACCCGGCGCCCAGGTAGCCAAGGTTCACGAGGATGGCGCCGATGGCCTGGTCGCTCAGGGCGCGGCGGGAGGCGGCCTGCAGGACCGTGCCGCCCTGCACGAGGGGCGCGATGGAGAGTCCGATGTCGATGCCCGTGGTCCACAGCGGCACCGTCATGAGGCCGAGGCCCGCGGCGCGCCAGGGGCGCTGGCCCATGAGGCGCGCGAGCCCACCCGATAGCAGGGCCAGTAGCCAGGCCGTGGCCCAGTAACCGGCGTAGGGGGTGACCATGCTACTCCTTGGCTTTCCAGGTGCGCGGGTAGGTGCCCTTGCGCATCACGACGCGGGAGGGCGTGGCGGCGATGCCCTTCTCGGAGTCGAGGACCAACTTGCTGGTCATCTTGGATTCCGCCAGGGCCACGAGCTCGCCCTTCAGGGACATGAGTGCCACGGGTTCGCCCTCCTCGATGCCGGCGTCCAGGCTGGCCACCCCGATGACGGCAAGGGGGGCACCGTGGCAGACGGCGTCCACGGCGGAGTCGCGCAGCGTCATGCTGTTGAGGTGCGCGGTGACGGCCTCCACGGGCTTGACACAGCGGCGCAGGGGAGCCTCGTCCGTGGCGTCCTGCTGCCAGAAGATGCGGGCGTCCAGGCAGTCGTGCATGGTCACGAGGTCTGCCTCCGTGAACAGGCCGGTGCGGGTGCGGCGCAGCTCCTGCATGTGCCCCCGCGTGCCCAGCGCACGCCCCATGTCGACGCAGAGGTTGCGGATGTAGGTGCCCGCCTGGCAGCCCACCCGGAAGAGGACGTCGCGCTCCGTGCATTCCAGCACGTCCAGGTAGTAGACGCGGCGGATGCGGGGCCGGCGCGCCACGGCGGACCGTACGGGGGGCGTCTGGTTGATCTTGCCCACGAACTGGGCCGCGACGCGTCGCACGTCGGCCTCGCCGCGACCCTCGTGCAGCCGCATGAGGGCGACGTACTCCTTGCCTGCGGACAGGAGGGCGCCGACGGCCTTCACGGCGCCGTTGATGGTGACGGGCAGGGCACCGGTGACGTTGGGGTCCAGGGTGCCGCCGTGGCCCACGTCGGGGACCTCCAGCACGCCCTTCATCCACGCCGCCACCTGGTGGCTGGTGGGCCCCGCCGGCTTGTCCAGCGGCACGACGCCGGCGGCCATCAGTTCGGGCAGCGTGCGGTCCTCGGGCCGCTTGCCGTACTTGTCGTCGGTCTCCGCGGCCATGCGCACGAGGCGCTTGCGGGGGCGCTCGGCCGGCAGCACGCCGGAGCGCGCGGGGCCCTTGCGTGCCGCGGCCGCGCTCACGCCTTGGCCACCTGGCGCGCCAGGGCCTCCCGCACGGCCTCAGCGAGGGCCTCCGGGGCGGTCGCGGTGGAGTCGAGGACGAGGTCGTAGCGGCTGAGGTCGTTGAGGTCGGCGCCGTAGTAGCGGAGGTACCGGTCCGCCTCGGAGGCCTCGCGCCGCTCGGTGGCCTCCTGCTGCGCGCGCTCGTCGCCGCCGTCGCGGCGGACGATGCGGCGGATGCGTTCCTTGTCGTCGCAGGTGACCCAGACCTTGAAGGCGGGGAGTTTGTGGCGCGCCGCCAGCCAGCCGCTGAGCCGGCCCTCGAGGATGACGCCCCCCTTGCGGAGCATGCCGATCTGGCGGTCGTCGAGGGCCTCGTCGATGGAGGGGTCGCGCTGGCTGAGGGCGCCGAACTCGGCGAGGCTCAGGCCGCGGCGCTGCGCCTCGGCGCGGAAGAGGGCGCCGGCGTAGTGGTAGGGAAGGCCCAGTTCCCTCTCGAGGAGCTTGCACAGGGTGCTGGTGCCGGTGCCGGGCAGGCCCCCGACGGTGACCGTGGTGGCCGGGGGGAGCGTGGGGGGGCTCATGCCTTGGGGGCCCCGGGCTCGTGGTGCGGGTGGTGGCGCTTCTGCCAGCGCTCCTTCCAGGCGAAGTACTTCATCGTCTTCTGGATGAGGGCGCCCAGCGGGATGCTGAGCGTCATGTAGAGGAGGATCCAGTGCTGGAAGAGGCTGGAGCCGTGTGCGCCGAAGGGCAGGATGCCGTTGGTGGCGAACATGTCGACGCTGGGGTTCCACGGCGCGGAGTACCACGTGTAGTCGAGGCCGGCAAGGAAGGTGCTGACCCACGCGAAGAGGGGGACGGCCACCAGCATCGTGATGGGCATCGTCTTGAGCTGCTTGGAGTTCATCTCCTGCGTGCGCTTCATCATCTCCGGCTGCGCCTCGGTGAGCTTCTTGATCTTGTAGGTGTTGTTCTCCTTTCGCGCCGCCATCATCTCCTTCTGGTAGTGGCGCGAGTAGGCCGTCGTGCGGGCGGTCTCGATCCAGTCCGTGGTGAAGTGGCGCACCACCGTGGTCGCGGCCACCAGGATGGCGCCGGCGATGAGGATGGTCAGGACGGGGTAGCGGCCGCCGAAGCCGATGAGGGGGTCCATCACGTAGCCCGCGTACTTGCCCATCGCGTTGCGGGCGTCCGCGTTGAAGAGGATGAAGAACACCAGCACGAGGCCCACGATGTTCACGAGGTTGCCGGAGCCGCCCTTGCGCGCCGGCGCCATGTCTTTGGCCATCAGCGGGCCCCCACCGGGACGTTGGGTTTGGCTCCAGCAGCGCCCGCCTTGGGGCCGCCCAGCACGGGCATCATCTGCTGCAGGGCTGCCTCGACGCCGCCATCCTTGTTGTGGACGGTGTGCACCGTGGCGCCCGTGAGGGTCGCGTAGGCGGCCGCGAAGCGGCGGTTGTACTCCTGGTGCTCCGCGATGGCCTCGAGGGAGTCCTCGTCGCGCTTCCGGGTGGCGTCGCCCTGCCGCCGCCCAAGGATCTCCCGGGGGTCCGCCTCGACCAGGACGACGGCGCTGGGCTGCAGTTCCGCCAGCACCCAGGCCGGCAGGCCAGGCAGGTAACCGGTGGGCGTCTTGATGCTGCAGTGCGTGTCGACGATGACGTCGCCCATGGCGGCGATGCGCCTGGCCGCCTCCTTCTGGATGGACTTCTGGGTGTCCGCGGGGAGCTTGCGCATCTCGTCGCGCGACTGCACGAGCCCCTTGGCCGAGGCGACCTCGAACATGACGGAGCCGTACACGGCGACCTTGAGGCTGCGCGCCTTGGCGGCGGCCTCCATGACCGTGGTCTTCCCAACGCCTGGGATCCCGGTCACGATGATGGCACCCATGGCGCCGCGGACAGAAGGGCCGGTCTTAAAGGATGGTCTGGAAGGGACGCTAGGGCGAGGGGGGCGGCGGGAGGTCGCCTGCACCCGCGCCACCGTTCCCGGCGCCGGGTTCAGAGTCGGCAGGGGCCATGCGCAGCACCTGCTTGCCCACGACGAGCCCCAGGATGCCGAAGGCCAGCGAGAGCGCGAACGTCAGGAGCGCCATGGAGCCGAGGTAGACGGAGGTCTCGGTGAGGAGGATGCTGCACTTCTGGGTGGTGCCGTGGTCCGCCACGGTGCCGTTCGTGGGGGCGGCCGGGAGCCCCCCGACGCAGGACTGCGTGCCCACCGTGTAGCCGTACAGGAGCCAGATGGCGAGGAGGATGAGGGCGCCGAAGAACAGCTTGTTCATCCAGATGGCGCCCGTTCGCATGGCGCGGTAGGCCAGCCCCTCGCGGACCGTGAAGCGGGTCTCGGCGAGGATCGCGGGCTTGGCGGCGTCGGCCATCGGCGGCAACGCGAGGGAAGCTCCCCTATTAGCCTGCCCGCGGAACGGACCGGGCCCTTCATGGACAGGAGGCCTCCATGATGGGGTCGTGGGCGAAGCCCGGACCGCCAAGAAGGCCGCCAAGGCCACGGCCCGGGGCAGCGCCAAGGCGGCGAAGGCGACGGCACGGGGCACGGCCAAGGCGGCGAAGGCCACGGCCAGGGTCGCAAAGGCGGTCCAGCGCGGCAAGCAGCGGCAGGTGCGTGCCCGGGCCAAGGGCTCGGGCCTGCAGGGCACCGGACGGCCCGTGCTGCTGGTGCATGGCATCCTGGGCCAGCGGCACCTCTACTGGAACCTCTTCCGGCGACGCCTCGAGCACGAGGGCTTCTCCGTGGCCGAGGTCAGCCTGCCCTACTCCCTGCTGGGGGACATCCGCATCGCGGCCCAGCACCTCTCCGCCATGGTCGACGCCGTCTCCCCCGCCCCCGGCAAGGTGGACCTCGTGTGCCACAGCGCGGGGGGCATCGTCGCGCGCTACTACCTCAAGTTCCTCGGCGGCGCGCAGCGGGTGGGCCACATCGTGTTCCTCGGCTCGCCGCACCAGGGCACCTACTTCTCGTACGTCCTGCCCGTGCTGCGCATCGCCGCCCAGGTGCGGCCCGGCGCGGAGTTCCTGCGGGAGCTGGGCGAGGACGTCCCGGAGGGCGTGCAGGCCACCAATTTCTGGAGCCCCGTGGACGGCGTCATCATCCCGGCGGAGAACTCCATCCTTCGCCACCCGGGGGCCCGCAACGTCCGCGTGCCGTGGATGCACCACTGGGGGTTCCTGCTGAGCCCCACCATCCATCGCCAGGTCGCCACGGCACTCAGGGGCCACAAGTAAGGCACCGTCGCCGCCTGCGAGCCATCGGTCGCCCGAAAATCGAGGAGTCCCCGTCCATGGGTGTGTGTGGCCGGCGGCGCGTTGTTCCAGCTGGCGATGGCATGGGGGCGCGGCGAAGCCGCGCCGCCGCAACCTGTCAACACCTTGCGGGGCCGTGCGCTCCACACACCAAATGGCATGGTTCTGGTCGACGCCCCCGTCGTCCAAGGACGTGTTGGACTGTCGTTGGTCCAGAATCGGGCGCGGAGCGTTCGTGGCCTGCGTCAGATGTACGGGTGCCCGCGTTCCTTCTGCAGCCTGCGCAGCTCGCGCTGGATGCGGGTGCGCACGTCCTCCGCGATGGCGTGCACCCGGTCCGCGTCGTCGGCGTCGGCGGCCGTGTAATCCGTGAAGGCGATGGGGGGCAGGAACCGGATGCGCCACTTCACCGGCTTGGGCAGGATGTTGCGAGGCACGGGCAACTGCAGCTTCAGCATCTCCTCGTAACCCTTGATGGTGCGGTCCACGGGGTTCGACTCCTCCCCGCCCAGCACGGCCACCGGGACGACCGGCAACTGGGTCGCCATCGCGACGCGCACGAAGCCGCGCGCGAACTCCAGCACCTCGTAGTCGCTGGCGATGCGGAACGCCCCCTTCTCGCCCTCGGGGAACACCATGACGAGGTGCCCGTCCGCCAGGTCCTGCGCCATGGATTCCTTGGAGACCCTGCTGAGCCCCACTTGGCGCGCGAAGCGGGCCGTCACGGGGTTGCCGAACCAGGCGGAGTGCACCATCCCGCGCGGCGTGCGCTTTGCCTCGTCATGCAGCACGAGGGCGGTCAGGGCGTAGTCGAGACCCAGCCAGCCCGTGTGGTTGGCGGCCAGGATGGCAGGACCGCGCGGGACGTTCTCGAGGCCGTCCGCCTTGAGGCGCGTGTAGCCCCGAAGGGCGCGCAGGTACGGCAGCAGCTTCGCGATGACCGCCTCGTCCAGCCCCTCCTTGCGGGCGCGGGGCGCCCTCGCGGCCTTGGCGCCACCGCCTGGCCTGGCGGTCGCCTTGGCCGTGCGCTTGACGGATTCCTGGGCGGCCTTGCCGGCCTTGCCTCCGGCGGCCTTGGCCGGTGCCCCAGCCGTCCGGCCAGGCTTCGCGGGGCGCTTGGGGGAGGAGGGTCGAGGGGTCATGCGTGGGCGCCGTGGTCGATGCCGGAGCCGTCGTCGTCGTGCACCACGTGCGCCACCGCGATCTCCGCCCGGCCCGTCATCGTGTGCGGGAAGCCCATCCACGTGTGGTCCCCCACGCTCGAGATGCCGATGTAGTCGCCGATGAAGGGGAAACCGTCCTGGTGCACGCCCAGGTCGCCGTCGAAGCTGACCCCCGTGAGCCGCCGCTGCGCCCAGGTCTTCCCGCCGTCCGTGGAGGACGCGTGCTCCGCGTCGATCCACAGGTGGTGGTGGGCCTCGTCGTACGCCCGCGTCATGTAGACGGCATGCACGGCGCCATGGCCGTCCACCGAGACGCGCGGCATGAACTGCCCGTCCTGGCGGTGGAGGGCGTTCACGAGGACGGGTTCGCTCCACGTGGCGCCCTTGTCGCAGCTGGAGCGCGCGTAGATGTCGCTGGGTCCCACGGTGCCGGCCTCCTTGCCGCCCCACACGGCGTGCAGGCAGCCATCCCGGGGCCCGCCCGAGGTGTCGACGGCGAGCTCCACGCTCGTGCCGGTGCGGAACTCCGTGCCATTGAGGTCGTCCATGGGCGTGAAGCTCCACACCTGGCGCGGCTGCGTGAAGGTGGCCCCGTCGTCGTTGGAGAGGGAGAGGACGGCGCGGCCCCCCGAGTTGAAGCCGGACAGCCAAGCGTACACGGTGCCGTCGCTTGCGCCCACGACCGCGGACTCCCCCAGGCTGATGCCCTGCCCCTCGGCGTCCTGGGCATTGGAGAGGTTGGGGAAGTAGTAGGGGGGCTGGGCGACCGTCTGGCCATGCTTCACGGCCACCACGACGGGCACGGAGCCGGCGCCGGGGCTGAGCTGGTTCCAGATCGTGAACACGGTGTCGGTGCGGGGGTTTCGGCCCATGCGCATGTAATCGTGGTAGACGAAGCCGGCATCGCCCACGTGCTGGATGAACATCGTCGGGAAGGTGGCCCCGCCGTCGTGGCTGATGGCGTGGAACATGTACCCCATCGTCGGCGGCAGCGACGCAAGCCCCGTCGGGTCCTGGAAGTACGGCAGGTTCGCGGGGTTGTACTCGTACGCCTGCAGGGAGTAGTGCAGCGTGCCATCGGATTCGTACTGCAGGATGGGGTCCGTGATGCAGTGCCAACCGTAGAGGGGGTTCGCTGGCCCGCGCTCCGCCGCGAGACCGCCGAGGTAGGTCGTGTTCCAGGTGCGTCCCCCGTCCTTGGTGTACTGGCCCACGGCCCACACGCAGGTGGAGGCCTTGCGGTCGAGGTCCTTGCTGGCGACGAAGACGTTGCGGGGGTCCGCGGGGTTCACGGCGACGTCGATCTCGGACTTGCTGGGCGAGTCGTTGGGGCTTGCGCGCACGAGGCAGGTCTCGTTCCAGTTGCTGAGCCCGCAGTCCAGGCGGTACCCCGCCTGGGCGCCCGGGGCCCCGGTCCCGGAGGTCGTAGGCGTCGTGCCGGCGCCGAAGCACCCGGCCAGCGCCAGCAGCAGGAGGATCGAGAGGGAAAGGGTCGCGCGGCCCATGCGGCGCGCAGCCGGCTTCGGCCGATAGGCCTTGCGGGGGGACGCCACGCAGGCAGCTCATGGGGCGGCGCGCGCGCAAGTACCGGGCGCAGGTGCGGGCGGCCAGCGCTTCGGGGTGCGGCTAGGCGCGACGGCGGGTGGCGACGGCCACGGCGGCCAGCAGCAGCACGAGGGCGGGCATGGCATCGAGGCTCGGGGCGCCCTTCGCCTTGGGGGCGGACTCAAGGGCGGCGATGCGGGCCTTCAGGGCGGCGACCTCGTCCTGCAGTTCGAGGTTGCTGGCGACCTTGGAGGCGGGGAAGGTCACGTTGGACATGGCGGGGACTGGGGTCGTGCTGCCCACCGCGACGTTCTCGAAGGCGACGGCGGAGCCGAACACGTTGCCAGTGACCTTGAGGCGGTAGACGCCGCCCTGGGTGAGGACGTACGGCTCCGTGAAGGTGAAGTGGTTCACGGTGCCGAACTGGTTCTGCAGGGGGAGGCTGAGGGTGCTGCCGTCAGGGGCGGTCAGCGTGGCGGTCAGGTTGCCGGGGTTGAGCTGGGGGACCGCGGTGCGGGCGGCGTCGTTGAGGCTGAGGCTCAGGTCCAGCCCGGTCTTGACGTAGGTCGTGATGGGCTCGTTCAGGTGCCCGACGGAGAAGCGGTACTTGTTGTCCACGGAGTACGCGGCCTGGTGGGCCGAAACGACCGGGGCAAGCAGGAGGGCAGAGAGGGCAACCAGGGCCAGGGCACGCAGGGCCATGCGGAGCGGATCCCCGACCCCCTTGAAGAGTTTGTCATTCTTTGAACAGGCCGCGCGGACCGGCCCGTCTTTTCCGTCGCCCCGGGCTGGCGGGCGCATGGACCGGGAGGCGCTCAAGCGCGAGGCGGGGGAGGCCGCCGCGGAGCTGGTCACCGAGGGGATGGTGGTCGGATTGGGCACCGGCAGCACGGTCCGCTACACGATCGAGGCGCTTGGCCGCAAGGTCGCGGGGGGGCTGCGCATCACCGGCATCCCCACCTCCTTGGCCTCGGAGGAACTGGCGCGCAGGCTGGGGATCCCCCTTGCGACCCTCGACCAGAACCCCGTGTTGGACCTCACCATCGACGGCGCCGACGAGGTGGACCCCCAGCTCCGGCTCATCAAGGGCGGCGGCGGCGCGCTGACCCGGGAGAAGGTCGTTGCCCGGGTCTCGAGGAAGATGGTCGTGGTGGCCGACGCGGCAAAACTGGTCGAGCACCTCGGATCCACGTTCGCCCTGCCCATCGAGGTGCTGCCGTTCGGCAAGGCCCCCGTGCAGGCCCACGTCGAGCACCTGGGAGGACAGGTCACCCTCAGGCAGAAGGACGGCAAGCCCTTCGTCACGGACAACGGGAACTGGATCCTGGATTCCAAGTGGGAGAGCATCGTCGACGCGGAGCGGCTGGAGGCCGCCCTCGAGACGTTCCCTGGCGTCGTGACGTGCGGCCTCTTCCTTGGGTTGTGCCACGCGGCGTACATCGCCGGGGACGATGGCGTCCGTGTCTTGACTCGGTGAAAGGTTTCGTCCCAACCGAACCACAGATTTCACAGATTTCACAGAACGGGGTCAGCTTTCACAGAACCCAAGCCAGCCTCTGTGAACTCTGTGAAAATCTGGGGTCAGGCCGGGCGGCGTAGTTTTTCAACAAGGGCCGTGTCGCAAGGCCAATGAGCGACCGCAGACCCGTCGAGCCTGGCACCCCCCTGGCATACTCCGAGGAGATGCTGCCCGGCACCGGCACCTACGACGATGGCACCCAGATCCGGGCCGCCCTCTACGGCACCGAGGCAGTCGACCCCAAGACCATGACCCTCAGCGTGACCCCCCTGGGCAAGAACGTGGCCCAATGCGAGAAGGGCGACGTCGTCGTCGGCATGGTGACGTACATCAAGCCCGAGGCGCTGGCCTCCGTCAAGATCATGGCCGTCCGCGGCAAGGAGGGCCGCAGCGTGCACCTCCCCCTCGAGGGCACCCTGCACGTGTCGAAGATCGACGCGCGCTACATCAAGTACGTCGACGAGGAATACAAGACGGGCGACTACATCCGCGCCAAGGTCATCGGCATGAAGGGCGGCCCCCAATTGGCCACCGACAAGATGGACCTCGGCTGCATCAAGGCCTTCGGCCCCAGCGGCAACCAGCTCGTGCGCGAGGGCAACAAGCTGAAGGACCCCGAGACGGGTCAGGTCGTCTACCGCAAGCTGGCCAACGACTACGGCAGCGGACAGGTCTGAACCTCCGGGCAGGAGGCCGCCGGAGCTCCAGGTTCCGCCCCCTCGTTCCAGATGTCTCCCTCGGCTCGGCTGGGCTGCCACGCCGCTTTCCATTGGGGCACGTGCGACGGACCTGTTTGGTTTTGGTGGAAGATGAATACCCCGCTCCGGTGGCCCTGCTGGGCCCCGCGCCCAACGTGACCACCATGCAGGAGACCACCACCAAGAAGCAGGCCGAGATCCGCCGCAGCGCCCCCGTCCGCATCCTCGACCCCCGGAGCCCGGAAGCCTTGCACATGGCCCGCGTCGAGCTTGCGCAGGCCCAGAACTCGCTCTACAACGTGCTCGGCCACGCCCCGCAGAACGTCGTCTTCAACCCGCTCCTGCAGACGCAGTACGCCCCCTACTCCGCCCAGTGGAATGCGCCGTGGCCGACGGCCGCCATCGGCTACCCGCTGCCCGGCAACGCAGAGTTCAAGGCGCCGCGGGCCCCGCTGTACGACCTGGCCGACGACGGCACCAGCTTCGTCGTCCGCATCGAGCTGCCCGGCATCCAGGCCGAGCAGGCCTACGTCGTCTGCCACGACAGGGTCCTGCTGGTCCAGGTCCTGCCCAGCAGCGAGGTCGACCCGCCGGTCCTCCTCCAGACCGAGCGCGCCACGGGCACCCCGGTCGGCCGCACCATCCCGCTGCCTGCAGAGATCCAGCCTTCCGGGTGCAAGGCGCGCCTGGCCGACGGCGTCCTGACCGTGACGCTGCCCAAGCTGGTCCCCACCGAGGCCCCCCGCCGCCTCGAAGTCCAGGCCTGAGGAACCTCCTCACCCTCCCTCCACCCTCGCCCTCTCTCCCTCTTCCCCCAGGCCCGGAACGCCGGCCACAGCCACGACGCAAGTGGAGGCCTGGGGCAAAGGGACCCGAGACGGGGCACGTAGTCTACCCAGCGGGCCAACGACCGGCAGCGGCAGGCCTGAACCGACCTGGACTTCCGGCCTAATTGAGGGCCTCGGGCCAAACGTGCCCGATGCAGCCTTCCGTGAAGACGCAGCCCAACGATTCCCAGGATGTTCCGAGGCGCCCGGCCTCCATCGGCCCAAGGTCGATGACCCCGCGGACGTGGCACACGTTGCAGTCCACCGCAAGGGCGGAAAGGGGCTCCAGGAGGGTAGCCGCCGGGGAGACGGCCCGGGGTGGGCGGGAGAGCCGTACCATACTACGGAAAACATAGGCCAAGTCACAAACGCTCCCAAAGACCCGACATGTTCGGAAAACCGCGTGGAGGCCCTCCAATCCTCTTCCAAGGCCTGAAGGGGTGGAATGGCACGGAAAACGACCCCCGCGGCTGCAAGGCCAGGGAGGCCGCCGACCTCCATGCTTAAATAAAAGCCCCAAGTCGCGCGCCCTATGCAGCTCAAGGTCCTCTCCAGCACGGCCACCGAGATGGAGATCGAGGTCCTCGGCGAGAACGAGACCCTCCTCAACCCGATCAAGCAGGCGCTCCTGGCGGACAAGGACGTCGACTTCGCCGAGTACATCATCGAGCACCCGAGCCTCTCCACCCCGAAGATCTTCCTGCGCACGAAGGGCAAGGCCAAGCCCGAGGTCGTCCTCAAGCGCACCGTCAAGAACCTCATCGCCGAGTTCGACGGATTCGAGACTGAGTTCGCGGCCCAGCTCAAGAAGCGGAACTGAGGCGTTACGCGCCCGACCGAACCACAGATTCCACCGATGACACAGATTCCGACGTTCTGTGAATTCTGTGCAATCTGTGGTTCGTGGGGGACGTAACATGGGCCAGCACCCCGTGCCTCCGGAATCCGAGCAGGCCCTCGGCCTCCGCTCCTACCTCTCCACCACCCCCGGCATCGGCGGCAAGCTGCGCACCGAGCCCGAGGACTTCCGCGTCATCGAGCTCGGACCTGGCCCTGCACCCCTCGCCGACGGCGCGTACACGGCCGCCCGCATCGAGCTGCGCAACTGGGAGACCAACCGCTTCGCCATGCAGGCCGCCCGCGAGCTGGGCATCCCGCGCGAGCACGTCGCCTTCGCCGGCATGAAGGACAAGCGCGCCGTCACGGAGCAGTGGTTCACCTTCAAGGCCCCCATGGCCAAGGTGCAGGCCCTTGCGATGTCCGACGTCAAGGTCCTGGAGGCCCATGCCACCCGCAAGGCAAGCTTCACGGGGGCGCACGAGGGCAACCGCTTCGTCCTGCGCGTGCGGGGGTCCAGCCGCGACAAGGCCGCGGTGCAGGGAACCCTTGATGCCATCGTGGCCAACGGTGGCGTGCCCAACTTCTTCGGCACGCAGCGCTTCGGCGGCCACTTCCGCCCCATCACGCACCTCGTGGGCAAGGCCCTCGTCGATGGCGACCTGGAAGAGGCCGTCCGCCTCTACGTCGGACACCCGATGCCTGGCGAGCGCGAGGAGGCCCAGGCAGCCCGCCGCATCTACGAGGAGACCCGCGACCCGGGCAAGGCGCTGGAGCAGTTCCCCGCCCAATTGGACCCGGAACGCGACATGCTGCGCCGGCTCCAGAAACGCCCCGGCGATTGGCGGTACGCCCTCTGCGCCCACCCTGTGAACCTCCTGCAGCTCTTCGTCCACGCGCACCAGTCTCTGCTGTTCAACGAGATCCTCTCCGCCCGTGTCGCGGCGGGCATGGGGCTCAACCAGGCGCACGTCGGCGACCGCGTCATGGGGATGGACGAGGAAGGCACCAAGACCCACCTTGTCACCGCCACCAACCGCGCCAGGGTCCAAAGGGAGTTGGACCTGGGCCGCGCCACCCTGACGGCCGTCCTTCCAGGACTGGTCGCGCCCCTGGCCGAGGGGGCGATGGGCGAGATCGAGCAGGAGGTCCTTGACCTGCACGGGGTCGACCTGGCCGGGTTCCGTGTGCGCGAGATGCCGGAGGTGGCCTCCGAGGGGCGCCGCCGCGGCATCCTGCAGCCCGTGCGCGGCCTCGAGCTCGCCTGGGTGCCCGCCGACGGGGGCGAGGACCCCGTGTTCTCCTTCGCCCTGGGGAAAGGGTCCTACGCCACCGTCGTGATGCGCGAGTTCATGAAGGCGGACTCCCCGGATTCCTAGGCACTAAAGGCCTTCGGCCCCGGCGCGCCGTTTCCAGAAGGAAAACGCTTATCCTAGACCTGCCTAGGAGGCTCCATGGACGGCAACGATGCAGGGGACTTTGCCAAGCGCAATGTCCAGTTCTTCCGGGCTCTCGCGATCATCCTCGGCTTCGGCGTCGTCACGGCGCTCATCCTGGGCCTCGGCAACGTGCCCGGCCTCGGCGTCTTCGAGATCGGCGCCCTCAGCCGTGCCCTGCTGCTCTCCACCCTCGTCGTGACCGTCGTCCTCGTCCTGTTCCTGTTCCGCATCGGCGTCATCTTCGACGTCGAGCGGCAGGTCCGCGACCTCTTCGCCTCCGAGCAGGAGCGCATGACCGACATGCGCCGCGGCGAGGAGGAGGCCTCCCGCGAGTTCCGCGACGCCCTCCGCCGCGACCTTGCCGACCTGAAGGAGTCCATGAAGCGGGAGTTCAACGCCCGCGACCAGATGTACGACGGCGCCATGCGCGCCTCCAACCAGGCCCTCAAGAACGCCGCCGACGCCCTGGCCCGCGCCGAGGCCCTCAGCCGCGAGCCCGCCTACCGCACCACGATCGAGAAGCTGGTCGCGGACGTCGGCGCGATGGCCAAGGACATCACCGCCCTGCGCACGGCCGACAAGGTCAACTCCCCCCTGCTCAAGGAGCTGCAGGAGAAGGTCGTCGTCCTCGAAGCCGGGCAGAAGAAGCTCAACATCCGCGTCGACGAGACCATGGAAGGCATCGAGCGCCGCGACATGGAGCAGGCCGCCCTGCGCCAGACCCTCGACTCCGAGCTGGCCTCCCTGAAGAAGCGCGAGACGCTCCTGCTGGTCAAGCAGCGCGAGCTCGAGGACCAGAACATCAACCTCGTGCAGTCCAGCCGCCCCAAGAAGCCGGTCGAGTTCGTGGCCGGCGAGGAGAAGCAGCACATCCTCTCCATCGAGGGCATCGGGCCCGCGTACGCCTCCCGCCTCAACGCGCACGGCGTCATCACGATCCCGCAGCTCCTGGCCATCGACGCCAACCAGGTCGGCAACCTCATCGGCGCCACCCCCGAGCTCGTGAAGCAGTGGCAGGCCATGGCCGAACTGATCCGCGTCAAGGGCATCGGCCCCCAGAGCGCCGAGGTCCTGGTCGCCGCCGGCATCCTGAGCGTCAAGCAGCTGGCCGCCGAGACCGCCGAAGAGGTCTCCCGCCGTGTCAAGGACGCCGAGCGTGGCCGCAAGGTCCGCATCCAGGGCACCGACGTCACCCCCGCGGTGGCGCAGCGCTGGATCGACATGGCGCGCAGCGGCGCCATGGACGCCAACTAGGGCGACCCGTCCCTCCTCTTCCCTTCCTTCTTCTTTTGCGACTTCTCGCCCCGTCCCGGGTCCCTGCCCTTCTGATTGGGCTGATGGCTCAGGCGGCGGCGACGGGCTCGGGGCCTGCCTTGAGGACGCCCTTCTCGACGAGGGCCGCCTGGATGAGGCCGACGAAGAGCGGCCCCGGCTTCTGGGGGCGCGAGTTGAACTCGGGGTGGAACTGGCCGCCGATGAAGTACGGGTGCTGGATGCGCGGCAGCTCCATGACCTCCATGATGGGGCGGTCCGGCATGCGGCCCGAGAAGACGACGCCCGCCTTCTCCATGCGCTCGACGTACTCGGGGTTCATCTCGTAGCGGTGGCGGTGCCGTTCGGAGACCAGGTCGCGCCCGTACAGCTCGTGCGCAAGGCTGCCCATGGCAAGGACGCACTCGTAGGACCCCAGGCGCATCGTGCCGCCCAGTTCCGCGATCTCGTACTGCTCCGGCAGGATGCAGATGACGGGGTCGGCGGTGTTGACGTCCATCTCCGTCGAATTGGCGTGGGGGAGCTTGGCGAGGTGGCGCGCCATCTCGACGATGGCCAACTGGAAGCCAAGGCAGATGCCGAGGAAGGGGACGCCGTTCTCGCGGGCGTGCTGCACGGCACGGATCTTCCCCTCGGTGCCGCGGCTGCCGAAGCCGGGACCGACGAGGATGGCATCGGATTCCTTCAGCTTCTTCCAGGCCTCGCGGTCGTCCGACTCGAGGTCCTCGCCCTCGATGTAGGCGATCTTCACCTTCGTGTCAAGGGACGCCCCGGCGTGGCGCAGGGCCTCGTTGATGCTGAGGTAGGAGTCGCTGAGGTCCGTGTACTTGCCCACGAAGGCGACCGTGACCTGGTGGCTGGGGTTCACGATCTTGTCCACGAGCTCGCGCCAGGGGGCCAGGTCGGGCGCCTTGGCCTTCACCTTGAGGCGGTGCAGGATGGTGTCGGGGACGCCCTGCTCCTCGAGGATGAGGGGCACCTCGTAGATGCTGCGCGCGTCGTGGGCGGAGATGACGGCGGCCTCGTCGACGTCGCAGAAGCTCGCGATCTTCTCGCGGATCTCGGGATGCAGGGGCTGCGCGCTGCGGCAGACGATCATGTCGGGGTGGAGACCGATGGACTTGAGGTCGCGCACCGTGTGCTGCGTCGGCTTGGTCTTCTGCTCCCCGACCGCGCCGACGACCGGGACCAGGGAAGTGTGGATGAGGAACAGGTTCTCGTGGCCCACTTCGCGGTGGAGTTGCCGGATGGCCTCGAGGAAGGGCGCAGACTCGATGTCGCCCACGGTGCCGCCGACCTCGACCAGGCACACGTCCGCGTTCGACTTCTTGGCCACGCGCTTGATCCATTCGCGGATCTCGTTGGTGATGTGGGGCACGATCTGCACGGTCTTGCCGAGGTAATCCCCTCGGCGCTCCTTGTCGATGACCGACTTGTACACCTTGCCGGTCGTGATGTTGTTGTCGCGGGTGAGGGGGATGTCGAGGAACCGCTCGTAGTTCCCGAGGTCCAGGTCCGCTTCGCCGCCGTCGTTGAGGACGAAGACCTCGCCGTGCTCGAACGGGTTCATAGTGCCCGCGTCCGAGTTGAGGTAGGGATCGATCTTGACGGCGGTCAGGCTCACGCCGCGTGCCTTGAGGAGGGTCCCGATGGAGCTCGTCGTGATGCCTTTGCCCAGGCCCGACAACACCCCGCCCGTGACGACGATGTACTTCGTCATGCGCTACGGGAACCTCCCTACGCGAGGCCCCCATTTAGGTGTTGGGCAGGCCTCGCTGGCCCCCCGTTCCGGCGGTGGCGTCCCCGTTGCCCAGGGGCAGCGTGAACCAGAAGGTGCTGCCGCCCCCTGGCATGGGGCTCTCGACCCCCACGTCGCCGCCGTGCAGGGCGACGAGGTTCCTGCTCACGAACAGCCCCAGGCCGCTGCCGACAGCGCTGCTTTGCATGCGGTCATGGACCTGCGAATAGGGTTGCCAGAGCAGCGCCTGCTGCGCCTCGTCCAGCCCGGGCCCGGTGTCCTGCACGCGGATCCGGGCAAAGCCATCGCGGCGCCCCCAGGCAACCACGACGCGGCCCCCCGCGGGCGTGAACTTCAGCGCGTTCCCCAGCAGGTGGCCCAGGATGAGCGCGAGGCGCCCGGGGTCCGCCCGCACGCACAGCGACCCTCCGGGCTGCATCTCCAGGCGGACGCCGGCGCGCTGCGCGGGGGTGGCATGGGTCGCCACGGCGTCCCGAACGGCGGTGGCGACGTCGAGGTCCTGCAGGTCGAGGCGCAACTGGGCGCTCTGCACGCGCGAGGCGTCGATCACGCCCTGCGCCGTCTGCCGCAGCCGCTCGATGTTGCGCAGCAGGGAGCCCAGCGCGCGCCGCTGCTGGGCAGGCAGGCACTCCACCTCGGGGCCGGCCAGCAGGCGCATGTCGATCAGGATGGGCGTGAGGGGCGTGGCGAGCTCGTGCGCAGTGGTGTTGATGAAGGCGGTGCGGAACTGCTCGATGCGCTGCAGGCGGTCGAGCTCCGCCAAGGCCATGGAGTGGGCGTCGCGCTGGCGCGCGGCCAAGGCCTGGTCCGTGACGTCGGCCGCGATGGTGAGGATCAGCGTCTCCCCACCCACGTCCAGAAGGTCCATGGAGACCTCGAGGTCGCGCAGCTGGCCGTCGGCGCGCTTGGCGCGGACGCCGTGGCCGCGCACCAGGGCGCCGCCGCGGACCTGCGCGAGCATGCGGTCCCGGTCAGCGGGGTCCTCCCACAGCTGGTACGCCGTGAAGCTGGGGGACAAGAGCTGGTGGCGGGTGCGCCCCGTGATCTGCTGGAAGGCGGGGTTGACATCGACGAAGCGGCCGTCGGCGTGCGTGAGGGCGATGCCGACCGGGGTGGCCTCGAACACCTTGGACAGCCGCTCCTCGGCGCGGCGCAGGTCCTCCTCGGCCTTCTTGCGGTCGGTGATGTCGCGGGACACCCCGATGGTGCCCACGATCCGCCCCTGCAGGTCGCGGTACGGGGCCTTCTCGGTCAGCAGGAGGTGCTTCACGCCGTCCACCGGGATGACCTGCTCGCGGGTCTCCGGCTGGCCGGTCGCGATGACGCCGCGCTCCTGGTCCCGCACCCGGGCCAGGGTGGCCGCGTCCAGGACCTGCGACAGGTCCGTCCCGACCAGGTCCTGCGCCGGATGGCCCAGCAGCCGGCCCGCAGCGGCGTTGAGGTACACGTACCGGCTGTCGAGGTCCTTCACGGAGATCGAGTCGCTGGTGGTCTCCGTGATGGCCGTGAGGAGAGCGGTCTTGCGCTGGTCCGCCTCGACGAGGGCATCCCGGGCGGCCCCGGTGCGCTCGAGGTGGAGGATGACGACCCAGACGACGGAGGTCACGAGGGCCGCCGTCGAGGCCGCGAAGAGGGCGAGCGCGAAGAGGGACTGCTGCGTGCCCGAGCGGACGGCTAGCGCGAAGGGCAGGCCCAGGGCAAGCGGCGACAGCAGCGCCGCCGGCAGCAGCCGTCGCGCGACACGGGAGGCCTCGCTCCGCCCCCACAGCACCGCCAGGCGCCCTTCGTGGGGCCGCAGGGAAAGCTGCCCGATGGCAAGGAGGAGGATCGCCAGCGCGGTGTGCGCGGCCATCTGCGTGTTCCGGCCCGGGACGCGGGTGCCGTACAGGTCGGTGGTGAGCTGCAGCAACCCCACGGCGCCTCCCACCAGGGCAAGCGGCGTGCCCAGGCGTCGTCCCTTCGCGCTCCCCATGGCCGCCGTCGCGGTGCCGGCGGCGATGAGGCCAAGCGCGGTGAGGGGCGCGATGCGGGGCGACGGCGGGGGCGTGCTGCCCATGATGCGCCACCCCCAGCCGTCCACGCCGAGGTCCAGCCCCAGGGCGTACTCGGCGGCCACGGCCATCCCGAAGGTGGCCACCAGGATGCCCGCCATGAGGCTCACCGCAGGCAAGCGGCCCCTGCGGATGGCCAGGAGGCCTGCGGCGAGGGCCATGAGCGCCCAGGCCGTGGTGGCCATCATGCTGGGGCCCCCTGGGGCCAGCGAGGTGAGGACTGGCCAGCCCAGCCTCCAGCCCGCCAGCACCAGCGCCGCCAGCGACGCGGTCAGGAGGGCGCAGGCCAGCACGGTGGCGCGCGCGGCCGCGGTGGCGGTCACCTGCCTGGGAGCCGGGGCCGTCACCACGGCGTGGCAATGGCGGGGTCGATTAAGGCCTGCTTGATTGGACAGCGCGGACCAGGGGCCCAACGTTTTGTCCCTCAGCGCACATGTCTGGGGGACGCTTTGCCGCACTCATGCACGGGGTCTGGAACATCCTGCATGCGGTCCGCCAGCGCGGCGGCCTTACCTATGATGACCTGGAAGCGGAGATGGCGCTGTCCTCGGCAGACGTCGGATCCTGGTTCGGCCTCGCCCTGGACGAATGCGTGGATGACGGCCTGCTGTGCCGCGTGTTCAGCCCCGGTGCGGACCTCAAGGAGGACCGCTACCGCATCACCCGGCGTGGCAAGACGTTCCTGCAGGCCCGCGCCCTCACGGCCTGACCCTGTCCCGTTTCGAAGCATCCGCGCTCGGAGACCGAACGAGCCTCCTGCAAGGTCCGGCAGACCTGGCAACCGGCGCCACAAAATGCGCCCGGAAGGCCTGACGCGGACAACGAGGGAAAAGGAAAAGAGGATAGGACGACCGGAACGGAAGACGCCGGGAGCGCGTCTAGGCAGAGCCGTTGCGGCGGGACGAGCCGTTGCGGGACGAGCTGCTGTCGCGCGAACCGGTGCTGCGGGACTCCGAGTCGCTCCCGGAAGAGCCGCGCCCGGAGTCGCGCTCCACGCCGAAGCTGACCTTCAGGTTGACCTTGTACGCCGTGATGCGGCCATCGTCGCACACGACGTGCATGTTCTCGACGTGGGCGCCCGTGATGCCGCGGGTCGTGGAGCGGGCATCGGCCAGCGCGTTCTCGATGGCTTCCTGGAAGCTGCGGCTGCTGCTGCTGACGAGCTCGACGACCTTGGCGGTGCGGTGCTCGTGGACCTGGACGTCGGCTTGCTGGAGGCGGGTGGATGATGCCATGGGGGAACCCTTCGCGGCATTGCTCCCTCGGGGATGAACCTCAAGATGTGGGCAGGCTGTGGTTCCAGCATCGGCTGCATCGCGTCGCATCTGTCCAATCCGCCACCCGCTTTTTATCAAGGCCCCCCCTCGCGCGCCCCATGCCTGTCACGGGGATCGTCCTCCGCTCCATCGAGGCGCGCCGCTTCAGCGACCCCGTGCCCAACCAGCAGATCCGCATCGACCACAACTCCACGCTGACCCTGGTCGCCCGCGAGGCGGACGACCGCCTGCGCGTCGAGTTCGGCTACACCACCAGCTACGGCCCGCTGGGAGTCATCAAGATCGAGGGGACCCTCACCTTCAACGACCCCGGTGCGGGTGTGGCCGCGGACGCATGGGGCGCCTCCCGCAACCTCCCGCCCGAGATGGCGCAGCAGGTCCACAGCGCCGTCATGGGCATGGCCGTCCCCGAGGCCGTCGGTCTCGCCAAGGAGCTTCGCCTGCCGCCCCCCATCCCGCTGCCGCAGATCCAGTTCCAGACGCAGGCGACCGCCAAGCCCAAGGCGGACAGCTTCGGCAGCCCCGAAGTCGGATAGCCCAGGTCCATCAGCCCTTCACGCGGAAGGCGTGGGGAATCAGTGCATCTCCTGGTGGTTTTCGCTTTCCACGCGGATGTCGCTGATGTCGCGGAGAGCCCCGTTCCAGGCGCCTGCTGCAGGAAGAGGCGTTTCGTGGTCTCCGCGCGCTCCGTGTGAGCAGGGGGCCATCGGGCCGACAATCGCCGGGCTTTTCCCCTGTCCAGGCTTCCGGACCCCCGATGAACAAGCTGTTCGGGACCAACGGCGTGCGCGGCGTCGTCGGCACCACGATGACCCCGGACCTCGCGGTCCGTCTCGGCCAGGCGGTGGGCAGCTGGCTCCCGAAGGGCGCCAAGGTCGCCGTCGGCCGCGATGCCCGCTCCTCGGGCCCCCACCTCAACGCAGCCTTCTGCGCCGGCATCAACTCCACGGGCGTCCACACCGTCGACATCGGCATCCTGCCCAGCCCCGGCATCCAGCTCTACGTCCGCGACAAGAGGTTCGCCGCCGGCGGCATCATCACGGCCAGCCACAACCCTCCCGAATACAACGGCATCAAGCTCGTGGCCCCGGACGGCACCGAGACCTCCCAGGACGAGGAAGCTGCGGTCGAGGCCCTCTACTATTCCCAGAAGTTCCGCCTGGTCCCCTGGCCCGAGGTGGGCACCCACACGTCCGACACCGGGGCCGTCGACCACTACATCGAGGCCGTGCTGAGGCAGGTGGACAAGCAGGCCATCCGCAACGCCAAGCTCAAGGTGGTGCTGGACCCCGGCGGCGGCGCCGGCTGCGTCTCCGCCCCCCGCCTCATGTCGGCCCTCGGCGTCCAGGTCGTCCCCCTCTCCTGCGTCCTCGACGGCGCGTTCAGGGACCGCCCCTCGGAGCCCAGCCCCGCCAACTCGAAGCGCTGCATCGAGGAGGTCAAGCGCTCCAAGGCCCACCTGGGGATCCTGCAGGACGGCGACGCGGACCGCGCCATCTTCATCGATGAGAAGGGGGATTACGTGTGGGGCGACCGCAGCCTTGCGTTGGGCTGCGTGTGGGAGCTCAAGAGGCACCCCCCCGGCAGCGTCGTGTGCACGGCCGTGTCCAGCTCCTCCTGCGTCGCGGACGCCGTCACGATGGGCGGCGGCAAGCTGGAATGGACGGTCGTGGGGTCCCCCGTCGTGGCGCGCGAGATGCTGAAGCACAAGGCGGTCTTCGGCGGCGAGGACAACGGCGGCCTCATGTTCACGCGCCACCAGGTCTGCCGCGACGGCCTCATGGCGATGGCGTTCGTGCTGGAGCTGCTGGCCAAGACGGGGCGCCCCCTGTCGAGCCTGCTCTCCGAGATCCCCTCCTATGCCCTCGTGAAGGACAAGATCCAGGTCCCCGACGAGCAGAAGCAGGCCGTCCTCGCCCGCTACAAGGAGGCCCTCGGCGCCGAGAAGGGCATCCAGTCCGTCGACGACCGCGACGGCGTCAAGGCCTACCTTGCCGAAGGCTGGGTGCTGGTGCGCCCCAGCGGCACCGAGCCCATTTACCGCATCCAGGCCGAGGCCCGCGATGCGGCGCAGGCCCAGGCCCTCGTGGACCGGTTCAAGGGCATCCTCACCCGCACCGTCGAGCTCACCGCCACCGCCTGATCCCTCGGCGCGCTGCTTGTCTAGGGGGCCTGCAGCAGGCCCGGAAGCGACGGGTCGCGCAGCGTCGCCAGCAGCGTGTCCCCCACCAGCCCCAACATGGCGGCGTCGAGCTTGTCCACGGTGTCCATGGTGGTGTCCCATTGGGGAGGGAAGGTGGTGGGTCGTCCCGCGTCCACGATGTCGATGGCGGGGATGCCTGCCTGGATGAAGGCGAGGTGGTCGTCCGAGATGTCCGCGCTCCGGTTGACGAAATGTGCGGCGCCATAGGCGGTCGACTGGCCGTGGCGCCACACCAGCTCCACGAGGGAAGCGGCACTCCGCACGCTGTTGGTCTCCTTGGGGTAGAGGGCCCCAGGGTCGCCCACCATGTCCAGCAGGATGAACGCGGAGGCCGAGGCCGCTGGGTGCTGCGCGAAGTAGAGGCTTCCCGCGTCGGGGTAGCAGTTGTAGAACCCGTCCTCGCCGTCGACGAACAGGATCCCCACGGAGACCGGCAGGCCGGCGGGGATCTGGCGCATCAACTGCAGCAGGAGGCCAACACCGGAGGCGCCGTCGTTGGCGCCCGGGTCGGGGAGGTGCCGCTTGCTGGCATCCGGGTCGTAGTTGCTGTTCATCTGGGAATCCCAGTGGGCCGCCAGCAGGACCATGGGCGCCCCCCTGGGTCCGGGATGCACGGCCAGGAGGTTCGCGAAGCGCAGGCCAGGGACACGCCGTTCATCGCCCTCGGAGCAGTAGGCGCGGTGGACGCCAGGTCCCGGGGTATAGCCCGCCACGACCGTGCGGTCCAGCCTGAGGTAGTCCTCGCCCGTGAAGTTCTGCCAGGTGCGTTCCCAGCCAGGGACTGCCGTCGCGTTCCACAGGACCGCAGCGCCCTCCTGCTGGCCGACGGTGCCGGGCATGCGGAAGCGCGGCGCGCCGTCGGGGTAGGTCGCGAACTCCTTCACGAAGCGGAGGGCGGCCTCGCCATCGAGACCGGGAACGGGGGGGTGCTGGGGGTTCCCGCACCCGGCCAGCAGGGCCGCCAGGAGGACGAGGCCAGCCATCGCCGACCCGCCCCGTGACCTCTTGCCTCCAGCCGGGTCCCCATCCACGGCGCTTCACGCCCGCCGCCGGATTAGTAGTTTCTTAACGGACGCGCCGCCATGCCGGTGCGTGGGGATCGACCTCGGGGACGTCGTGGTGCGCCGCCCGACCACGCTTGCGCACTACGCGGGCAAGCGCGTGGCCATCGACGCCTGGAACATCCTCTACCAGTTCCTCTCCTCCATCCGCCAACCCGACGGCACCCCCCTCATGGACGGGGAGGGCCGCATCACGAGCCACCTCGCGGGGACCCTGTACCGCACCGCGAACCTCGTCGAGGCGGGCATCCGTCCCGTGTTCGTCTTCGACGGGGTGGCCCCCGAGCTGAAGAAGGAGACTCTGGCGGCGCGCGCCGAGCGGAAGGTGAAGGCCGCGGGGGAGCACGCGGAGGCCAGGCCTGCCGTGGAGGCGGCGCGCCAGGCGCTGGCCGCCGCCACCACGGAGCCGGAGCGCGAGGCCGCGGAGCGCCACCTGAGGGAGAGCGAGGCGCGCTCCCTCACCAAGGCGCAGCAGACCAGCCGCCTCACGGCGCCCATGGTGACGCAGGCGCAGGACCTCCTGCGCGCGCTTGGCATCCCCGTCGTCCAGGCAACCGGCGAGGGGGAGGCGCAGGCGTCGTGGATGTGCAGGGAAGGCCTCGTCGACGCGGCCGTCTCGCAGGACTTCGACGCCCTCCTGTTCGGCACGCCCCTGCTGGTGCGCCACCTCGCCACCGGCGGCAAACGCAAGATGCCGGGCAAGCAGGTGTGGGCGGACGTCACGCCCGAGGAGGTCCCCCTGCAGGATTCCCTCGAGGCGCTCGGGCTCACGCATGCGCAACTGGTCGACGTGGCCCTCCTGGTGGGCACCGACTTCCACCCCGGCATCAAGGGCATCGGCGCCAAGAAGGCCATCCCGCTGGTCAAGAAGGACGGCAGCCTCGAGGCGCTGCTGGCCAGGCTGGCCGCGAACCCTGCCTCGGCGTCCTCCGCCGCGGAGCGCGCCATCCTGGAGCAACGGGACGCCCTGGAGGACCGGGACGCCGTGCGCGCCATCTTCCTCCAGCCCGACCACGCGGCGGTGTCGCCCCCGGACCTCGCCATGAAGGGGCCCGACGCGGATGCGGTGCGCGCCATCATGGTCGACCGGCACGGGTTCGGCCGCGAGCGCGTCGACACGGCCCTCGCCAGGTACGGGGCAGGGCGCGCACGGCAGGCGCAGAAGACGCTGTTCTAGCGGCCGGACGGCTGCCCGCGGCGCTCAGCGTGCGTCCAGTGGCGATTTCCTGCGCGAACGCGACCGCCCAGGCCGACCCGGCTTCTCCCTACGGCGTGCCAGCCAGCGGGTGCGTGCCGAAGACGGGGTGGTCGTCCGTGGGCGTGAACGTGTACAGGCCCATGAAGACGTCTGCCATGTAGAGCGTCCCGTGCGGTCCCACTGCGAGGTCCATGTAGGTGGGTGTGTCCATCTTGATGCCCAGCTTGCACTGCGCGTTCTCGATGGCCTCTTCGGCTGGGTCGAGCACCTTGGCGGGGGAACCGTCGACGTACACGGCGTACGCAAGGGGCGCGGGGGCGGTCCAGAACTCGGGGGTCCGCATGTCGAGCTGCCAGAAGCCGCCATGGTAGCTGGTGATCGTCATGAGGCCGGAGTCGTGGAAGCGGGGGTTGTGCAGGCTGAAGCTGGTGCCCGCCGCGGTGTGGCCGCCCGGGTTCTGCCAGGACCCCAGCATCTGCAGCTGGATGGGCTCCGCGGGCTTCCCGGTGATGCCGCGCAGCGGGTTGCCGTCCAGCACCCACAGGGGGCTCACGTGCGGCGTCCAGTCCTCCGAGCTGAGCACGACGAGGATCTGGCCGTCGGGCAGGAACGTCGCGTCCGAGGTGTGGAAGTAGTAGGCGGTGCCGTTCTTCTCGAGGCCCTCGCGGTTGGGGAGGTCCCAGCTGGCGAGCTCGATGGGGGCCTCGGGGTGCGTCACGTCGAAGACCTGCAGCCCGGAGCCGCCGTTGGCCGAGAGCGCCCAAGTCGTGTTCCACGGCGTGTCGACGACGTAGATGTCATGCCCGGTGTTGATGCCGCCGACCTTGGCGAAGCGGGCGCTTCCCTCGCCGTGGTCGATGCGGTAGATGTCGCCGAACATGAAGGCGTAATCGACGTCCTTGATGCGGTGCACGAAGACGGAGTGGTGGCCGAAGAGGTCGTCGCGGCTGACCCCCGCGGGGTTCCCCAGCGTGTTGCCGCCGATCGTGATGACGTCGGAGACCACGGGCAGCGACTTGTCGCGCGTGTCCAGCAGGTAGGCGTTCACGGCCGCGAAGGGGTTCACGTGGCCGAGGCAGTCGATGGGCTCGAGCCCGATGACCGCGTAGTTCCCGTCGGGCGTCGCCCCGACCGCGCGGTCGCCGCCCACGGAGCCGGGGATGGTCCACTTGCCCAGGGCCTTGGGGTGCGCGGGGTCGGTGTGGACGTCCCAGATCTGCAGGCCGCCGTCCGCGCTCACGGTGTGGGAGCCGTACACGGCCCCGAAGAGGTAGCCGTTCTGCAGGTCCAGGGCGTGCAGGCCCGCGATGTTGGCGGCGTTCTGCTGCAGCGGGTCGCGGGCGCTGAACTCGTAGTTCCACAGGAACTTGTGCTGGTCGGGCACGGTGTGGTCGTGGCCGGCGCCCTCCGGCATGGGGTCCGCGGGGGGCGCCAGGCGCGGGTAATGCTGTGGGATGGCGATGCCGCCAGGGGCCGTGGTGCCGTCGCCGCCGGTCGTGAAGCAGCCCGACAACGTGGCCGCCAAGAGGAGGGAAAGGACCCCCAGGGACTTCATGGACGAAGGGACCCCAAGCGGGGGATAATCGTTGTGGAGCCGCGCGTCCGCACGCCGCACACATTGCACTGCCTCTGATGAGGGCCTGCATGGCCGGCCGGAAAACCCTCGCCGCGCGCGCCACAAGCCCCAGCGCCAATGCTCACCGGAACGGAATGAGGGCGTTGAAATATCCACGCCGGATGGCCGCAGACATGGTCTCCCCCTACGTCACCGACAACGACGCGGCCCTGCGCTTCCTCCACGTGCTGTCGGGCATCGTGTGGATCGGCATGCTGTACTTCTTCAACCTCGTGAACCTGCCTCTCCTGAAGTTCCAGATGCGCAAGCCCTACGACGCCAACATGGCGGAGAAGGCGACGGCGCACATCACCATCAAGACGCTGTTCTGGTTCCGCTGGGGCGCCGCCTCCACGGTCCTCTTCGGCCTCATCCTCCTCTACGGCCACATGGAGGGGTACCGGGCCGGCCTCGAGGCCGGCGGCGTGCTGGCCTACCACGTGTACGCCATCTACCTCGGCGCCCTCCTGGCCCTCGTGATGGCCTTCAACGTCTGGTTCGTGATCTGGCCCCGCCAGCAGAAGATCCTCGGCAACAACAAGGCGATCGCCGCCACCGCCGATGAGGCCGAGAAGAAGCGGCTCGGCGAGGCCAACGCGCCCCTCGTGAAGACCGCCGTCATGGCCAGCCGCGTCAACACGTGGCTCTCCATCCCCATGCTGTGGGGCATGGTCTTCGGCGCCCACGGCGACGCCTTCACCACGGCCCGCCAATGGGCGCTGCCGGTGGTCCTGCTGGTCGTCCTCCTGCTGGTCGCGGCGATGTACTCGCAGGCCAAGAAGCCCAAGGCCGCCTAGTCGCTGGCCTAGGAGACGGCGGCCGGCGGCACCGGCGGCACCGGCCTCTGGATCCCCCATCCCTTGCGCTGGGCCAGGCGCTGCAGCCGCACGCGCGGATGCACGGCCACGGGGTGCCCGACCGCCTCCAGCATGTGCTTGTCGGACCAGTGGTCCGAGTACGCCCAGCAGTCCAGCGGCGAGATCCCCAGCGCCCGGGCGTAGGCGTCCAGGATGTTCGCCTTGTCGACTCCGAACAGAGGCCCCAGCACCCGCCCCGTCAACCGGCCGTCGCGCTCCATGAGCCGGCACCCGATGAGGCCGATGGCGGGATCGATGTGGTCCAGCACGTGGCGCACAAGCGGCTCCATGCCGGTGGTGATGACGACACAGCGCCGGCCCTCGGCCTGGTGCCGCCGCATCTCCTCCACCATCTCAGGATACAGGCGCGGCACGATGGCCTCGCGCGCGAAGTCCTGCATGAGGCCGTAGAACTGCCGCGCGTCGACGCCCCGCAGTCCCTTGTAGCTGGCGCGGATGAGGCTGCTGCGCCGCCGGAACCGCAGGCGATGCAGCCCCGCCTGCAGGCCCATCCAGCTCAGGAAGGGGATGAAGCGGCCCCACAGCCGCATGCGCGCCCAGAAGCGCCCGACCAGTTCGTGGCGCCGCCACCGGAACAGGTACCACCCGAAGAGCGGGCCCGCGTCGCCGTGGATGATCGTGTTGTCGAAGTCGAGGAAGACCAGGCCATTGGGCGCGCCGGGCGAGCGCTCGCTCTTCGTCGCCGCAGCCCCGAAGGCAAGGGAAGGGGCCGCCTGGAGGGGTGGGGCAACGCCCCTTCGTGGCGCGACCTGCGGCCTGGCGCGCGCCGCCTTCTTCCGGGTCATCGGCCTGCCCCAGGGACCCGGTCGGGCTTCATCGCTTGACCCCGAGGTGACGCTGGAACCACGCAACGCTTGCCTGGGCCAGCATCGGCCCGTCCAGGTCGCGGAAGCAGGAGTGGCCACCCTTGTGCAGCAGCAGCTCCTTCGTGCCCGCCAAGGCATCGTACACCTTGCGCGTGTGCGCCGGCTTGACGGCCCGGTCCGTGGGGCTTGCGATCACCAGCACCGGCTGCCGCACCTTCGCCGCCCAGGTGCTGGCCGACATGGTGAGGGCCGCCCGGTAGTTGCCGAGGCTCACGCGGCCCAGCAGGAAGCCGTCGTCGCGCGCCTTCCTGGCCGCGTCCCGGTCCTCGAACAGGGACTCGTAGGAGTTCTTGTACGGGATCGTGCCGGGAGGCCGGCCGCGCCGCACGCGCCATTCCGAGAACCGCCCGATCGCGTGGTACCCGGCGCGCTCCAGCGGGTTGAGCTCGTCGAAGAGCCGGTCCACGGGGTGGGCCACGACGCCCGCGCGGAAGGGCCCGCCGCGCGCCAGCGCCGCGATGGCGTACGCGCCCCCCAGGCTGTGCCCGAGGATCCCAAGGGGCACGGCCACCCCCACCTCGTCCCGCAGGGCCTCCGTGGCGCCCTGGATGTCCTCGACGGCGCGCTCGACGCTCGTGCGGCCTGCCTCGCCCTGGGAGCGCCCGTAGCCGCGCTGGTCGAAGTCCAGGACGTGGAATCCTCCTTCCGCCAGCGTGCGCGCCAGCGTCCCGAACTCGCCGGCGGAGGAGTTGAACCCGTGCACCAGGACGATCCCCGCGCGGGGTGCCCCGGAGGGGCTCCACAGCGTGCCGCCCAGGCTCTCGTCCCCGACACGGAACCTGCGCTCCTGCATGCCCGCGCCGAACCCGGGCGCGCTTGAAAGGCCGCCGACGGTTCCCAACGCTTTTTCCGGGGAGGCGGGTCGCCCGCCTGTGCCCGCCGCCTCCGACCCGATGGCCGGCTTCCGAGCCGAGGTGGGGCGCCTCCTGGCCGCCGCGGCACAGGCGATGCGCATGGCCGCGCCGTGGCCCGCACTGGAATCGCCCCCCGACCCGGCCATGGGCGACCTGGGGCTCCCCTGCTTCTCCCTCGCCAAGGCCCTGCGGAAGGCCCCCAACGCCATCGCCCTCGACATCGCCTCCGCCGTGCCCCAGGAAGGCCGCACGTGGGTGGGCAAGGTGGAGGCGCAGGGCCCCTACGTCAACTTCACCGTCGACCGCTCCAGGCTGGCCGACCTCGTCTACTCCGACCCCATGGCCGCCATCACGGCGCGCGCCACCGGCCAGCGGGTCCTCCTGGAGCACACCTCCGCCAACCCTAACGGTCCCCTGCACGTCGGCCGCGCCCGCAACCCCATCGTCGGCGACACGCTGGCCCGCCTCCACCGCGCCGCCGGCCACGACGTCGAGGTGCAGTACTACATGGACAACCTCGGCCGCCAGGTCGCCACCCTCAGCTGGGGGAAATGGAACCTCGACCCCGCGACGCTGCCCCCGCCCGGGCGGCCCAAGGTCGACCACGACCTCGTCCGCTACTACCAGGCGGCCCATGAGCTGGCCAAGTCGGACCCCACCGTGGGCGCACAAGTCAGGAAGCTGGTGGAGGAATTGGAGGCCGCCGAGCCCGCCCTCCTCGAGAAGGTCAGGCTCGTGTATGGGGCCTGCTTCGAGGGCATGCTGCAGAGCCTGCACCGGCTGGGCGCCCGCTACGACTCCATCAAGGACGAATCCGACGTCGTGCTGGACGGCTCCGTCGCCGCCACCATCGACGCCCTCAAGCACCTGCCCCTGGCCGGAACCGACGAGGCCAACGGCGCCAACTACCTCGACCTCTCCAGCCTCCTCAAGGGCCAGAAGGACAAGTTCTTCTTCACGCGCGGCGACGGCACCAGCGTCTACGCCACCCGCGACATCGCGTACCACGCCTGGAAGGCGAGGCACGTCGGCGAGGGCCGCCTCATCGACGTGCTGGGCGAGGACCACCGCCTGCAGTCGCTGCAGGTGGGCGCCGCCCTCGACGCCCTCGGCATCCCGCGGCCGCAGGTCGTCTTCTACGCCTTCGTGAGCCTCCCTGAGGGCAAGATGAGCACGCGCGCCAACCGCGTCGTCTTCGTCGACGACCTCCTCGATGAGGCGGCCGAGCGCGCCTACGCCGCCGTCAAGCAGCGCCGCGGCGACGAGCTGCCCGAGGCGCGCCTGCGCGAGATCGCCGAGGCCGTCGGCGTCGCTGCGATCCGCTTCAACATCGCGCGCATCCAGCCTGAGAAGCCCATCGAGTTCCGGTGGGAGGAGGCCCTGGACTTCGAGGGCGACTCTGCCCCGTACCTGATGTACGCTTACGCGCGCGCCTCCAGTCTCGTGCGCCGCTGCCTCGACGCGCGCATCCAGCCCGACCACGCGCGCGCGCGGCCCGGTGCCGGCGAGCAGAAGCTCGCGTGGACGATCGCGCGCCTGCAGCCCGCCGTGCAGGAGGCCGTCGAGAAGTCCGCGCCGCAGCGCTTTGCCGCGTACGTGCTGGAGCTGGCGGGTGCCTTCAACGAGTACTACCGCGACCACCGAGTGCTTGAGTGCGAGGACAAGGCAGTGCAGTCGATGCGCCTTGCGGCCTGCGTCGCGGGGCAGATGGCGTTGCGGAAGGCCCTGGAGACGATGGGCATCCCTCCGTTGGAAGAAATGTAGGGTTCGGCTTCCCCACCCCACCGCCACGAACCACAGATTTCACAGATTTCACCGAGCGCCCTAGCTCGTTCAATTCGAGCGACCCATCGCGTGTTGGTATAGGCGCCAGTCAACCGGCACCTCCGGCGGCGTGCGTTGCACGGCCAGCACGGCTCGCTCCGTGCACACGCGCGACACGAGGGGCCTGCGGCCCCTCAAGGGACATGAAGAATACCAACCATCACATGGGGCTCTTGTTGGCACGGGCGATGGCATGGGGCGCGCGAAGCGCGCCTGCCGAAAACTGGCCATGGCATCCACGAACCCACGGAAAACGATTCCTCCACGATCTCGTGCCCTCCGTGTTTTCCGTGGCTGGTGCCATGCGCTCCACGCCGACGGAAAGGTCCGTCGACACGCACGGCTCGCTCCGTGCACACGCGCGACGCGCGGGGCCTGCGGCCCCGCAAGGGACAAACCATCCCCCCAGCACCCTGCGTCGTGCGGCCTGTGGCCGCACATAGCTGCTTAGCAAAGATTCGGCGGCATCTTTCTGGTGCTTGACGCCCCCCACCGGCACATGGTGTTGGATGGGCAATGATCCAGGACCGAACGCGGAGCGCTCGGTTGCCCAAGAAAAGCA